>NZ_MDAG01000098.1:0-987 GCF_002876705.1 Enterovibrio norvegicus | reverse complement strand
TCAACGCGGCAGATTTTTAAAGTTTCGTGAATACAATGAATTAAAGCGGTTTGAGCGGTTTAATAAGCGCCCGTTATTGCAACGTTAGTTTTAAAAATCGGATTGAGCAATGTTCGGAATATTTAAGAAAAAAGAAGTGAAATGGCCGTTTGACCAGCCTAAGAACTGCGCCGTATTCACTATTCGCCAAGTCATTGAAGGTGAATGCCCGATTCAAGTTGTGTATCACGACCTAGAGGATGATGGTTGGCAGTTTGTTAGCAATATTGAATACACAATGGAAGATGCCAAGCTAGTTGGGCTAGAAGAGATTACAAAAATCGATCCTACTGTATTCGAGATCGCCACAATAAAGCCCGGCTACTATGCTTGGAGAAATAAAATTGGTGACAAATGGACCGTGGCTAAAACTCACGAGCAAGCAGATGGGTAAACTAACAAGCGCCTTAAACATCGTGCCCTTTGGGTACTGGACTCGCAACAAGTTGCTCACCGTTTAGGCGAGCGTTAGGGAATAAGTATGCCGAATGTGATCGTGTTAGAAACTGATTCAAAACAAATGATTGGTTTCTTACTATTTTCCTCGGATAAGCCTATTTTTACCGATTTGGGTTGGGAAGGCGATTGCATCTTTACTGGTGTTCCAAAGGATCCAATTGTGTTTGAGAATGCGCTGTGCGAGTACTTACAAGACAACAAGAACGTCGAATTCAGCGCAAAAATTACAAGTACTAACAAAGGTTACTCTTTAACAATTAATAAACTACTCTCAGCTGAGTTATCGCAAAGCTTAGAGGGCACTTGGTGGCCAATTGATAAAGAAATGAAAGGTTGCTGTTTCGTTCTCAGAGAGTAAATACCCTAACAAGTGAATGAACGTGGACGTTTACTCGTGGCGTGTTTTTTCAAAGAAACGCAGTGATTTTGGCGTTTCAATCTGTATGGTTTAGTAAACGCTCGTTATTCAAACGTTATGTGCACTAGAGT
>NZ_MDAG01000097.1:0-522 GCF_002876705.1 Enterovibrio norvegicus | reverse complement strand
GAACTGACGGATAACGCCTCAAACACCGGCTTGGTGAAGTTGGCGGCTTTTTGGGAACAAAAACGATGACAGTTTTGCCAAGTCCGCATGATTTGACTTGTTAAGCATTTGGTGCCACCACTAGCTTAATTTTACTTGCAAGTGTTTCTCCGAATGACTCTGATGTTTCAATAATAAGCTGATTTACGGAACCAGGATCTATAAGAGAAACATCAGAGGCATCTATATTTTCAACAAGCCACTCCACAACTGAATAAAGCTCTTCTAGTTCCAAGTTGTTCTGATGCCTCAAAGAGCCAATTGATACCGCTGCCAACAACTTGAGAGCATAGGGAGTTGGCTTGGATCCATTTAGCTCAAGTGGTCCAAGCCAATACTCAACTTCAGCGCGCCCTAAACCGCCGCCAATTGAATTTCCGTGTTCGATCGTCTCATTCATTATAGAGATCACATCATCTTTGGTTTCTTGGTACGAGTATTGGCCCATAACTCTCTTGATGCTTAACGCTGTGATAACGGGCA
>NZ_MDAG01000096.1:0-815 GCF_002876705.1 Enterovibrio norvegicus | reverse complement strand
ATTCCTGCCTCTAGAACTGCAAAAGGGAGCTTGCTTACCTGACTGCCCCATGCGTCAGCATACTTAAATGCTTTCTTACCAGTACTTTGATCGTTACATGCCTTAGAGTATTCAAAGGCAGATTTAACTGTCATATGGCCGAGGCCAGCTTGTTTCCAATTTTCAAACTTCTTAAACTCTGTATCTACTCGCTCTACGTATTCAATAGCATGTGCTGGGGCACCTGCTTGTGTGTACAGTTCTAGCAGATCTCTATAAGCGCTGGCTTTATCCCAACCTGAATCTTTTAGATCTATGCTTTGTTTGACTATTCCTATAGCGTTATCAAATTCACCTAGTTGTTTGTATGCGTAATACAGGTAGCTTTGTTTTCTATCTGACTCTGGTTCATGCGAAGCCCATAGATCGAGATATTCTTTCGCTTTTACTATATCTCCGAAATACAAATTTCGTTCATACAAAACTAGCGGTAGTTCTTTTTCGATACAATCAGGATATTGGTTTAACTGTTCACCCCACCATTCATTGATCGATTCATTTAGGTTTGATTCAAAGTAAACACCAACCAGCTCATTTAAAAGCTCAGGATTATTCTCGGCCAGATATGAATCTGTATCTTCTTTGAGTGGCCAAAAAACGAATTCGATATCGAAACCACAATGAGTATCAAAATTTGAGTTCTTTGCCCTGTAAAAAAGAGAAATATCTGCTGGGTCTTTGAATTTCGAAAGTAAGAACGCCCCCAACCAAAGGGCATTACCTATTCCTTGGAAATCGTCTTTTTCTCTAGCAACAATTTCTTGCTCAAAGAGAAA
>NZ_MDAG01000095.1:0-254 GCF_002876705.1 Enterovibrio norvegicus | reverse complement strand
AAGTGGCGTGAATACATTGGTTTTGTCAGGTTAAGTGCGGGCAAGTGCCCGTTATCACAGCGTTAGCTCTCAAATGGAAATATAATGAGTACTGAAATATACGATAAAACAAACGATGTACGTGATGTTCTTTTCAGTTCATTGGGAAAAGTCGACACCGATGTAATCG
Organism: Enterovibrio norvegicus; assembly: GCF_002876705.1. GTDB lineage: Bacteria > Pseudomonadota > Gammaproteobacteria > Enterobacterales > Vibrionaceae > Enterovibrio > Enterovibrio norvegicus_B. Next base: position 85 of record NZ_MDAG01000095.1, on the reverse strand, counting down.
CTCATCTTATCAATCCAGCTTTTATGGGGGGCCCGCGATGGCCGACTTTAAGGCAGGCGTTTAGCATAATTAGAACTGATGACAG
>NZ_MDAG01000094.1:0-261 GCF_002876705.1 Enterovibrio norvegicus | reverse complement strand
ATTTCTTGCTCAAAGAGAAAACGTATTAATTCTAGATCTGTCTCTTGGAAGTCATACTGGAGCAGTATCAAAAGAGAATAGCGAGCCTTTTCGTTTGCATCGTAGCTTCCACGATCATCTGAGCGGGTCTCTTTGTAAGCCACACCAATCCAGCTATCTTTATTTTCTCTGAATTCTTCCAATGTACTCATATCTCTTGCATGTAACGCTGTGATAACGGGCACTTGCCCGCACTAAACCTGACCAAACCTATGTATTCAC
>NZ_MDAG01000093.1:0-227 GCF_002876705.1 Enterovibrio norvegicus | reverse complement strand
TCAATTCATTTCCTCTCTATAAAGAGAAGTCATGAATCTACTAGTCAGCTTTCCAGATTTTTAAAGAGCAAAGTGATGTTTCTCTGACGAGAATGTCCACTTTCTAAATATTCTCTTTCGAAAACACTTAAAGAGTGGTGGAGCTATGCGGGATCGAACCGCAGACCTCCTGCGTGCAAGGCAGGCGCTCTCCCAGCTGAGCTATAACCCCATCGAGTGGTCTTCTT
>NZ_MDAG01000092.1:0-298 GCF_002876705.1 Enterovibrio norvegicus | reverse complement strand
CCAGATTTTTAAAGAGCAAAAGTGGTGTTTCATCTCTCAAACAGAGAGTAGAACCACTGTCTAAAGATTCTTAGACGCAAAAATACACACCCGATAACAATCTTTGCTTATTGGGTCTGCGATTCCGTGCAGAAAAATATTTAGAGAGTGGTGGGCGATACCGGGCTCGAACCAGTGACCCCCTCCTTGTAAGGGAGGTGCTCTCCCAACTGAGCTAATCGCCCACGATAGTTTGCTATTTGTCTCCGCTTTTAAAGCAGAAGCAAATCATTCCCCCGTGGAGAGAATGGTGGGTCGT
>NZ_MDAG01000091.1:0-398 GCF_002876705.1 Enterovibrio norvegicus | reverse complement strand
TACTCTCTGCTTCACCTCACCGGTTACGATCTGTCGATTGACGATCTTAAAAATTTCCGTCAACTGCATTCAAAAACCCCAGGTCACCCTGAGTACGGGTATGCACCAGGCATCGAGACCACCACGGGTCCTCTAGGCCAAGGCATCACCAATGCGGTCGGCATGGCAATGGCAGAGAAATCTCTGGCGGCGCAATTTAACCGTGAAGGCCACGACATCGTTGACCACAACACCTATGTGTTCTTGGGCGATGGCTGTTTGATGGAAGGTATCTCTCACGAAGCCTGTTCACTGGCGGGAACGCTAGGCTTGGGCAAGCTGGTTGCATTCTGGGATGACAACGGTATTTCTATCGATGGTCACGTAGAAGGCTGGTTCACTGACGACACGCCTAAGCG
>NZ_MDAG01000090.1:0-127651 GCF_002876705.1 Enterovibrio norvegicus | reverse complement strand
TCAGTGCCTGAATCTGTGCCACCGTCAGTATCGCCACCGTCCGTGCCTGAATCTGTGCCACCGTCGGTATCGCCACCGTCCGTGCCTGAATCGATGTTTTGATTATCTGAATCGTTCGTGGTTTTCAGCAACATGATAGAAAGGCTGCGGTCAGCGTTACCCACAGAGAAATTTAGACGCTTCGAGGCATAATCGTCGTGTGAGACAACAATAGAAAGGTTACCGTTAGCTACGCTATGTGCGGCCTTGCCTGCACTGTCTGTCATTTGACTTACATTATCGACAGAGACATCTGCATTTTCGATTGGTTGACCAGTTAGGCTGTTTGTTACCGAAAATGAGAGCGTGTATTGAGAAGAGTTGGAGTCGCCATCATCACCTCCTCCACCACAGCCGTACAGAAAGAACGAGATGCCGAGCAGTGTGAGAAGTTTTAGCGTATTCATCTAATGAAGTGTCCTTACGTCATTGGCTTTAGAGGAATGATGGCATTAAGAAAGCGCTTTCTTAACTGGTCGGAGTTTATAAATATTGGCAAAAGCAAAACAGCCCCGAATTGATATGATCGTAATCCGGGTCACATTCTTACCGATTTTTCATTGGTTATTTCCCAAACGTCTCTTTTATGAGTCATGTAAAAATTAAGAACTGGAACGGTGAGTGTTCAATGAGGATGCCCAACGAGCGTAAAGGCATTTAGTCAGGCAACAGGCACAAGAAAAAGACATAAAAAAAGCGCACAGAGTTGTGCGCTTAGATATTTTGCTAGAGCAGAAACCTTATTCGGTGTCTGGCGCTTTTTTCTTCTTAACCGCAAAGACTTGGTCACCCACAGATACACCTTTGTAGAAGCTCTTGTTACGTTGCTTCGGCGCATCTTTCTTCGCATTGGTTTTCTGCACTTTCTTCGCTTTCGTCGGTTTCTTCGCGAAGGTCTTCTTACGTTTTGGTGCAAGACCGGTGAATTTACCTTTCAAGCCTTCAAACGTTGCGAAGGTCATCTTCTTATCGAGGAAGCCTTCAATGCTCTTGAAGCTAATCCAATCTTTAGGACCAACAAAAGAAATTGCAGTACCTTTGTTACCAGCACGACCCGTACGGCCAATGCGGTGAACGTATTCTTCCGCGTGTTTCGGCATGTCGAAGTTGATCACGTGAGACACGTTTGAAATGTCCAAACCACGAGAAGCAACGTCTGTCGTTACCAACACTTTGTGCAAGCCACGTTCAAATTCGTTCATGATACGGTTGCGCGCGGCTTGGTTCATGTCGCCACTTAGCGCAACGGCTTTAATGCCACGGTCCGCAAACACAGTGGCAAGACGCTCGGTGTCTGCACGGGTTGCGGTGAATATCATCAGCTGTTGGTATCCTTCTTCCTCGAAAACACGGTCAAGCAATGCTTGTTTGTGGTCAAGGTGATCACACAGATAGAAACGTTGTTCGATGTCTTTGTGTTCTTCGTTCACGTAACCAATCGCAACACGACGCGGTTCATTCAGCATGTCTGCTGCAATGTCGTTCACTTGTTGGTGGTTAAGCGTTGCAGAGAACATCAGCGTTTGACGACGACGGTGCGATGCAGCGTCATTGATCGCTTTAAGCTGTGGTGCAAAACCCAGATCAAGCATGCGGTCGGCTTCATCAAGAATCAGAAGTTCCAACCCTTCAATGCTGAGGTGGCGGTGCTCTAGGTGATCGGCAAGACGGCCTGGTGTTGCAACCACGAACATTGGGTCTTTGCGGAATTCTTTTGCTTGATCGTTGAAGTTCTCACCACCCAGGATCAACACGCCTTTATATTGCGTGCCTGCAAGCAGTTTGCGTAATTCGCCAAACACTTGTTTCGCCAATTCACGGGTTGGTGCAAGAATAACAACGCGGGGATCGCGGCGGCTTAGGGATTTCACGCGCATTACGCGCTGAAGTGCTGGCAACAAGAATGCGAGTGTTTTGCCGGAGCCAGTTTTAGACGACGCGAGCAGATCTTTTCCTGCTGTAACAACAGGAATTGCAGCTGCTTGAATTTCAGTAGCTTCACTAAAACCCCAATGCTCAATTGTCTTGATAAGGCGTTTGTCTAAACCTAGGTCTTCAAATTGCAAGGTAGTACTCCAATGATTTCTTTTTATACAGGGAGTTATTGAGTTATCTATACCCGTCAACCCAAGGCGACTCCCATGGAAATTAGGCGCGAATACTACCATATTTCTGCAATATCCCGCATTTTTTATTGTTCGTGATCACACTTTTATTGCCATCTCACGAAACATTCTTCAGGAAATACATCTTTCGGGGGTAGCGTGAGCGTATTATCTGTTTTTAAGCCAGTAAGTTATTACTCATGCCAGACCCTAAACAACTTTACGCGTGGAAGCGCTTCACGCTCGAAGAATCAACACACACCTTGCCCAACGGTGTCATCACTAACCACATTACCCTTGAACACCCCGGTGCTGTGCTGATTCTGCCCGTCGCAAACGATGGAAAACTGGTGTTACTCAAGCAGTATCGCCCTTCCATTCGCCGTTGGATTTATGAATTTCCCGCAGGCACCTTAGAGTCTTCAGAATCCCCCTCGGTTTGTGCAGTGAGAGAACTGGCAGAAGAAGCCAGCTTACAAGCAGAAGAATGGCATGCGATTGGCGAGTCATTACCTGCCCCTGGGTTTTGCAATGAAACACAATATCTCTTCGTCGCAAAGCTGTTATCACCCTGCGAAGCGGAAATGGATGAAGACGAAGTCATTGAGGTTGTGCATTTCTCAGTAGAAGAGGTTGCGAGCATGATTGCCAATAATCAAATCCAAGATAGCAAAACCATTGTGGCGTTCTGTCGTGCACAATTGCTTGGCTTGATCACATAGCCTAGGATCAAAACAACCATCACATTGACATCCGACCAGTTGAGTTTATAGAGTGAATTGTATTCAACCGCCTCAAGGACGAAGGATGAAACAATCACTGCAACACGCAAACCGAATGCTGGCACTGTTTGGCTTTTTTAAAGTGCCATTGATCTGGTATTGCCGCCCTAAGATTCTTGTGTTGAATGAAGAACAAGTTCAAATAAAAATCCGTACTCGACGTCGAACCAAAAACCACCTCAACAGCATGTACTTTGGCACCCTCGCCATTGGTGCTGATGTCGCTGGTGGTTTTATGGCAATGAGCAAGGCCGAAGCACGGGGCGAAAAAATCTCGCTGGCGTTCAAAGCGGTTACTGGAGAGTTTCTTAAGAGACCCGAAGCAGATGTCTTATTTACCTGTGTAGACGGACACGCCATTGATGAAATGCTCGATGAAACGATTTCAACCGGTGAGCGCGTTAATCGTCCCGTGAAAATCACGGCAACCTGCCCCTCAATCAGTGGCGATGAGCCCATGGCAATCTTTCACCTTACGCTCTCACTGAAAATGATCCCATCGAAAAAAACGGCCTAAATATCCAGCAGAACATTGCAGTTGTCTCAAGATGGCTGCAGTGCACTCCCTCTTCGGCACCTACGCTTAACCTAACATCCTGTGATGGAACACATGGAAGCTTTGGCAAAACGCTATTCAATGTCATGCATTTGAATTAATGTTTAGACAAGTTTTTGCCCTTTTTTCCTTTTACTTATTAGACTTAAGTATTATGCGACGAAGGATAGGAGCGCGTTTTGATTAAAAAACTGGGCGACTTTTTCAAGCTCGACACGGCCCCCGGGATCCTCTTAATTGCCACGGCTTTCGCAGCCCTTATTATTGCGAACTCACCACTTGCTCCTTACTACCTAGCGTTACTGGATACACCCATCCACATAAAGATCGGTTCCCTCGATATAGAAAAGAATTTACTCCTTTGGATTAACGACGGCTTAATGGCCATTTTCTTTCTGTTGATCGGCTTGGAAGTAAAGCGAGAATTGATTCAAGGCGCATTGCGAACCCGCTCCCGCGCTATGTTCCCTGTTATCGCGGCGATCGGTGGCATGGTAGTTCCGGTTCTCATTTTCGTCCTACTGAACATCAATGAGCCAAAATCGTTGGATGGATGGGCCATTCCTGCCGCCACCGATATTGCCTTTACCCTTGGTGTACTGGCCCTTTTCGGTAAGCAAACACCTGTTAGCCTCAAAGTCTTTTTACTCGCATTGGCCGTGATTGATGATTTAGGCGCGGTTATCATTATTGCACTGTTCTTTAGCAGCGACCTGTCCGTGATTGCTCTTTCTATCGCTGTGTTGGCAAGCGCTGCATTGTTCTATATGAACGCGAAAGGGGTGGCCCGTTTGACAGGGTATTTACTCGTGGGGGCGATACTTTGGGTTGCTGTTCTAAAATCCGGCGTTCATGCCACAGTGGCAGGGGTCATTCTTGGCTTCGCTGTGCCGCTTCGTATCAAGCACCACCGTGTGAGAAGCCCACTCCGCTATTTGGAACACGGTATCCATCCTTGGAGTAGCTTTGCGATTCTGCCGCTGTTTGCGTTTGCGAACTCTGGCGTACCGCTCAATGACTTCAGCGCTGATATGTTGTTAGAACCACTCCCGTTAGGAATTACGCTTGGGCTCCTACTTGGTAAACCATTAGGGATCAGCGCCGCTTGTTACCTCGCCATCAAGACTGGGGTGGCAAGCTTGCCCAAGGGCGTGCATTTCATGCATGTGGTTGCTGCATCTATTCTCTGTGGTATTGGATTTACCATGTCGATATTCATCACGACATTGGCCTTCCCAGGCGCTGACAACCATGCATTGGTCGACCTATCTCGCATTGCCATATTTATCGGCTCTATCCTCGCGGCGGTGATCGGCTACTTGGCCTTAAAATACACCTTTGAGCAAAGTTCGCGTTCAAGTTCAGAGAAAGAAGGTACTGCTGATGAATCAAGCTAGCGTGCTTTAACGCGCAGAATAAGACCCGCCGAAACAAACAACGCCAAGCACAGTGCTTGGCGTTTTCTTTACACCTTCCCTACTTTGGAAACCGCTTAGCGTTTGACCAGTTACCATGTGTGCAACTTTTGAGCATATTTAAGTAAGGAATTGACAGCATTTAGCGATCCTTTTTCATGCATTTAATTGATCATGCAACTTCAATTATATGGATCGATGTCCCCTAAATTGCGTTCATTCTTAGATGGTTAAGACAAAAATCCTGTCAAGGTAGAGTCACATTAAAATTTCATCAAAATGTCATTGCTTGACTTTTTTGTAAGCCGCGCTGGGTAAGCCTTCACATGATTAATCTACCGAGTTATCAACCATTTCTGTGGATAAAAATTTAGTTATCCACACCACCCATGCGCTCCTATCTTATTGATATAAAAAGCTTATTTTTTAATGGCATTTCGTTGTTTTTTTGACCGTTTTTTTGGATGTGACGACGAGCACCCTTTTAAAATGAAAATAGCCTGCATGATGCAGGCTATTTTCCCGTTAAAAGACGGATCATACAGGATGATATTTTATCCGATAAAAGAGACGATAGAGCACAGGAACGACGATCAACGTCAGTACTGTCGCAAAGCCCAAACCAAACATGATAGTGACCGCCATTGGTTTAAAGAAAACATCAGGCAGTAATGGAATCATCCCCAATACGGTCGTGATTGCCGCCATGCAGACAGGCCGCACACGACTGACAGCCGCATCAACTATCGCATTGAGTTCATCTTTCCCGCTTTCCATCTCAATGTTGATTTGGTCAATCAAAACAATACCGTTTTTAATCAGCATACCGGACAGGCTCAAGAAGCCCAGAAGTGCCATAAAGCCAAATGCCGTGTCCAACAAGAGTAAACCTGTTGTCACACCGATAATGGCAAGCGGCACCGTCAGCCAGACAATCATAGAATCTTTCACGGAGTTGAACAGGAACACCGTCACCAAGAACATGAAGAGGTAGCCCATCGGCATGGTGGTGAACAAGCTTTCCTGTGCATCACCGGATGATTCATATTCTCCACCCCACTCTATGCTGTAGCCTTTTGGCAATTCAATGGCTTCAACCAAAGGTTGAATGCGCTTTTGCAACGTCGCAGCCGTGACATCTTTCAATGGATCTGGGTCCGCAAACACGGTTAATGTGCGCTTACGGTTCTCACGAACCACGAGCGGATCTTCCCAAATCACTTCATAGCCAAGAATCACTTGTTGCAAAGGAATGTAATCTTTGAGCACAGGGCTCCAGATTTTCATGCCTTCGATGGTTTTCACGTCCACACGTTCTTGTTCAGGCAAGCGGGTTACGATTGGCATTAAAGTCGTGCCATCTCGATAAATACCCACATTGAGACCAGAGAACGCCATCATCAGGAGTTCATCAACGTCTGCTTTGGTGATCCCATATCGACGTGCCTGACTTTCATTGAATTGCGGCTCGAGAATCTTCGTGCGTTCACGCCAATCATGGCGAATGTTCACCGCATCCGGGTCGCTGTTCAAAATGTCTGTCACTTCGGCTGCAATCGAGCGAAGTACCGTCGGATCAGAACCAAGGATACGTGTTTCAATCTTCGAACCAGATGCTGGCCCTAGTTCAATGCGTTTCATTTTGTATTGAAGGCCAGGGAAGCCCTGGTCTAGGTGATCACGCACTACCGCCATCGAAGGCAACACAGATTCATAGTCCTTCACGCGAATGATGATTTCACCGTACGCCGAATAACTTTTCTCCGGTGCATACGTCAACATAAAGCGTTGAACCCCTTGACCCGCACTGGTAGAAACATGTTCGACATTTGGCTGATTTTGAACCCAAGCGCCAATCTCGATCAGGTTTTCTTCCGTTGCACGAATGTCTGTACCTTCTGGCATCCAGATATCCACCATGTACATAGGCGTAGTAGATGACGGGAAGAAAGACTGCTTCAGCAAGGTGAACCCGTAAAGGCTTGCGGCTAGCGCAGCAACTAACACCACGATGGTGACACCCGTGCGGTGCATGCACACGCCTAAGAACTTACGGTACAGCACGAACAACATGCCATTGTATGGATCAACGTCTTCTTCACCTTCAGCCTGCACTTCTTCTTTAAAGAACATGCTGGCGAAGAAGGGTGTCAGCGTAATGGCAGTAAACCAGCTTAGCATCAGAGAGATGAGCAGCACTTGGAACAAGGTGCCACAATATTCGCCGGTTGCATCAGCAGACAAACCAATGGGAGCAAACGCGGTCACTGAAATGACGGTTGCCCCCAGCAACGGCCACTTGGTTTGGGTAACAATGTCTGAGGCGGCCTCCGTCCGGGTTCTTCCCTTCTTGAGGCCGATGAGTATCCCCTCGACCACCACAATGGCGTTATCCACCAACATCCCCAACGCGATAACCAATGCACCCAAAGAAATACGTTGCAGATCGATGGCGAAGTACTGCATGAAAATAAAGGTGCCGAGCACAGTCAGCAGCAGAATCAGACCTATCAATAAGCCAGAACGCAGCCCCATAAAGCAAAGCAGCACGATAATCACGATGGCGACCGCTTGACCCAAGCTCACCACAAAGCCTTTCACAGAGGTATCAACTTCTGTTGGCTGGGCATACACCACACCAATGTCGATACCAATAGGTTGGTTTTCCTTTAGCTCAGCGAGTCGACGATCAACCCGTTCACCCACTTCGACCACATTGACGCCTTGTGCAAAAGATACCCCAAGGTGCAACGCTTCGCTGCCGTTATAACTCAGCAAGTTACTCGGCACTTCCTGATAGCCACGTTTAATGTCCGCGACATCTTTCAGGTAGATAAGCCCTTCTTGCCCAGCTTCGTTAATGATCAAATTGCCCAGTTCTTCCACACTGGTGAATTCACCCGTTGGGTGGATGCGGATGTATTCATCGCCAATGCGTAATGCGCCCGCGCTACCAACTAAGTTTTGCGTCGCTAAAAGGTTATCGATGGTATCTGGCGATAAGCCGAGGTTTGACAACCTGCGCATCGAGATTTCGATAAAGACTTGTTCTTGCTGTGTACCCGTGACTTGAACCTTGCCCACGCCTTCAACAAGCTCAAGGTCTCGGCGGAGAAAGTCGACATAGTCTTCGAGCTCTTGATAAGAATATCCCTCACCAGAGACCGCTAATAGCACGCCGAACACATCACCGAAGTCATCTATAACCTGTGGCGTGTTAACGCCGGGAGGCAAGCTGCCACGCAAGTCATTCACTTTTCGGCGTAATTCATCCCAAATTTGCGGCAAATCATCAGGGCCAAAGTTGTTCTTCATGGTCACGGTAATTTGAGATAAGCCACGACTCGAAATCGAGGTCACTTCATCGACATAGACAAGTTGCTGTACCGCCTTCTCGATAGGGTAAGTAACTTCTTCTTCCACTTGCTGTGGTGTTGCACCTGGGTAGCTGGTCACAATCAATGCATCTTTGATCGTGAACGCAGGATCTTCTAACCGACCCAATCCAAAAAAGGCTTGGGTACCGCCAATAAGGAAGATCAGCGTCAACATCCAACTGATTACCTTATTGTTTATAAAGTAACTGGCAATCGTCTGTTTCATTGGTCAATGTCCTTTTTCTCGATGACGTTTACTAACTGATCAGCACGGAGGCGATTCACACCCGTCGAAACAATACGATCGCCCGACGTCACACCTTCGATAATTAAAATGCCAGAAGGCGTTAAATTACCCACCGTGACTTTTCGCTTCTCTAGCGTGTTGTCATCTTTCAATTTCCAAACAAACTTATTGCTCTTGTCTAAACCATCACCGTCTTCGTTAAACACGGTTTCAATCGGTACTTCGATGAGTTGCGCCCTGTCGTCATACAGACTGATTTCATCCACCAACACTTCGACTGTCATGCCGTCTAGAATGAACTTGTCTTTTGGCATCGGCATGGTCAGTGTCACCATGAACGACCCTGTTTCAGGATCAGGCTGGGCAGTAAACTCTTTCACCGTCGCACGATATTCCATGCCATCGTCGGTTTGCACTTTAGGACGAATGTGTTGCGTGTTCTCTTCACGGCTTTTCCCGCCATTACGCGCAAACAACACATCCGGCACCTGAATGCGCACATCCACCTGACTTGCATCGTGAATATTCAAAATGGTTTGACCAATTGACACATTTTCAAAGGCTTGGGTTGGCACACGACTGATTACGCCATCCACAGGAGCGGTCATTTTGGTGTAAGACAATTTGAGTTTTGCCAAATCTAGATCCGCTTTTGCGATCTGTCGTTGAGCAGCCAACTCATCAAATTGAGATTTCGCTAGCAGGCCTTTTTCAACCAGCGGCTTAGAACGACGGTATTGGCTGTCTGATACGTTAAAACGCGCTTGGGTATTGTCCACTTCAAGCTGATAGCTCGTTGGGTCGAGCGATGCGAGCACATCACCTTTCTTAACGATATCCCCCGGCTTCACGTTAATGGCGTTAATCTCACCAGCTACCAAGAAAGATAATTCCGCCCTGTCGGCAGCCGCAGCAATGGCCGGAAAATGCAAACGTGCGTCATTTTGGCCATCGCCAATCACTAAAACATCGACATTTTGCGGCGCTTTATCCGTCGCCGAAGGCGCTTCATTACACCCAACAAGAGCAATCGCGATCGCTGGCACCAAGGATTTGATGGCAAATTGATTGATACGCTTCATCATTTTTACAACCCTCGTTCCTTGACCCACGGATAAACCACCATGCCTTCATCAAGGCTGTTGATTCCGTTTATAACAATCGTATCGCCACTTTCCAGCCCGCCGACCAGCTTGTTATTTTCTAAAGACACTGACACTTTCGACACTTTGCCATCCTCACCCACTCGCCACACCAAGGTGCTGTCACCATCGTTTTCAATGGCTGTGTCGGGAATAATATTCTGGCTTGCACCTGGCAAGGTCGCCGTCACTTGCGCGGCCATGCCCGGTAACACGTTCACATTGTCGGGACGAGGCAATGTCACTGTAATGCGATAAGACGCCGTGGTGGTATCCGCTTCGGTATCGACTTCTTTTAACGTTGCAGGAAAGCTGCTGCCCGGGTAAGTATCAAAAGAAATCAACGGTTGGTGGCTCTGCAGTTCAGATTCTGAATTGAAATATTGGAAAAGACGCTCTGGAAGTTGAAAGCTCACGTTAATCACATCCTTCGTTTGGATATGCATGACGGGTTCCATCGCACCAACGAATTCATTGCGCTCTTTCACTCTCAGTGAAATCGTACCGCTATACGGTGCCTTCAGTGTGGTGTAATCAAAGTTAGACTGTGCAAGATCTAACCCAGCTTTGGCTTCACTCAAGCTCGATTTGGCGCTATCAAAGTCTTGCTCTGAAATAACATTGGTTTTCTTCAACTTAACCGCACGGTCATATTGCACCTTAGAGAGACGATAACTTGCCTTCGCTTTCGCAAGCAGCAACCCGTATTCATCTTTGTCTAACTCTGCAAGCACATCACCTGCCACCACATCTATGCCTGCAAGCGCGGGCATGTCTGTAATTTCACCCGATACTCGAAACGCAAGCACGGCCTGATCATCCGCTTCCACGGTGCCAGAAAAAGTGCGGTTTATGTCGCCATCTCCAATGGAGACGGTCATCATTTTGGCAGGTCTTGCTTCGGGTTCTGGTACGGGGGGCTCTTCACTGCATGCGATGAGTGATAACGAAATAAACGCTATCGTAAGCGTTCGTTGCATTTGGACTCTCCTTTTCGCGAAATATTGGTCCTATGCGCAAACATCAGAAAATGATCGAATTCAAACCTTTTCAATCTATTCAATTCCAAGTGAATCATTTACGCATGTCATTCACGGTATAAATTTGATTATTAAAACTATGTCATTCCTGCCAACTACACCAACATTCCGTACACAAATGAAGAATATTCGTTAACCCAGCTTGACGATCTGTCAATCATTCCGAGAAATGAGAAAATATGATTGAGAAAAATAGAGGCGCATCAACATTGCAACAGAGAAAGTAACAACCAGAGAAACAGGAAACCGGCGAGCGACTCGCCAATGAGACGAGACAGAGTAGAACGTTGCGATTAAAAATTAGACGGCACTGCTAAACAGCGCCGAGCGCTTCCACTTCACGAATGATGGCTTTAGCGTTTTGATTAAGTAAAGGAAGATACGCGCGTAACGCATCAATATCATCGGATGGGTATTTTTCTATTTCTAGGCAGAGCGTAGACAATTCAGACGCACCAATCATTGCAGCGGCACCTTTCATGCGGTGCGCAATTTTTCTTACACTGGTGAAGTCTTCGTCGTTCAGTGCCACCTCAAACGCATCGATGTCATTCAGTTGCGTCTTAACGTACTTACCCAGAATGCGTTGAATCATTTCTTCGCTATCGCCTATCTGGTCGCGAATTTGCTCGAGATTAATTTTTGATTCGCCAGCAACCACTTCTTCGTCTTGCTCAATCGAAGCAATGTCCGCCTGTGGCACAAACTTATTTTCAAATTCGGTGAGATTAATGTCGATACCCACAAAATCAGGTTGGATCTCACGTTGAATCTTTTCATTTGGTACATACAGGAGCATTAAATTTACCAATTGATCCTTGGTAAACGGCTTGGCCAAATGCGCATTCATGCCCGCCGCCAAACAACGTTCAGCATCACCAGACAACGCATTCGCGGTCACAGCAATGATAGGCGTTTCACGGTCGAACTTTCTAATGAGCTGCGTGGCTTCAAAGCCGTCCATTTCTGGCATTTGGCAATCCATAAGAATGAGGTCATACGGATCCGCTTTGTGTTTGTCCAATGCGACGCGGCCGTTATCAGCCAACGTGGAATTGCACCCTAAACTTTGCAACACTAAAACCATCAAATCTTGGTTAACCAAATGGTCTTCGGCAATCAGCACGTTCAAACCATCAAAACGCACCACACCGTCTTTCGCCCCATTCTCTTCAAACGTGGGCATTTCGGTATCGGCACACAGCACGTGATAAAGCACTTCAGGGCTGATTGGGTTAATCAAACACGGCATGCCTTGGCCCTCAACCATGCCATCGTGACTGATCAAAATAGACGTGGACGCAGCGCTGATAGCAGCATGAATTTCACCCGCAACATCCTCATCAACAAACAAAATGGCGCTACTCGCCACTGCGGTCGGCAACTCTGATTCTGGTGAATATTGCGTTACGGTTAACCCCAACTCTGTGAGGTAAGATTTGAACACCAGCATTAATTGATCGTCGCGTGTCGCAATCAGCGCGTGTTGTTCAAGGGTATCGGCAAGTGGCGGCAAGCTACTGAATAAGGTTTCAGGGTGGTTTTCCAGCCCTTTGAGGGGCACATCAACCGTGAACGTGGTGCCCAGCGCATCACGACTAGAAACGCGAATGTCACCGCCCATCAAATCAACCAATTTACGACACACTGGCAAACCTAATCCGGTGCCTTGATATGAGCGACTATAAGAACTATCAACCTGTGTGAAATTCTCGAAAATCGTATCGAGCTTGTCAGCAGGAATACCAATACCCGTGTCGATCACTTCCAACCGAAGCCAAGGTGTCTTGTCCACATCAATTTGGCTGACATGCACCATGATCGATCCTTGCTTGGTAAACTTCACCGCGTTACCGACCAGGTTTAAAATCACCTGCTTATACCGCACCTGATCAAGCATCATCCAACGCGGTAGGTTAGGTTCAATGAAGCAATGCAGGCGTAAATTCTTCTCAACGGTTTTTGCGTGAAACACCACCAGCGCTTCATGCACAAGATCAGGCAACTCACTCTCCGTTTCAATGAGTTGCATTTTTCCGGCCTCGATTTTTGTTAAATCGAGAACATCATTAATGATGTTAAGAAGCGCATTGGAAGAATGCACCAAGGTATCCACAAAGTAAGATTGTTGTTGGTTCAGCGAGGTTTCACGCAACAAATTCGACATACCCACAATGCCATTCATTGGCGTGCGAATTTCGTGGCTCATCATGGCGAGGAAATTGGTTTTGGCTTCATTCGCACGTTCAGCATCTTCTTTGGCTTTAACCATCTCACTCGAGATCAAATCATTGAGCTTTTTCTGACGCACAAAGTTAACCATGGCACTCAAGCTCGACAGTACGGGCTCTATCCATGATTGCAAATCATCGTCGTAGTTGGTTGATTCATCGAATAAACACACCACGCCGACCAGCTGATTGGAAAGGAACAACGGCATGCTCAAGGCATTGATGATCAGTTTATTGTTATTAGTAGCAAGGCCAGCAACTTGAAGACTGCGGCTACCCTTTTTGGTTTCAATAACATCAGTCACCACATTCTTCACAAAGCCTTCTGATACATAGCCATTGGCGATCAAACGGGTCTGCGACAGGATTCGATAGTTATCGGGTGCATCGCGATCAAGTTCAACAATCAGACCGTGGTTACTTTCACCGATTTTAAGCAGGATCTTGAGCACTTCTTTGAAGCTATGATGGAAATCTTCACTGGCGAGGAATTTGTCTTGAAGCGTTTTAACAGCAGAGAAAAGCTCCGCCCCTTTCGACACTTTAATCTTGTCGAGATATTGCTCAGTAATATCGCGAATGATCGCGACTTGAAGCTGCTCATCATTGACAGTGATTTTGGTTGAACGCACCTGAATGATCACTTTGTCATTCGCGCGCATCAATTCGTAATTGAGGCTTTTAGTGTTGAAGCCATACAAGGCTTGCGAAAAGTAGGCACGCGAGTCTGGCACCACCTTGGAAATAATGTCTGACAGAGAGACATCTTCATCGCTGACGTCATCCACCTCAAACAGCCGTCGCGCCGCCTCATTCAATGTGGATACACGGTGATCATCCGCCAACACCACTAAACCATCGTTGTAGCTGTGAATAATGGTGTTGAGATAATTCTTACTGGATTCGATTTCTTTAATGGCGCGGGCGTATTTCCAAATCAAGAACATGATCATCAAATCGAGCAAAAACACCTGCGCGATGCCAGATACAATTTCTGATGTCAGGGTACTTTCAATCGGTCGCGGGTCTTCATAAATGATCAATTCGCCCACGGGACGCGGTTTATCAAGCTCACTGTAGATTAGCGGGTACACATGGAGTTTAAACTCGTTGTCTACCCTGCCATCCTTTGGTGACGTGATATGACGAAAGTTGTCATCTTTGGCCACAACTTCAATGCGATACACAAAGCGTGAAGCAGACTCACTTTCAATGTCTTTGATGACGGTTTCAAAATCAAAATTCCACAATTGGTTCGGCAATCGATAAGACAAACGCATCGCAATGGACGACAGTTCATTATCAAGTTCACCGTACAAACGATCATGTGTTTTGTAATAGTTAAACATTCCAAACAGGCTGAGAATCAGCGTTCCGCTGACGATCAGCACGACTGCTAGTTTGGTTCGCATTGTTACCGTCATATTCGTATTAAACCTGCATACTGGCGGTTATATCTGCTGTGCTGATTCGGGCTGCTTCAAAGTCCTTCAACACGGCTTTATCACTGAGTTTTAACTGGTTGCACCAATGAACTAATCCATTCCAGTTTGCCTGGTCTATGTCGTGGCTCATTTGCAATAGATGTCCGTAGATCCCTTCTTTGTTTACCAAAGCGCGTTTAACGTCGTTAGAGAGATCAAGCTGAGCCACAATATCAGCCATAGGTTTACTTAACATGACATCGAGCAAAGAGAACGCCCCTACAATAAACGCCTCATCGGCATTAAAGGCTTTGTCTTCGATAGACAGCATGGAGTAAAACGTTGCCCGTGACAGTGCCGCATTCTGAAGTTGTGCGGCATGCTGATGATTCAGGTTAGACATAATTAACAAAGATACCAAGCGCCTAAGTGCCTGAACCCCCAAATAAACAACAGCTTGTCGAGGATTTGAGATTTTGCTTGTCTTGGTTTTCGCTAAAATGTTTGCGCTGGCAATCACCTTGTAAAGCAGAGACACATCTTTCGAAATGACTTTGGCTAAGGTATCGATGTCATCAGGGTTTTTATTGATGATGATGCAAATATCGAGCAAAGACATCACGGATGGCGCCACGTCTTCTGAACGGACAATCTGAGGTTTTTCGAAGAAGTAGCCTTGGAATAATGCAAAACCATATGATTGCGCAGCTTCAAGCTCTTCTTGTTTTTCCACCTTTCGGGCAAGGAATACCTGTTGCGGATACTGAGAAATCGTATATTCCCAATCAGCAGGGTTGGCTCGCTCCATGCTGATGCTTAAAATGTCGATGAGTTCTAAGTAGTTTCGCCATTCATTATTGATGACCTTGCCATCCATAAGAATGCGATACCCTTCTGTGCGATAGGCTCGCAACTTACTCACGAGTTCAGCGGTTGGTGAACACTCGTCAGTGATCGCAATGATCAAATGCTGGCTCGGCATAGAAAGCGGAATTTCATCAAGCAGCGAAGATTCCCCAAAGCTCACGATGTAGCGTGTTAGTTTTTGCTTAGCATTACTCGCAAGGAAATTCGCACTGAGGATCCGCGATGTGGCCGTGTCTTCATCAATGGAAGGAAACTTGTTTTCTAACCCCTCTCGGAAAAGCAACTCGCTTCCCCAATGTTGTAATTCGTTGTCAAAGATTGGTTGACATGAAAAAAAAATCTCAGCCACGCTTTCTCTATCCCGTTAGTAAGACACCCTTTAAAGTTAGACCAAAGTTGATTTTTTTCCTTCTTTTTCCGTTAAATAGCGCCATTTCTGGAGAGAGTTAAAATTCTACCTGTAAAGAAATTACCCATAAAAAAAGGAAGCAAATTAGCTTCCTTTTTTAAGATTCAATCAGTTACCGACATTTATACGGTTTAATTATGCAAGTTCTTCTATTCGAAATGGAATCCGCTGAGGTTTGTCACTAAAGCCACCCACAGTGACATTTTCAATGATTTCTTCATCACCATCAACTTGCGCCCACAAAAGCGATCGTTTATTTAAAATCTCGCCCTGTTCGAACAGATAACGGTATTTACCACCTTGATAGCGATGTAAGTAGGACGCTAGCGCCCCTGCTGCGCTGCCTGTTGCTGATTCTTCATCAATACCTACCGCAGGTGCAAAATTTCGGCATCGCGCTGAAATATCAGACTCGGTCGGCGTGATAGCAAACACATGAATTGCTATTGTGTTAGACGCTAGGTTAAACGCCTCAATGGCATCCAAATCTGGCTTGATCTTATTCAGTAATGCTTCATCAATCAGCGGCACAATAATGTCTGACATACCCGTTGATACCGCCTGAACAGGCAAACCTGTCGCAAGAATGTCTTCGCTATGAATACCGAGTAAAGGGGCTATCTCTTCGGGTGTAAACTCAGCGCCAAACGTTGGCAGAGCTTGTCCCATGGTGACACGACCATCGGCTTCAATCTCAATGCTCAGCACACCCGCTTTGGTTTCTTGGAAATAATGACCCGCCGCTATTTTTTCAGTTTTAAACAACGTAGAGAAAGTGGCGACGGTGGCATGTCCACAAAAGTCGACCTCTTCAGTTGGGGTAAAGAAGCGAACGCGAAAATCCGCCTTTTTCGATGAAAGAACGAACGCGGTTTCTGAATGACCGAGCTCTGCAGCAATCGTCTGCATTTGAGCAGCGTCTAACGACTGGGCATTTAGAACAACACCTGCGGGGTTTCCGCCCTGGTTATCAGCGACGAATGCGTTGACTACGTAGACTTCAATTACATCTGTCATAAATACCTTCCTTTGTTTTTTCTTATTTTCAGCTCGCCAACTGTCTTTTGTTACAGTGTTACAAAAAAATGAAAAACACAAGAAATTGAATGAAAACCGCGTCTCTACGTGTGCTCTAGCCCCTTTTCAACGCATTGAAGAGCCCGAATTTGTTTGCGTTTCGACAACTAAATACGTGTTAACCATCCTTCTCGGTGTCTCTTTGCTTGATAGCAGTCAGACTTTTTCCTTAAAATGGGCGTCACATTGAAATTGGGTCTTATAGCTATGATCGATTTAGAAAACATGATGAAAGATGCGCCTGAGCGCGAACCTGACCTTCCTTTGCCTTCGATGGAAGAACAAAAACGCATTGCTGCAGAATTGAAAGCGCTCGAAGAAAAAGGCGACTTGACGCCTGAAGTTCTTGAAAAATACTTCGGCGGTAAGAAAACGCACTAAGTGTGCCTTGCTAACCTGCTTTGATAAAACGCGCCCTCGGCGCGTTTTCTGTTTTGGTTGATCGCCATAGTTGCGGCTGAATCACAACGGCGACAGCACATACAAGAACACGTCTTACTTCGTCGATATAGCGTCTGGGGCAGGCCTCAGAATATTCTCAAACTGCGTATTCGCTGCAAAAATAGATGCTGCTAATGCGTTCAATTTTTCCACGTCGATGCGCTTAACCACATCTTCCGGAGCCAGCAAACCTTCCACTCCATACCCCCAAGTATCATAACGGGCAAGCGCACCAATCAATTGGTGACTGTCTCGGGTCATGCTGTTTATCTCACGGCTTAACTGAACGCCGGCATTGTTCCTCTCCTGCTGTGAAACTGGGCGCATCAATTCGGCTTGTATAGCAGGCCATCGCTTTTGCAACTCTTCTTCTCGCTCAGGATCAATTAACGCGGTAAACATCGCGACGAGTACTTTCTCTCCGTCCCAAGTCCACGCAGAAAAATACGGGTCGTAGTCAAACCCAAAACGCTCTCGCATAATGGCGTTATATCGCGCCTGAATGACCCTATTGAGCATGTCTTCTGCAAAAAATTGCTCCACATCTCGCCTTTTAACCTTCAACACAAAGATCTTCTCAATGTAGGTGCGGTATTCCGGTGAAGTGGCCAACACCACGCGACCGCCTTTCTTATGCAATACAGCAGGAGAGATTTTCGATGGAGGCCTTTGCGTTGATAAGCTTCCCAGATAAGTCCCCGTTAGGTGCTGTATCACGCTCGGCGGCAAATCCGATGCAACATAGACGTTCATGTTACCGAGGTCAGCGAAAAGTCGCTGATAAACAGCAACCACATCGTTAAAGGTTAACTGCTCATAGTCTTCAAGGTTGAGCCGAGATTCGAAGGAATCATCGGGATACATAAGCTGCAAAGACGCGCGTTCAAACTCATCATACGGTGAAGATTTCACACTGTTTAATCGGGCAAGCAACCGCGATTTCTCTCGATAGAATGCCTGTTCGTCAGGCGCAATATGTCCAATCAGGAATCGAAGCGCATTCAATGACTCTGCCAAGGTATCGCTGCTAGTAGATAACGCAATGTTATGGACGTTGGTATACACAGAAGGGACGATGGAAGCACTGAGGCCATCGACATAGTGATAGAAATCATTGAGATCAATGTCATCAACACTGCCTCGACGATAGGTTTCGTACAACATGTTAACCGCAGCGCGTTCTCGGCGCGTTAGCGATGACAAACCGCCCTTCGCCTGCAACACAACGTGGCTATACCCCGTTCCATCATCCATCTGATAGAAAGTGGTCGGCACGCCATTGGGTAGCATCCATTGATATAGATCGCGTGAGACTACCTTAGGAGGCAAATCCGGACTGACTACAGGGGTTGGTTGCGGTATTTGAACCTGTTTATATTCGATCGTCACATCTTCGCCCGCTTGCGCAACAGCGTCAAAGAAATCACGCTTGAGCGCATCGGCGCTCGCCAATGACTCACCTCTGCCATAAGCAATGGTGAGCGACATGGTGGATGGGGATAACAGTTCGCGTAAACGTGCATTAATGTCTTCACGCAACAGCTCATTGAGAAAGCGTTGAAAGTTGTCGTGTTCTTCAAAGGCATCTTGTGGCAAGCGATTGATATATAGATTGGATACGGCGTTTTCAGCATTATCAATAGACGAATAGCTGTCCATTGAAAAATCGATGTTCTGATATTGTTCAAACAAAAGCTGGAACTCACTCTCGCCAATGCCTATATCCCTCAGCGAGGCGAAATCTCGCGCAACCGCATCCACCACATCGTCTCGGGTTTGTTGGTTATGATCGACGGTGAATTCATACACATTCCAACCAGGCACAAACGATACATTGCTATAAACGCCATTATTATTGATAGCACGTCGGTCTAGTTGTTCTTCGAGTCGCAATTGAATCGCATCTGTCACCATCCAATCAAGCCAACGCGAACGCTGTTCTTTCAGCGTGCTGGCAGGCGTGTACTGTCCTTCTTTGATGTTCACAACAATCGCAGGTGACTGCCCTTGCTGACCAAATACTGTCAGAGGAAACTGAAACCCTTCTTGCGCATCGGGCAAAGCGTGGCGTTCGGGGATGTTGCTTTCAGTCGGCAACGACGCAAAATCTTGATGGATCACCTGCTGCAACGCCAATGCATTCATGTCACCCACAACCACCAATTGCATCCGATTCGCGCTGTACCATTTTTTATAAAAACGGCTGAGCGATGTTGCATTTGCCTGTGTTAACGTTTGCTCAGTGCCGATAGGGTCTCTATCTACATAAGGCGTATCGTTCAGCACATCGTCATACACTTGAAGCTGCCATGACGATTGGGCTTTGTTGTCCAACCGCCATTCGCCGAAGATCACCGCAATTTCGTCCTTCACCCCTTTTTCACTCAACGAAATGCCGTCACCAATGTCCCTGAACCAACGCAGCGCTTCATCAAGCTTCTCATCATCGGGCAACGACAGTTGATACACTGTCCGCCCGTAATCCGTCACAGCATTGATGTCTGGACCGAATTGCACACCCACGGCTGCAAATTCTTTGAATACAGAATTGTTCGGAAAATGTGTCGTGCCATTAAACGCCATGTGCTCGATAAAATGCGCATAGCCACGTTCATTTTCACGCTCGTTAAGGCTTCCGACATTGACGATAAGGCGCAACTCTACGTCTTGCCCTTCAATGGGATACAGGTGGTAGCGAAAACCATTGGGTAAAGTTTCAGAAATCCAATGCTGGTCGGTTGTTAACGGTGGTGAAATGGAAAGAGACGAGCAACCAACCAGTAGCAAAACCATCAATAAAGAGGGAATGCG
Source organism: Enterovibrio norvegicus (assembly GCF_002876705.1). Lineage (GTDB taxonomy): Bacteria > Pseudomonadota > Gammaproteobacteria > Enterobacterales > Vibrionaceae > Enterovibrio > Enterovibrio norvegicus_B. The sequence continues at coordinate 107,688 of NZ_MDAG01000090.1, read as the reverse complement.
AAAGCGCATGGCGTTTCCTAAATAAATTCTTCTGTGCATTAAGACATAGGCAAGGCAGGAATAATTGCAACGGCAAACGCCTGATTACGTGTAAAAACCGGTGCTTTAGGTAGCAAATACGAAAAACGGGCGATAGACGTCGCCCGTTTTCTGGTGTCGATTCTTACCACGTTGCTCACTGCTTTCATTCAAGGTCACTGAACTATCGCGGCAATGCATCTGTTTTCGCGGCACAAATAAAATCGTTCTTGTGCAGCCCTTTGATTTTATGCGTCCACCAGGTTACAGACACTTTCCCCCACTCCAACAATATGGCGGGATGATGCCCTTCCGCCTCAGCCAGTGTTGCTACTTCGTTCGAAAACGCCCACGCCAGTTTGAAGTTTTTAAATGTGAATTCGCGGCGTAGCTGGTCGATACCGTCAACCGTGATCAATTCCCAATCAGGAATACTGACTTGTAGTGCCGAGGCTTCATCTTGCTCAACACGAGGAGCATCTGCTCGGCAAGCTTCACATTGCAATTCATGTAAATTTGTCATGGTTTCCTTCCCTATTGCGCCATTTTGACGGGATGTAATGGTGAATGTAGACCCAAAGCCATGGCTTGATGCACACGGGCCATTAAATCCATATGCGTAAAGCTAAACAATGTTTCGAGATCGCTGAGATAAAAATAGATGGGTTGCAAAATATCGATACGATAAGGTGTTCTCATCACATCTACGATGTCGAGCGGTTTGTAGATTGCTTGCTCACTGGAAAAGGCATAGTCCGTTTCTGCGGGTGACGACAAAATCCCTCCTCCATAAATGGAGCGTTGCCCTTTGTGTTGAATCAAACCGAACTCCACCGTGAACCAATAAAGCCGTGCTAAATACACCCGCTCTTCTTTACTCGCCGTCGCACCTAAACGCCCGTACGTTTGCGTAAATGCGGCAAACGCGGGATTGGTTAACATCGCGCAGTGCCCAAACACCTCGTGGAAGAAGTCTGGCTCTTGCAGGTAATCCATGTCTTTCTCCGTGCGCAAAAACGTCGCGACGGGAAATTTTTTTTCAGACAGCAAAGTAAAGAAACGGTCGAAATCAATCAACGCCGGTACAGGCTCGAGCTGCCAACCTGTGGTATCCCCCAACACCGTATTGATGTCAGCGATTTGTGGCGCATGATGATGAGGAAGATCTAACAGATTTAGACCATCAAAATATGCGCTGCATGCTTTGTCTTTGATACAGCCAAGCTGACGAGAAACCAAGTGTTCCCAAACGCCGTTTTCTTCAACACTCCAATGTATCTTCCCGAATGCATCGAGGGGTTTTGACGCGTATTGACGTGTTTTCATTTCACGCCTCCCAAGAGTTTCCGTGCCTAAATCTACGATAGACAGCCACGTTACATTCGTCAGAAAAACGGCGAGGATACGGTATGAAACAGTGTAAGTTTTTATTTACGAATCAGTAAACATCGGGGAACTTGCGATTTTCTCATGTCAATTTACCGTTTCATGCTTTCAAGATAAGTTGTCCATTATTGAGACAATCGTGGCAGGAGATCACAATAATTCGATATCGAAATGAATGTTGTTTTTGCAAATCGATTCTTTAACGTAAGATTCTTTGCAGCGATTTTAGAGGTAGGAAATCCGTGGTAAAGCACCTAAGGACAAGAAGTGATTTTGAAAAGTGTCTGAGAGCCGGAAACAACGGCGATCTCATTGCTATTTTCAATGGGTTTCATCTTCGCAGCGTTTACCAGCCCATTTTTCGTAGAGACAATTCTATCCTCGGTTTTGAAGCGCTTGTTCGAGTCCAAGACGAACAAGGCAACAACCTTTGTCCCGCAGAACTCTTTCGCTACCTTTTACCCACCGATGAAGCATTTTCCGACCAAATTAGCGTCGATAAGCTCGCCCGCGTTATTCATCTAAGAAACTTCGCAAGACACGCAGGACAGCATTGGATTTTCCTCAATATGCTACCTTCATCGGCCGTTGCCTCCATCGAAAAATTTTCCAGCCAACAGTTGATGGTTGAACGTCTCGCTGAACTCGCTATCCCTCGCGCTCACGTCGTGCTTGAGGTCGTTGAACATCTACACGATGACAGCAAACGCCTCTCTTTTGCCACGCACCAGTCTGTCGAAAATGGGTTCAAAATTGCCATTGATGACTATGGCGTGGGTGGATCGCAAGAAGAACGTGTCCGCCAGATGAGCCCAAGCATCATGAAGATCGATCGCTCACTACTGAGAAGCTACATTGAAGGCGATCAAGACCAGATACACCGCGCAATTGCCCTCGCTAAAGAAGTCAACGCGCAAGTGTTGGTAGAAGGTGTAGAAGACAAGCAAGAATACGATGCGATGTTGGCACTTGAAATTGATTACTTTCAAGGATTCTACCTAGGTATGCCGAAATCCATTAACGAGTATTTCCCAGCGAATACCGTTGGCGTTAGTTGTCCTAGTAGTGCCTGAGTCTTTTCGCTCCCATCACACCGCGCGCTCTGAATAAGCATTGACCAATACGTCTTAGCACCTCAAGCATTATACCCAAACAACCTGAAGATGGCGGATTCAGCGAGGTTTACTGACGTTATGATCTAGGCGTCCCTTTGCCGATGTAGTGATCTCAATCAAAAAGGGACAACACCGAGCATGGCGTCAGTAAACTCGCCCGAAGGGAGGCCCTCAGTGCGTCCACTTCATCGCTAAATTCCTGTGAAATAGAATGACTATTCCTACAAGAATTTGCCTTGAACTGAACGCACTGATGGCCTCTGAAATCGAGCATCTTCAGGTTGTTTGGGTATATGTTCATTTGAATGCCGACGTCCTAGGTTTTCCTTTCTCCTTTTTTTGACGGCTAGCCTGTCTCCTTTCTCTAGCATCCCTGTATAGACGTCGCTACCAAGCGAACGTTTCCACTATTTTAAACTTGAGAAACGTGCGCAGCGCACACAACAAACCATTGTAATTAACCATTTAGAAACCAATACTTAACATTCAACTTTCTACTATCCGAGTCGGTAATACGGTGCGAGTACTCATTGTTGAAGATGACAGATTGATCAGTGAAGCGCTTGAACAACGGTTTTCCAAGCAAGGTCATGCTGTGGATTGCGCGTATGATGGCGATGTGGCGTATGCCATGGTTAATCAAACAGAATTCGACCTTATTATTCTTGATCTCAACCTTCCGCATAAATCCGGCGAGCAGATAACCAAGAAAATCCGTCGCGCCTCTGACTGCCCTATTTTGATTTTGACCGCGAGAACCGAGGTGCAAGATCGCATCTCTTTGTTGGATTTAGGGGCGGACGACTACATCACTAAACCCTTTGATTTAGGCGAGCTGGAAGCAAGGTGTCGCGCCATTGTGCGTCGTCGACAAGGCTCCGACCAAAATAACCTGCAGTTTGGAGACATCGAATTCGACCCAGCGAGTTGCAAGGTCTTCGTGAAAGGACATGAAGTGGTTCTGAAACAACGAGAACTGCGCCTTTTAGAGATTTTTCTCGGCCACACAAACCGCGTGATGAGCAAAGAAGAATTGATCGATCACCTTTACGGCTTCGATGACACGCCCAACCTCAATGCGATAGAAACCTATGTCGGTCGCCTGCGTAAAGCACTCGCAGGCAGCGACGTGGAAATAAAAACCCTTCGTGGCTTAGGTTACGTCATCGACAAAACGGCATAGCCATGTCTTCATTTTTGTCTCGATTTCCCCGCCTTCCCTTTAGTGGTGAATACTGGTCCAGCAAAAGCCTTCGCTTTCAATTGCTGACATCGGCCTTCGCCCTTTTGTTTGCGATCAGTGTTATCACGCTCTGGGCAGCCAACCGCTACGCGCACCACACCGCACAACTGTCTTACGATCGCTCACTCAGCGGCTCCGCCGTGCAAATTCTTGATAACGTCCGTTACGTGAACCTCAATTGGAACGTTGATATACCGATTTCTTCGTTTAAGGTTCTCGCACAATCTCCACGGGATCGGGTGTTGTACTTGGTTGTCACGGAAGATCTGTTCGTGGTCACGGGGTATCGCGAACTGTTAACCCATGACATTGTTCGAACACGCGTCGAAAACCACCAGCCCTCATTGGAACCAAAAGCCGATTTCTTTGACGTGCACTACTCAGGCGACGCCTTTCGCTTCACCATCATCAGTAACTCTGTCAACACCCCCAATGGGTTGAAAGACGTGATGGTCTTAGTAGGTCAAACCCTTGAATCACGTTTAACCTTGGAAAAGGAAATCACCTTCCAAGCGCAAAATCTGGTGGGATTGGTGATCCTCAGTGCGATGTTTCTCGTCTTGCTCTCCACGTGGAAAATCATTCGTCCGATTCGGAGCATCAACCGAAAAATAGCCAAACGTTCGACTGTCGACCTCACGCCCATTAGTTTGCAAGGCCCGCTGGAAGTCGATCACCTCATCACGACCATCAACCGATTTATGGCACAGCTGGATACCACACTGCGTAATTTAAAGAACTTCACGGGTGAAGCGGCACACCAATTGAAAACGCCCTTATCAGGATTGAAAGCGCAAGCTGAACTTGCCATCAATTCGAACCAAGATCCTGAAACAGAGCGCTATTTAGAAAACGTACTCCACGCTTGCAACCATTTAGACCGCACCATCACCCAGCTGCTTAACCAAGCCACGATCACCCATCGTCACCGAAGCATGATGCCCGCGCGCATTGACCTCAACCAACACGTTAAACAAGTGTGCCGAGACCTAGCGATTCATGCCTTGTCCCAGAAGGTTGAGCTCAGTTATGAAGAATCCATGCACATTTACGTTGATGGCGATGACTACGCACTAACGCAGATGCTGCTCAACCTGATTGAAAACGCCATCAAGTACAGCCCAGAAAACAGCACCATTGATATTCTCATCCATCAAGATGTCGGGAATGCGGTGCTGACTATTCGAGACCACGGCCAAGGGATTGATGAAAAAGACAAGCCCCATGTGTTTGAGCGGTTCTACCGAAGCCCGAATAACACCAGCCAAGGGACAGGGCTTGGCATGGCCATCGCGTTGGAGGTCGCCAACAATTTTAATGCCGCATTGTCTTTAGAAGACACAGACCCTTCAGGGCTGACGGTAAATGTCGCTTTCCCTTACGGACATTGGAGCCACCAATGAAGGATTATTCCATCACGTTCAAACGGGCTTTCTTTGCATCTTGCGTAACGGTGCTTTCGTTGTGGGGATTGCCGTCTTTGGCGAAAGACAGTGACCAAACGACGCTTCGTATTTATGCAGCGGCCTATTTGTCAGAAATGCAGCCTTTGCTTGATGATTTTCAGCAGCAATATCCGAGCATCACGCTCGAATACAAAGCCATCAGCAGTAACACTTTAGATCGCTACATACGCAGCCAAGCGTCGCCCCAGCCCGACATCACGATTAGCTCCGTGATGGATTTGCAGTTCCGGCTCGTTAACGATGGGTTTGCACTGCAATACGCCCCGCCTACTGGGCGTCTGCCTAACCAAATTAACCATTTGCCTTCATGGGCGGTTTGGCGAGAAGAGCTATACGGCTTCAGCTATGAGCCAGCGGTAATAGTGCTGAACAAAGCGTTTATGGAAGGGAAAGTCGTCCCCAAAAATCGCGTCGAACTGCTGAGCTTTATTCGTCGTTACAGCTCAGAACTCACCGGAAAGATCGGCACCTTTGATATTCGAGAAGTGGGCATTGGGTATCTGTTGTGGTCATTTGAGCGGATTCAAGCCACAAACTACGGTCAGATTTTGGAGCTTTTCAAAAGCTACTATGCGCGCACCTTTCCAAGCTCTGCTTCCATGTTAACGGCGCTGCATGATGAAGAGATTTTGCTGGCGTATAACATCATGGGTTCGTATGCCAAATCGTGGGAAGAGAAGTATCAAGATGTCATCATAGTGGCAGCAGAAGACTACACGCCCGTGGTGATTCGCTCCGCCTTCATCAACAAAACAACCCAAAATCCCAAGGCAGCGAAACAGTTCCTAAGCTATTTGGTCTCCAACCGCGGACAACGCTTAATGTCGGAGCAAACCAACATGCCGCCTATCCGTTTAGATATAAACAGTCCCAAATCGGCAAATTTTATGCGTAAAGTCTTGGTTGACCAGCTAAAACCCATCCCCCTCGATGTCACTCTGCTGGTCAATTCAGACCAAAATAAACGCGAGATTGTCATTACTGAATGGGAAAACGCGTTAAAGGAATTTGAATAATCGACCCTCCCGCTCACCGATGACAGCTTGCTGACAGTTTCATTTTTTAACCTTTGGCCATAGGTAACACGGCAAAGGAGTTGAAACATGGAACGATCAACCAGCATTCCTTGCATGCTGATCCGCGGTGGCACATCCAAGGGGGCGTATTTCCTCGCCAGCGATCTTCCCCAAGATGAAAAGCAGCGCAATGACCTTCTGATTAACGTGATGGGTTCAGGCGACCCACAACAAATCAACGGCATTGGCGGTGGAACAACGCTCACCAGTAAAGTCGCCATTGTCTCTGCAAGCGCAGCGGAAAATGTGGACTTGGATTACCTCTTTGCACAGGTTGGCGTTGAAGACAAAACCGTAGATACCAACCCTTCTTGCGGCAACATTCTTTCTGGTGTGGTGGTGTTTGCACACGAGAAAAACCTGATCGCCCTTTCCTCACCGGAAACCACGGTTAGAGTACGAAACATCAACACCAATACCATCATCGAAGTCACCGCACAGACGCCAAATGGCCGCGTTGAACTTGATGGCGACATTAAAATAGATGGTGTGCCTGAAACAGGGTCGCCGATTCTTTTGAATTTCTTGAATGTTGGTGGCGCAAAAACCGGCAAATTGTTCCCTACAGGTCATGTCAAAGACGTGATTCAAGGCGTTGAGGTCAGCTGCATTGATGCCTCTGTGCCTATGGTGCATATCGCGGCCGCTTCCCTTGGGAAAACAGGCCACGAAACCAAAACAGCATTGGATGCCGATTCAGCGTTTCTCAAAACATTGGAAGCGATTCGCCTTGAAGCGGGTGTTCGGATGGGCATGGGCGATGTCAGTAACAGTGTCATCCCAAAAGTCTCCTTGCTTTCGTCCCCTGCCAATGGCGGCAACATTACCTCTCGTTACTTTGTTCCGCATAACTGCCACGCGAGCCATGCTGTGACTGGTGCTATCTGCGTTGCTATCGCCAGTTTTTTGCCGGGTACGATCGCAGCAGATGCGGTGAGAGAGGTGCAAAGCAACACGGTGGACATTGAACATCCAAGCGGAAAAATTCAAGTGAGTGTGGTCATTGAAGCGGGCGAAAGTGAGCCTCAAATCAAGCAAGCCGCACTCGTACGCACTGCCCGTCCTCTATTCAAAGGGGATGCGTACTACTGATTCATTACAAACAGCCATACCAGTACCCAAGCAACTGAATACCTATAATAAAAATCCAATAGCAAAAGAAAAACCGTGATGTAAACACGGGATCACACTGCCAACAACAAGAGCAGTCTAGTAAGAAGCCTTGTTCCAACAGAAACAACGGTTAAATGAGAATACCCATAACAAAAGCAACATGAAGCTCAATAATTTGCCATTCAATGTGAATGGCTTTTTTTTGCCTCATTTTTAGATTCCTACCCGTTACACCACGTTTTAATCGCCTTCGTTTCTCGTTGGGAAATAGATCTATGTAACATTTTTGTTATCAGAATGTTTGATGTCAGCTTGGTGACAGGTTCGAAATCTAATGTCGAAAATGAACACAATAAATACGACATAGTTAGCCTCGCAATTGCGTGGTATCGAATGGAAACGAGGGTGAAATGATGTTTATTCACAAACAAATGAATCAAGCCAAGACACGCAAGAACATGTCTTTAAAAGCGGCACTGCTATCCATGAGTGCATTGATTGCACTGCCAAGCACAGCGCTTGCGGATGATGTTTCTTTCAAAGGGAAACGTGTGGAATTCACGATCCCGTATAAAGAAGGCGGCGGCACAGACACATGGGGTCGCTTCTATGCGCCACTGCTCAGTGAAGCGTTGCCCGGCAACCCTGTTGTTGTTGTGAAAAACATTCCCGGTGGTGGCTCTACAAAAGGGGCAAACCAGTTTGCGCGCAAAGCGCGAGACAACGGGCTGAACATCTTCGCAAGCTCGGCATCTACTCAATATCCTTACCTGCTTAAAGATGGTCGCGTTCGTTACGACTACACCCAATGGGATGTCGTTCTCGCCTCCCCAACAGGCGGTGTGGTGTACGTTTCTCCATCAACGGGCATCACTAACGTTGAAGAGCTTCTCGCCAAAAAAGGCGAGGTGAAGTTCAAATACGCAAGCCAAGGTGCAACGTCCATCGATCTCGTGCCTTTACTCGGCATGGAGCTGTTAGGTCTGGATGTTCAAGCCGTGTTTGGTATGAAGGGACGAGGCGCAGGCCGCCTTGCGTTTGAGCGTGGCGAGGTCAACATCGACTCTCAAACCAGTTCATCGTTCCTCAAGAAAGTAACGCCGTTGGTGGAAGAAGGTAAAGCGATTCCATTGTTCAGCTTTGGTGTGCTTGATAAAGACGGTAAGTTACAGCGTGACCCTAACTTCCCTGACATTCCGCACTTCGCTGAAGTCTATGAGACGTTTTATCCTAACCAAGAACCTACGCAAGGCTTCGATGTTTGGCGCTCGTTCTTTGTTGCCGGTTTCGCGGCTCAGAAAATGGTCTTCCTACCTAAATCAACACCGGAAGACATTGTGACCGCGTGGCGTGAATCTGCGACCAATCTAGTCAATGCTCCAGGTTTCAAAGAGAAATCCAACAAAGTGCTGGGCGACTACCCTCAGCTAACCGGTGAAGCGGCGCAAAAAGCCCTTCAAGCGGCGTTGCAATTGGATGAAAGCAATCTGCAATGGGTTCGTAATTGGCTCACCGAAAAATACAACACTAAGTTCTAGTTCCCCTAAAAAAGGCGCAGTCATACCTTGTCATGACTGTGCCTTTTTTCTTTTCTCAAAGGCGTTGCATCATGTTCAACGAATTACTTGAATCTCTACAGACCATTTTGAGTTTGCAGCACATCTCCTACATGTTAGGCGGTGTAGCACTCGGGCTAGCCATCGGCATTTTCCCCGGCCTCGGCGGCATTGCTGGTTTATCCCTTCTTCTCCCTTTTCTCTATGGCATGGATCCGATTTCAGCCTTGGCCATGCTCATCGGCTTGGTTGCTGTCATCCCCACGTCTGACACCTTCACCTCGGTGCTTATGGGCATCCCCGGCTCCAGTGGCTCCCAAGCCACGGTACTTGATGGCTTTCCAATGGCGAAAAAAGGCCAGGCCGCGCGCGCCTTGTCTGCCGCCTTTACATCTTCACTTTTTGGTGGCTTGTTCGGCGCAGTCATACTGACCGGATTTGTGTTGATCGCACGTCCTGTCATTTTGGCGTTTGGCTCAGGCGAACTCTTCATGCTCACGATTTTAGGTTTGAGCATGGTTGGTGCGCTGGCAGGTAATAGCTTTGTGAAAGGCTTATCTGCATGTGGATTGGGTGTTCTCCTCGGCAGTGTGGGCAGCGCCCCAGCAACGGGCGAAAACCGCATGGTGTTCGACAATTTCTACTTGATGGACGGTCTGCCACTCGTCGTCGTGGGTTTGGGCATCTTTGCTTTACCTGAAATTATCGACCTTCTCCGTCAAAACAAACCTATCGCCAATGCCAGCAAATTAGGCAGCGGTTGGATGGAAGGCATTAAAGACTTCTTGGCGAACAAGTGGCTGGCGGTTCGATGCAGTGTTATTGGCTGTATCATCGGCGCCCTCCCCGGTCTTGGCGGCAGCGTGGTGGATTGGATTGCTTACGGACACGCCGTTCAAACCACCAAAGATAAGCCAGAGTTTGGCCACGGTGATGTGCGTGGTGTTATCGCACCAGAATCATCAAACAACGCCAAAGAAGGCGGTGGGCTGGTGCCTACCTTGCTGTTCGGTATTCCCGGCTCAGGCAGCATGGCGGTATTTCTCGGCGGCATGGTATTGGTGGGCTTGGAACCGGGGCCAGCAATGGTCAGTACTGAATTAAGCGTGACCTACACCATCGTTTGGTCTTTAGCCCTTGCCAACGTGTTTGGTGCGGGTGCGTGTATGCTGATTTCCCCTTGGGTTGCCCGCTTAACCACCATTCGTTACGCCCTGCTCGCCCCGTTTATGGTAATGGTGATTTGCTTTGCCGCGTATCAAGCTACCCGCGATTTGGGTGACTTGGTCACGCTGCTGGCCATCGGCTTCCTTGGTGTGCTCATGAAGCGCTTTGATTGGCCGCGCCCTGCGTTCCTGATCGGCTTTGTACTCGCCAGCGGTATGGAGACGTATCTCTATCAAGCCGTGCAGTTTGACGGCATCGGCTTCTTGTTGCGCCCAGGCGTGATGATCATTGGTGCCATCACTATCTTCTCGCTGGTGTTTATGTATCGCCAAAGCGCGAAAAAGCGTGAAGAAGAAGCGGCAAACGATGAAGCGTCATCAAACTCGGCGGGTGCGAACTACAATCGCCGACCGCAAATCATCTTTGCTGCTTGTGTGAACATCGCGTTTTTGTACGGCATCTATGATGGCTTCCAGCAAAGTTTCCTTGGCGGTGTCTTCACCATAGTGATCAGCAGTTTGATGTGGGTGCTGTCTGCCATTGCGCTGTACCAACTGCTTCGGAATCCTTCGAATGATCCTGTGTATTTTGATTTGGAATACATACAGGGATACGCCTTTGATAAAGATGCCACCAGCATGATGCATTACCTCTACTGGTTGTCAGGCTTGATCATCGGTTGTTATTTCGTCGGCTATGTCATTTCTATCACGGTATTTTTCATCGCCTTCTTGGTGGTGAAAGCCAGTGTCAGTATGTGGCGGGCGACCTTCTTAACCACCATTGCGGTTGGTTTTCTATTGGCGCTCACTCAAGCCATGGTGCTTGATCTGCCCATCGGCCTATTACAAGAAGCCATCGCACTTCCGTGGCCCATTGGATAACTAGGAGGCACCATGACCATTCGAACCATCATCATGCCCTTTGCTTCACATGCAAATGCCAAGCAGCGCATTTCGGGCGCGCTCAGCGTCGCGCAATTCTTTGATGCGCATTTAGATGTGCTGCACGCACAGATAAATCCAAAGCAATTGCTGCCGGAAGAAAGACAGCTGATCTCTGATGAGTTTTACAAACGCATTGACCAAATTGTGGCAGATTATGTCAGTGAAGATGCAGAACCGCTCAAAGCCCTGTTTGAAGACGCGTGCCAGCGTCTTCACATCTCCACCCAAACACGTATTCCTCGCTATGCCACATCTCAGCCTGAAACCACGGCAATGTGGCAAGATGTATACGGGTTTCGTGGCGAAGTGGTGGCGGAGAAGGGAAAATTGTCAGACATGACGATCATCCCGCAGGCGAAACGGGGAAAGTCTAGCGTCAGTTTCGAAGCGGCGATCCTGCATAGCGGTAAACCTGTGTTGATCATGCCAAGAACCCAAGATGTTTTTGCGCCTAAACACGCAACCATTGCTTGGAATGGCGACACACAGGCCGCCAAAGCCGTCACAGCAGCAATGCCACTTTTGCGTAAGGTAGACACTGTCACCATTGCGACCAGCGAACGTTCCGTCAATAACAAACCCACGCAAAGTGAGCTTCAAGACTACCTCGCCATGCACGGGATTCAGAGTGAGAGTAAGGTTTTTGGTGCAAGTCGACTTCGCGCACCTCAAGCGTTGCTTGAACAGGCCGCCGCGCTAAATAGCGATGTGATTGTGTGTGGGGCTTACTCGCACCAACGTATCCATCAGCAAATGTTCGGTGATTTCACGAAGAGCTTGCTGAAACGTTCGACCATCCCTTTATTTATGATGAGCTAACGCCGCGTTATACACACATAAACTGGAGAAACACATAGAGGGAGGCATGCGCGAAACGCAGTGCGATGTACTCCCTCTTATTTTACACGTAGATCGCCCACTCTATGTCCAACAACGCCCCCTTCCAACGCTAACGTTTTCCGTTGCATACAATTAAATGCTAGAATCGCCGCCATCATTTTCGCGTTCGACACGGTGGCATGTCCCCTTTCGACGGCGATAGACAAGTATTCAAAAGGCAATCATTCCAATGATTAACAACTCGATTCAGTGGTTCCCGGGCCACATGCACAAAGCACGCAAAGAAATTGAAGAAGTCGTTCCTAAGATCGATGTCATCATTGAAGTGCTAGATGCCCGTATTCCGTTTAGTAGTGAAAACCCGCTTATTCGCCATATCCGTAAAGATAAGCCGGTGATCAAAGTACTCAACAAACGTGACCTTGCGGATCCTGAGATGACTGCCCTTTGGCTTGAACACCTTGAAAAAGAACAGGGTGTAAAAGCGATGGCAATCACCACTGAGCAAATCAGTGAAGTCAATAAAATCATGGATCTTTGCCGTAAGCTTGCGCCGCACCGCGAAGAAATGGGCAAACACATTCGCACCATGATCATGGGTATTCCGAATGTGGGTAAATCCACCATTATCAATACCCTAGCGGGTCGTGTTGTAGCAAAAACCGGTAACCAACCTGCGGTTACGCGTCAACAGCAACGTATTAACCTGCAAAACGGTGTTGTACTGTCTGATACCCCCGGGATTTTGTGGCCAAAAGTAGAAAACCCACACAGTGGTTTCCGTTTGGCGGCAACTGGTGCAATCAAAGACACAGCAATGGAATACGATGAAGTTGCTTTCTATACCGTTGAGTACTTGGCGAAAGCCTATCCTGACTTGCTGAAAAGTCGCTACAACATTGAAGAATTGCCAGAGAGCGATGTGGAATTGATGGAAGCGATCGGCGAGAAACGCGGTTGTTTGCGTGCTGGCGGTCGTATTGATTTGCATAAAGCGTCTGAGATTTTAATCAACGACCTTCGCAACGGCGCATTGGGCTTAATCACCCTTGAGCACCCTGACATGATTGATAGCGAGCTTGTGGCCGTTGAAGAAGCTGCTGTTCGCAAAGCGGAAGAAAAAGCGAAAACGAAAGAAGAGCGCCGTAAACGCTACCTTCGCAACAAACGATAATTCGCGAAAAACCCTATAATGATAAAGCCCAGCAATCGCTGGGCTTTTTTGTCTCTGTCACATGCAATGTCAACGTTTATGAAACGTCTGCAAGTGTCCAAGCGCACACATCAGTGTCAGAAAAACGTTCTAACTTCACGAGTGAACATCGACGCAATTTCGCATGTGATAGAAACTCAGGCAGCTGAGCAACAAACGTCTCGTTGCACGTCATGTAGAGACGTTTCTTGGTTTCAACCGCCATGTCGATCAGCTTAACAAGATCAGGGGGAGTAAGAAGGTGGGCATCGTCGACGCCGATAAACGGGCAGTCCCTTTCAGAGATGTCCGTCCATTCTTCATCGGTGATCCTAGTATCGCCGCCGCAATAGGCAATCTTTGCTTTAGAAACGTCCAATGTAAAAGGCTGCCCTTCATATTGTTCGTATAGAAACTTCGTTTTCTCTGTTCGATTGGGACCCACGATCAAAGTGATATCGTGGAGGGTCAGTTGTTCTGCAACTTTGTACCAGAGCATGATTTCCCTATATGCAACTGAATGTTAGCGAGTGAAGCTCATCCTAATGGCGGTTTGCGAGCATGTCCAACTTTATCCAATACCAATACCCAAATATCCATACCTTAAAGCGCAAGAATTGAGCGTAATGAGAGGATCTACCTTCTGCACCTTGAAGTGATTTAGGCATAGAGGTCAATCATTCGGCTCAATGGAAATCTGGGTGTTTACCGAATTCGCAATGAAGCAGTGCTTGTGCGCTAGTTTATGCATTTTATTGATCATGGCCGACGATGGTGTGTTATCTCCGAAAAAGCAGATTTTTGGTTTTAGGACAACATCCGTAACAGCAGTGCGTCCTTGTGCATTCTTACCCAAAGTACCGATAGCCACATCTTGGTAGCTTTCCACCACAAATCGCTGTTTCTCAGCCACAGTCAAAAACGTCATCATATGACAGCTCGCAATCGCGGCAATAAAGGCTTCTTCAGGATCGATCGCCGCATCTTGGGATCGTAGAGGCATAACAAAAGGTGATGGCGAAGCATCCACCGTGATACCACCATCAAATGTCCATTGATGTACAAGCGATACCGCGTTGTTTGCGACATCAACTTGGCCGCTATGATTCCATTGAACCAAGACACTGTGCGTTGTCATCCATGACCCATTTATGTGTTGTGTAACGTTAAAACAGGATATAAAAACACCTTGCTAGTACAAGGCGTTTTTCACAAGAACTTATTGGTAGTCTTCACCCGCAGCGGCAACAAATGCCATTTCAACCAAGTACTTTGGATTGGCCAGTTCGACTTTCACACAAGCGCGGCTTGGTGCTGTGCCTTCGTCAAACCACGCATCCCAAACACCGTTTAGCGCATCGAGGTTTGCAAAATCTGTGACGTAAATGGTAACGGAAAGAATGCGTGATTTATCGCTACCTACACTTGCCAACATTTCTTCAGCTTGTTCGAAGATTTGGGCTGTCTGTCCTTTAACGTCTGCATCAAGATCGCTTTCAGGCACTTCGACGAAATGTGCGATGCCATTAAATACAGTAACGTCAGACCAACGAGCAGTTGGGTTAATTCGATGGATTTTCATGCAGTTAACACCTAAGTAAATGTTGGGGGATCATAGCAGAGCTTTACGGGCAATGAGAACACCTCAAAGACGAGATTTGTTGCCTTCCACACGCTTTCCATGCACTACGCTAAATCTCTACGTATACACACCGCACGTTCCTATCAGCATCGTATTTAAAACGTCCAAATTACACGCTGAGCAAGCACCTTGATATTGCTTTGGAACATGAAAAATCACACCGATAATGAGCAACCAGTTTCACTTGAATCATTTTTAAAACAAACTATAAATAAATGATTCAATCGAAAATTCCAAACTGAATCATCGATTAATATCACTATACAGCGAGTGGAATATAAAGAATCATATTTAAACAATGTCGATTATAGGTATATAAAATGAAAGTAATCTCTTCTCTTATCTCTGTTGCTCTTCTTACTTTATCTTTTCAAGCCAGTGCTGCCGATCAATACAAAGTAGACAGTGAAAATTCCACCATCAACTTTGCAACGATTAAAAAGCAATATGTCGTTGAACCAGCAGAGCTCACCAATGTGAGTGGCATGCTAAATGAAGACGGTAGCTTTTCCGTGAAGGCGGCACTATCGAGCATTAACACGGGTATTTCGATTCGCAATACCCGTCTCAATGAGATTTTCTTCCAATCGGGCAGCAACCCTGATGTTTCTATCTCTGGCAACGTATCACTCGATGGCGTCGAAGGTGCAAACAAGTCCATTCCAGTAAACGTTACCCTAAATGGCAACAGCAAAGAACTCACGGTACCTGTGACTGTATTAAAAAATGATGACCAAATCATTGCTTACACTGTAAAGCCTCTGATTGTCAAAGCATCGGATTTTGGCATTCCTGTTGAGAACTTGAATAAATTATCTGAAACCGTCGGTGGCATTCCACTGTCAGATACTGTGCCTGTCAGCTTCGTATTAGTTTTTAATAAATAATCACAACACGCTGTCAAAACAAACAGCGCGTGATATTTATTCCAAAAACAAAAATACGCACAAAAAAAACAAGAATCAAAAAAGCCAGCATTAACATGCTGGCTTTTTATTAGGAAAACGAAATAGAGAGATTCATTATTTCATCCACCTCAACTACCACCACCACTTCCATTTCTTCACCTTAATTTTCTTGGTTTCAGAGTCGGTTCCACCTAAATCATCGGTCACCGTATGCCTAACGTCATATTTGCCGCGTTTCCTATAGGTATGCCATACGATACCGACAGTGGATGTCGCTTGCCTTCCATCACCAAAATTCCAGTGGTATTTGTTAATGTCGCCATCACTGTCTGTCGATGCTGATATGAATAGCGCCCATTTTCCTGCTTGAATGACATCAAAGTCGGCTTCAGGTGCGACATTCAAGGTCACACGCTGTGTCTCTGTGTTTGTCTGGCCAAATGCATCTGTCACTGTCAGCGACACCGAATAGATACCGCCTTGAGAATACACATGAACAGGGTGTTGTTCACTCGAACGATACCCATCACCAAAATCCCAGGACCACTGCGTTATTGCCCCTTCTCTGTCACTGGATTGATCGATGAAAATCACTTCATTTCCATCAATGTCTGTACTGAATGCCGCAACAGGTGCATCATCGTCAAGCGTCATTTCTACAACGCCATAATGGTTATCTTCCGCTTGTTCAATCACAGTGATACTAAGGCCATATTGGGGAACAATTCGCCCAGCATCAGGCTGATCAGGATTGGAATAGTCACTGCGATCATCAAACGTCGGGATTGCATTCAATGCGTCGTCAATCAATGTACCAATGTCGTCAAAACTCACATCAATGGGTGCTTGGTCTTGTAAACTAAATACCGCATCACGAATCTGAAATTTGGTAGATGCTGATTCGCCAAGATCTGTCCACGTCAATGCAAATTGATCGGCATCAACAACTCCTAACCAACCTTTGCCGGGGTGTTGCCCTACCCAGTTATCAGAATGAGAATCGTCGGCATACCACACCACCAACCCTGGTTCATACTGCCAGCGGTCTCCGCTTCGTTGAAGATTCTTTAACCCTTCATCGACGCCAGCATGACTGCGCCATTGAAGCATGTAGTAATGAGCGTAATACCCATTACCGTCATTCTTGGTGTAACCATTAAAGGCAAAATCGCTGTCAGATTCGGCATCGTCTGACAGAACAGTGTTTCCATCAGCGACCACCAAAATGTTATCGGCGTAGAATCCCTGTTCAACCCAGCCACCATCAGTGATGTATTCAAACGTGAGCGTCACGGTTTGCCCCGCGTACGGGGATAAATCAAACACTGCGGGTACCCATCCATTCACGTTGTCTGGGTGATCTTTTGAATAGCGATGAACCGCAGGCACTAAGCCCGAGCCAAGGGGGTCATCATACGTGGTGATATTGCCAGAAATGGGTTCGCCATCGACGAGTACACGGGCAAAATCGTAATCAGGCTCAACGTCATAGTGCGCATCGAACGTAAGTGAAATGTTTTCAGCAGTCGGCAGCACAAGTTCTGCTGACATACTGTTGTGTAAATTATCCCCTTTGCCGGAGTAATACTGGTATTCCCCCGCATAAGGCAAAATTTCAACGATCCTTTTCTTTGGTAAGTTAATGCGCACATGGTTCGTGCCGTCGTCATTCTCAACGGTTTCAGCCAATCGAACTGTTTTGGTTGTGCCCGCCAAATCGTCCAATGAATAAGTCACAGCGTTTAGCCAATTCCCTCCCATTTGGGCATACAAAAACTCTTTCGCCCACGCACTAAACGCAACAGGTTCCGACCCAGGTACTTTCCCCGCCCACGATCCAGAAGACATTATCGACCAAGACGAAACAGGCTCTCCTTCGCCCGAATATTGCGTGTCATATTCATCAGGCAACCCCAAGTCATGACCATATTCGTGGGCCGCCACACCTGCAGCAGCATCAATTGGCTGCATGGTGTAATCGTAAGCCGCGTATTTCCCGTTCCAATGAGAAAGCCCGCTTTCGGTACCCTCTAATTCATAAGTGACGGGCAGGTTCCAACGGTGCGACCAAATGGCATCCTGACCAAGCGCGCCCCCACCCGCTTCTTCACCGACGGAGGAATGGAAAATCATTAAGTGGTCGATAATACCGTCAGGTTCAAAATAGTCACCATCACCATCAACGTCATACCGATCTTCGTTATCGTAATCGGCAAGGTTTATCGAGCCATCTTGAACGAGCGCATCGAGCGCTTCTTTTACCAAGTCTCTGGCGTTGGCATCTTTAGCGCCTGAGTCAGTATGCGCGCCATAATAAGCAGAAGAATGCTTCGCGCGATACCAACCCGCAACGGCCCCAGCAACACTGTAGCTACCACCGGATTCTTGTTCATAATACTGACGCATGGTGATCAAGGTTTCACCGTTCGGCCCTGCATATTCATCACCAAACAGGAGATCCTGATAATGAACAGCTGGATAAGTGTCATAGAACATGTCGGTGTGCTGCGGTTCTAAGCGGTTATCGTCGTAAGGCAGATCGGGGAAATCAATCAGAATGGCCAACACGCGGTCGGTCCGTGTATTCGGCACTGAACGGAGAAACGAAAACCGCTTTGTCTTCTCTTTTGGGGCATCTAGCTGCGTTTTTCGTTTTAGTATTTGTTGACGGTTTTCTAAGTTTTTCTTGGTGAACACACCGTCATCGACAGGCTGATCACCACTCAAATAGGCATCGAGTGCTTTTCGAATGTCTTCTGGCGACGCATTGTCCGGCAGCGCACCACTTCGTTTAAGATAGGCGATCACTTTTTCTTCGTTAACGATAGAGCGGTCAAACGGCGTGTGCGCGTTTACCGATAACGTACATGCACAGGATAAGACAACAAGTGCGAGGCTTTTTACAATGTTCATATGCCAAGGCGTCCTCTTTTCTGAACCGGTTGCCATGAATAGGTCGCGGTAACCGCCACCGATTCACATTGCCAACTTAGGCATTTAGCTATTTCAGCAGCAAACACCCAACCTCACTGAAATATGTCGAAACGAAGTCATGGTTCCTTTAGTACTTTTCATTGAGACGTCACATTCACCGTCGGAGGTTTGTGCTTTCTAAGGTCAAACTCATGAGATGGACGTAGATAGTCTTGGAGAATATGTTGTTTCTCTTGGTGACTCATTTGAGGGGTTATCAATCCGATACTTTCTAAATAAATCAGCACCTTTTCTTCATTGGCAGTGGAAAGAACAACCGTCTCTTCGTTTTCTTTTCTTGCCATTGAGTTACGTGGTTTTGCCTCGTGAAGCTCTGCATTCGCGGTCAGCTGGGCATTAGAAATATTAAACAGGACAGAGAAGTAACACACGCCCACAAGCATGCATCGAAAAAGGAAGGAGGTAGATAACCAGCGAGTACGAGCCAACATAGTAACCATATGGAGAACTGAACATAATATATGGAAATATAGTCACAATGAGTCAGCAGGGTTGTAGGTCAAAAATGAGAACTGGGATCTTTTGCCGAAAATAAACAAAAAGCCTAATCATTTTAATTAATAATAAAATCAATAATTTGAAATAAAACCTCTTTCTGATTATTCATCCAGAAATTACGTTTAAAACATGTTTCATCAATAAATAGTGAATAGAATCAATCATAAAGTACGCTTATGAAAACTACATACACCTACTTATGCAATGATAGGTATAAGTGATCATTTAAGAATGAATTCGCGAAATAGAGTCAACGTTATCCGCGAGAAGTCGCTCTTTTTGGCATCCATAGCTTCTCGCGTTTAAAGACAGAAAAGCCAGCACTAGGCTGGCTTTTTAAATTGTATGCCGCGCATTCAAACGCACCGCATCGTTACTGAATCATGACTACCCATCATGACAATGCATGATTACTCATGCATTGTCACTGAAACACGGGATGAAGATGCAGTTACGAAGACACCTTCACTAAGGCATCTGCAAGGTAATCAATGCGCGATTCCGTTAAGCCCGCCACATTAATACGGCTATCACCCACCGCATAGATACCAAACTCATCACGCAGTTTGCCAACTTGCTCTGGCGACAGACCCAGCATAGAGAACATACCTTGGTGCTGCTTGATGAAATCAAAACGATTATCACCACAACGCTCAACCAAAGACGTACACAACGCTTCACGTAGCGACACAATTCGACCACGCATTGCGTCTAGTTCAGAACGCCATTGCTGCGTTAGCGCGTCGCTGGTGAGGATCGTTTCTACGATTGCTGCGCCATGATCAGGTGGCATGGTGTATGTTGCACGCGCCAATTGAAGCACACGCCCTTTCGCGTTCATGGCTTCCTTCGCATTTTTACCAATCACAATGGCCGCACCGGTGCGTTCACGGTATAAGCCGAAATTCTTAGAGCACGAGGTGGCGATAAGCATTTCTTCGACGGAATCTGCCAGCAAACGTAAACCTTGTGCATCTTCTTCTAAACCCGCACCAAAACCTTGATACGCAATGTCTACGAAAGGTGTAAAGCCGTTCTTCTGCGCAAGCGCATTGATCGCCTGCCAATGCTCAGGGCGAATGTCTGCACCGGTTGGGTTGTGGCAACAACCATGAAGAAGAACTACATCGTCCGAACCTGCTTTAGACAAAGCATCAAGCATGGCATCGGCGTCAACTTGTTTGGTCGCTGCATTAAAGTAAGGGTAAAACTTCACCGTCAAACCTGCAGCTTCCATGACAGGTTTGTGGTTCACGTAACTCGGGTCGCTGATCCAAACCGTGGTGACAGGTTTAGCGAGGAACATCAAATCAGCCAACATACGTAACGCACCACTCGCACCCGGTGTCTGAACTGTCGCACAGCGCTGATACCCGTCAGTGCCTTTGAGCAACAAATCCGTCATTGCCTGGTTGAAGGCTTCATTGCCCGCAAGGCCAACATAGCTTTTCGTTGTTTGTTCATCGGCAAGTTGCTGCTGAGCCACTTTCACGGCTTGCATGATAGGGGTATTGCCTTGGCTATCCTTGTATACGCCAATCCCAAGATCCATTTTGTCCGTACGCGTATCTTGTCGGTAAGCAATAGAGAGTGACAAAATCGGATCTTGTTGCGCCGGAGTGAGCAGATCTAGCATGGGTAACTTCCTTATTTAACGGCTATTTAAAACGTGATGCACCTACATTACTAGAACATGCGCGAAGCGCAAATCAAAAAAAGCGCAAAGGTAATCATTACCGTTGCGCTCGCTTTACATCTTTACAGAGACGTTGACATTTTTATCTACGTGGTCGCTTTTTAACGTGCTGAGTCGGGTTTGGGTTGAACATATTTTCGGCTAACATCGACAAGTGCCGTGCCCTTTAAATAGGTGCGCCCAAGAAGAACGGGGAAATTGAGATGGTGTCGATCACGTAAAGTGAACTCGGTACTTTCTGTGACATCACCAATGGTGATGGGCAGCGACACAACATAACGACGATCATACCCTTCCGCACTCGATTGAATGATGCGTACAGTACGCACAACACGAGATTCCAACACATCACTTTCTTTATTGTCATGCGCTAAACGGAATTTGACCCATTTCTTACCGTCGCGTTCGAACGGCTTGATGTCGACAGCACTGATCGATGAGGTCGTTGCGCCCGTGTCTACCCGCGCTTCGGCAACCACGCCGATGGTATCCACTTTCACCCACTCTTTCTCGCCGAGCATCAATTTTCCATCGGATGCGTGCTCGTACAACGAGGAATCAGTTGCTGCATGAGAAACAGAAAAAGAGCCTGCGAAAACCAAGGCAAGTAAAGAGAACAAGGCAAACTTGCACACAGCTGTTTTACACAGCTTCATTTTATGTAGCTTCATTATATGTAGCTTCATTCTATGTCGTTTCATTCGGTGTCCTTAGTGCTGGGGCAATGCTGAATCGAAGAATGGTCCAACAAAAACCAGTATACAATATCAAACTCGATGACCAAGGTCTGTCGACCTTTTGCGGCTAGCATAAAAAATGCCGCTAAATTAGCGGCATTAAGCTTATGATATGTATGAATAAGAATTGTTAGACCAGTGTCAAACGATGAATCACTTGGTTAGCACTGCCACGCCAAGGTAACGACGGACTCGCCAGTTCTTTTTCATATTTACCGTCTATCAGTACGTCAACGAGATCAATAACAGCCTGCTGTTCTTGCGTCAAATTCGCAAGCTCATACCCAGACCATAACCAGACATCTTTGCCTTCACACTCAGCGCGCACACGCTTCACCAAGGCAAGCACTGCTGGCACATTAGCAGGATGAAGCGGATCGCCGCCGCTTAACGACAATCCTCTGCGTTTGATACGAGTGTCATTTAAGTCCGTTATGACGCGATCTTCCATCTGCTTATCAAATACCTGCCCTGAATTCAGCGACCAAGTAGATTGGTTATAGCAGCCACGGCATTGGTGCTCACACCCTGCAACAAACAAGGTACAACGCGTTCCTTCGCCGTTGACAACGTCAACCGGATAATATTGATGGAAATTCATGACTCTGCCTTACATGTGTTTAACGCGACGTTTTACTTCTTCTTGCTTGCCGTCGTTAAACGGACGTGCATCAGGGCTCCCCAGGTAACCACAAACACGACGTGTCACAGACACTTTGGTTGAATCATGGTTGCCACAACTTGGGCAGACAAAACCTTTGCTCGAACATTCAAACTCACCCATGAAGCCACATTCGTAACATTCATCAATCGGCGTGTTTGTGCCGTAGTAAGGCACGCGTTCGTAGCTGTAATCCCACACATTTTCGAGTGCTTCAACGTTGTGTTGAATATTCGGGTATTCGCCGTAACAAATGAAGCCACCGTTCGCGATTGGCGGGTAAGGCATTTCAAAGTCGATTTTGTCGTACGGGTTAACGCTTTTCTCTACATCAAGGTGGAAGCTATTGGTGTAGTAACCTTTGTCCGTTACACCATCAACCAAACCAAATTCTTTTGTGTCAATTTTGCAGAAACGGCTGCACAAGTTTTCACTTGGCGTGCTGTACAGGCTGAAACCATAACCGGTTTCGTCTTTCCAGCGATCAGTTGCCGCTTTCATGTGCTGAATAATGGCAATGGCTTTCTCGCGCAATTCTGGCGAGTCGTACACATGCTGCTCAGTACCATACAAAGCGTTCATGGTTTCATGCAGGCCGATGTAGCCCATTGAAATCGAAGAACGGCCGTTTTTGAAAATCTCGCTGATGTTGTCATCTGCCTTCAAGCGAACGCCACACGCGCCTTCCATATAAAGGATCGGGGCAACACGTGCCTTCACGCCATCTAAGCGAGCAATGCGTGAATCCAAACCTTCACGCGCAACCGCCATCACTTCATCCAGCAGTTTGTAGAAGGTTTTCTCACAGCCATTTGCACGAATCGCAATGCGCGGTAAGTTCAGGCTGATCACGCCAAGGTTGTTACGACCCTCGTGGATCAGCTCGCCATTTTCTTCATACGCTGATAAGAAGCTACGGCAGCCCATCGGGGTTTTGAATGACCCAGTCACTTCCACCACGCGATCGTAGTTTAAGATGTCTGGATACATACGCTTAGACGCACATTCCAATGCAAGTTTCTTGATGTCGTAGTTCGGCTCACCGTCTTTCAGGTTCAAGCCCGCTTTTACGCTAAAGACCAATTTTGGGAATACCGCAGTCTTGCGATTTTTACCCAATCCCGCGATGCGGTTTTTCAGAATAGAAGATTGGATCATGCGCGCAGCCCATGATTCGCCCAAACCAAAACCGAACGTAACAAACGGCGTTTGTCCGTTTGCGGTATGCAGGGTATTTACTTCATATTCGAGCGATTGGAACGCGTCGTAACACTCTTTCTCAGTACGGGATTCCGCATAGCCTTCGGCATCAGCAATGTTCCACTCACGCGCAACTGCGAGGTGTTTTTCGTAGCTGATTTCAACATACGGTGAGAGGGTTTCATCAATACGGTTAATCGTGGTGCCGCCATAAATGTGGCTCGCCACTTGTGCAATGATTTGTGCGGTAACGGCCGTTGCCGTTGAAATTGATTTAGGTTGATCAATTTCCGCATTACCCATCTTGAACCCTTTGGTCAGCATGCCTTCAAGGTCGATCAACATGCAGTTAAACATTGGGAAGAAAGGGGCGTAGTCCAAATCGTGATAGTGAATATCGCCTTGCTCGTGCGCGCGAACAACCGATTTTGGCAACATGTATTGGGTGGCGTAGTGTTTCGCCACGATACCCGCCAACAAATCACGCTGGGTTGGGATCACTTTGCTGTCTTTGTTTGCGTTTTCGTTAAGGATGTCAGAGTTGGTCTGCTCAACCAAGCCACGAATCTCATGGTTCAGTCGGCTTTTGCGCTCGCGAATGCTGTCACGATCATGACGGTATTCAATGTATGCACGCGCGACTGCTTTATGTGGTCCTGCCATCAAATGGTTTTCGACTGCGTCTTGGATCTGATGGATATCAACGTCGTCTGCACGCATAAATTGCGCAAGAACGCCGTCCGCAACCGCGGCAGCATAAGCTTGATCCATGTTTTCAATATTACACGCAGCACTGATTACCGCATCTTCAATGCGTTGACGCTGAAATGGTACGCGGCATCCATCACGTTTGATGACAACAGGTTTCACAAAAAACTCCTCAACGAATAGTCCTAATACACCCAGTAACTGATAAAGAAAAAACAACCATGCTCGCCTAAATTGAGAAAGGCAAAGCATTGAAATACGTAAATCACTCGATCACTGTGGTGTCATGGCGATACACACAAAAGCACCCTAATTAACAGCATTTTTTCTGCTAATTTCATGAGAACTTGGTGCGTATCACGTTAGTGTCCAACCCGTCAACAAATACCAAATATGGGCAAGTTGATAGTGACAGCTACAATATGTGGTGCATTAGACGATCACGAAGGGACAAATTCATTGATTTAGATCATGGCCAAATAGGATGCGTTTTTTATCTATTCGATTAGTGCGGATAAGCTTCAATATTTGAGAAAAGCCTGTAAAAAAGTGATACGTATAACGCAAAAATGTCAGTTTGAAAAAACATCGTATACTGTATGCACTACTATCGCCCAATATAACAGACAACCTCGATACGCAGGATTCAGCGTCAGTCGTCGATTTACTTGGGGTTGCTTAAAGTCAACGCAATTGAGAAGCTGTGGTTCGCTCTCAACGAAACGAAAAGATAATAAAGAGAGAAACACGACTTTTATGCGTTTTAGCGTCACAGACAGAAGCTGCGTAAAGAACAGCGTCTTCCCGTTTTCTATTGCCAGCTCCCGGCAAGCTGCAAACACACCTGTATGGCGTCACATACTCATACTCCCTTTCGCTTTGTTATCACTCTTTTTCATGCACTCCGCCCACGCCTCTCTCTCCATTGCTACGTGGAATATGGAGTGGTTATCCGACAAAAATGACATGATTCAAAGTAAGCGCACCAAAGACGATTACTTGATGTTGAAAACCGTGTCTGCCGTGATTAATCCTGACCTAATTGCCTTCCAAGAAGTCGATTCTGAAGACGTACTCGCGAAAGTGCTCGATATAAACGAATACGACATCTATTTGTCTGATAGAAAGGCGCGATTTAAGCACAGCCGAGGCAGTGGTCAGTTTACAGGTTGGGCAGTAAGAAAAGGGATCTCAGTGATTGATCATCCCGACTACAAACCACTTGGTCTGCCTACTTTCCTCTCTGATGGTAATTTACGCTATGGCGCCTACATAGAAGTAGAACGAGAAGGCAAACCTTCCCTTCATTTACTTTCTATTCACTTAAAATCTGGCTGCTTTGAAACCCCTGTCCGTCGTAACAACAGTTGCAAGAAACTCGACCGACAAATTGAAGCGTTGTCCGTTTGGATAAACACACGCACAAAACTGAATGAAGAGTTTGTGGTTGCGGGGGATTTCAACCATTACTTAAACGATAAAAACGAGTGGGTTTGGAAGGCGCTCATCAAAGAGGTGGGCGAAGAGAACGTCGTAAATCTGACACAGAATACGAAAAGTAAGTGTAAAGCCCGTAAGTATAACTATCGCACCAAACGTTGGGAGCATGTTGTCTATAGAAAACTGATCGACCATATCATTGCTAGCCCAGGTGCTATCGATGTCGAAATCCCACCTAAAACGAAGCAGTATCAGTATTCATACCATGCTGTCGCGACCTATAGACTCACGGATCATTGTCCGATCCTTGTAGAAATGTGAGTTACCCCAAACAATTCACAGCTATTCCATAAAAGTCACTTTTTTTACCGCACAATAAAGCGATTCTGACTCACCACTGACATATAGAAAATTTGGTATGGCAAAATTTTGCCAATACTAAGAATGATGGACCATCCAAATGCGTTTTTTTACTTTGCCCCTGCTTGCCGCCACCCTTGTCGCCTCTACTTCTGCGATGGCGAAACCCGAACTTGCTCCTGCAGCGTTACTAGATTACGGACACTATGAAAAAGTCGAAGAACTGACGGTTTATGGTGATATCCAACAAGACATTATCCAACTCGCCGAAAACAACACTGCAGACTCTGATGCTGATTTGTTTGTGATCGACGATATCAATGAAGACATTGAGAAGAATGTGTTGATTGTGTCGCTGTCTCTTTATATCGATTTGAACAGCGGTATTGTGAAACGCTAAGACTTTGCGTTAACGGCACGTGTTCAAACACATGAATGTCTAGGCCGGTGAAATGAGCCCTCGTTTCATCGGTTTTTATTTCCTCTTATCTTCGCGCTGACATTCTCTTCTCGTCTAACGCCCGCACTTCGTTTACACCCTTACTTTTTGCTGACGTCTCAATGATGTCGTTTGCTGTTTTGATCACCTAAAATTTTTGACCGTTTCTGGTAAACTGCTCCCACGTAAAGGACAACAATAATAAAACCATGATTACTGGTACTTTGAGCAAAATGAAAAGCGCACTTGAAGACACTGTGCGTTACACTCTTCTCGTCGGCGAAAATCAGGTTGAGCTAACACCCCTTATCGGTAAGTCACTCACCCTGACGCACACTGGCAACATCTATTGCGATGCTTGTGGCAATAAAACCAATAAAAGTTTTAGCCAAGGACATTGCTTCACCTGCATGAGGAAACTTGCGCGGTGCGACATGTGCATTATGAAGCCTGAAACGTGTCACTTCGCAGAAGGCACCTGCAGAGAGCCTGAATGGGGTGAGCAATTCTGTATGACAGACCACATCGTTTATCTGTCTAACACATCAGGGTTGAAAGTGGGCATCACCCGCGCGAGCCAGATTCCGACGCGCTGGATAGATCAGGGGGCGACGCAAGCGCTTCCGATCATTAAAGTGAAGAATCGTCACCTATCAGGGTTAGTAGAAATTGCCCTTGCAGAGTTTGTGGCAGACAAAACCAATTGGCGCGCCCTACTCAAAGGCGATAACGAGCCTTTAGATTTGAAAGCGGAAGCGAGACGCTTACTGCCTTTGATTGATGCCAAACTGTATAGCCTTCGCATTCAGTATGGCTTCGATGCGATTGATCCAATATTCCATGACATCGTCACTATTAGTTACCCTGTCACTCAACACCCTACCAAAATCGTCTCCCACAATTTTGATAAAGAGCCCGTGGTATCTGGCGTACTGGAAGGCATCAAAGGGCAATACTTGATTTTCGATACTGGCGTCATCAATATTCGCAAATTCACCAGTTATGAAGTGAATGTCGAATACTGAGTAAATGGCAACAGCCGCTGACCCGGAATGAAAATAGACAAAGCCACCAAGATCGGTGGCTTTTTCAATTGCGCTGAGGTCTTTATGCCTATACCGACAGTCTCTCAGCACTCGCTAAAATATCGAGTTTGATGGCGTCTACATCGCTCTTTATCAATATCTTCACACTGACACTATTTGACGGGCAGTGTTACTCGCTTACCACCCCAACCATGCACGCTGTCTCTGGCTTCGATATACACCTCTTGAATCCCACTAGGGATAACAACGCCTGACAAGCTGCGCGTAAAGGGTTGCTCGTTAACATGAGGATGCGCCAATTCTCGTGTTCCAAGTACGGTGCCGTCGGCGGTGACGACACGCCATGCATCGGCATAATGATCCCAACCTTCATCAGCATGCTTCACCGTTGCAGAAACGCGGTAGCTGTCACCCGATGGTGAAAGCGTTGCATCAACAACATCAGCCTTACCTGCCAACAAAAATGGCGACCAGGTAAGCAATAAAGCGGCTGTGCATGTTTTGAATATGGTCATTTTTTCTCCTTGAACCCACAAAAAAGACCTAAGCGCTATGTTTAGGTTCATGTTTACAAATACATGGGTTCAAGAAAAGAGGTAACAACTAGCCTTTAATGGCAATGCCTGTTGCATCGCTCACTGCTTGCACGTTCTCTTTTGAACCCAAAGAAAGACTCCAATTCACCGTGCCACCATTGGCAATCAGCATACAAGGCGCACCCAATAGACTGATGTCATCCGTATGCGCTTGCAGCGTAATTCGATTCTCTTGGAGTTTCACCATAACCTCGTGCATGGTCGCCACCACTTTTCCGCCAGGAATTGAGATAACCACGCTTATTTCCCTTTATGTTGCAGAACAGCCATGGTCAAGCGACTTGTACACACGAGACGGCCACGCTCATCGCTGATTTCGATTTGCCACACCTGAGTCGTTGCACCCAAATGCGTCGGCGTCGCTACGCCGGTGACAAACCCCGAACGCATTGCACGAATATGGTTCGCATTGATATCTAGACCGACACAGTACTTGTTTTCTTCCACGCACATATTCGCTGCCAGTGAGCCCAGTGTTTCTGCAAGTACGACAGAAGCGCCACCATGCAACATGCCCAGCGGCTGATGTGTACGTGAGTCGACAGGCATGGTGCCCGTTAAGCTATTGTCGTCAAAATGGGTGTATTGAATACCAAGGTGCTCAACCAAGGTGTTTTTAGACGTTGCATTGAGACCGTCGAGAGAAATGGCTTTTTTCCAAATAGACAAACCGAGCTCCTGATAGATTTGTTTGCATCATTATCGTTGGCATTATCCGCCGTTCTCAATGATTCGGCTATGGTTTGTAGGTGCTTGAGACTCAAAAAACAGAAAATACTCAGTCGTGATAAAACGTAAAATGAAACATACCCAACCTGCTTTCTGCGGCTAATGCCGCTTGCCCCTACAAGCAGAGTGATTAAAATGTACCCAAGGCGAAACAAGGGAATGGAAAGATGAAATTCAAGGCGTTAAAAACAACGGTCGCCACCGCATTGCTCGCATTTTTAGTGGGTTGCTCCACCTCTCCGACGGGCAGAAACCAGTTCATTCTCGTGTCGGGTGCTGAAATGGCGCAACTGGGCGCATCTTCGTTTTCTGAGCTCAAATCAAACGAGAAAATCAGCAAAGATACGAAAACGATCCAATATGTGCAGTGTGTGACCGATGCCATTTTGAAGGTCACACCACCTCAGCCCGATTTTGAAAAATGGGAAGTGGTGGTGTTTGATAGTCCGCAAGTCAATGCATTCGCTTTACCGGGCGGAAAGATCGGCGTGTACACAGGATTGTTAAAAGTCGCGCAGACACAAGATCAATTAGCGTCTGTCATTGGGCACGAAATAGGTCATGTGATGGCAAGCCACGGCAGTGAACGTGTCTCTAGCTCAATGGCAGCAAACGGTGCGCTGCAAATTACCAGCATTGCGCTGGGAGCGAGCGGCACGGCGAATTCAGACTTGATCATGCAAGGGCTTGGCCTTGGTGTGAATGTTGGTGTACTGCTACCGTTTAGCCGAGCACATGAATCTGAATCCGATTTGATCGGTGTGCAGTTGATGAACGAAGCGGGGTTCGATCCGAACCAAAGCGTTCAATTATGGAAAAACATGGCGAAAGCCTCTGAAGGCGCACCGCCAGAGATTCTTTCCACCCACCCTTCACATGACACCCGTATTGATGACCTTCAAGATGCCATCAATGCGTTGCCCGCCACGAACAGAAAAGCTCCAAACTGTGGCCGTCCGAATGTCTAGTTTCTAACATCTAGCCCTAGGCAAACAAAAAGCCGATCCTATTGAGATCGGCTTTTTCGTTTTGCAGGCAATATAGCGCGAAGAACACAAAAGGTTTGGTATCAGCGGTGCTTAATCATGCGCCAACGCTTCCCCAGTCACATCCGCCACTGAGATAAACATGTGCTGCACTTCGCCCCGTAAGTTGACCATTGGGTTCAACGTCACGTTTTGGTACATAAATTTCGCTCGTCCCGTAATAGGACGAACATTGCGGCAGCGAAACAGATACGGACGCTGCTTCCACAACACGAAACTGCGGCATTTAAGCTCGAACACGGGTCTGCATTTTGCGCGGAACCATGCTTCAGAGATTTCAGGAAAGACCTCAAACAACGATTTCCCCTGCACTTTATTTGGGTGTTTACCCGTGTGGTGAACCA
Organism: Enterovibrio norvegicus; assembly: GCF_002876705.1. GTDB lineage: Bacteria > Pseudomonadota > Gammaproteobacteria > Enterobacterales > Vibrionaceae > Enterovibrio > Enterovibrio norvegicus_B. The sequence continues at coordinate 77,525 of NZ_MDAG01000090.1, read as the reverse complement.
TAAATCCATTCCACATGTGCACAGTGAAATCGCGGTCTACGACGATCAACCCCATGTCGATATTTTGCACCATATCGACCATCCAGTTGAACTGTTCAAATTCTGGTGAGTCAATCATGGTTAATCCTCATCGTCCATCAAGTAAGCCAGTTTCGCATCAAGCAATGGCAAGGATTCATCCACCAGCAACAACAAAAGATCACACTTAATGTTGGTGTCGTCGATGGCGTAGCTCACTTCTATTGTCACTGTACGCTTCCACGAGCCGCTCATATTATCAACCAAGCTACCAACATCCATGTGCTGGCCAAGAATCACAGGATAGCTTTGAGCAAACACCAACCCCGCTTGTTCCCCAATGCCGGCTAAGAACGCACTGATAAGCACATTGCTGACATCCACGAGCACTTCAAGATCGTTGTCGATGGAGCCGTCGTCGGGATAGTCCAAAATTCCGAGCAGATCCTTCATCGAGGAATCGGAAATCAACATTAAGGCTTCGCCGGCTAACCCTTCACCACTAAAACCTTGGCAAATGCCCGACATATTGTCGTTCGCAGCAAGGTGGCGAATAGTCATGTCGAGCTCACTCACCTCAAACACATTCACTTGAGGGAGCGGCATATGAACGAACACATCAAAATAGCGCGCTAACGAATCGGCTGCGCGTCCCATCGCCACATTCACCACTTCCATGTACATTTCACGTCGGCCGATTTTCACACTCGCAGGTGTGGATATAGCTTGCATTGGCGCGGCGGGCTGCGGAACGGATTGCACTCTTTCTACGTCTTTATACGGTTCAAGCATCTCAATCAATTCAGCTTGAGAAACGGGCTTTTTAACGAAGGCTTGCGCACCTAGCGCTAACACACGTTGTTGGGCTTTTGGCTGGATATCACCTGACACCACAAAAACAGGAACCTTGATGTTCTGATCACGCATGGCTTCCAAGGTTTGGAATCCGTCCATTTCTGGCATCGTGAGGTCAAGGAACATTAAATCAAAGGGTTGAGATTGCAGGGCTTCGATGGCAATTTTGCCATTTTCAGCAAAGGTGACATCGGCATTCAGGTGTTCAGGAAGAGAACGCGCAAGTTGCTTTCGCGCTAATGCAGAGTCATCAGTGATCAATATTCGGGTCGTCAACGTGTTTACTCCCACTATCCGATTATTGTCGATGCTGTATGCATCTTATGAAAATTCAGAAACAAGCCTGCGAAATATAACGCATTTATCATGCATCTGTCTTATTGATACGGCATTTATTCATAAGCATAGTGCGAGTTACGCAGTTTATCGCCAAGCCAAGTGCATTTACTTGAATATGAAAAAATGAAAGCGCTAATCTCAGTTTGAAATCACGAGCTTAGCACCCGCTTTATCGGCTTTTTCATTTGTGGCGTTTTTGCTCACCAATGGCAAATTCCCAAACGCCGATAACTGGCGATTAACGCTGTCAAGCTGACCGCTAATCACATCGAACTCTTCAATCATGTCATCGGCTGTTTTCTTCATCTTGGCGTACGTATCACAGTCATCTTGAGAGACGCGATTCCACGAATTGCCTTTTTTAAACTCATCACAGGCTTTTTGGCTTGCTTCTGCCTTGTGGCTCGCTTTTAAAATGTTCTCATTCAATTCGTTCACGGCTTTCGTCAAACGAAATCGCTCAGCATACAGACGGTCAGTGTTTTGAAGACGGGTGCGCAGGGCCTCAAGTGCTTTTTCACTTTGCAATAGCTTTTCGGTTTGCTCGCTATTTTGAGATTGAGACTGACGGCTTTTCATCGTAATTTTGTGTTCGAGCTCTGCCAATTCTTTGTCTTTTTCCTGCAATTGAACCACCAGCTTTTCAACATTGCTCTGGGTTTTCTCGTGCTGAGATGCGCTCACTGACAACGCGAGCTCTTTCGCCTCGATGCCTTTTGCCAGTGTGGTGTGATCACTGTTTAGTGCCACATATTGTTTTTCTAATTCAACCACCTGATCAAACCACACAGCACTGGCAAGTATTCCACCGGCGGCAGCACCGAGTAAAAGTAGTGCTGCGTTCTTTGTTTTGACGCTCGTCATTAATATTCATCCCATAAAAAAGCTGCCGCAATGATACCTCATGCGGCAGCCTTAAATGTTAGCTTATCGAAAAAATACGTTATTTTTCGGTGCTTTGCTTAGGTTTTGTTGGCCTTAGAGGCTCGCCAGCGTCACATCGCCTTTGGGCACACAACAACACGTCAACACCAAGCCTTCTTCTTTTTCACCTGGATAGAGTGCTGGCATATCAGGTTGATCCACTTCGCCATCAAGTAAACGCATCTTGCAGCAGCCACACACACCGGCACGACAGCTGTATTCCAGCGGAATTCCTGCCTCTTCCGCTTGAACCAGAATAGGACGCTGATTATCCCCACGGATGAATTCACCTTCGATGGTAATGTTCACCTCAGCGGCAACATCATCACTTGAAGTACCGGGTGTGCTGAAGAACTCTTGGTGACGTTGTGACTCAGGCACACCCAAGGTATCAAGCACGTTCATGGCTGACTCCATAAAGCCTTGCGGACCACAAACAAACACGTCTCGTTGAGCGAGTTTTGGCACAAGCGCCAAATGCGTTTGGTCCAATCTGCCCGCCATGCCAGACCATTGTTCTGACGGTTGACTCAGTAAGGTCATCACCGTAAGGCCTTTATGCTGCTCGGCAAGGGCGTTAAGTTCGTCTGCAAACGGAATGTCCACTTCGCTACTGCATTGATGCAAGAACACAACGTCTTTAATTTCATTCGCATCCGCTAACGCTCTTAGCATGGACATCATTGGGGTCACGCCGCTGCCGCCAGAAAGCAGCAACAAGGTGTTACGCTTGTAGGCTTGGTCACTCAGGTGGAATTGTCCATCCGGCTGTTGAGCGACAATGCGGCTGCCCTGCGTGACATTGTCATGCAGCCAGTTCGATACCAAACCACCGTCGATGCGCTTCACTGAAAGGGATAAACGCTCAGGACGGGTTGGTGTCGATGACAAGGTGTAGCGGCGCTGGATGCGTTTGCCGTCTATATCGAGCTCGATCGGAAGGTGTTGTCCTGCTTTGTACGTTGGCAGCGGCCCCTCTGTGCGCTCGAACCAGAAAGTTTGGAAATCACGGGAAACCGCTTCGGTTTCCGTACACACAAGCTCTAACTTGGGAATAGTAAGATCTTCGTATTCTTCAACATCACGGTATGCCAACACCTCGATGTCGTCACCCGCTTGAATCATGCCTTCATTCAAGGCGATCAAGTTCATGCCGAAATTCACATTGCCGCCTTTGTCAGTGCGAAATTTCGACAAGGTGGTGATCGGCTCACCATTCGGTCGGAATCGCCCACTCTCAAGATCTAACGTCGTGAACACGCAGCGGCTACACGGGCAATCCACACTGAACTCCACCGTGCCAATACGGATTTTCGCCCAACGGTCTTCCTCAAAAGCGTCACAGCCCGTTGCCACCAAGTTGGTACGGAACTGATCCATAGAGTGAAGATCAGGCGAGCGCGCATTTAACGCGGCCAACGATGCTTCTGAAATGAGCAACAATGGGAATCCATCAGCAAAGCTCACGTTCACATTCGCCTTTTTGCCAAAACGTGGCGACGATGTTTCGCCCGTGAACAACAGCTGCATTTGCCCGCTGAGCAAATGGCTGAACCAGGCGTTAGCAGTGGCTGTTGTCGCGTAACCGGCAAACTCATCTTTGAAAACATTGGTGTTAACTTCAGTCAGAGAAAATTGCGCGTATTTCAGAACTAACGGCGACATGGTGGGATGTGTGAGGGTAATACCGTTGGCTTGTAGGGATGCCGTGACTTTTGCCAGAATGGGATGTGTACGACCCGTAATAAACTTGCCCGTACTGTCTGCCACCATAAAACGTCGATCGAAACTCAACCCTATCTTTTCAACCCAAGCATTGCTGAGTGACGTGCCGCCAATAGATTTTACGGGATAGACATTAATTTGATTAATTTTAACGCTCACACTTGCCCCTCTTATTGTTCTGTTTTTAGTCCCTAAATAACAATACCAAGCTATCTGAACCCACAGAAACCCGCAGCATCATTAGATTGGTAAAGCCAATTAGAACATAAGAGGAGAAGTGAACGGTCAAAAAAGTGGTCAAAATACGTGATACATAACTCAAAGGCTATTGAAGTATCATGGAATCTAGCAGGCGATATTGTCCTTGGTTTTGCTGACAATTTTCGCCAATCGATCGGGGTCGCTCACCAGTGTTGGCATTTTCAAATACAGATGGTGCAAACACGTAAGGCACAGGGAAATACACAACATGGTTTTCTCGCGAACTTCTTCCGCATCCCACCACGCATCACCTTGCAATATCTGGTTCCAATCCTCGGCCAATTCAAGGGCAAGTTGTGCAGCTTCATCAGCATCGCCTGATACTAATGCTTCAACCGCTTTTGGCACGTCATCTGCGTTACTGCCCGCACCAAATATATTGCGCAGTGCGACCATCGCATCCAGCAATCCATCGAGACGTGATGGTTGGCGTGCTGCGCTAAAGAGACGACTAAACGCTAATCGGATACCTGTTGAATCCGTGTCTTCAAGCAACAAGCTCCAGTTTTCAACATCATCCAAAATTCTGGTCGTAATTTGAACGGGTTCGTCTGCTTCTTTAACGGTATCAACGTTTTCCTTCGCCCCTTCCAAGGAGAAAGGATCAACATGCCACACCCACTCAGGCGCGACAAACGGTGGCGAGTCATTTAAAAAACACATGGCCAAACACAAAGTGATGTTGAGTTCTGTTGACACTTTTTCGTTATCAGCTTCTAGCACATCATCAGGCCAATCATCATCTTCAAGCAGATCGCCGCTGTTAATGGCGTAGGCATAGCCCGATTCGAGCATGAAGCCACTGTCTTTGCGCTTTGCCATCAGGCTTGGCAAATGCAACGTGTATTCCGCAATTGAGGGTGTATAACGACGAATCGTTCCCCATTTGGTATCAAGCTCATCCAAATCCACCAACGCTGCGTTTCTAAACCCAACGAACAACGGGATCTGCGCCACTTCACCGTCGGCCACACTGCGTGCGATCTCAAGCAACTCGAGCACAGTTTCGACGAATGTACTGTCTGACATCGGTCCACGGATACGCATCAAATCATAACTGTTGAGCAAAATGGCAGACGGCAATGAAGACAGCGTGATCACACCTCGCTTGCCCTTTGAATCAACATAGTGCCCCAGCGTTTCGCTCGGTTCATTGCTGATGGTTTCAAAAACACGTTCGAAAGAGGGATCTTCAAGAATGTGGCGATAAAGCGCTTTGTGACCCGGTAACTGAGCAATCGCTGCGCTCAAATAGCCAGATGCGCGATAGAAAAGGTGCGGCTTTGTCCCCGCTTTAACAAGAAACAACGGGTATAGCTCAGTGGCCACGGCCGCCAAGCTCTTAGCGAGTGGATCACTGATACTTACGCTCGGCTGAAACCCATCATTCTGGTTTCGCCAAACGGAAAAAATGTGTTGGCCGTTCTGCAACACATGCGGAATTCGGTGAAAAAAGGATTGCTCAATATCACCCTGTGATAAGGCCACTGCGCGCATTTGGCGACACAATTGGACATAAGAAATAAACGTATCTTGTTGCTTTGCAGACAATCGATATTGATTCTGCAGAACCTGACGCGCTTCAGATTCGGTCACGTTCAAAATGTACGCGACGACGCGATGCCCCATGGCTTTGACGAAATTCGGGATGGGTTCTTTTACTAGCATGACACCCCCAGCGTCAAACAAATCGGAGTAGGAAAACGTGGTGTCGAAAAGCAATTAAGGATGGCTATCTATCGACACGGTATGTATCGGCAGCACGTTCAAAAAATATAGCAGTTTCCTTCACGAGATATTGCAATCAGCCCCGACTTTCTTCTCAACGTAGCGTTAAGCACATGAGTTACATTAGAAATGTCACGTTTCTGCATTCGATAAACTTTTAAGTGCCTTCCACACTTTTTCTCCCGAGGGATGCAACCTTGCCTGATATCTGTATGCGAAGTAAGCAACATCACGAATCAAATAAGGTTCACCAATTACCACCAATGCACCTTCTTCCAATTCTTTTTGCACCGAAAAATCTGGCAGCCATGCCACGCCATTACCCAGCAATGCTTGCGCTTTAAGCATATCGACCATGGACGAAAGAAACACAGGTTCAATGTTCACCTCATGGCGTACTGATTCTGTTTGTCGCCCCATGTAAGAGGTTGGGCTATAGGCAAGCCAAGGCGTGGGAAGTGCTTCGTCGTCATTCATCAACACCGTTTTTCGAGTGAGGGAAAAACGTGGCGTACCGTCTTCATGTTTACTGCAAACAGGAAGAAGTTCCGCCACACCAACAGGAATATGTTCGAAAGGTGGAAGCTTCATGTGCTCATTATCGAAAGCAAACAAGATGTCGCACTCGCCCTCTTTGAGCGCATCAACCGCTTCATCAACATTCATGGCTTCCACGCTCAGCATGGGCATTTCTACCTGTGTTGATAGCTCAGTTTGAATTGCGAATGTCAAGTTCAGCGCGAGCGAATGGGCAGACGCTAATCGTACAATCCGTCCGTCGGAATTATTCAGAGCAGAAATTTGGCCGACACTTTCCGCAATCTGATTCATCAAGGTTCGCGCTGTTACACGGAACACCCGTCCACTTTCGGTCAAAGCAATGGGCGTTTGGCCGCGATCAACAAGTTCAGCGCCCACACTCCTCTCCAACATGCGAATACGACGGCTGAACGCGGGCTGAGTGACATTTCGACGCACTGCGGCCGCAGAAAAATTTCGCGTTTCCGCCAGCGCGAGAAAATCTTCTAGCCATTTGCTCTCTAGGTTCATTCTCACTTGTCCTTGTGTATACCCAAACAACTTGAAGATGCTCGATGTCAGAGGCCATCAGAGTGTTCAATTCAAGGCAAATTCTTGTAGGAATAGTCATTCTATTTCACAGGAATTTAACGATGAAGTGGACGCTCTGAGGGCCTCATTGCGCTTCAATCATCATCAGTATATCGATGGAGTTGCATTTTATCAGGGCAATGATTTGCTACTGATCACGTAATCGTCCATTTTCCATACCGTTTACGCATTACCCTCTCGAAAACGGCATTTATCGCGAGCCGCATAGAAACCTATAGTAAGAGCATCACACTAGAAACAGACATTCACTTCGTTGATCGTGCCCCAACAAGCGCTACCGCTCTTCGCCACATCGACGACAGTATTGATAGAGGTATAAAGGAGACCCATGAACATTCCAGCCCCTTACATGCTTATGCTTGGCGATAACAAAGATCCATTGGCAATAAAAACAGCGCGCGGCATCCACTACTGGCGTCCTGAGAAATGTATCGGCCAAATGCGCCTCAATGAGGATGTGCCGTCACTCGGGCTGCCTGACATGGACATCGACGCGGCGATAGCGCATGGCGCGAAAACCTTTGTATTAGGCACAGCCAATGCGGGCGGTGTGTTGGCAGAGAGCTGGATCCCTTTAATTGTATCGGCCATTGAGAAAGGCATGCATGTGGCATCTGGTTTACACCAGCGCTTAACCGATGTCCCTGCGATTGTCGATGCCGCGGAAAAAGCCGGTGTTGAACTGTTCGATTTACGTCACTCAACGCAAAAACTCGATGTTGGGTCTGGTGTTAAGCGCTCTGGAAAGCGCCTGTTGACCATCGGTACCGATTGTTCTGTCGGCAAGATGTTTACCACCCTTGCGCTTGAAAAAGCCATGAAAGCGCGCGATCTGTCTACCTCGTTCTGCGCAACAGGCCAAACCGGTATTTTGATTGAAGGCAGCGGCATTGCGGTTGACGCTGTCATCTCTGACTTCATCGCAGGTGCGGTAGAGTCTATTTCTCCAGATTGTGCCCCTGATCATTGGCAATTGATCGAAGGACAAGGTTCGCTACTTAATCCCGCTTTCTCAGGTGTCACCATGGGCTTGCTGCATGGCGCGCAACCAGATGCACTTGTACTTTGTCATGAAGTAAACCGTGACCACATTCGCCACATGCCACATGTACCTATGCCGAAAATGGAAGACATCATGTCACTGGCACTGCGTTTGGGCACATTGACCAATCCAAACCCACGCTTTGTAGGCGTCGCCATCAACACATCGTCACTGAACGAAGAAGATGCCATCAACTATCTTAAAGAAGTGAGTGATGCGTTTAAGCTGCCGGCGACCGATCCGGTAAGATTCGGTGTGGAAAACATTGTCGATCACCTCGTCACTGTTTTTGAGGAGAATGCATGAACATTACTGCCAATGTTGTTACCTACCAGTTAAAGCGCGCCTTTACGATTTCTCGAGGCTCACGCACCGAAGCGGAGGTACTGCAAGTCACTGTCGAGAAAAACGGCAGCGTCGGTATCGGAGAATGCTCTCCGACAGGTCGATACGGTGAAAGCTTCGACAGCGTAATGGAACAAATTGAATCGCTTCAAGGCACTGATTTTGATCGCGCAACATTAATGCACCTTCTGCCCCCCGGAGCAGCGCGTAACGCGTTAGATTGCGCATTATGGCAACTCGAAGAACCTACTTTTCCAGCAAACTTCGATTTGCCAGCGGCCATCACCACAGCAATGACGGTCTCGATCGCATCGCCACAAGAAATGGCCGAAGAAACGCGCCAATACATTACTCAAGGCGCCACGCTGATCAAAGTGAAGCTGAATGCTGATCTTGTATTTGAACGCCTACAAGCGGTGCGAACCGAAGCACCAGATGCCATTCTCATTGTCGATGCCAATGAAGCTTGGGGATCGTTAGACATTCCTGAAACCATCAAACACATTGCTCCACTGAACATTGCAATGATTGAGCAGCCTCTTCCTGCGGGAGAGGATGAAGCGCTCAAAGGCATCAACAGCCCCATTCCCCTGTGTGCGGATGAAAGCTGTCATACCGCGGATGATGTGACCAATCTGATCGGCAAATATCAGATGGTAAACATCAAGCTCGATAAAACAGGCGGATTAACGGGGGCGTTTGAATTAGAGCGTACAGCCCGAGAGAACGGCATGCAGATCATGGTCGGTTGCATGTTAGGCAGCTCTATCGCGATGCGCGCAGGCCTTCCTATTGCAGCCCATGCCGTATTGGTTGATTTGGATGGCGCCGCGTTAATAAAAGACGACATAGAAAATGGACTAACGTATGAAAATGGACAAATAGCCTTACGTTAGTTGACTTGGATGAATCGAAAAGGAGTGAAATGGGCGTGATTCATTTCACTCTTTTATTTGTGGCTTATCGCGTGGTCACAATTCTCTGCGAAATTGAGACAAATTGTTAACAGCCATCTTGACCCCCCTCTCAGCGGGCACTATTCTAGCGTACATGTGTACGCTGGAATTTTGATATTTAAAATGGAATCAAATCAAAAAGAAAAACCGCCAATCATTTGGTTGAACCTTTCGGTGTTTGTTGTCACGTTCTCAGTTGCCGCTATTGGCACACCAGTATGGGCTTGGTATCACGGATTCGATTGGGCACAAATTGCCATGTTACTCATCGGGTTCACCTTTAGTGGAATGTCCATTACCGCGGGTTACCATCGTCTCTGGTCGCACAAAACCTACGAAGCCCACCCTGCCCTCAAGTTTATCTTCGCCCTTGGCGGGGCATACGCACTTCAAAACAGCATTCTTCATTGGTCTTCAGACCACCGCGTGCATCACCGTCACGTTGATGATAACGATGTAGACCCTTATTCAGCGGGTCGTGGCTTCTGGTATTCTCACATCGGCTGGATGTTGCGTGAATATCAGCAGCACCGCTATTCTGATTACTCAAACTGTCGCGATTTACAGAAAGATAAAATCGTTATGTGGCAGCATAAATATTACCTACCACTGGTGTTCATCATGAACTTCGGTGTGCCCATTGTCTTTGGTCTTCTCCACGGTGATCTCTGGGGTGCCATCATATTGATTGGCTTTACACGCCTTGTACTCAACCACCACTGCACCTTTTTTATCAATTCGTTGGCGCACATCTGGGGAACACGTCCATACACAGAGAAGAACTCTGCGCGTGACAACGGATTCCTAGCATTTTTGACCTTTGGTGAGGGTTACCACAACTTCCACCACATCTTTGAAAATGATTACCGCAATGGCATCTACTGGTGGCAATTCGACCCGACAAAATGGTTAATCAAATCAGGCAGCTGGCTGGGGCTTACAAAGAAACTTCGCGTCACACCGCCGGACCGCATTGAAAAAGCACGCGCCACCATGCTGTTGAAGAACATTCAAGCACGTTTGAGTGTTAGCCCGAACGGTTCATACCGCGTACAAATCATCGAACAAGAATATGAAGCGCTCGTTGCTCGCATGAGTGATTATTACGAAGCGAAAAAGCGTTTGATTGATATGAAAAAGAAGAACCTTTTGAAGAAATATGAAGCCGCAATTTTGGTTCAACAACTTCAAATTCTGAAATCTGAATTTCATCAGCAAAAACGCAACTGGCAGACCCTCACGGCAAGCTACGCGTAAACCGATTCAACAAAACCAAAAAGGCAGCTCACGCTGCCTTTTTTCGTTTTAAGCCTTATCCTCAAGTCTTGTGGTCATAGGCGTAAAGAATTAGCTATTTCGCCCTTCTGGGAAAATGGGCAAATCATCCGTAATGTCATACCATTGCGCTTGATACTGGGTGAAGATGTGCGCGTCAGGTTTCAACGCAATGTCGCTATCCAGCGTGCCTAGCGAAAACTCAACCAAGCTACCGTCGCTGTTGGATGCTTCAAACAATAAACTCGAACCGCAATCCTCGCAGAAGGTACGTTTTGTACCATTTTCAGCTTGATAGGTTTTTAACTTATCTTTACCCGTCGTGAACCTAAAATTCTCGGCTTTTGCCTCTCCCAAGGTCGCAAACGCTGCGCCATGAAATTTACGGCACATACTGCAGTGGCAGTGTCCCATTGCAGGCTCAATCACCGCCACTTCATATGTAATCTGCCCACACAGGCATTGTCCTTTGTAGGGGAATGCTTTCTCTGCCATGTTAACTCTCCTTTTCCTGCATTGAGGCTGTTCACTCAACAAACACATTCAGCTGTAGCACAGACAGAACCTCATCCTGTACACCACCATACAAAACAACCAGGGCAGTTGAAACCGTCACCCGACAGTAGATTTTATGTGATGACCGATAGTGGCCAGCATCACGGTTCACGGTAAGAAGGCATTTGAGACAAAGCGTTCACATAACGCCACAGCAGGAACAGTGCCCTATTTTGCGACCCTATCGACATTTTTGAGGGGCAGGCATAGAATCAGCGCCTTCTTGTGAGCGAGGTAGAACCATGGCCAAAAAACCGACTCGCATGGATGCAATGAGACTCATCATTGAGCAGGTAAAGCAGGAATTACCCTTGTACGAATCAGATACCTTTGTCTGCGGCCCAGACAATTCTTGTATCGGATGCCCCAAAAAGCTTCTGGAGCTCGTAGACAGCGAATTGTCTTACTGGGAATCCGCCATGAATCGCGGCGTCGATCCTAACTTCGATGAAATTCGACGTTTCGGCAAGCTCTGTACGAATGTCCGCCGTGGATTGGTGAGAAACAATATTCTCCCTGCGTAATCACCCTTGCTGCAATTGCGGTGTCGACAGTCCATCAACGGTGAGTTGATGGGCTTCAAGCGGCTCTCCCCAATAGAGAAATACATCACTCACACCCGCGTCATGCGCCATGGTTTTAAAGGCTTTCTGCTCAACCGATGTTAAGCCCCCTTCTACGCATGTCATGGGGTGTAAAATCACTTGAATTCGGCTGGTGAAGAAATTTCGCTGAATCAAACTTGTCATGGCACAGCGCAGTAACACCGAACCAGTCTCAATATCGGCAATCAAGCTGCGGGGATGGTCAAACGGGTTCTTGATAATGTGGTTTTCATCCAGCGTCTTTACCTCATCGCCGAAACCAGCAAAGCGTTTGCGCCACGGCTTGTCTGCGTGCCAAGCAACCAGTGGCGATTCATCGAACGTATTTCCTGTTTTTCCATCAAGAATACGCAGTCTGTCATTCCAAATTTGTACGTAAAGCGTACTTCCATAGGCATAGCTAAAGCGAGTAAGCATTGAAAACCTTTTCGAGCCGATCGTCATAATTATTATGATTTGGATTATTCAGAACCTGACGGAACGGCGCAAAAAAAATGCCCATAAACATGCCGCAATGCACACTTTATTAGGCATTCAATGTAATAATTGCGGCTCTATTTTATAAACCGAGTAAAGGGTCATGTTTACGTGTTTGATAGCACATCGCTGCAGCAATACAAATGCGAAGCGGTTCAACAGGAAGGGGGGAATGGACAGGGAAACGTAACTCTCGGTTACCTTGATATTCAAAGGCATCAGGCAACACCTCTCTAAAGGTGTCGATAAGTAATGTTTTGCAATTAAAGAACAAACACAGTGATTCAGGAGAACGCGTTTTCCAATCGATACGGATAGCTGTCCCACCTTTCACGAGGTAACTTGCTTCCCCCCACTTCACACTCTCTTCGACTGACTTGTCTAGGGATTCAGCCACCTCATAGATCAACGCTTCCACGGCAGAAAAATGTGCTCTTACGTCATCTGGATACGTCGCTATCTTACGTTGAATTTCTGGCAACATCCGAGTGTTCTCCACGTCAGCGTGAATGCCCCAAATGGGTATTTGGGGCAAGAAAGTCTATACGATGAAGGAAAGCAGAATATCTTCGAGTTCATCCCACGGTAATGGGTTTTTATCAATCACTTCAACACGTGATTCGACACCGTCAAGACTCACTGGATTGACCGTGACCATTTGGTTAACGACATTGAAGGCAAACATTCCATCGTCCGTTTTCATGACCGCTTTAACGCGTTCAGCGTTTAAATTTGCAAACAGCCCGTACAAGGCATCAAACGGGAAAACGGTCGTTGGTTCGAAAATCCAGCCACAACTGACATACCCCTGCCCTTTGTTTTCTTTGCGTCGGAATGTCTCTCCCGGCTCAAGTTCAAAGGCTGGCATTTCATCATCGTCGTGCGAGTGATGGTGACCAAATTGCGCATCACGGTTAGCACGCGGCAGCATCAACCAAGCAGGATCAAGTTGACCTTGCTCCACGTACCCTAATGCCAGTTTTGGAATCTCAGACGCACGTACGTAGTCATCAAATGCCGCGCGATCTTGCTCGGTGCACATGTCGATTTTGTTCGCCACAACCACATCGGCCAAGGCGAGCTGATCTTGGAAGTTCTGGTTTGTCGTGTATTTCTCGTCAGCAAAATTACGTGGATCCACCAAGGTAATCGTCGCATTCAGCGCAATGTAGTTTTCGTAATGCTCAGAAAGTAATTTGCCGATGATGTCTTTTGGATGACCGAGCCCTGTAGGTTCAATCAATAGGCGGTCAGGGTTTTGCGCCAACAGGGCATTAATGCCGATAGCCATGGGTAGGCCAGCCACACAGCACATGCAGCCGCCCGGTACTTCTTTAACCAGCGCACCTTGCTCACTGAGAAACGCGCCATCAACGCCAACTTCTCCAAACTCATTCACCAATACAGCCCAGTTTTCATCTGCAGGTTTTTGTTTGAGGAGGTTTAAAATCGCCGTGGTTTTCCCAACACCCAGAAAGCCAGTGATGATGTTGGTAGGGACTTGTTTCGTCAGTTTTTGAGCCATTGTTTATATCCATGTACCGAGTACGCGTCTGAGCGCGCTATCAAAATTGCGGGATGGCAGAAGTGTATCAGGCTGTTGAGGGGATAAAAGCGATTTTTGTGGTCTGATTCTATATGAATAACTCTGAACAAATGAGCAAAGGTGAACGACGTCCACTGACACGTACTTACATCAATACCTATCCATCATCTAATGCATGTAAATGCTGTCACTCACTCTAATACACCTGTGATTTTTGGTCATAAAACCACCAAAAAAGCATCGATTGTTTAATCCTATATCACTAAAAGGTAAAGATTATTGGTGCTCGTTTACCGACCTGATACTCTGAAAGTGTTAAGGCTAAAAAAAGAGCCAATTCTGGATACCCAAGCCCTGTAAAAATACTTGGGTATATAAAGGAGGAAGGAATGTTAAATCCGAACACTGCCAAAGCGGTGATTGATCATGCACTGTTTCTTGGTGCCGACTTTGCGGAGCTCTTTGTAGAGCGTCACCATTCAGGCAGCGTAGAAGTGCTGTCGGGTGACGTCGACAAAGTGAACTCTGGCATTGATTTTGGGATTGGTATCCGCCTGTTTTTTGGTCATAAAGTGCTTTATGGCTACACCAACAGTCAGGATGAAGAAAAACTAAAACGCGTCACTACCCTGCTCTGCGCAAAAGATAAACGCGACCAAATCGCCAATGCAGGTGCATTGAATCTGATCATGAATGCCGATCGTCACCCAGCGACTATGCCGTTTTCCGTCGATAACCGCGTTGAAGAAAAGATTGCCTTTTTAAAACGTGTCGATGCAAAAGCGCGAGCAGAAAGCGACAAAATTTCTCAGGTGATTGGCCGCATTGCACAACGCGAACAGCACATTGAAATTTTCAACTCCACCGGCTTACACATTCAGGATACCCGTCACTACACGCGTATTGCCTCGTCTGTGGTTGCAACCCTAGGCTCTGAGCAATCAACAGGGTATGAAGCACCAGGCATGTTGTCGGGTTGGGAGTTTAATTCCAGCGTCGATCCTGAAGCACTCGGTGAGATGGCCGCAAAACAAGCACTGATTAAGTTGGGTGCGAGCGCCTGTCCTTCGGGCGAAATGCCGGTTGTTATCGGTAATGGCTTCGGTGGCGTTATCTTCCACGAAGCGTGTGGTCATCTGCTAGAAACCACGTCGGTGGCGAAAAAAGCCTCCGTCTTCCACGACAAGATGGGTGAGATGATCGCCAACCCTGTTGTTAATGCAGTGGATAACGGCCTCCTAACCAACGAGTGGGGCTCCATTAACATTGATGATGAAGGCATGGAAACCCAGCATACGCAGCTTATTAAAGACGGTAAGCTGACGGGTTTCATGGTTGACCACATGGGCGGTTTGAAAACGGGCTACGAACGTACCGGCTCGGGTCGTCGTGAATCCTACAAATATGCACCGACCTCACGCATGCGTAACACCTACATCGAAGCTGGCGATGCCGAATTTGATGACATGATCGCTGGCATTGAACGCGGTATTTACGCGAAGAAAATGGGCGGTGGTTCTGTGCAGCCAGGTACTGGCGAATTCAACTTCGCGGTGCAAGAAGCTTATTTGATTGAAAATGGCAAAGTTACCACGCCTCTGAAATCGGCAACGCTGATCAGCACAGGTCCTAAAGTACTGAAAGAAATCAGTATGGTCGGCAAAGACTTTGCATTGGCTGCGGGTATGTGTGGCTCAGTGAGTGGTTCTGTCCCAACAACCGTGGGTCAAGCAGCGCTTAAGGTCGATAACATTCTTGTGGGAGGTGGCAGCTAATGAGTGAATTGAACAACCTAGAAAATGCCCTTGAGCAAGTCCTAGATCTTGCTACCAAACAAGGTGCAACGGCAGATGTTATTGCCTCAAGCAGCGAAAGTTTCAGCTTGAAATCTGACCAAGGTGAATTGTCGGAATATAAGGTAACAGCGAGCCAAGTGATTGGTGTACGTGTGATTAAAGATGAGCACGTCGCCATTAGCTATTCTGAATCTTTAGAGCCAGAAAGCCTCGCTCAAATGGTAAATCAAGCGCTAACGAACGCGAGCTACACCAAGAAAGACGCGTTTCAGAAAATTCGCGCCGAAGGTTTAACACTGCGAACCGAACAGCCTGAAATCTACCAACAAGACAACGCCACACCAGAGCAAAAGATTGAACTGGCCCTGTCGCTTGAACGTCAAATCCGCGAAAAACCACTGGCGAAATCTGCGCCTTACAATGGCTATAGCGAAAGCAGCTCTATTCTGTTGTTAGGCAACACGCTAGGCACACGTTGCTCGCACCAAGAGCGCACCCTGAGTTGTTACACGGCAGCATTGATTGATCACAACGACAAACAAGCCATGCACGTGGCTGCGTCCGTCGCACGTACCTTTGATGGTCTAGAAGCCGATCGCGTGATTAGAGATGCCTACAACATGGCTGAAGCCTTGCTTGAAGGTGAACCTATCGCTACAGGTCAGTATTCGGTGATCTTCGAACAAGATGCCTTGAATGAAGTGCTTGGCGCGTTTGGTAGTTGCTTCTCTGGGGAGTCCGCTAAGCGTGGCATCAACCCTTGGCGTGAAAAAGTGGGTGAGCAAGTCGCCAGTCCTCTGCTTACGTTCAAAGACGTGGCGTATATGCCTGGTGGTCATGCTATCAAAGCATGGGATGGTGAAGGCTTTGCCACGGGTGACACCTCGTTGATTGAAGACGGCAAACTCGTCGGCTTGCTTCATAACTCCGCCACAGCAGCACACTTTGGCGTAACACCTACAGCGAATGCTGGGCGTTCTGCAAAAGGCACGCTAAGTGTCACTTCGCGTCATGATGTGATTGGAGCAGGGAAAAGCAGTGAAGCAGAAGTCACGGCGGGTGAATACCTCGAGCTTGTAGAGCTTCAAGGTGTGCATTCAGGTGCTGACGCGATCAGCGGTGAATTCTCTTTCGGCGCGAGCGGTTTCCTTTGTCGTGATGGTAAACGCCTCAAACCCGTTCGTGGTATTACCGTTGCAGGTAATTTCTACACCATGATTAAAGAAATCGATGCCGTTGGAAACACGGTAGTCCCGAACTATGACGGCCATTTCTTCTCGCCATTGATTCGCTTTGCGCGACTGAACATTGCCGGTAAATAGACCGCCTTCAGCACATAATAAAAAAGAGCCTTCGGGCTCTTTTTTATGTCACACAGGCACTCAACGTAGTGACGCTAGAGCAACATGTCTTCTTCGATAGGAATAAAGCGGTCAACGCTGTTTACTAAGGAATTGGCTGTCAGCATTGGAACACCAAACACCACAGATTCCTTGCCATAACCTGTCTTCACTTTTTCCATCAACAAGTCGAAATCACCGTCACCAGATAGAAGCACAACCATGTCGACATAAGGTGCGGCATCGAGAACATCGATCGCAATACCAACATCCCAATCACCTTTTGTGCTGCCGTCGCTGCGTTGAATATAAGGCTTAAGCTTCACATCAAACCCAATATGACGCAGTGCATCTTGGAACTTGATTTGTTGATCATCATCGCGACGGATCGCATACGCAGTCGCCGAAACGACCTCACCCATGCCTTCCAGCTTTTTCCACAAACCTCGGTAGTTGAATTGACGACCATACGCCTGCCGAGTGGTGTAATACACGTTTTGTACATCGGCAAAAACAGCGATTTTCTTCAAAGGATTCCCCTACCTAACTTCAATAAATACGCGCGGAGCATATCACATTCATATATTGTGCAACTAACGCTACACACTCACTATTTTCAGTCTTAAAACACGGCAAGAGCAAGGTTCCAAAGCGACGTAATCAATAGCACCAAGAAGGTCAGCACCATCCCCACTTTTCGAAAGTAAAGCACTTCTTCTGGTTGGCTCACGCCATACGCGTGAGCGCAGCGCCCAACAACCAACGCCAGACCAAGCACATGCAACATCAATGATGCACTGCCCGCCAGTTGAAGCTCTAACATCAGCAGTAATAGCAGGATAAACGGAACATATTCTGCAAAGTTGGCGTGAACACGCATGGCGCGAGATAGTGCCTTATCTCCCCCATCGCCAATCCCCACCTTTAATGCGCGACGCACGCCAATGGTACGAAATGAGAGATAAAGAAACAGCAGTGCCAATAACGCGGCGTAGATAGGTGTAATCATTGTCTTTCCTTGTAAGGTCTATCTTCCTTGATAACTCTCACTCACTGACGTTTTCAGCGAGCGACGTTGTGCATTGCTAGCGATTGATCAGCGCATTGAAGGCTTCTTTAAGCGGATCGCTTTTTAACACGCGACCATGTCCTAACCCTTCAGTAGCAACGAGCGAGACATGGTCAAAACCATTGGCTTCTTCGGACACAGCAAACGGTGCAAAGCGATCCCCTTTATCGTGAACAATCACCACAGGTGCACCACGGTTTTTCAGCCGGGCAAACGGATCAATCTTTTCCACAGTGAAATTGTACTGACGGCCAACGTCGTCAATGACTTCTCGAAACAACTTCATGGAATAACCTGATGCTTCAACCGTACCAAACAAGTTTTCCCAATACTTCAGCACGGGTGCGACCAAAATAATCGGTTTATGCTGCAAACAAGGATGCTCACTTTCCAGCAAGGTTGCTCCGCCCATCGAGTGCGCAATCACACCTTCGATCTGTGTTTGTAGGTTTAAGATGCCATCCAGTGCAAAGAGAAACGCAGGAATGCTGCCTTCCTTACCTTCGCTTTTGCCGTGAGCCGGGTGATCATACGCGAGTGCGGTATAGCCCGCAGCGGCGATATGTTCCATCAAAGGAAAAAACTGGTTAGCAGACCCTGACCAACCATGGGTCAGAACCCACGTTGGGCCTGAACCGAGTTGATAAGACATCATTTTACCTTCTTGGGTTTCAATGGCCTCAACCACCATGCCCTCAGGTCTTGGATTGATGTCTTTCATTTTTGCTGGGGTAAGAAACAAGCGACGCGCCGTTTTGAGTGCATGTTTAGGCGCAACGCTGTGATGAAAACGCGTTGCAACGCTCAGCGCACTGCGGCGGAAGCTAAAACCCTTTTTCTGTCCGAAGTAGATTTTGCTACTCATTGATTTTCCCTTTTTTATCGAACGACCGTGCTATTTTCGATTAAACGCAAACGCCGATTCTTATTGGACGTAAACGCATCAATGCGCACTTTTCAGTCCATCACGACGATCAATCTGCGGTATATCGAATCCGAGCAAAAAGGTCGTCTATGCCCTTCCAAAACTTTTGTGCACCCTGTGTTTCAAGAGACAGGGTTCGAAATAAATGGCTACTCAAATACAAACCGTACAGTTCGTAAACGGTCTGCCAGCAATCGAGATCAGCGCGAAACTCTTTGGACTCAATACCCTTTTCAAATTGAATATTGAGATAGCCTAACCAACGCTTAGTGATCACTTCTAACATCATTTGCATCGGATCATCGTCGGCATGGCTGTCGCGCAACGCATCCAAAAACATGCAGCTTCCCTGAAAGGAGCTGTTCCAGGTGAGCCAATTGTCCAGCATCTGACGTAGCTTAGCTTCATAGCTAACATGCGAAGCGTCTCGACAAGGCGCAATCACACGCTCTGTAAAACGCTCACCTGCATAAGAAACCACAGCCGCTTGTAAATTTGTTCGGGAGTTAAAATGCGCAAACAATCCACTTTTCGACATGCCAACCCGCTTTGCAAGTTCGCCGATCGTTAAGCTTTCAAGCCCTTCAAGGCTTGCCATCTCAAAACCGACCATCAGAATCTGTTCACGCGTTTGCTTTTTCTTGTTCATTATTTCAACTACCCATACGACTGCATCAAGTTATAGCACGACCGTTCTATTTTGCTCACTGAATAATTATGTGGTCGGATGTGTTTATTACTCATTTACCCTAAAACCCCGCCTTATCCCATAAATAAGAACATGATTCTTTTTCAATACACAGAGTGTGTTCCTATGAATTTAGTGAGCTATTTAGTACGCGATTCGTAAACTCAATTTAGTGCAAATGCACTGATTCACACTTAGTCACCAATCACTTAGAAAATATGGCGCATATAAAAAGAAAAACGCCACGCATTGCTGACACATAAGGATCGAAACCGCTCGAGGGGGAAAAATTGGACTTCACTTTCACATTGGCACCATCAAAGGATGCTGTATCAACCATCTATGAAGGATTAGTGGGTTTTAATCGGGAGCACTTTCCTACGCCGAATGAAAACAGCTTCGGGCTGTTTATTTATGATGAAGAAAATCACATCGTTGGCGGACTGACAGGCCAGCAATTTTTTACCTCCATGCACATTCGCTATCTTTGGTTAGATGAGAACATGAGAAGGCAAGGTTTTGGTCGCCAACTCATCGAACGCGTGGAAGCTGAAGCGAAAAAAGGAGACATTATGAATTTGTTCATCGACACCTATTCGTTTCAAGCCCCTACTTTCTACGAAAACCTAGGTTTTCGACAAACAGGCAGATACAGCGATTACCCATTACGGGGCATCGATAAAATTTTCTACCAAAAGCGTTTGAAGCCTCAAAAGCCACGTTGAACAACACCTCGCCCACCAAAATGTTTCACAAAGAAGTAGTAGAATTTGCGAAGTTTAAAATCTCCCAACATCTCCAAAAACAGCAGATCGATGTCTTTTTTAGACACAGGCACTGAATCCAAATATTGATAGAGCGCGTCATGAACCAAGGATGCATAAAAGCAAAAAGGTTTCATGGTGCGATAATCAATATGTCCATCCGGTGTTCCAATGATCACGAGATTAAGCACACTCCATTTTGGTGTACACCCATCCCACGCATATCCCGTTTCATTGGCTTTGATGGTGATAGTTCCGTTTGTAGTTATCTCCAGCCACTGGGATGCAAAGTGTTGGTCAATTTTCCAATGTGATTCGTAAACGAAGTCTTCTTCTATCTTAAACACATACGGAAAGTTTCCCGTTCTTACGATGTCTCTTGGTTCTGGCCAGTTTGTCATTCAATTCCCTGCCAATGTGACTTTACCTCTATACCCAAACAACCTGAAGATGCAGGATTCAGCGAGGTTTACTGACGTTATGATCTAGGCGTCCCTTTGCCGATGTAGTGATCTCTATCAAAAAGGGATAACACCGAGCATGGCGTCAGTAAACTCGCCCGAAGGGAGGCCATCTTCAGGTTGTTTGGGTATAACTGTATGTTTTGCCGTGGCCACATTATGTCTTCACGGTGAGAATTCTCTTTTGTCGTCAAATACCGAACACAAAATTGACAGTTCACCCAACGACTCTTGCCCAATAAGAAAGAATGCATTCGCTCAAGGGGCGAGATTTCACGTTCATGATTCAGCCGATATTCAGCTATAGCTCAATGTGTTGTCACTCGCTGAATAGCGCCTGAACACAGCTCAACTATCGCTTTTCGCAACCAACCTCCGTTGTTATGGTGATTTCGTTCTCAATAATAATGAAACGTTGGAGATAACAATGAAAAAGACAATAACCGCTGCGTTAGTGATGCTTGCTTCCTCTTCTGCTTTTGCACAAGTTCCCTCAACGGAATTGAGTGTGACGACAGTGCATGGCGGCGCTTTCGTTCAAGTAACACAAGACGGCGAACCGATTTCAGGCTATGACGTATCAACATCTATAAATGTATTAGGCACTAAAGCCACTGACGAAAATGGCTTTGTGTATTTCTCTTTATCACCACAACAAACGCAGCGCATCGATTTTTATGTCATTGATGAAAACGGCCAAAAGATCGAGGAAACGCGCACCATAGAACGTTCATAATTGCTGTGACAACGCGAGACAAGGCAAAAAAGACACCGTGAATACAACAAAAACGCAGCCGATTTGGCTGCGTTTTTAGATCGAAAAAACAATTGGCTCATCGCCTTAGAGCAAGAAGCTTACTCGTCATCTAAACATCGTGGTGGCAATTCAGGTTTTGCATAGGCCAATCGCCCTAAACGCTGAGTGACGTGATAGGCGTCTAACCCTGACACTGCAACGGTATCTAATGTCTCTATATCGATGTATCCATCTTCCATCACGGCGATGTCTTCCACAAAGATATCCGTGATTTCACCGATCACCATGACGGTATCATTCACCGCCAAGGTCTTCATCTCCGCCACCTTAAGTGCATACGATAACGCACTTTCTTCAACAAATGGCGCGGTGATGCCCTCTCGAAACTGCTCGCCTAGTCCGGTTGCATAAAACTCGGATGTTTCCGCATCGTAACGTGCTGACGTTTGATGGGCCTGTTTCCAAAAAGACGCTGAGACCTGGTTAAGTGTGTATACGCCTGTGCTTTCTATGTTCTCTAACGTGTCGCGCGTGACGGAATGAGGCCGGATGATCATGCCCACTAATGGTGGATTCGCCCCCAGATGAAACACAGAGCTCACCATAGCCAAGTTCGTTATCCCTTCAGCACTCACCGTGCCAACAAGGTTTGCGCTTTTGAATCCTGATAGACTATTGATAAGTCGCGCTTTATAACGGCGTTCTAGCGAGCTTAAGCGGCTTTCATTGAAATGCATGATGATGAATTCTCTTTGGGTATTAGAACAGAAGATATGGCATTAATACCCTGAAAAGCGGGGATTCGATCATTCTATCGAGCATAAATGCGTAATCGCCTGCATGATACCGTATGAGAATAAACCTCATTTTTTCAATCAGTTAATCTACAGCCGATGAATGGGTAAAAAAGAGGGATGCTCACAGCATCCCTAAAATCAATTGAAACATGAGAACACTTACATCCAAACAGCGTGGAGAAATGCCAAATCAACGCTTCTCCACTTTGCTGTATAACTACAGATCTTCTAGAAAGCTTGGAAACGAGTTTATGGCATACTCAACCTGCCATGCGAGAAGATCTAAGGTGTCATCTGTCCAATCGATGTAAAACAGAGAGCGAAACGGATCAATGTCGTTATCGACGCTCACGAGATCGGCTGTATTAACGCGGAAAATCGGCTGTGACAAGAATTGGAGCTCTTCTTTTAGCGGCGTAGTGAAATGGCGTGAAAGTCCTGTATTGAGGAAAAACAGAGGTGTAAAACGATTTGCCGAGAGGTAGTACACATCACCATAGAGTTTCGAATCCACGCCCAAAGTGTCTGCATCTTGCTGATAATCAAGATCTGATACCATCTCGCCTTCTAGGTTGAAGTTATCAATATTAAGCGCATTGTTGTGCCACACACTGTCATCTTGTCCCGACGCACGAAGTGCTGTTTTCACTTCTTCTAGCACCGAATTACCGAGGCCAGAAGCATCAAACACTGTCGCAGGCTCGCCCGTAAGAATCGCTGCTGCAGTGGCAAGACCGCCACCGAGACTGTGGCCAGTGAAGTGGATGTCGTATTGACTGTATTTGTCCACCAGCCATCCCGCATCTTGAATAGCACGACGATACTGATCAGGCACTTCACCTTCGACCATAATGCCGTTGTTCACCCAATCTGACGTACCCAGTTCACTGCCTCTGAAAGCGATTATCGCCTCACTGCCCTTGGTATATACAACTGCATGGTAACCCATTGATGAATCGTGGATGGTTTCCGTTGCCGTCCAGCCGCTAGGTGCACCAAACGCTTTATAAACATGTTCGGAAAAATCTAAGTAATGCAGCGCTTCGCCCGCTTGATTTACGGAAGGCGGTTGGTGCGTTTTGTAGATCGTTCCTGCTGGGCTTGGCGTAACGGTCATGTTCGGGTTAAATACCGACTGAACGTATGAACCAATGTTTCCTAACTCTTGTGCCGTCGTTGCCATAACATTCGTGGTCGCGAAACTCATCGAGAGCGCAACACCACAAGCCAATAGCTTCCTCATTACTTTCTCCTCATCTTCGTGTTTATTTCTTTTCTTTTGCACGCGCAATATTGATACGATATGTATCGATATAATCACAAAGACTGTATAAGGATGACCATAAGAAGGAGTGACTCAGGGGTGAGAATTTCAATATTAACCTTAAACAAATAAAGGTTAATTGTTTAATTACTTAAATTTTACTGTTTAATTTCATGAGATTACGAATGGCACTCCATTTGTAAATGGCCATTAATCTGAGAAACTCAAATCTCTCAAAATGTGATGTGGAAATAATTCTCTAACAAAGAGACTTATCAATTCGAAAATCTGATAACGTCACTAAAAAGGAAAAAACAATCACACGCAGGGAGTACCGAATGAACAAGGTGGTCGCGTTTTTTAAACGTACCGTTGTCGACAGCTTTAACGTATCAATGACACTATACAAAGTCATGATCCCAACCATTATTGTCGTGAAAATATTCCAAGAATTTGGTGGCGTGGTTTGGTTCTCTTCGCTTATTTCTCCGCTCATGGATGCGGTAGGTTTGCCGAGTGAAATGGGCATCGTCTGGGCGACAGCGATGCTGATCAATATCTATTCGAGCTTGGTGGTATTGATCAATCTTGATGTCCCTATGACCGTCGCTCAAGCCTCTATCTTAAGCTCCCTTATTTTGCTTGCGCATTCGATGCCAATTGAAACTGGGCTAGCAAAAAAATCGGGGATCTCAATCTGGTGGACATTATTGGTTCGTGTTGGCGGAGCCTATCTTTTAGGCTGGATTCTAAACCAACTCTACATGGCGACCGACGCGCTTCAACAACCTGCAAACATGGTTTGGCAACCGAGCGGGACTGCAGATCCTTCTTTGTTAAATTGGGCACTCAGCCAAGTTCAAAATTTGGTGCTGGTATTCGTTATCATCAATGTGTTGATCTTCACGCTCAATGTTCTCAAAGTGATTGGCGTCGAGAAGCTGATTGGCAAGGCACTCAGCCCCTTTCTTCGCTTACTTGGTATCAGCAAGGAAGCGACAAACCTAACCTTGATTGGCATTACGTTAGGCTTATCCTATGGCGGAGGGTTATTGATCAATGAGGCACAAAAAGGCCACATTGCACCACGCGATATTTTCACTGCCATTACCTTGCTTGGTCTTCTCCACAGCTTGATCGAAGACACCCTACTGATGCTGGTGATTGGCGCAGATTTCAACACCATTTTCTGGGGAAGGCTGCTGTTTGCGCTGGTACTCGTCGGTATCATTTCTCGCGCAGCAAAGCTGCTGGATGGCGGAAGCTATGAGAAATACTTCTATCGTTCTGTTGCAAATTAGCGAAGTATAAATATAAACAACGAAGCTAAGCAGCGAAAAAAACCGCCTCATGGGCGGTTTTCAATGTGTCTCATGCAGGCTCAAATGGAGGACACTAACAAATCTCCATGCCCTCCCTGCCCACTTCAAGCCAGTCTGGTGTACCGTGCTTCATAAACCACGCATCAAGTTCATGCCCTATGTGCGTGGCAATCATTTCTTTGGGCTGAAGTTTTTTGTAGATCTCGTTTGCAGTTGCCAACCCGCCGTGATTTGCATCGTCCTCAGCGGTTACATAGCTACAATCCAACACCACAGCGTGAAGTTGCTCCTGACTCAGCAAAATGTCCATGCTGCTCGCTGGCAAACCGTTAGTATCCGTTAGGTATGCGTATCGCTTGTTCGCAAACTCGAAAATAAAACCGAACGTAATACGAGAATGGTGCATACGTAAAGGCACGATGCGTAGGCCATTCACCGTGAACAATTCCCCGTGACGAAGGATAGGCTTGTACTGCAAACAGCCTGGGTGTTTGAGTAGGTCTGCGCAACCTGAAGGATCGTCGGGGCACCACACAGGAATAAGCGGTGGATTCCCCCACCTTAAGTGGAAGAAACCCTGAACATGATCCACGTGAAAATGGGTTAACAAAAAACCATTATAGGTACCCGCAGGAAATCGAGCGTGCAAATCCATAAGCCCAGCATCAATAAGCAGCCTTTCTTTACTGCTTCCCCTTCCCCATTCGATCATCGCACTACTGGGTTTTCTTTCAAACGCGGGTTGTCGCCTTGCACGATCACATGCAGAGCACTCGCAGCCATAGAGCGGAACGCCGCCAGCGGCTCCGGTTCCAAGCAGAGTCAACTTGAGCATTACGTTGTTTTCCCTAACCTAAATTACTGATGGAATGACAACGAAATTCCATGAATCGCCGTCCTATTTTTATGTTTTCCGTCTACCGTCCAGTGACAAACGCAACCAATGGCGACACCGAACGTTCGAACTTGCTAATAAGCTAAACAAGACATAACAACATAAATGACATGCGAAACCTGTTGCAAAAACGAGCGTAGCGTTAAATAGATTTTCTCGGGCACTTTTTTACAATTTTCTAGGCAGGTATTTGTGACTATTAAGGGTTTGCAGGATGATGTTTTACAAATACGCACCGTTTGTGCGTGAAAGAATGGGGAGAGTACGTTAGAAAAATCGGCAGGGCTAACGCGCATTAATACTCTACGTTGATAACCACATCATAGGGTGTTTCGAGTGTTACTTCGTCGCCAAATTTAACAAGGGTTTCAAGCGCCAACACCACGCCAGAAAATTGTGTTTTCTTATGTTCAATCATGTCTTTCCAAATGTCATCCAGACGCAACTTCCGGATATCATTAAACCCTTCAAGTTCAACCGTTAAGCAATAGTGCCACGCATCACCATGCCCTGACGCTTGGTAATCTGTACCAGGATTCCCAATTGAACGCTTAGAAATCACTTCAACATCAAAATTTGTGAGATGTTGTTCTTTCCATGAATGCATACGCTGCTCCTGATCAATTGTTGTTGAAATCATAGTCAACATATTGATTAAGCGATGGAACATCCCCTCTACAATGAGACATAAAAACGAAAACGGGAGCAGAGCTCCCGTTTCGGTTCATTCACGCATCATTGCGAGATTTGGTTCGACTTACTGTGCTGCATTCATCGCATCCAGTTTGTCGCCAACAGGGCCGGAGAAGTTATAGCCGTCATGCTGATCCCAGTTGATAGACCAGGTCATCACACCACCATAGTTCGGGTAATTGAACGCAGGAACAACCGTGCCACACGATGTGCCTTTGGTTAAGCAATCTAAAGCATCCAGAATGTTCTGCGTGGGTGCTTGACCAGAGTTTGCAGAGCTTGGGCCAGAGGGCAAACCAATCGCAACTTGATCGTCACGTAATGGTTCAAACATTTGACCGTTCGCCAGTTCAAAGCCTTCAATCAACATTTTGGATTGCGCGACCATCATGTCCACTGACCCTTCCGACGCTGCACCAGGCAGATACGGGTTAGGCATACCGCCATTGTTGTAAAGCTGAACATGAAGCAGATCTAACGTGTCACGAAGTTCATTGATCAGGGGAATGTATGCCCCCCAGATACCGCTGTACGCAACCATACCACCTTGCACATACGGGTGTTCTGGTGCCATGGTCAGGTACATATCACCGCCCATGTTCGCTTCAATCTGTTTTAACGCACCCGGTAAACGCGCTTGGATTTGCGAACCGTGAAGCAGGTTAGATCCGCTCTCTAAATCAATGTCTAAGCCGTCAAAGCCCCACTCTTTTACGATGTCAGTAAGACTCGATACAAAGTTCGCTTCATCCACGTCATTGTTCAACGTAATCGTGCCTTCAGCGCCTCCCAACGACAGCACAAACACTTTACCTCGCGCTTGTAGCGCCGCCATGTCTTGCTTAAAGCGCTGTGGATCTAACGCAGGACAATCACTGTACATGTCACCGCTATAGAGATTGAAGTGCACCGTACCATCGCTATTGCGGTCATTTTCTGCAAACGCAATATCAACGATATCCCACGCATCTGACATTTCGCTAAGGTTCATCGGACAACCCGCACCATTAACAAAGTTATGCCAGTAACCGATCAGCTTGTGTTTCACGGCTGATTGCTCAAACACTTTGACGGTCACACCGTCCGTGGTGGCAGTAAGACCATTGCTGTCTGTCGCCAGCGCTGACACAGAATAGCTGCCAATTGCGCCTGGCGTCCAAACGGCATCATATGGCGACGTTGTGTCGGTCGCGACAACCGAACCGTTCACCATAAAGTCGACTTTTGATACTGCACCATTCAACGAACTGGCTTCTGCAGCAAGCGTGACGGCCTTGCCTAAGCCCACCGTTGTGCCCGCAGAAGGCGACGTTAAGCTCGCGACCAGAGGTTGGTCACTCACGCTCACCAACACGCCCGCTTCGCCGATGTTGCCTTCATTATCAGTGGCAATCGCCGTTAAGCTGACATTGCCCTTGCCTGACGCGAGCCAATCCACGCTGTATGGCGCGACGGTATCAACACCCAAGCTCTGGCCAGCGGCAAAGAATTCGACACCATCAACACTGCCATCAGCATCTGTTGCATCAACCGCGACATTCACCGTTTCGCCAGCAAGCACAGTTGCGTTGTCCGCAGGTGATGTAAACGTCACCGTTGGTACGATGGCGCAAATGCCCAATTCGGTCCAAGCATCTTGCCAGTGCGCGCCCACATTCGGCTCATACGCCCATGCAGCATCCGACGAGCACCAACCCGCCACATCGCACTGATATTTGAAATTCGCGTTCTGAACGATATCGCCCGCTGAATACGCGGTGCCGGCTTTGTAGGTTGGCACGCCCGCACAACCACCACCCACGGCATTGCCAGAAACAGCGACAGTAACCTCACCAGACCATGAAGAGATGTTGTCTTGATCCGTTGCTTTGGCTTTGAAGGTATGCGCGCCTTCAACAGCATCCCATCGTGCTTCATACGGCGCTGTGGTATCTGTGCTGATAACGGCGTTGTCGACATAGAAATCAACACGTGCAACGGAGCCATCGGTATCGGTTGCATCCGCAGTAACGAGGACTTGATCACCCGCTTTGATTTGAGAACCCGAGGTTGGGGCGGTCAAATCAACAGACGGCGGCACACCCACGGATTGTGATGCCACAGACACACTGACTTCATCCGAACGGCTTGCGCCTTCGTTATCCGTCACCACAGCTGTGACAATGAAATTGCCTTGCTCTGCCGTCCATGTCAGTTGGTAAGGGGCTTTTGATACCACGCCTAAGCTGACATCATTAAGAAGGAACTCAACATCAGACACAGACCCGTCGCTGTCAGACGCAGCGGCCGACACAGTGATGACGTCACCTTCGGTAAATTGGGCATTGTTCAACGGGGAGTTAACAGTCACAGAAGGCGGTTGATTTCCGCCCGTTGAATCACATTGGCCAAGCGCTTCCCACTCTTGCCAAGGGCCTGAATGATCAGCGGGGTTGTTACCTGTCGTCCACCAGTTTGCCTTGTACGCGTCGCCTTGATGCGCGACTTCTGTGCCGCTGGTATAGATTGCGCCGCTTTCCCATGAAGTAAGGGAGTTACAATCCACAGCCCACGCAGGGAATGCAGCAGCAATACCTAACGTGACCGCGGAGTAGAGTAACGGTTTGTGCATGATGAATTTCCTTATCAATGTAGGGTTGAGGGATTTCCACTTTATTTACATCTTGAAATATCCCTTACTCATCATCAGTAAGTTCCACCGTTTGTACCAATTTAACTCAATGATATTTATCGACAATTACTGGAGCCTCGCAAAATGGGGCTCAGCGACTTGAAAGCCTCATTGTGAAATCTGAGACAACATCACCTTTTTCTTTTCCCATTCTCAAACGCAGCACTGATCAAACCCCACTTCATAGATTATCTATTTAAAAGCGAGGAATTTTTCCGTGACTGATGAGTGAGTACTTGATGGAAAAAAAGCAGAGATCACGCAGGGGAAGGTTCAGTTTGTCCACGCTGACTACGCTTTTATTGGTGATCGCCTCATATTTCACATCGACAACCGTGCTTTTTGCATCAACGCTTCCCAAGCATGATGCCGAAAAAGAGCCCACTACGTGGCGTTTTGGGTTGGAGGAGATCGAAGGATCGCTTCAGCACATCTACGCCAAAGCGTTTAAAAAACGTATCGAAGAGAAAACTCAAGGTGCGATTGACGTTGATATCTATTCTTATGGCACATTGGGGGAATCAGAAGATCTGACCAACTTAACCGCACAAGGCACGGTACAACTCGCCCATGCCTCTACCGGTATTTTGGGGAAGCGAATTCCAGAAATGCAGGTGCTCACTTTGCCGTATTTGTTGTCTCATGACGGTCAACGAAACAAACGCGTTCTCAGCTCAAACTCGACGCTTTATGGCGTGTTAGGGAATGCGCTGATAGACCAAAATTTGCGACTATTAACGTTATACAGTGAAGGTGACATGGTCTGGACGACCAATGAACTGATCCGGCATCCTCGCGATTTTAAGGCGTTCAAAATGCGTGTCATGAGTGCCCCTCTAAACATCGATACCTTTCAATTGTATGGCGCCGACCCTGTGTCACTCCCCTATTCAGAGATCTACAGCGCGCTTCAGTCTTATCGTGTAGATGGGCAAAGCAACCCCATCTTTGCCATTGAAGAAATGCGATTTTACGAAGTGACGGATTACATGATTTGGTCAGGTCAGCAGAAATTCATCACGTCGATCATCGCGAATCAAGCGTGGTATTTACGCCTACCCGCGGGCCACAAAAAAGCGTTACGAAGCACCATCACCGAAATGACAGACATCATCCATGAACGCCAAGAAGCACTCAATCATTCGCAACTCAACACCATTAAACGAGAAAAGCCAGACATGGTGATGTTAACGCTGAACAGCCAACAAAAACGTGCGTTCAAGCAACGCGCAAAACCTGTGCGAGAGAAATATATAGAGATGACGGGAAAGCAAGGAAAGCGATTGCTAGAAGCCCTTGAAAAGGCCTTTGATACAGGACCATGAAGGAACAAGCTTGCAGAAAAAGTCCCCCTCTTTCTCGAGGAGGACATGTGTATTTTATCGGATCACAGAGTAACGCAGCTTGACGTTGAACGGAATTTACGCCGCTGTTACTGGCATATTCCCAGCACAATTCCCAAGGGCAACCCGCTGAAGGCTATAGTTTTTGAATTCGCTGGCAGAGACAGAGCGACTGAAGTACCAACCTTGAATAATGGTGCCTTCTTCTTTCGCCACAATGTCATATTGTTCTTGTGTTTCAACACCTTCAACCACCACCATCAAACCTAATTGATTGGCAATGCCTGTTAAGCTGTAGAACACTTGCTTACCGCGTTCAGTATCTAATGCCAACACAAAACTGCGATCAATTTTAATCACATCGACATCGAAACGGTTTAGGTAGCTGAGCGAGCTGTACCCAGTTCCAAAGTCATCAATGTTGACCATAGAACCCGCCGAATGAAGGCGTTCAATGGACTTCTCCACCATCCACTCTTTTTCAATGAATGTGTCTTCTGTGATTTCAAAATGAATACATCTTGGCGTTGCAGATATAAGGGTAACAATCTCATCCATCGCGGCACGGTTAGTCAAAGTGTGGCTTGAAATGTTCACGCAGATAGGCATTTCAAACCCTTCTTCGCGCCATTTCTTGCTTTGGCAAAGTGCCTGTTTCAGTACCCAGAGATCGATGTCTGTCATCAAGTTCGCTTTCTCAAACACCGACAAAAAGGTCACTGGCGACGTGACATTCCCCATGCTATCACGCAAACGGATAAGCGCTTCCGCACCCACAACTTGGCCTGTAGTGCTGCTCACTTGAGGTTGATACTCCAAGTAGAATTCACGTGTGGCAAAATCTTCGAGCTGCTTCTGCACACCCTCAAATTCGCGCACTTTACTGAGGGATTCTGTGACAGGATCGACAGCCAACACATACGCTTCTTCTTCGCGACGAGTAAACGTCGTATCCAGTGAAGGAATGTAAAGATCACGGGTTTTGGCGTGAGAATCCAACATTCGCACAAACGGCCAATACACCAATGTGCTCAAGCCCACCAGCGCGACCTGCAAGATCACAGCACCGTAGTCACCCCCCGTCGAAATGAAGGCGTTCAAAATGAGCGGACTCGTAATAGGCGCCATCACCACAGGAACTGCAACCAAACCAACCTTCAGCACTGCGAGTGCCACGAGCATATTTGCCATTGGCGCTATAACAAACGGGAGCAACAAACGAAGGTTAAATATGATCGGCAAACCAAACATCAGGATTTCGTTAATGTTAAACAAGCCAAGCGGGATACTGGCAAGTGCAATGACACGAAACACTTTATCGCGTGAGAAAGCCAAAATCGCAATCGCCAAGCCCAAGGTTGCGCCTGACCCACCAATAAACACAAAAGACGACAACGTCGACAAGTTCATGATGTTTTCAGGGATGCCATTAGACAGATACAAGGCACGGTTAACGTCTAAGGTATCAATAAGCGGTTGCACTAAAGGCGTCAGTGCATAGTATCCATGAATACCTAAGAACCAGAGCAGCGAATTCAAACTCGCAAAGATTGCGCCAACGCTGTAAGGCTCAGCACTCGGATCAAAGTTCTGCATAAGCAGTTCAACGTCCAAATGCAAATTCGCCAACGCAAGAGCTTTGGTGACCAGAACGACCACTCCAGTGACAATCACACCCGGAATGATGAGGTTCATGGCATCCTTCACCAACTTCCCTGCCACTTCATCTTCTACCAATCGCGCCCACGACATTTTCTTAAGTTTTGAAATGAGCGGAACAGCATAAAGCGGCAAGGTTAAGCCAACAAAGGTCAGCAATATGGATGACGTTTGGGGTTCGCACTCCAGTACTTTTTCAGCCACCGCCACATAAGAAATGCAAAGTACGGCGACAGGCGGTCTTGGAAGACGCCACTGGATCGCGAGCATCATGCTTATGGATGCTGAAAACAAATACGGGTACAGCGCAGTTAAAGAAAGTCGTAACAGGTTCAGTTCATTGATAAATCCAGGCATATCAGCGCCTAGAAATTCAAGCATGCTGGCGATAAAGCCAAGAATACTCGACACAATTAAACACGGCACGAGCCAAAGCATACCATCACGCATCGCACGTAATGATCGCGTCACTGCATCCAGTTTGTATGGATTGAGCAACGACGCCAATGGCTTGCTTATTTTCGGTTTCATCACGTTCACTTATTAAAGTACCAGGAAGTTTCCTGGCCAAAAAAGTCCGCAAAAATATAAAGGCGAACAAAATAAATTTAATATGTGCTTAAGTCTCAAGCGGGGGTATTGTAGTGCCTCGCATAATGAAAGCAACAGTCAGTATTGTTTCAGCTTAAATTTTCTTTCGCTCCCATTTATTCAGTGAATGTAATGTGAAATTACATATCTCAAGGCTCTCAATTTGAGATTAAAATCACGAATCTCACCGTTAAAACGTGCTAGAAACTCATCCCGACATTACTCCCAACATCACCTTGAAGCCTATAAGTAAAAGGGATAACGAAAATTAACAGCAACAATGAACGGCAATCTTTCTTTCATCAAACATTCACCACACACCAAACGGCAACATTTTAAGAACATTATTCCCATATAGATGAATAGAATATTTTTAGTTGTTAATAGATGTTAATTTCACGCAAACGTTTACCTGCACATTCTCCCAATGAGAATGTGCAGATAAAGCACGCAGAGTTTGTAATGGTAATTAACATAAAAAAGCGTGCCGTTTTCTGCTAAATTATAAATCTAATAATTAATTATATAAGTGGTTTCTGATTTGCGTACTTGGGGCTTTTTTCTACTTCTATTGAGTATTTTCATGTCGACGAACGCCATGAGCAAAACCAAACCCGCCTTTGTCGACACCCTAAAGCTTCACGGTTATGTTGATTCCTATGGCAATCTCAAACTGGGAAACACGACCCTCACAGAGTTACCAGAAAACTATATAGTGAAGGGTTTTCTAGACATTGAGGGCAGTGAGATCATTCGTTTACCCAACACGCTCACCATCACGGGTCATTTGAACGCCGCACACTCCAAACTCACCACCCTGCCAAAGATCGACGTTGGTGGATACATCAACCTCACAGGGTCAAAACTCACGGCACTGCCCGCAGGTTTAACTGTGAAAGGCGATCTTAGCTTGGTGGATACACCCATCCGCGCATTGCCAAGACGCCTCAACGTTAAAGGCAATTTGTTTCTCACCAATACAAAGGTGACGCAACTCCCTCCCGATTTAAAAGTGGGCGGCGATATCTACATGAGAAACACTGAAATTACGAAGGTGCCAGAGAGTGTTCGAGTCGGTGGTAGGCTCTATCGGTGAACAGTAGGTTCTGTCGGTAAACAAGGGTGAGCCATCAGGGATGAACTGTCGGTAGGAGAATTGATTTCGGGAATAGACCGGATATCGGAAAGAAAAGCAAAAACGGAAACCGACATTCTATTGCTCACAGCGGTTCTAACAATTCGCGGTTTCGAAAAAAGCCGTGCGTTAGCGAAGAAGCATTGTCCTGGTTTAGGCGGCTTTCTTCGCGTCTTTCAGTTGCCACATTTGGATAGAATGCAGTTTTCTGCGCAGTGATAAGCCATAGCGATACCAAGTACGTCCACCGCGTTTGATGGTCGCTTTGTGTTTTATCGTCACTTGCAGCGTCGGGAGTGACGTAATTTTAAGCTCACACGTTCCCTCTTCCAGTTTCCATTCAGAGATAAAACCAAGCCCTTTCTCAGAAATATCAGTGATCACAATACTTACGCGCGGCAAGTACTTATGCGCCCAGTAAAGCTGGCCTTTCACTCTTGGATTTAAAATGAAACGTTTCCAACGACGAATGTCAGTCATTTTTACACCTATCTTAACTTTGAATCACTATATTAATTCAGACGCATAACACCATAGTGAAACAAAAGTGAGACAGACAGAAATTAAACGGTCGTTTGAAAACAAACACCGTATTCAGACGCGTGTAAGCCCAGCGCCTTTAAGGTGTTTACAGGGGAGCAAGCTCATAAAGCTCAAGCGGTAATCCATCAGGATCGTTAAAAAAGGTAAACCGCGCGCCGGTGTAAGGATCAATTCGGATATCTTCAACACTCACCCCATGCCTCTCTAGTGATTGCACGGATGCATCAATGTCCTTGGTCACAAAAGCAAGGTGCCTTAAGCCTCTCGCTTCTGGGTAAGACGGTCGTTCAGGGCTATTAGGGAACGAAAATACCTCTAGCTGCTTACCATCCGGCAATGCGACGTCCAGTTTCCATGAGTCACGTTCTTCGCGGTAATGTTCCGCCAGCACCGAAAAGCCCATCACTTCGGTATAGAAGTGTTTTGATGCCTCATAATTACTCACAATCAGCGCTACATGGTGAACACCCGATACAACAGACATGTTTTGCTCCCTAGTGCGCATAATATTTTCACCAACTCTTGGTAATTTTCACCAAGGTTACACGGTCTATCTCGTTAAGAGATAGCGACCAGCACACTGAATTCACATATTTTCAATGTTTTACCAAGTTGGCACTGTACTTGCTTTTTGTATTTGATAGAGACAAGGAATTGGCATCGCAGCCAAGAATGAGGACGACACTATGACTCACTCAAAACGAAAGCAACAAAGTCTATTAGGACTCACCATATTCACGATTGGTGCAGGCATCGGTGCCGCAGGCAGTGTCGCTATCGCCATGGGTATCATCGGCTAGCGCTATCAAGGGTCGACGTCCCCTTCATTCAACGTTAATCACCGCCTTATTGTGGGGTTTTCTCCACAGCAAAGCGCATCATTCAATGATTGCCTAACGCATTGCGCTTTGCTCTTTTTTTTCTGTTACTCCATGCCTTTACTTTATCCCCTCGCTTGTTCCCGTTTCCTTTCTCATTCATGCCGCCACAACGCGCTAAAACCGCATATCTACGCCGAACCAGTGTACAATTTTTCAACGCAGCGCTAAGGTAATGAATATATACTCAAACAACCTGAATATGCTTGATTTCAGAGGCCATCAGGCGAGTTTACTGACGCCTTGATCATAACGTCAGTAAAGCTCGCTGAATCCTGCATCTTCAGGTTATTTGGGTATACGTTAAAACACGGTTTTCATTCAAGGAAGCATGCATGACACAGGCAGATCGTCGCCCTCAAGATCCCCATATCATCGATTTCAAAAAGAAAATCAGCCTAGAGCGCCCTCTTCCCTATGGACGAGATTTGCAGCGCGCGTTGGAGAGCGATCGCGGTCGAATCATCAACTCTGCGCCAATTCGCCGCTTGCAGCAGAAAACCCAGGTGTTCCCCCTTGAGCGAAACTCCGCGGTTCGAAGCCGCCTCACGCATTCGTTAGAAGTACAACAAGTGGGCCGTTTCATTGTTCAAACCATCTTTGATCGCCTGACTGAACAGCAAAAATCCGCATACGGTTTAGATGGCCTTGAACGCGCCGTGGAATCCTTGGTGGAAATATCTTGCTTGATGCATGACATGGGCAACCCGCCATTTGGTCATAGCGGAGAAGATGCTATCAATCGCTGGTTTACCCAGAACCTGACGACGCTTGCCCCCATGAAAGCGCTGGCTCAAATATGCACCGAGGATGAACTTGCCCCCATTCACCATGAACTCTGTCATTTTGATGGCAATGCGCAAGCCATTCGCCTCGTGCAATCGCTTCACCGTTTTAACCTCACCTACAGCCAAGCCGCGTCAGTATTGAAATACACTCGCCCCGCAACTGAATCGGCCGAGCAAGTACCGAAAGATAAAAACTACCTCACCAAAAAAGTCGGTTATTACGTCACAGAAAAACCGTATGTTGAGGCCATGATGGCAGCGTTGGACATGGCACCGTATTGTCGCCATCCGCTCAGCTACATCATGGAAGCGGCCGACGACATATCTTACTGTCTGGCCGATCTTGAAGACGCGGTTGAGAAACGCATTCTCTCACTCGAAACCCTCACCAAGTATTTATCAAAAACCTTTGAGGAACTCGAACCTGCGAACCGTCCCATCAAAAAAGACAAAACGTTCGATGTGCTGCTTCAAGATGTGTTTCAAGACGCATCTCACGATGAGATAAGCAAAACCCACAAGTTCTTTATTCGCCTGCGTGTCGAAATGGTCCACCCTTTGGTTGCCCATGCCTCTAAGCAATTTATCGACAACCTAGAGCAGGTTTACCACGGTGATTTCAACCGCGCGCTGATAGAAGACAACAGCCAATTTCACGCACTGGCCAAGACCTTCAAACAAGTCGCCCTCAAGCATGTTTTTAACGATCCGGAAGTCGAAACATTAGAGCTTCAAGGGTATAAGATCATTGGCGGCTTACTCACAGAATACCGTCCTTTGCTTGAGCTTTCTCAAGACGCATTCAGCGATATCGTTAATGGCGGTGGAAGCAGAAGCTACCCCGTTGAGAAGCGCTTATTTAACAAGCTGTCGCGCAAACACGTTAGCGCGTATGAAGTGGCATTAAACGAACGTAACAGCGACAAGGACAACAAAAGCGGCATTGCGATAAACACCAGCATCGAAAACAGAGCCCTTTGGGAATTCTATTTACGCTGTCGTTTACTGCAGGATTATGTGAGTGGCATGACAGACCAATTTGCGTTCGATGAATACAAATCTCTCGTGGTCAGCAATTAGTGGTGCTCAATCATTAATGGTCTTCAAGGTATTATCAAGAAAAGGATTGGAACGGCGCGAAATCAAGCGCCGTTAAATTTTGCTTCAGTGTAACCATAACCTCTCAGAAACACGTCAATGCTGCGATCAATATAAGTGCGACGTGTTACTTCATCTTCATTCGCATCAAACCCAAAGAAACCCCAGTACACTGGACGGCCATGCAGCATCAGCAACATTTGCATTGCGGCGGATTCAACATCGTCGCAAAACGGCATGTCCCCTTGCGTAACCAACTTTTGCAAGTAACGGCCAAGTTGAGACACGTTTCGCTTCGGGCCTTGTTCGAGAAAAATCTTGGCAAGCTCAGGATGCGAATCTGATTGTCGTACCGTGTTTTGAAACGTACTTCGGGCTTCTCGTCCCAGCAACATGGATTGAAACAGCCAACCGTATTCACGTAACACCACGTGCGGTGGACGATCATCTTGTTCCAAGTCCCAGTCCAATCCCGAGTTTTTACACTTCTCGATGATGCAGGTTTCAAAGAGTTGATCTTTATTGCTGAAATGCGCATAAACAGTCTGCTTAGACACATTTGCATGTTGAGCAATTGCATCCATTGATATGCCATACCCTTGTTGGCAGAAAAGTTCAGAAGCCGCTCTTAATATTTGCTGACGCTTTTGCTCTTTTCGATCAGTACCCTGCACGCTCATGCGCTATCTCCACGAAAACCTTGTAACAAATATAGTACGAATCAAACTGGACAGTCTAGTTTGATTACACTACTTTTTATACATATTGGACTGGACAGTCTAGTCCAAATATTAATCGGACAATGAGAATTTCGCCATGGAAAGACGTCACCCTCAGTTCATCATGCTACTGTCGACCTTGTTCTTGTCTGCCTGTAACTCACAAGCAGAGAACAAGAGTGAAGCTTTGCCTGATGCCGCACCAACGGTCAATGTCATGACGGTGAGTATGGCACCGACCTACGCGGTTGATCGTGAATATGTGGGTACGGTTCAAGCCGGACAAACTGCTAATCTGGGTTTTGAACTGGGCGGCAAGGTAAATGAACTTCTCGTTAATGTCGGTGATCGCGTAAAAAAAGGCGCTGCATTACTCAGTCTAGATACACAACTGCTCGACACGGAAGCACAGCAGCTCACAGCACAATTAGAACAACTCGATGCGCAATTGGATCTCACACAAACAAATCTTCAGCGCCAACGGCAGCTCAAGAAAAAAGGATTCAGTGCCGATTCCGACATAGACTCATTGATCAGCCAACGCGATGCATTGCGCGCAAACGTGCGTCAACTTAAAGCGTCACTCTCCTCAACCAAACTTCGCAAAGAAAAATCGACCATCTACGCGCCTTATAGCGGCCTGATCAGCGAACGTTTTGTCTCTCATGGCGACGTAGTAAATGTCGGCGCACCGACTCTCACGTTACTTGCAGACACACAAAAAGAAGCGCACATCGGTGTGCCTGTTAAGCAATTGTTCGAACTCAGTCAACGCGAACAACCGCAAGTTCGCATTGGCGAATCGCTTTACGATGTCACTCTGCTCAACCCTGGTGCTGCGATCGACATGCGCTCACGCACTGTCATGCTGCGTTATCTGCTGCCTGAAGACACTGACGTATTAAGTGGCCAGCTCGCTTATCTTCAATTTGAAACCCAGAACCCCGGCGAAGGGTTTTGGGTACCGTTAACGGGGCTGACAGATGGACTTCGTGGCACATGGAATGTTTACGCAGCAGTAGAAAACGATAACGGCGTTTATCAAATCGCACGCCGTTCAGTGCAAGTTCTTCACGCTGACAGTGATAAAGCGTATGTGTCCGGTGCCGTGAAAGACGGTGAAAAAGTCGTCTCTGACGGTATTCATCGCATTGTGTCAGGGCAACGCGTGAAACTGGCAGCGGAGTAACAGCACATGGAAAAATTGCTCTCAAATACGCGCCTGTTGGTTTTGTTCATCGTGTTACTGCTAGTGTCTGGTTTCTCTGCGCTTTCTACCCTTCCTCGCGCAGAGGATCCGGCGTTGATCAACCGCTGGGCAACCATTACCACCGCCTACCCCGGTGCGAGTGCTGAGCGTGTGGAAGCGCTTGTCAGCGAACAGATAGAGATTTCATTGCGTACATTGGATGAAATCAAACAGATTGAGTCCACGTCTAAACCCAATATTTCTGTCGTCACAATAGAGCTCAACGACGAACTCACCGACACAGAAACCGTGTGGTCAAAAGTCAGAGATAAACTTGGTGATGCCGCACCTCTGCTGCCAGACGGTGCCTTTGACCCCAAGTTTGATAACGACCACTCCAACGCATTTACGTATATCACCGCCCTTCAATGGCAAGGTGACTCTCAAGTCGATCCACTCATTCTCGGTCGCTATGCCAAAGAATTAGCGAAACGCTGGCGAAATCTTGGCAGCACAGAATTTGTTGATACACACGGTGTGCCAGACGAAGAGATTCTGGTGACGTTAGACGTGGCAGCATCCAGTGCTTTAGGAAAATCCGCGCTTTCCCTCTCCACCGCAATATCAGGCGCAGATGCGAAAAATTCAGCAGGCGAATTGTACAGCAAAGATAATCGTTTTCAGTTAGAAGTGGCTGGCGCACTCGACTCCGTTGATCGTATCAAACAAGTGCCTGTCGCCATTGATAACAGCGGATTTTTGGTACGATTGGAAGACATTGCGACCGTGACTCGCACGGCGGCTTCACCACCTGATCAGATAGCCTTAATCGATGGTAAACCGTCTGTGCTCGTGTCGGCGCGTATGCAGAGCGATATTCGTGTTGATCGCTGGACGGCCTCCGCAGACAGGATGCTTGACGCTTTTCGTGCTGAACTGCCCGACAACATCGTCTTAACACCGATTTTCACACAAAACCGCTACACAGACACACGATTGTCCGATCTGATGGATAGCCTTGCCATGGGCTTCGGCTTGGTATTGGCCGTGTTGTTCGTCACGCTAGGTATGCGCTCTGCCGTGCTTGTTGCCTTATCATTGCCAATTGCCGCCGCCTTCACCCTCGGCATGATGAGTTTTACCGGCCTACCGATTCACCAAATGTCCGTAACGGGTTTGATCGTATCACTCGGTATCATGGTGGATAACGCCATTGTGATGGTCGACACCATTCAGCATTACCGGCAACAAGGGGTGAAACGCATCGATGCCGCCATGCGTTCAATCCGTCATTTGTGGCTACCACTGCTCGGTTCAACACTCACAACCATCCTTGCATTCGCCCCTATCTTTTTGATGCCAGGGCCTTCAGGGGAATTTGTTGGCGCCATTGCTATTACCGTGAGTTTTTCTTTGATCGGCTCTTACATGGTGTCC
Source organism: Enterovibrio norvegicus (assembly GCF_002876705.1). Lineage (GTDB taxonomy): Bacteria > Pseudomonadota > Gammaproteobacteria > Enterobacterales > Vibrionaceae > Enterovibrio > Enterovibrio norvegicus_B. The sequence goes on along the minus strand of NZ_MDAG01000090.1, from coordinate 36,921 downwards.
ATGTTATTGGTTTCGGGATTTGCCGCGCGCTGGTTACCCTCTGGAGAATCGAGCACGCGTTGGTATCATGCTGGTATCAGTTTGCCCGCATTAAGCAAGGCCTTCCGAACCACGGTTTATGGTGCCATTCGCTATCCGTTACTCACTATTCCACTGGTGTTTGCCGTGCCTTTTTCGGGCTTTTGGGCGGCAGGTCAGTTAACAGAACAATTCTTCCCACCATCAGACAGAGACATGTTTGAAATTCAGGTGTTTCTTGCTCCACAAGCCAGCATTAACGCGTCACTCAACACCACACGAGAGATCGAAGCCATCATCTTGCAGAACGACGACATTGAACGTGTAGGTTGGGTAGTCGGCGGTAACTTTCCGTCCTTTTATTACAATCAGCAAGCTCGTCAACAAGGTGCGCCAAACTTTGCACAAGCGATGGTAAAAACCAGAGACGTTGCAGCCGCCAATGTAAGGATTCCCCAACTGCAAAAGGAACTGTCTGAAGCCTTTCCTCATGCACAAATATTGGTGAGAAAACTTGAACAAGGCCCTCCGTTCAACGCCCCGTTGGAAGTACGTGTGTTCGGGCCGAATCTCGACATGCTCCGCGCGATTGGTGAAGACATTCGCCTATTGATGGCAGAAACACCGGATGTCATTAACACCCGAGAAACCTTGCAACCGGGTCTGCCGAAAGTCTCGGTCAATGTGAACGAAGAAGCCAGCCAGTTAACCGGGCTGACACTCCGTGAAATCGCTACGTTATTGAGCGCTTCTATGTCTGGTAGCGTGCAAGGCAGCTTGATTGAAGAAACAGAATCCATCCCAGTGCGTGTGCGCGTTAACGACGAAGCGCGAACCAGCTTGGATCAGCTCAACCGTTTACGCTTGCCAATTGCTGGCAATGATGGGCAAGTTGATTTACCCATTTCTGCCATTGCCGATTTAGACGTAAAGCCAAGCCGTGGCGCCATTCCGCGTCGTAACGGTGAGCGTGTGAATGTGATTGAAGGTTACATTACCGCAGGCGTGCTGCCACAAACTGCATTGAACCATTTCACCGAAAAACTCGAAGCCGCCAACCTTCAATTGCCTCCAGGCTATCGCATGGAGTTCGGGGGCGAATCCGCCGAGCGAAATGATTCTGTGAATCAGCTTTTGGCAAATTTAACGATAGTGATCACCCTGCTCGTCGCTGTCGTGGTTGTCTCTTTCAACTCGTTCCGCTTGAGTGGCATTATCTTCATGGTAGGGATGCAAGCAGCAGGTTTAGGTTTGCTCTCGGTATGGCTCTTCGGCTATCCATTCGGGTTTACCGTGATCATAGGTTTGCTGGGTTTGGTGGGGCTGGCAATCAATGCCTCTATCGTCATTCTGGCTGAGTTAAAATCAAGCCCAGAGGCATTGCAAGGTGACCGCAAAGCCATTGTTGAGGCGGTCAGTAGCTGTGGACGGCATATTACATCAACCACGATCACAACCATTGGCGGTTTCTTGCCATTGATTCTGGCTGGCGGTGGATTTTGGCCACCGTTCGCGATTGCGATTGCAGGCGGTACCTTGTTAACCACCTTGCTCTCATTCTACTTTGTGCCTGCGGCATTCAAACTGGCTGTCGCGTTTTGGCCACTGGGTAAGCCCAATGCATTGGAAACCCGAGAAGCCTAATGAGAAGAGCGTAATTAACACCAGTAATACGGATATTAAGCGAATTACAAACACACAAAAAAAACAGCCACTTGAGAGTGGCTGTTTTCTTTTTCATTACGTTAAATTTGTTACATGTTCATCGTCAAAATGCAGAGAGTACAGGGCTTGCCATAAAGCCCATCAGCAGCAAAATTGGAACTAAAATTTTAATAAAAAAAGGTACCCGCATCATCTTTCCCTTCTTATTCAGTGGGTGGAGGCGTTGACTTTGTCTCTACTACCCGACTAAGACGCGTTCCTTACCTCACAGGTGTTACTCGTCGCTCCAGCGGTATTAATTATAGGCACAAATTATTAACAATGCATACAGAACTGCATGCGAAAATAGACATTTCTTATGATTCCAATTCTACTTCTTTGAAACGCTGTCAGGTTTGCTTTGTAAACGAAGTGAGTTCAGTCGATATTTTAGGCACCAAAATGGCAAAATTCGCGATGAATGACTAGATGACTAGCTCGTTTTCGACACACTTTTGCAACGCTCATCAACATCGTCCATACACCCACAATCCTTCAAGGTGAAACTGACGATGCCTAACACAAATAGGTGTTACAACCAGCGGCGAACTCGCGTTTTGTATTCGGGGTAACTGTCGGGGAACAGCTCAGTGAGGTAATCTTCTTCTGGTGAAATTTGAAAAGCGTTCATGTAAAGCACAAAGGAGACGCAACCAAGAAGCGCATACGCGCTGTTCCAAAGCAGTGCCGCGGCCACTAAGATGCAAAGCATCCCGAGGTACATAGGGTTGCGCGTAAAGCGGTACACACCATCAGAGACCAACGCGGAAGACGCTGTTTTCAACATTGGGTTTACCGTTGTTTGCTTGCGGCGAAACTCATACACCCCAGCCACCATCACAGCACCTCCAAACCCCACCAATAATATCGGAAAAAGCAAAGGCAGATTCGCGAGTGTTGCGTTTGTGGGTAACCCCACCGAAATGGCTTTCATGACCACTAAGGTGATCACCACCAACACCAAAGGGGGGATTTTAAGCTTCAAACTGTCCATGTTTTTCCTCGTATCCTGTCACGTTGTCGTCTTGAAACATATCATCATCGCTGGCGATGAAACACCATCAATAAAAGAGATTTAAGACCACCTCGCGTTTGGGTTTGTTCGTCACCTTACTCAAACGAAAAAACGGCCGCTTTCGCTGCCGTTTTCGTTGTTTTGCATCGCTTACTTCGCACGTTTTTGCTTTTAATGCGAAGTAAGGATATCAGTGAGTCAAGCCAATACACCGTGACGGTGTGCGCTTTCGCGCTGCTGAGCTAACGCCATCAAACGTTTCACTGAATCTTTAATCATTTTCACAGGCACAGTAGCAAAGTAAACCGAGGCCAAAATCACCATCATTGGGTCTGCATACACGGCGTATTCACCGTAGCCTGTCATCATCAAGCCCCAAGCCACCAAGAAGCCAACCAGAACCGCGGCACTGATAACAGTGTCCATCAACCATTGGCTAGATTCCGCTTTAAGAATGGTTGAAGCCCCCTTGCTTGAGTGTTTCTTAATAGCAAGGTACGTGGCCAAACAACCCGCAACGTTTACCACACCAAACACGAGTGCAAACCCTGCATTCACATCTCGCCCGCCAGTAAACAGAGCATCCAATGCAGAAGCGAAAGACACCACACACACAATCGCGACAGCGAGGCCTTTAATTAATACAACCAGTGATTCGATTACCGCCGCTTTTTGCGCAGAGACCGCTTTACCTGACGTTTTGTTTTTCGATGCTGGTTTGCTGATGTAAATGGTTGCTGCTAACGCCATCAAAGAAAGTAATAAACTGACTAGCGAGTAAGCACCGTCGAAGACGATAACCATAGATCCAGCCCAAATACCGAGGCCGATTCCAAGTGCTGCAAAGCAAAAACAAGCAAAGGTAGAAAATTTCAGTAAGTTACGTTCTTTCGCATATTCATTCGACATAAATCCCCACAAGGTGACAAATTTTTTGACTGTAGCGCTATCTTCGAGCGCTTGAATGACACCATAACGCCAACTTTTTAATTCACAGAGTTGCTGAGCGACAACTTTTTTGTCGCTAATGCTTCCATCTAAAACATTTAGAGCTAGAATCATTTAGCGCTCACAGGGAGTGAAAATGGGGAATTCTTATGAGAAGCAGTCAGATAGCCATGTTTTTGAGTGCCGTCGAAACAGGGTCCATTGCAGGTGCTGCGAGAGCGCTCGAAAAAAGTCGAACCACTGTTAGTGCTGCCATTGGCGCTCTGGAAGATAATCTTGGGGTTGAGTTACTTTCTCGCTCAGGAAACAGCGTCATGCTGACCGATGCGGGAAGGATGATCCACGATGACTGCGAGCGATTGCTGCAAGCGTCCTTCGACATTGAAGCCAAATGCCGACAATTCGAAAACGGCATCGAATCTGCCTTACGTATCGGCCGCGACGACGCCCTGCCTGAAGCATTCTGGCGCGCGACGATGCGCGAAATTCGTCAGCGCTTCCCGGATTCGAGCGTGTCCTTGTATGTCGCTCCGCCGCCTGAGCTTTATGAAATGGTGGATGAGAACATGGTCGATGTTGCGTTCGGCTTGTTGCCCGAAACCCGCGCCTTTGGTCGCATATCTTCCAAGAAGCTCGGCCAAGTGCGAATGATGTCGGTAGTGCATAAAGATCACCCTCTCGCCGCCCTTAAACGCGTGTCTCGTGCCGATTTGGAATTACACACCGAGGTAACGCTGGCCTACGTCGATGATGAAGGTTTGAAAGCCCTTGACCCCATTTCACCCCATTACATTGCACTGCCCTTTTATGAGCATTTGCGTGATGCGGTATTGGACGGTTCTGGCTGGTCAAACGTGCCCTCAATGCTACTGCGCAAATACCTGCGAAGCGGCACCGTTCAAGTGCTTCGCCATGCCAGTGCAATGCAGTGGCAGCCTTATGGCGAAATCACCGCCAGCGATGCCCGTCGCGGCGCGTTAACAGCCTGGCTATCTGACCGACTTGAAGCCTTTTTGATAGAAGAAGCTGAGTAAAGTCTCACCACTTGAGCAAGCCCACATTGAATTCTGGTTGCTACCCTCAACACGGGTGGTAACCTCGCTGGCATAACAGCAACATATGAAGGACATTTCATGAGCACATCAAACAGCTTCCCAATTGGCACACCAGGTCAACCTTGGGGCAACGAAGAAAAAGCACAGTGGCTAGCAACAACCAGCATCAAACGCAGCTATAAAGACGATGTTCTCAGCAAAATCGACGCACTTCGCGACCGCTTTGATGTAACGCAATACGGTGCGTTGTCCATCGACCCAGCGCGTTACCCGCAATTTGGCATTCAAAGCCGCAACTTTGATGCAAGCAAACCCACCATATTGATCACAGGTGGCGTGCATGGTTACGAGACCAGTGGTGTTCATGGCGCATTGAAGTTTTTAGACAGTGAAGCCGACGCATTTGTTGAGCACTTCAACTTTATCGTCGCGCCGTGTGTCAGCCCTTGGGGTTACGAAACCATCAACCGATGGAACCCGATTGCTGTCGATCCTAACCGTTCATTTGTAGACAACAGCCCATCAGAAGAAGCCGCCAATGTGATGGCCTTCGTGAAAGGTTTAGGTGTTGAAGTTTTCGCCCATATCGATCTTCACGAAACCACTGACACGGACGAATCTGAATTCCGCCCTGCTCTCGCAGCCCGTGATGGTAAAGACTACGAAGAAGATATCGTGCCTGATGGCTTTTACACCGTGGGCGACACGGAAAACCCAAATTCCGATTTCCAGAAAGCCATTATCGATGAAGTGCGCACGGTAACGCACATTGCCCCTGCTGATGCAGACGGCAACATCATTGGGTCTCCAGTTCAGCAAGATGGCGTGATTAACTATCCATTGGCGTCGCTTGGCCTGTGTAACGGTTTCACCGCGTGCAAATTCGGCACCACCACCGAAGTGTATCCAGACAGCCCGAAAGTCACTGATGAAGAATGTAACGACGCACAAGTCGCTGCCATTCGTGGTGCGTTGAAGTATTTGATTGCAGCTAAATAAGACGACACGTGAGTTTGCGGTATCGCAAACTCACTCTTCTTGCATCACGCCTTGTTAGCAAGTTTGTTTTTTCTTACCAACCAAAGCCCCACCGATTTGTTGCAATGTGAGCCCATGGTTCATAGCAAAACCCGCAAATAAAATCGCTAAGATACCCATCGCCATCCAGCCCGTAATCGCATTGCCATACACCCAGTAATCAACCAACACAGCGACAACGGGGTAGATATACGCCAATACCGCCAACATGGAGGTTTCGAGCTTTTGAAAGGCGCTATACATAAAGATGTACATGATGCAGGTATGTAAAAGCCCTAGCGCGAGTAACCAGTACCAATGTTCTCCCGCGACGGGGACATCATCGAGCGGCGCGATAACAAACAAGATCAACGCGCCAATACTCAGTTGTATAGTCGCAATCAAGTGCGGCTTAATATGTTTAAGTTGGCGAGTAATTAAGGTTGTTATTGCATATAAGCACGCTGCGGAAATCGACAACAGCACACCAAACATAAAACCCTCATTGGCTTGGCTCACGTCTAGCCCGACTATCATGACCACACCAGCAAACGCCAACGCAATCCACAGCCAATTTTGGATGGCGAACGTTTCGCGCAAAAAGACCACGGCGAGTACCATGACGAATATCGGCTGAACATGGTAAGCCACGGTGGAAACGCCCATAGGTGCGTAACTGAAAGAGGCAAAGAGCAGACACCAGTTAGCGACCAACGCTATCCCTCCGGCGAGCGTTAGAAACCAATCTTTTCTGCTCAATGATTCAAACCGCAAATACCCACGAAGCCCTGCATAAGTGCCAAGAAACAACACGCCAAAAAGACATCGATAAAACACGACATTCAACGCGGATTGCCCCGATTCACTGACGAAAACCCCGAGGGTGCCAGATAACAACATGGCGAACACCATTTCAGCTTTTCCCCACTTTGCCCCTTTCTTCGTTCCTTTCCTCGCTCCGTTCGTCGCCCCTTTCATCACCCCTGTCTCAGTCATTGATTTGTTCATCATGACGTATTCCCTCACCCGTTAAGTACATGCAGTCACCCTAACGAGCATTAGATTGTTACGATATTTATCAAAACTAAGCAGTATTAAGCTGGGCTTAACGGCGTGTAAAAGCAGTGGTTTAACGATAGAGTGAACGTATCTAGGGAAGGATAAACGAGCAAACATGTATCAAGACATTCCACCGATGAACGCCCTCGTTTCTTTCGATGCGGTGATCAAAACAGGCACAGTTGCCGCGGCAGCACAAATGCTTAGCATCACGCCATCCGCCGTTAGCCAGCGCATTAAGCAGCTTGAAGCTTGGTTTAGAGCGCCATTGTTTTATCGCCATCAGGGAAAGCTCGCCTTAACGGATGTTGGACGACAGCTCGCGGATTCAAGTACAAGTGCCTTCGACCAATTGCTCTCTGTCACCCATCAATTGCGCTCGAGTGCAGCCAGCAGTGACATTACGATTAGCGCCCTTTCCTCGTTTGCATACTTGCGATTAATCGAACACTTACCCGATTTTTACGCTGCCTATCCCACTTTCAACGTGAATATCGAAACAGATAACACGCGTGCGGACTTCCGAACACATTCCCTTGATCTTGCTGTTCGCTACACCTACAACCCAACGCAAGAAGGCCTGAGATTCGACAAGATAGCCGATGAAACCGTATTCCCTTGTGCAAGCCCAGCACTCATGGAGCAAGTAGGCACGAGGGATCTCGCCGCTTTGATCGAAGCCTCATCCATGATTGTCGATCTCAGTCCGCAATTGGTGAACGTAACACCAGGTTGGCAACAATGGCTTGGTGAGTATGAAGGTAACGTCAGCGATAGCTGTCGGCAATTGCGCTTCAATGAATATCAATTTGCAGAGAATACTGCCGTGGGAGGTCAGGGCGTGATTTTAGCGCGAAGTGTGCTTAGCCAACGCGCTATCGCACGTGGGGATTTGGTGGCACTTTCGGACAAATCACTGCCTTCCGCTTCGAGCTATTACTTGGTGTCTCGAAAAGATGTGCCACTCAAACCGCCAGCTCGGGAGTTTTCTAAGTGGTTCTTGGATGTATTCAGCCGCGGATAAGATACGGGAAATGCAGTATCCGAATGCCCCTCAACCAAACAACTGAAGGGCAAACACTCTAATCATTCAATACGTCGAATACATTGAGAGCATGAACGAGGTGCAGAATTGCGCACCTCCTGATGAATTAAGGCTTTCCAGCAAGGTATTGATTCGCCAATTCCAGCGTCGATTCACTGACCCCTTCCATTTCTATGACACGACGAGCTAGCGACATATTCATGGCTGATTCGTCGGTATGGCCGACAAGAAATTCGAACAAGAGATCGCGCGTCGGTGCTAAGACATCCGCATCTTCAATGCGATGACGCAGTTTCGCCTGATAGCTTTCCGTTAAGGCAACAGACGCCTCTTGATTATCAAGCCCAGTAGCAATCGTACGCACCACGCTTGGGTGAGAGTCATTAAGCATTTGGGTCATCAGCTGCGAACGCATATCAGGATTCTTGCTCAAGAGCTTAGCGGCCAGTTGACGTTCGTCTGAAAAAGAACTGGTGAGATACGGAGCGACTTCCGCATCTAAGGCATTGCTTCCTAGATTGTTGGCGGCCAACAACGAGAGATACCCGTCTTTTTTCGACACTAACGCCTCCGACAAAAAAGCCGTCACTTGGGGAGTTAAGCGTTCATTCTGCTTACCGAGAATACCAATATTCAACATCGCCGTTTGTGCCAATACCTGGTTATCATCCGTTAGCATCGACTCGAGTGCTGTCAGGGCGACGGTGCTATTCACATCACCCATCTTTACCATCGACATCATTGCGCGAATACGGTCTGTTTCTTCGATGCTTTCGTCTTCAATCAATGCGGATAGAATAAACTCACCTTCCGCTAACCCAGATCGTTCCAACGAAAAAATGATGTTTGAGCGCATACTGTCGGTCACGTTTTCCGAAAACATCAATTCACGTACGAAGCCTAGCCCTTGCTCTGCGGCATACACGCCCAATATTTCAGCGGTGTCCAAGTTTGGATTACGATCAAACACCACCAGCGTTGACATAAATGCTTCCGGCGTTTGAACAACAACCTCGCTCTCTTGACGGTTGAAAAAGACGGCATAACCTGTGTTTGCATTCACGCTAAAGTTCGCCAACAACAAAACATCATTTTCAGCGGCAATAGGCGTTACCGTAATGCTCTGATCAAGCTTGAGTGGCTGATTTTCCATCATTAACGTTTTCGACACACGGTTCTCCAATTGCATGGGGAAACCCGATTCATCAATAGTGAGTAACCAACTGTCACTTTGAGACAAGGTATCGTAACTTGCAGATGCTGACTGATCACTGATTAACGTACGCGAGACCTTGCTGCCTTTTGTGGCATAGTCATACGTACGTTCGCCGTCCGGAAAAGCTATCGTGTGAGTTTCTGGGTAGTAAGAAAGTTGCTGCAATAGCACTGGGACAATGTTGAGTGGATGCTCTGGTTGCAATCCGAGCAATGACACGTCATGAAACGCCCCGTCTCGGTATCTATAAGTAAATCCCATCACCGCAGGCATCGCTGTTTCTGGGTTTTCAGATTCAAAACTCGCATCATAAACAGCCCCTTTTCGCGGCGCTTCTTCCCTTTGAACGCGGGTTTTATCGTGATGAAGAACAAATTTCAACGAGTTCGTAAAGTGCGCAAGCGCTTTGCTATCGCTAGTCAGCGTGGACACGATCACCGCCTGATAAGCAAGAGTCTGTTTACCTTCCTCTGTGACAGAAAAATCTCTCTGACTGGATGGAGACAATACCTCTCCTTTCTCTTCATCTTGATTGTCAGCAGACACAACAATCACTTTTTTCGGTAAAGGTGTCCCGCGTACGGCATCGTGACTATCAAAAACATAAAACTCTAAAAGCAACACCGCGGACAACGGCAGCATTAAAAGTCCAATCGTCTTTTTCATTATTTACACATCTCTCCAAGTTGACATATAGATGCCGAAGCCCAAACAACATAAGCATGTCAATGTTCATTAACCTGGCGTTGTTTGGGCTGGTATTATTTAGAAGTACACTGATTTTTCATAAACGGTATGGTCAAATTCATAAATCGGAGACCAACTAATAAGATCGGTTTTCGCATAGAATATTCTCGCAAAACCAAACGCTTTCACGTCACAATACAATCCAATGCTACCATTACCACCTTGTGCATTCGCATTCCATTTCAACTTAGTGTAATACTGGTAATCCTTACCGCTACCGCATTCTCCGCAACCATTATCAGGCTTATAGGCAATGCCTGCTTCAGCAATGGCTTTAGTGCCGGCACTAATTAAAGTAAGTGAACCTTTTACGCCTTTCTCAATGGTTTTAAATATAAGGTTAATACTGGCGTAACCTTTTGCGGTCGCATCACCGGAAATAAAAGGACGAACACTGGCATAAATAAAATCAGGCTGTCGTTTGCCTGCAACATAAATCGGTGTATTCGGTTTGTCATAACCGCCCACTTCTAAACCCGCTGCAAAATCGGCCCCAACCTTCAGTGCAGCACCAACTTTAACACCGAGTCGAAAAACGCCGGCAGGGTCGATGGGAACTTCGGGAATAGGCACTTCAGCTTCAGCAACGGTATGACTGAGGGTTCGTTTCACATCAGCACGTAGCAGCGCTCCACATGTAGGACTTAACGAAAACGGAACATCAGAACCTACACTTAAAGAGAGGTGGAGCCCTCTAACACAGTGAATTTCTTCAGGGTTAAAATTTAGATCCACAGCGCCTAGCACTGACCCTAACTGTGTATTGTGAGGGCCAACGGTCACTGAAAATTTGTTTTCAGTATTACCGATCACTTTTCCGCCACTAAAGGTGACGTAGCCATAACCCTTTCGAGTCTCGATGAAGTTTTTAACAATGTTATGCGTCTTAGCTTTGTGTGTTTTGTTAAGTACGGTTCCCGGGGATAGGCCCACTGCGTGTGCTGTAAATGAGCATAATGATATTACAAGTGTTGCAAATGTTATTGATAATCTATTATTCTTCATTAGAACTTCCTAATTACATATTAAAGTGAAAACTTAATTACGTAAGTCGCCAATGACAGGCAAAGAAATACTAGTTGCCATCAATAAACAATCAAAACCAAGGGTGACAATTAGCTTAAAAACATTCTGACAATGAGATGTTAATTCAACGAAAATATATTATTAAATTAGCGCACATTAATAAAAAACAGTTAATTAATATGGAATAAAGATCTAACGTTGGCGGGAATATTTTACACAGTCATGACAATATTATATCAAAAGGTATATTTAGGACTGTTTATGTTTTATTTCTATCACTTCTTGAGATTTTCATTCCAGAATGACTGCAATCAGTATGGAATGAGCATCATCGTACACCTCATGATGCTCATTGCCATAGGATCGCAGCAATACACGCAAGCGCACTCACCCTCTCGTCTTAAGTAGAAAGTAAGCGTCATCCTCGCAGTCGCTAAGATGCCTAGAACTTATAGGCAGCGCCAATGCTGAATTGCCACCCCACATCTCGCTGAATCAGGGCGCTATCACTGTCATGATGTTCAAATTCAAGTTTACTTAAGCCAATAAAGGCATCAGAGAAATCATAAATACCAATCAACCCGGACTTATATACCCACGTGCTGTCGGCATTAAAGGCATCAAGGCCAGAAGCGCTGCTTTCCCCTACCGAAATACCATAAAGATGATTCGACAACTTCTCATCGCGGTAATCGACTTCCACGTACGGCGACAGTGTGAACTGTTCAAACGGCGTATCAAATGCTCGCCCCAAGTGAAGCTGTACTTCATAGCCATCATGCTCGCCCGTCACGTCATGCAAATAGGTCAAACGCGCGCCAACGGTGCCCAGCGTAATACCTAGCTCCCCATTGCCCTCACGATCATTAATCCCATTCGGGATATCATCGAAATCATTCGATACTTCTGCAAATCGCCACTGACCGGAAATACCCAGCCACGGCAGCACCGAGTAGTTCACCAAGCTACCGTCAATAAAACCGTATTCACCGTTGTAAAACAGGTTTGGCTCCACACCGGCCTTGGTGCCATCACTGGAAAACACCGACTCACCCACGGTCACGCCACCACCAACAAACCCAAAATCCTGATACTTTTCTTGCGCTGATACGTTCATTGAAAGCGCCAACAGCGTCAGCCCAGACAAGGGACTCCAACCTACTCTCATCATCCTTTGCTTCCTTTCGTTTTCTACGCGTTAGATAGAAACAGAACCGACGGCACGCCAAAATATTCCGACGATAGAAAGATGTGCGAAATCAGAGAGAGCTTTGTGAGAAATAGTACGAAGGGGTATCTTGAGTAGGAAGAGTATGTTGTGTTGAAGAAGTATGTTGGGTTGAAAGAGCATGTAGGGTTAAAAGAATATGGTGGGTAAATGTATCAACGAGACCCATACGCCATCGCTTATTCCCCCCAAAGAATAAAAAACAAGCGCTAAACCTCGCCTAGCGCTTGCGACACATAACACGGAATAACCTCACATCATCTGCACGATTTGTGTCTCAAATTGATGGGCAGGGAAAAAGGACTCAATCGCCATTGGGCGGTAGCAACAATACACCGCTGAGGGCGATGAATTAAAAAGTGACCACGGCACCAATAGCAAACGTATTATTTTCTTCCGTTCGACCTTCGTTTACTTCGGTACGGTTGTATTCACCCACCAAGCTCAGATTCGCATTCACTGTATGAAACCAAGCAACGGCATAGTTCTCGTACTCCAATGAGGTCTTTCCTTGGGTTTCAACTTCTGTCTTGCCGTATGACAGTACAAAACGTTCCGCATCAAAAGAGTAAGACCCTTGCAGTAAGTACCCTTCCGACTCGGTTTGCTCATTTGAAATCAATGTATCTAAACCCGCAACATCTCCTAAACCTTCCGTGTTAAAGCCAGAAGCGTTAAACGCTGCGCCGGCATAACCCACGCGAATACCACCGCCGACACCGTTTGAATCGGTTTTGCCAGCACTGTCTTCAGAGCTTTGTGTCACACCATTGATATAGGCCTTAAAATCCACGGCATCGAACGTATTGTTGTATGTGATTTCACTTTCAAAGCGCGGATTATCTTCTGAGCTGGTTGCACTTTTCTTGTTCGGGTCCATGACACCAATAGCGATCTGAACACCCGACATGTCTGGGCTACGATACGTAATTTGTGCTTTCGGGAACGGATAGGTGTAACCCGACCCAATGTTCCCGAACGACACGTTACCGCCATCAATCAATCCATAGAAATCACTCGTCTGACCGTGTCCCAATAACAGTTCGTCCGTCAGAATATTACTGCGCGAAAACAAACCAAAATCTTTGCCGAGCAAGACCTGCCCCCAGTCTGCATCGACCGTCGCGTAAAACTGACGTACGTCGATACCCGAGCGTGTGCCCAAACCTTCTGCGCCACGTTGAGTGTCTGTGTCATTCAATGTCACCCAGAACGATGAACGCGCGCCGATTTTCAAGCCATCATCGGTTTCGGTGTTGTAATTAAACCCAATGTAATTAGGCAGAAAGCCAACACGAACACGCGATTGGTCTCGGCTCACTGTGCCACTGTTTGCATCGTTAAAATCCGCCAAACGGTCAACACTAGAGTGGGTATAAAACACATTCACTAACAAGTCCGTGCTGACAGAGTGTGTGTCGTCTTCGTACAAAGTGACTGCCGCCGTCGCGTTTGCACACATCACCGCCAAACCGAGCGGCAATAAACAATTTGCATGAGTCTTCATCGTGCTAATACTCCCTGTATTTATTGTTAAGATTCACTGCTCATCGCTATCACCACCGATGTTTGAGGATCAGTTATGCAGCGATTTCTCATGCTATCGTTCAGATCAGGGAGCGAATATTGCGCATAAGGACGAATTCCTCTCATCCTTATAGGCACGTACAAGATTCGGTATAAATAGAGTAATGAGTAGGATGTCACCCTAGAAAAAATACAGCTATAACCGCGCGACTGAGTAAGGAATAAGCTAAAAAAGAAGGCGTGATGAAAGAATCGGTGTTGAAGAGAAACGCCGGATTGCCTCACTTCGCATGCCGTGAAATAATCAGATTACAGAACTTCGAAACACAGAAAGAGTGTTGAACACATGTACAATGAAACCGATATCATCGACAACCTACAAGATCTTGAGACCTTCCTTATCGCTGTCGAAAATGGTGGTTTGGGACTAAAAGACGTCGCAGGCGTCGCGCTAGCCACCAATAACTCAGATGGCCGCCCTTTTGTTGCCGTTTTAGGTGACGACCACCAACTGCTTTTGGCGCGTTGGGTAACGCAAGACGTGTTCGATAACGGCAAAGACCTTGTCCGTAATGGCCCTAAAAAGCACTAATCATCGAACGTTAGAAACGAAAAAATAGCGCCAAGTTTCCTTGGCGCTTTAACACTAAGATCAGAATAACCTCACATCATCTGCACGAATCGTGTCGAATAAGGGATCTACTTATGAACGGAGTTCCATTCGTTCGCTAAGATCGCGTGTCTAAGCCTTAGTCATCAGCTTGAACTCAACGAACCGCAACATCATATCGTCCCTTTCCTTCCGCCAATATCGCGCATTAGTAGGATTTAAAACCCTTCTTTCAGATGACATCCGTAAGGCTTATTGATTGCCTTTGACCGTGCTTTTCAAGTTCAGCATGAAGGCTTTGAAGTGCGGCATGAAATCAGCGAACAGTGGATGCTTATGGTGCTCCATCATGGTTGGACCTATCAAACGCAGTGCCACGCCCATTTTGGTCGCAACCGAAGCGTCCAAACCACTTCCTTCCTTTAGTTTCTCAACGACGTTGAACATGTCTTCTCTATCAGTGTGCTCAAACTCCATTGTTTGACCACCCTCTCTATCGCTATCCAGCGCTTCAATGGTAATGCGGTAGCGTTTGTTTTTTCTTGTAGAAGTCATCGTCTATCTCTCTTTGATTCTTAAACCGGCATGGATTTTTAAGCAGCTTGGTTATGTCCTTTGCAAATTTAACTTTTTAGAAAACGTTCAATCTTGGGTTTCACCGTCGTCGAAATAATGAGCATCAAGGTGATCGCGACGGGCAATGCCGCCATAACGGCGTCTAGCCAAGCCTGATAAAATACGCTCTGTTGTTCAAAGCCAACGTTGTTGATCGCGGTGGTGAATGCCATGCCGGATTCCATGATCAGCGCCATGCTCACACCCTCCAGCAAGTTACGCTTTACATCATGTGTATTGGGAAGCAACGCATGAGAAAGTTTTGTCAGTAACGCCATCAATAAAAAACCCACCGGCATAACTGTGGTTGCAGCCAAAAGAAACGAGCTGCCCCAGTCAGTGAAAAAAGTGCCTGTATAGCCGAGATTCATGTAGGTCATCACGCCCGTCAGCGTGCCGCCCATGAAGGTCATCATACAAAGTACAACCAGGATTTTTTGATACAAAGGCGTCTTCGCTTTGTTTTCATCTGGCGTTTGTACTGGGGGTGACATCACATCTTGTGCGTTCATGGTTTGCTCCTGACTTGAAGTGGCGCTCGATTAAGTTGATAATATCAACCATACTGGATCTTGGTTGATATTATCAACCTTTTTTATTTGAGGGCTATGCTCGTGTCAGATCAAAAATCGCTCGACAGTCTGTTTCAACTGGCGCACGCACTTAAACGTAAGATGCTTGAAAATATTGAAGAATTAGAACTGGGCATTGCGCCAATGAATGTGCGCGTGTTGAAAATCATTCGTATGAAAAAAAACACCACGGCCATCGATATCGCCCATCTGCTGAACCGAGATAAAGCGCAAGTCACGCGTTTATTGAATGCACTGATCGAGCAAAATTTGATTCAAAAAGAACCCAATCCCGAAGACAAACGCAGCCAACGCTTGCGATTAACAGAAGGCGGAGAAAAGATCCTTGAACAGATTTCAGGCATAGACATCAAGGTGTTTGAGGCACTGTCGGAAGACGTTTCTGCAGAAGAATGGGACACGTTCACGCGCATTGCAGACAAAATGACGCGGAATCTCGTCGGAAGATAAAGGGGATTAAACGCTGACACTCTCCTGCGTTTTCGCTGAGCATAACCTTCTATACTGTGAACTGAGTAAACGTATTGAGGCAGCAATAACACACGATGTTACCAGAGATTAACTATCACCCAATTCAAGGCAACGTATTGCAAGATCAGGGGTATTTTACCTTTGCACCATCTGCACCACTAAGCCGTTGGGTACAACATTACTGGCAGTTGAACGTGCCGCTTGGGCGCTATTGTTATCGAAGCATGCCTGATAATTGCGTTGATGTGATTATTAATCTGAGGAACGCGGACGACATATTCATCGTGACACCCTACTCATCAGCTGTCGTTTTTGAGCTGACAGGCCCAGAGGCTTACTTTGGCATTCGATTTAGGCTCCTAGGACACAAGGCCATTGTTTCAACACCACTTGAAGAATGGGATTTACTTTCCAACGACACGCGAAATGCCGACGTTATACCAACGCGCGTAATCGATGCTCTTCAAGACTTAACGCGACTTAACCTGCCCTTTGAACAACGATGCCAACACATTTCAACCGCTTTGCTAAACGCGTCGAGGCAACCAAACGTTGATCGCCGTCTTATGCGCTTTGTGCGCTATTCACACCAACACGTTTCTTCCAATATCGATCTATCAGAGAAAACATGCTCAGAATTTGGCCTCTCTGCGCGTCAGCTTCGCCGATTGACTCAGCTTCACTTTGGTCTTTCCCCAAGAGATTTCACAAGAGTCATGCGCTTTCAACATGCATTAGACCGACTCAAAACACAGCCGCGAAAAGCATTCTGGACAGACAATTACTACGACCAATCGCATTTCATCCGTGAATTTAAGCGAATGTCAGGCGCAAAGCCGAACGCGCTGTTTGATTTGTCCGTTTTGTACAATAACGACAAGCCTTTTTGATCAACACTCAGTGATTGTTAATCAAAAAGGACAAAGAAGATGATTGAGTTCCAATCGATGTTCCCCGTAGTAGTCGCACCAAATTTAGCGGCTATTAAGCAATTTTATGTTTCCGCATTTGGGTTTGAAGCGGTGTTTTATGACCCTTCGTTCTACCTTCATTTAATGTCTCCCTCCTCGGGCGTCCAACTCGGCTTTCTTATACCCAACCATCCTACTCAGCCGGATGTTCTCCACACCAAGATGGCAGCAGAAGGCATTGTTGTTTCATTGGAAGTGCAAGACGCGGCAAACGCTTTTGCTGAAGCCAACGCCATGAACTTAAACATTGTGATGCCGATAAAAGAAGAAGAATGGGGCCAAATACACTTCATGGTTGAAGACCCAGCAGGCATGCGCATTGATATTGTTGAGCACATCGCGCAGCCCGAACACTAGCGACAAAACTCACACAACATAGCCTGCCTAGGCGGGCTTATTTAAGTCAATTATCAACAACTCAACAGGCGGCCTTTCTCATTCAAGTTTGCCTGATACCAAGAACAACAAAATGTCATATCACCTTAGACAATTTCGTGACTTGGTGGTCAAACACCGCAAGGCTTTTCCCCGTCCGGCATCGCGCCACGGTAAGCCACTGGCGACCCGTTCCATCACCGTGTTGAAATTCAATTTTAAGTGCATATTTGTTGGTGTATTTTACGCCAAGCATAAGACCCATTACCGACAGAACAATGGCAAGGTAAAACGTCCCCGGGTTATCAAATTGGCTCCAGGCAAGCCAAACGGCGAACGAGAAAATAAACACCCAGAATGCCACCTGCAGCACGTTACCCACCCATGAGGTTTTCTCGACTTTAATCGCAGAGATTTTACGAATCGAGTAGGAATCTTTTCTGACGGTAAATTCACCGTTTTGTAGCGAGAAATCCTTCTCTAAGTACACATTGCTTTCCTTCTTCTACTTGGTATTTTTTCGAAAAACCGAAACAAGCTTAAAAGACCATCGATATAAGATCTAATCTCAAAAAGTAAGAAATAGCAGGAGGATGTAAAGGTGCGAGAGCCTTCGCAAGATTGTAAAATCAACCTATGAATTCCAAGGCATTAAGACAATAAAAATAGACAAAGGAAATGCAAGTAACGATGCAAATTGGAATATGAAGATAGAGTGCTAGGGACTGCCCGGCGAAGTCACCGGGCTTTTTTCGTTAAACCGTAAATATTGAGTTATTACCAACATATTCAAAACTGATATTGCATGCCTATCGTCACCAAGTAATTGTCACTGTCGTAAACATCAATATTCGAATTAACATGATCCCAACCGCCTCGAACAATCATTAATGTACTGTCGATATTGAATGGAGAGGCGTAAACATAGGTTGCGGACAATCCGAATCTGTCATCCTTACGGGTACGGCCAAACAACGCTAATTCTTTATCAAAGTTCTGCTGACCGCTACTTACCCCCGCCATCACCACATGTCGACCTGTACGATATTGTGTCTCAACATCCATGCCATAACGTTGACTATCAGGGGCACTAACGTCTGACTGAATATCCAAATAATGGCCAACCCATTCAACGCCCCACTGTTGATTAAGCTGCATGTCATAGCTCAGCTCTGCATAGCTGAGCGTCGCATCACGCTGGAGTTCAGCAACGGTAGTGTCTTCATCAACGTTGAACTCACCCCGTGCGAGTTCAACAGACCAATCAGAGCCCAATAGCTTGTTATAATTGGCTATCACGCCACGAACAGCGGCTTTTGTCGTTTCACGCTGAGTATTAAGCAGATAGGGGTTTTTCCAGACCTCTTTTTCCAATAAGCCCGGCACAATACCCAAAGCGAGATAGGAATCATCTTTCAAGTAATGGCGGTATCCTGCGTTGAGGTAGAAATCGCTCGCCATACCAACGATGTCGGTTTCAATATACAACTCGCTGGTACTATTTAGACGATATTTCACATCCCAAAAGGGAATGACCACCACTTCACTGTTGTTTTCAGATGTCGAATACTCACTGATAACAGCATCTGAATCCGTGCTCAGCGGCGATGTGGTTCCACTGAACCCCGTAAACAAGCTCACAGACCCATAAAAACCTTGGGGTACAGAGTCTTCTGCTGTCACGAAGGGGCTGGTCAATAAGCAAATTATCGAGAACATTTTTGCAGTTTGACCGTACGTGGTGAGCACGGGAGATGAGGCATTGCCTTTCAGAGGACGTTTGTTGGTTGTGGTTGGTGAAAAGCTTGGGACAGTTTTCATAGCAGCATCCTTGTTTGTTTATGATGCTGTTCACTCTATCCTTCCTTATGTCACAACCATGTCACCAATAAATCACCGTAAATTACCCAATGAGAAAGGGATGTCAGTGCGGCATCAAAAGTAGATCACCACCGTCGCCTTTGAGGAAGCAATCCGAAAATGGTAACGCCAATTTGCGCTTCGACAAACCACCTTTACGATTTCCTCGCCATGACCAAAACCATGTTGAGCAGCCTCGCTAATATCATTTTGAATAACTAACCGCCGTCCCTCTAACGCAACCCTCACCGAGCTGAGTGAATAACTAAACGCATTGCGAACAAGGTTCGCCAACACAACCTTCGCAAAATCTTCAGCAACGATCACATCGGATTCGATGGTTCGCATCACATCGATATGTCTATCCGACAACAAATAGTGATGTCGCGAAAGACTTTCGTTGATGATATTTCCAAGTGACACCCTATTTTGCTGGCCCATCTCCTCTCGGCCGATAAGCAAAAACGTATTGATCAGCTTTTCCATGTCCTGATTGGCCAACTCAATACGACTGAGGATGTTTCTCTTTTTTTCGTCCCCTTCTATCATCTTGAGCAACTCTACAGCGCCTTTCGTCACGTGAACGGGCGTGCGCAATTCATGGCTGGCAAACCGCGTGAATTGTTTTTCTCGCTCAAGAAAAGATTGGATCCGCAAGTAAGCATTCTGATAGGCATTTTGAAGGGCGCCAATTTCATCATTTCGTGCCCGCCTCTTTATACTTGCCCCATCCTCAGGCAACTGATGAACCTGTTGAACCAGTCCCAGGATAGGTAAACTAAAGTGACGAGAAATCAGATGCGCTGCCACCAGCCCCAAGGCGAAAACCAATAACATCATGTACGCGACATACGCCATAACGCCTTGGCCGTAATTCACCATTTCAGGGTCTTTATCAGGAAAATATACAAAATGCAGCCAGTCACTTTTAAAGGGAGAAAGAAACGTCACCACATGCGCATTGCTGAGTTCAAATTCTTTCACACCTAAGGTGTCGATACCTTTGAGGAAGTCTGGGATGGTGTTGTCATCACCCGAGTAAAGCGCAAGGTATGGCGAAGTAATATTAGCGGCAGCCCCGAGCTGAATGGAGGATTGCATCCACTGCCTTTGCATCAACGTGGCACGTTGGTTGATAAAGCTATCCGCAGCAATTTCCGTGGCAGCCCAAGAAATGATGCCTATCGCTAGCACGACCAACAACATTAACACGCTAATAATCACAAACACTTGATGGCGAATATGGCTAGTGTACCAGCGTTTAAAGGTATGACGGGCTTTAACCAGCATTGAGTCGATATCCTTTACCGCGCTCAGTGATCAACATCCCTTCCGGCAGGGCTTTTCTCAGACGGTAAATTTGTGTTCGCAGTGCACTGCTGTCTACCTCCTCTTCTCCCCATATGTCGTAGGCAATATCTTGGCTAGCCACAAGGGCTGGCGCTCGGCTCAACAGCAAACGCACGATGCGCTTTTGCGTCGGGTCAAGCAACAAAGGTTTGCCTTCTACACAGACCAAATCAGTCGCAAAATCAAACGTTAAAGCACCGAAATTCAGTGCTGGGCTCATCCTGCGCTGATTTCTTGCCTCTAAGGCTTGTATCCGCGCGTGTAGCTCCTCAACCGCATAGGGCTTCACAAGATAATCGTCAGCCCCGGCTTTAAATCCCGCCAATTTGTCGTCCAACGTGTCACGCGCAGTGACGAAGATAATGGGCGTTTCTGCATGTTCACCAGCGCGTATCTCATCACACGCTTTTAGCCCATCCATTACAGGCATCATGATATCGAGAATAATCAAATCGAATCGGTGAGCATTGAGTAATTGCAATGCACTCGCACCATGGTAAGCAAAATCAACATCATGACCCACCAAGGTCAAATAATCCGCTAAGTTCTGTGCCGCGGCATGGTTATCTTCGGCAACAAGAATTCGCATAATTATCCTCTATCAAACAATCAAAACATGGGCTTAGGGTGGTTGTTATTACTGCAACCTCTAGTGACACACTTGTGACGTTCAAGCGCTTAACCTAACAACATCACACAAAGGAGAACGCCATGAAAATCCCATTCACACCGTTTTGTATCACCAGCTTGTTCGCATTAGCTTGTATAAACATCGCCAGTGCCAACGACATTGCCTCTCCCAACACTGCGCTGACGTTAGCGCAAGTGATGGCACCTTCGGGGGAGAAAAACACGTATCTAGTACAACAAGTTATGCAAAATAAGGTCACAGCGAAGAACATTAGTGAGCACTTTGACTATTTTCCCGACGACCCTCTCAATTTCTTGAAACAATACGGTTACGAAGAAATAGAAAGCAGCTTTAAGGCTATCCCTTCTACGGTCATTGACTATCAAACGTTGCTCGCAGCCGGTGGCGACGGTAACGCACACATTGCTGCGGGCACTAACTATGCCGAACATGGTGAAGAAGCAGACATTGACGAGGTTTTCCTATTCCCTAAATTCGCGCAAGCAACGCCTAGCTACTCTCAAATCCGCTATCAATCGGATGTGTTACTCGATTATGAAGTTGAGCTTTGTATGCGATGGGTGGACAACCTTGAGAGACCAGAACAGGTCGGAGGCTATGTCGGTTTATTTGTCTGTGGTGATTTCACAGATCGCGCCGAGCTGCTGCGCAAGATCGACGTTGATAACGTGACATCAGGGCATGGGTTTAGTGATGCCAAAAGTGGTGAAAAACGCTTTCCTACAGGTCCCTACATTGTGGTTCCCAAAAACTGGCAAACATTTTTAAACGACATTTCTTTGTCCACCTACGTAAATGGTCAACAACGACAGCAAGCCGAAGCCAAAGAAATGCTTCGCTCACCTAAAGACCTCATCACGATGATATTGTCTTCTGGAGCATTACCGCTATGGCGCTATGAGGATCAAGACGTGGTGTTGTTTGAAGGCACTGCGATCACCAGCGATCAAAATATCGTGACGGGCACACCCGCTGGCGTGATCTACAACACTCCAGGCTGGGGCTATCGAATAGTGAAATCATTGAAGTGGTTAGCCACCTTCTCTTTCGTAGAGTCAGGGCCCATTGACTATATTCTCGAGGAATATATCGCAGAGAGCTTTGCGGATAACCGCTACTTGCAAGCTGGCGACAAAGTACAGCTGACCGCAACATATCTGGGCACGATTGAAGTGGACATTACGCCTTAATCAATCCTACTCATTGCAATACAGAACAAAGCATTATGAGGTTTAACCTTCTATCAATGCGTTTCGGTTAAAGCGTGGCCTGATGAAAACAGGCCACGCTTTAATTGTGAGAGCGATTCATTGTATCGTCCATATCTCAGGTTCTCTGTGGTTTCTACAGGCTTTTGAAAGAGCGATTCAGCACATAGCAAAAAACGGGCGGATACGAACCTTGCGAGAGCCCACACAGAACCTCTAACGATTTGAATCACTTTCTTGTAGACTAAGCGCCGATTGTTTTACCGCTACTATGGATTTTCATTTTGCATTCTCTTTCTCAGCTACGTGCCGGCGAACTCGTAGGCGTGACGCGCCTTACACTGTCAGAAAACCTTACCGAGTTTCCCCTCGAGATCTTGTCTCTTGCCGACAGTTTGGAAATACTGGATCTGTCCAATAACCAGTTGTCCTCGCTTCCCGATGACATTGCACAGCTGCATAAACTGAAAATCTTCTTTGCCTCAAACAACCAATTTGACACCATGCCCGAAGCTCTAGGCCGCTGCCCTGAACTCGAAATGATTGGCTTTAAGACCAACCAGATTGTGCATATTCCTGAGAATGCTTTACCGCCAAAACTGCGTTGGCTGATCCTAACGGATAACCGTATTGAAACCTTACCGGATTCACTGGGCCTGCGTCCGCGCATGCAAAAGCTCGCGTTGGCAGGAAACCGCTTAACCTCATTGCCGCAGACGATGCGCCATTTGGAGAACCTTGAGCTTCTCCGCATCTCAGCAAACCAACTCACCGAGTGCCCAGACCAATTGTTGGATTTACCAAAACTGGCGTGGTTCGCATTTGCAGGCAACCCATTCTGCCGTTCTGACATCAGTGTTGATTCAGTACCCCATGTCGCTTCTTCTCGCTTTACGCTACAAAACGTATTGGGGCAAGGTGCATCTGGGGTTATTTCAAAAGCGGTATGGAACGAGGCCCAGCAAGACTTCCAAGACGACATTGCCGTGAAAGTTTTCAAAGGCGAAGTGACCAGTGATGGTTACCCGCAGGATGAACTCAACGCCTGTTTGAAAGTCGGCAATCACCCGAACCTGGTTCAATCACTGGCGCAGGTCAACGAACCTGGTTTCCTTGCCCTGATCATGAACCTGATCCCGTCGCATTATAAAAATCTTGGTTTACCACCGAATTTTGACACCTGCACACGCGACACTTTTCCTGCAGGATTTACCCTGTCCATTGCGCAGATAGATGCCGTCGTGACGCAGATGCGTGATGTGTTTGAGCACCTGCACGCCAATCAAGTGTGTCACGGCGATTTGTACGCCCATAACACCTTGTTTGACGAAGAGGCCAACATCCTCTTTGGTGACTTCGGCGCGGCGAGTATGTACCACATGCTAGATGACAAACAGCAGAGCCAAATCAAGCAAATCGAACAACGCGCACTAGACTTCTTTATTGATGATTTACTGAGCGTATGTGCTGAAGACAATCGCGATAGCGCCCGTTTTCAAGCGCTTAAGCAGGCAATTAAACCAAATTAAATACAGGTATTGCCCATCTAGGTATTAGATTCCGTTTCTTCGATGGGCATTTTGCTGTATAACCTCACTCCGCATTTAACTAACCCGGAAAAATCCCATGTCTAAGTTTTTCTATAAAGGCAGAATCGAGAAAAAACCAAAGTATCAAAGTTTTGGTTATAACACTAAGCGTGCTGCAAAACCGGGTTCAGAAGACCTACCATTAACGCTAACGGTGCAAACGGAAGAACGCAAAGCAGAGCTTGAAGCCATCGCGCTTGAAAGCGAGCTATTCGTGTCCATCACCGTCGATGCAGACCAGCCAGAAGAAATCACTGAGTTGGAAACGCTATTGGCAAAACCTCAAACCACAGTGTTTGATAAAACGCCAAACCGTAACGACCCATGTTCGTGCGGAAGCGAAAAGAAATACAAGAAATGTTGCGGTAAGTAACGGCTGAAAAAGGCACCGAGAAGGTGCCTTTTTTGTCTCTGCTTCCCTTTGTTTCTCTGCTTCAAAGAGGCGATATCGGTAGTCACGCTCTCAGTGACGCCATGAACATTCAATCAACCACGAAGAGTGTCGCGCCAAGCTTGGTCGAAGAACGATGCGCCTCGGCATTATCTGCCACTTGATAGCTCATGCCTTTTGTTAGGGTGTAAGTACGTCCATCATCTAGCTCCGTGTCTAATTCGCCTTCTAAGCAAAATAGAATGTGCCCTTTCGAACACCAATGGTCAGCCAAGTAACCTGCAGAGTACTCCACCATGCGAACGCGCATATTACCAAAGTGCTGCGTGCGCCAGTAAGCCATGCCCGTTTCACCTTGATGTTCAGTGGGCGTAATTGCTTTCCAATCCGTAGTGCCAAATGGCAGGTCATTTATATCCATTGCTGCGTGTTATCCCTAAATGGTGAGTGTGAGAAAAGATCCGTCTCTGACCACACTACGCACAAGTCACAGCACATTCAATTTTGCATACAGCACAAAGCTTGATAACAACAACGTCACGATGGCGGGAATACCGTCTTTCCACGTATCGAAACGCACGTGGAAGCAAATTGCGCCCGCTGAAGTGACAAGTAAACTGGCCGCACCAATAACCCCTATCATTCCCGACGATAAAATCGTCACCGCACCAAACAATTCAATGCACCCTACCAAAAACATGATCTGACGGCTCAATCCATATTTTTCAAAAAACACCAATTGCGTATCAAAAATCGTCTTCTGCCAACCAAGAATTTTGATTGAACTCGCGAAGATAAAGAACACGCTAAGCATGAGTGACACAATGAAAACGGCGGTCATCCGGGCTACCTCAAAAGATAAACGTTAACGGGGTGATTTACGTTAACAAATCCTAATATAAGGACGCGTTACTTCCCATATGCAAAGGTGATTCGTGACACCAAAAGATGCTAGATAAGGCGAGCCAGTTCCACTTTCAACAGGCTGCAAAGCAAAAAAATGAGGTAGAGACATCCAATGTGTCTGTACCTCATTTCATGACTATTTCGCAGATTAGTCAGGCTGCTGGCGGCTAAGCCGCTTGTGAGAAATGCTTGCCGAGCAGTGCATGATAAAAGTCGTTATCACACAGCACGCCAATCACTTTCTCGTTTTCACTCAGCAACACTGGCTGACCGGTTTGATAGCGAATTTCGAGCGCATGACGCATAGATATATCTGCCGATGCAAGCACCACAGAATCCACAGCCAATGCCTCGATGCTGTCGCCTTTGCTCCACTTCACCAAGGGTAAATCTTGCTCTTGGCGTTGAGCTCGAACCACCAGCCCTTGCTCATTGGTTTTCAACACCGTCTGTTCATGGCGTTTTAACACTAAGGTGTCGCCAACACGTGTAAGGTCGCTAAGCGATGTCATTAGGGAGCGACCACGCAGCACGTTAAGCGGATTGGTGTGCGCGACAAAGTCTTCTACATACTGATTCTCAGGACGAAGCACGATGTCTTCTGGCTTGCCATGTTGAATGATCTTGCCCGATTCCATGATGGCGATATTAGTGCCGATTTTCAGTGCTTCGTCTAAATCGTGGCTTACGAACACAATGGTTTTGTTGAGCTTGCGTTGAAGCTCAATCAGCTCATCTTGAAGCTGATTACGAATCAGCGGATCCAGCGCCGAAAACGGTTCATCCATCAGCAAAATATCGCTGTCCATGGTAAAGGCACGCGCTAAACCAACACGCTGCTGCATGCCACCAGAAAGCTCGTGCGGGAATTTGTCTTTCCACTCACTCAAGCCTACCAGTTCCAGTTTTTCTTCTGCATGCTTACGTCGTTCTGCTTTTCCCATGCCTTGCATTTCAAGACCAAAAGCGACGTTATCTACCACGCTTAACCACGGCATTAAGGCGAACTTTTGAAACACCATGGAGATCCGGTGTGAACGCAGATCACGCAGCGATTTCTCATCAATGCCAGCAAGGTTTACTTGTTCTTCGCCCAAGTTCACTTCAAGCGAGCCACGCGTTACAGGGTTCAGGCCATTCACAGCACGCAGCAAACTCGATTTTCCCGAACCGGACAAGCCCATCAAGACACAGATCTCGCCTTTCTCAACGGTGAGCGAGGCGTTGTGTACGCCCACAACATCACCGGTGGCTTCTTGAATCTCCTGACGCGTTTTTCCTTCATCCAACAAGGCGAGGCTCTTGTCCAAAGACTGCCCAAAAACCACATCGAGGTTTTTAATCGTAAGTGCATTCATGCTTAGCCTTCCTTGTTTTGAGATGCAGGTGCTTTGCACAAACGGTCGAGGATAATCGCCACCAATACAATCGCCAGACCCGCTTCAAAACCTTGTGAAATGTTCACCGTGTTAAGCGCGCGAATCACGGGCTTACCTAAACCATCCGCACCCACAAGTGCGGCGATAACCACCATAGACAGTGACAACATGATGCACTGGGTGATCCCCGCCATGATGCTTGGCATTGCAGCAGGAAGTTCCACTTTGTAGAGCAATTTTGACGGGGTTGCGCCGAACGCTTTCCCCGCTTCAATCAATTCTTCAGGCACACTGCGAATGCCTAGATATGTCAGGCGAATCGGCGCGGCAATAGCAAAAATGATCGTCGAAATCAAACCCGGTACAACGCCAAGACCGAATAACACCAAGGTCGGGATCAGATAAACGAACGTTGGGATGGTTTGCATCAAATCCAACACGGGCCGCATGAAGGTATACAGCCAAGGACGGTGTGCAGCCAATATGCCAAGGGGCACACCCACAGCGACAGAAAGTGACGTGGCGGTGAGTACCAGCACGAAGGTTTCTATCATTTCTTGCCAATAACCGAGATTCAAAATCAATAAGAGTGCGACCACAACGAAAGCGACCAATGGCACGCTGCGGTGAAGCAACCACGCAATGGCGGCGGTCAGTGCAATGGGCACATAAGGCGGAAACCATTGCATGACGTCAACAAGGGAGAGAATCAACCATTCTAGCGACACGGAGAGCGCGTCGAAAAAGCCAGAAGCATTGTACGTTAGCCAATCCACACCGGTTTCCATGTAGCTGCCGAGTGGAATTTTATTGTCTGTAATCCAGTTCATGTGTACTCCAAAATCCATCATGGTGTGGGCGGCGACGCAGAGAAAATGCACATGCGCCACCTACCCTTTGTTCCCGTCAATCACTGCGGACGGGAGACACAACGATGATTACTGGATATCTAAATGCGCTTTTACCGCTGCCAACGCATCTTTGCCGTCAGCAGTTTTAACGCCATCTAACCATGCATTCAACACGTCTGGGTTCGCTTGTAACCACTCTTGTGCCGCGATTTCAGGCTTATCCCCATCGTTCAAAATGCCGTTCATGATGTCGTTTTCCATCGCTAGCGAGAACTTTTGGTTGGTGAGCAGTTTGCCTACGTTCGGGCACTCACTGAGATAGTTTTTACGCACATTGGTAAAGACATTGGCACCGCCGTAGTTCGGGCCAAAGTAGTCATCACCACCGGCCAGATATTCCAACTCAAAGTTACTGTTCATTGGGTGCGGCGCCCAACCAAGGAACACAATCCATTGGTCACGACGTACAGCACGTTTTACTTGCGATAACATGCCCGCTTCGCTCGACTCGACCAGATTGAACCCTTCCAAACCAAACGCATCTGCATCGATCATGTCTTGGATAAGACGGTTACCGTCGTTACCCGGCTCAATGCCATAAATACGGCCTTTGAATTTGTCTTCGTGTTTTGCGATATCTTCAAAGCTTTGCACGCCACCTTCGAACGCATACTTAGGAACAGCAAGGGTGTATTTTGCGCCTTCAAGGTTCATGTTTACGGTTTCAACCGTGCCCGCATCGCGGTATTTAGCGATATCGCCTTCCATGGTTGGCATCCAATTGCCCAGGAAAACATCGATGTCACCGTTTGCCAGCGAGGTATAGGTAACAGGTACTGAGAGCAACTGAATGTCGGTCTTGTATCCCATACCTTGCAGTACAAGCGTTGTCGCCGCTGTGGTCGCAGTAATGTCAGTCCAACCTACATCAGAAAAACGCACAACATCGCATTGGTTCGCCATTGCAGGTGCAGCAGCCATGGTTGCTGCAAGTGCGAGGCTCAGCCCTGTTAGTCGTTTGGTCTGTTTGTTATCCATCATTACGTTCCTTTTCCTTTTTTGAGTGTGAGGATGCAACATCATTGCGGCATCCACTCCTTTTTTACTGACGTTTACAGGTGTTCTCTTATTCTTATATTTTCCTAATTGCGGTTTGTTAAATTCAATTAGCCAATGATTGAGCAGATCAGGGTTATTTCTCTTCATGCTCATCCAGCGGAAAGAGGCGCTGCTTGGTTTGCCAGTTCGGGTCTTGCCATACCGACACATCAGCAGGCGACAAAGTGTCATCATTTAAGATGATGTCTGATGCACGCTCCGCCACCATAATGGTTGGGCCATTAAGGTTGCCATTCGTGATAGTAGGGAAGATGGAAGAGTCCACCACACGGAGGTTTTCAATACCGCGCACGCGGAGTTTCTCGTCCAGCACCGCAAACGGATCGCTGTCTGCGCCCATCTTGCAGGTGCAGGATGGGTGATAAGCACTTTCCACGTTTGCTTTCACCCAGGTATCTATCTCTTCATTCGTATTTACATTCATTCCCGGCTGGATCTCGCCGTCACCGAAGGCATCGAACGCTTGCTGTGAGAGAATTTCACGGGTAAGACGAATGCAATCGCGCCAATCTTGTTTGTCTTGTTCTGTGCTGATGTAGTTGAAAACGATCTCTGGCTTGTCAGCAGGATTGGCGCTCGTAATACGCACATGCCCGCGGCTTTCAGGTTTGTTAGGTCCAACGTGCACTTGGAAGCCATGCCCTTCAACGGCAGATTTACCGTCATATCGAATGGCTGCTGGTAAGAAATGGTATTGGATGTTCGGCCATTTTATGCCCGCGCGGCTGCGGATAAATGCGCACGATTCAAAATGATTGGTTGCACCTAAACCGTCTTTGAACAAGATCCAACGTGTGCCGATCAAACCTTTGCTGATGAGCCCCAATTTGCCGTTAAGCGTGATCGGCTGCTTGCAGTGATATTGGAAATACACTTCAAGGTGGTCTTGCAGGTTTTCGCCGACACCGGGTAAATCGAGGCTTACCTCGACCCCTGCTTTTTCAAGCACCGCTTTTGGGCCGATGCCTGACAATTGCAGCAATTGCGGCGAACCGATCGAACCCGCAGCACTGATGATCTCTTTGTTGGCATGCACCTCAACCGTCTGGCCACCTTTGCTGTAGCTCACACCGACGGCGGTTTTTCCCGCCAGAATAATTTTGTTGACCGTCACGCCTTTAATCAGGGTCAGGTTAGAACGCTTCAAAGCAGGGCGAAGATAGGCGTTCGACGTTGAAGCACGCACACCGTTATCGACCGTCATGTGCATCGGGCCAAAGCCTTCTTGCTGATAACCGTTGTAATCATCCGTGACAGGGTAACCAGCCTGTTCTCCTGCATCGATGAAAGCGCGGTATAGCGGGTTCAATGCCATGTCATTACCGTTACAGGTTCCAACAGGCCCGTCCCCGCCACGATATTCATTTGCGCCACCCGACCAATGTTCCGCACGCTTGAAATATGGCAGACAAGATGAGTAGTTCCACCCTTTTGCGCCATCTGCTTCCCACTGATCAAAGTCGTGGGCGTGGCCTCGCACATACACCATGCCATTGATGGAAGAGCTGCCACCCAGTACTTTACCGCGTGGACAATGGAGCTTTCGCCCATCCAACCCTTCTTCGGCCTGCGACTCAAATTGCCAAGCGTACTTCTCCGTGTTCATGGGATACGACAGTGCCGTCGGCATTTGAATAAAAATGCTTCTATCCGTGCCACCCGCTTCCAACAATAAAACCTTGTGGTAGCCAGACGCCGTCAGCCGATCCGCCAGCACGCAGCCCGCAGAGCCTGCGCCAACAACAATGTAATCAAATTCAGTGTTACTCATGAATCGTTCAATTCCTTTACTGACTCGGGTCTACGCGTAAGGGCTGTCCACATCCCCAAGCTCGACATACACGCTCTTGGTTTGGGTATAACTGCTCAGTGTTTGGACGCCATTTTCACGGCCAATCCCTGACTGCTTATAGCCACCAACAGGCATTTCTGCTGGCGACGCACCCCAGTTATTGATCCAGCAAATGCCGGCTTGAAGCTTGGCAATCACTCGGTGGGCGCGAGAGAAATTCGTCGTGAACACACCTGCTGCGAGGCCATAGTGGGTGTCATTGGCACGCGCAATCACGTCCTGTTCATCGCTGAATCGTAAAACAGACATTACGGGGCCAAAGATTTCACTTTCAACGTGCGGCATGCCGTCGTCGCACTCAGCAAAAATGGTCGGCGCGACAAAGTTGCCGTTCGCCAAATCCCCTTCCGTGATTTGGTAGCCGCCAGTTAACAGACGGGCATTGGATTGTTTGCCTTGCTCAATGAAGCCAAGCACTTTTTGAAGATGGTCTTTTGAAATCAATGCGCCGATTTGTGTATCCGGGTGGCTAGGGTCACCGACGATCAGTTTTTCCGTACGCGTTTTAAGCTGCTCTACAAATGCATCGTAAATGTCGTCCTGCACAAAGACGCGTG
This sequence comes from Enterovibrio norvegicus, assembly GCF_002876705.1. Taxonomy (GTDB): domain Bacteria; phylum Pseudomonadota; class Gammaproteobacteria; order Enterobacterales; family Vibrionaceae; genus Enterovibrio; species Enterovibrio norvegicus_B. The sequence goes on along the minus strand of NZ_MDAG01000090.1, from coordinate 5,967 downwards.
TACCATTGGTGCACACTTCCCCTTGGGTATAAAAATTCGCCAACATGGCACCGGAGACGGCGTTATCCAGTTCGGCATCACTAAACACGATCAGGGGTGATTTACCGCCTAGCTCCATGGTGACAGGCTTGAGCGTGCCTGCTGCATCGGCCATGACTTTTTTACCCGTGCCGCATTCGCCCGTGAACGAGACTTTCACGATGTCTTTGTGACGTGACAGCATTTGACCCACACGGTAGTCACCTTGCACCACATTAAACACGCCATCGGGCATGCCCGCTTCGGTAAAGATTTCCGCCAATTTCAACGCCGTTAAAGGCGTTTCTTCCGACGGTTTGAATACCATGGCATTCCCCGCGGCAAGTGCTGGACCCGCTTTCCACATCGCAATTTGAATTGGATAGTTCCACGCGCCGATACCTGCACACACGCCCAACGGTTCTTTTCGCGTGTAGAAGAATTGGTTTTCGCCCAAGCTTTGCTGTTCACCTTGTATAGATACCGCCAGACCGGCGTAATACTCAATCACATCCGCGCCTGTCACCACGTCAACATACAAGGCTTCTTGAATCGGCTTACCCGTGTCCAATACTTCCAAGGCTGCCAGTTCGTCATTACGTTCGCGAAGGATGGCTACGGCACGATTCAAAATGGTGCGACGTTCAGGCGCGCTCATTGCTGACCACACTTGAAAGCCTTCCCATGCTGATTGAACCGCTTTGTCCACATCCGCTTGGCTGGCTTGTTGCACATCTGCTAATGACGCATTGGTTGCAGGGTTGAGTGTTTGGAACGTTTCACCAGAGGTCGCGTCTACGTAACCGCCGTGGATATAAAGTTGTTGAGTATCCATTTAATTTTTACCTTGTTGGTCTGGATAAGAAGGTGACGCGTTAGACGCGTGTTGTAACTGAAGTTCGAGATAATCTTCGATGGCAGCGACGGCAGATTTAGGGGCAATTCCATCAGGATTTAGCGCGCCGCGAAGCCAGATGCCATCGATCATTGCGGCGATACCTTGCGCGACAAACGCAGCGCGTTCGGCTGGCATCAGCATTTTGAGTTCGAGAGTCAGGTGTGAGAGAAGACGTTGAGCATTGACACGTTGAAGACGAAATAACGCAGGTTCATGCATGGCATGGGCCCAGAACGCGAGCCATGTTTTGGTGACTTTGCTATTCACTTGATTGCCATCGAAGTTCCCTTCGACAATCGCAAGGATCCGCCCTTTAGGATCGCTTCTGTCAACCAACCTCAATCGTTGTTGCACGCCACTAGAGAGTTGGCGAAGTACGGAGCGCATGGTTTCTTCCATCAAGCCATGCTTACCGCCAAAGTAGTGATTGATGATTCCCGCCGACACACCGGCTTTTTTGCTGATCAGCGAGACACTTGCGCCTGCAAGTCCCACATCATCAATAACAGCCATGGTGGCTTCCACTAACTGGGGACGACGTATTGCCGGCATTCCTACTTTTGGCATTCAAACCCTCCTTGGTCTTCGTCCTTAAGCGATCATATTTCCATTCTAAGATCGACGAACCATCGATAGTAAATGTAGTCGAATTTTTTTTGATTGATCGTTCAATTAAAAACAGACTTACAAATAAGACACCCTTTGTCAAAATCAAGTTAGTGTCATAACTGTTTGTAAATATGAACAAATGAATTTAAATTACGATTTTTCAGTGAGTTATAACTTTAGGGTAAAAGGCTAGGAATTTTACAATCGCGCATCATTTAGGCCACTAAACATTATCTTTTGGATGGGCATCGCTTTGAATGACTATAGGTTTGAATAGACATAGCTTTGAATGGACATAGCTTGAGAATTCGCCAGAAACAAAAAAGGCAAACACAGAAATGCGTTTGCCTTTATCGTTGTTTGGGATTATCGATCGATGAATCAGCGTGTCATTTTTGACAAAATCCGAACCGTGACCAGTGGATACACAAGCAGAGAGAACAAAATCATGACGAACGCCAACGACAAGAACAGCGATTGATACTGAAAATCCGCAGGCAGCAGCAAAATAAGCGCTACCGACACCGCACCGCGTGCCCCAGAGAAATTCAGTAGCCAAAACTCATTCATCGAAAGGCGCATGCCCTCCACGCGCATCACTGGTTTCAACACAGAAAGCGCCACAAAACGCCCTGCGAACAACAACCCTATCGCTAACAACGTATGGCTAACGGGTAAGTCTGTATTTGCAGTCAACGCAAAGAAGCTGGTACCGAGCAAGAAGAACAGCAAAGCGTTTGCCGCATAATCGAGGTATTCCCATACTCTTTCTTCCGCGAGGCGGTTGGCTCTGTCTTTGTCTGGTTTATACCCATACGCGAGCGCTGCGGCGAACACCGCCAAAATGCCAGAAAAATGCAGGGTTTCTGCCACCACGAAACTGCCGTAAGCAAGGGCGAGCGTGATATTGGTGGTGAGTATGTAGTGCGACGTGTGCATTAATCGAAGAATAAAACGGGCTAATCGACCGAGTACTGCCCCACTGATCAGCGCACCCGTAATGTGTGTTACAAAGCTCACACTGGTATCAACCACACTGAAACTGGTCATGCTGAAAATCAGCAATGCGAGTATGCCTGCCACGGTGACAACGAAACCGTCATTGAGGATCGACTCACCTTCTATTAACAGTTTTTGGTTTTCAGTGATGCTTTCGTTGCCTTTAAACAGAGCACTGACCGCGAGCGGATCGGTCGCTGAAATGATCACGCCAAACAGCATTGCGGGCAGTAACGCAACATCCAACAACCAGTGGATAGCCAACCCTATGGTCAACATACTCACCACAATGCCAAGCGTTCCTGCAATGACAGCAGGCACGATGATGGGCCTGAAATGGAACAAACACATTTTCTTGGTCGATGCGAAGATCAAAAGCGGCACAAAGACATACAAAACAACATCGGGATCCATCACCAATTCTGGCAAACCTGATTCTGGATTGGTCGACACCCACCCATAAGCAATGCCTGCGAGTAGAATCCAAATGATGTCGGAAAATACCATCCATTTTTCCGACACGTAAAAAATAACGTTAAGCGCCATCCACCCTAAAACCGCGTATGTCACCAACGTAGGAACTGATTCTGTCATCATCACTCCATGTGATTGTTATTACACTCGTTTGCCTTCCCATAACAGTAGTAAAAAGAGAGGGCAACCCCGTATGAGGATAAGGTTCAGTGTGCAGTCAAAAAGCCCAAACGCAATGCCACCTTTCTTCCAAGAAAGGAGTTTGGTTCTATGGGTGTAAGAATTGGTTCAGTGGATTGTTTTACATATCGATTAGCATAATAAATGCTGACAGAAGTATCTGTATTTTTGGGTATCAACCCATTGTAAAACACCGCGTTAAATCGGCGCAGTGTTGAGGCTCTTGTGACAACTATTGGTGCGCATTGCGTTGCGACGTAAACACCCAGGAAAAGAAAATCATAAAGACAAAATCGTTAAGCCCATAGATTGTATAGAAAGCCCCCGCGAACAAATCCGCATCATACACAGTGCTTAAACTGTTGCCTGACACCCAATTGATCCAAGCAACGACATACACCAACTTTTCTATCGCAAAGGCTCCCGCCAGCCATTTGATGTTTGAATGAATGAATGCCGTACCAAGGTAAGCAAGTCCCCATACCGCGATCATCAACAAGCCAAAATTCGACATCACAACGGGGTCAGCATCGTTGATGGCGGTATTGGTGAACGCGCGAGAAAAAATCAGCACACCGCCAATGTTCATCGCGGCCGCCGCGAAAAGCCCAAGTTTTATTGTTTTAGCATGCATGATTAAATCCCAAACTTTGTTTCGTCATGTCGTCACCTCCGACAGAAATCAGGTTAATAATCAACCAGATTAATCAAGGCTTATTGCCTCAAAAGCGAAGATAAGCAAAGGTTGATTCGTAAGGTATGCTTCCTCTTACTCTGAGTGCCTACATCCACTATAATCACTGGCCATCCCCAGTAGACGACCCATCATGAGCATTTCAGAGCAACCTTCCACATTGAGCTTGCCGCAAACCAATCCAGGGGTCGAGACGGTATTGGAATATCTCATCATCAAATTTCCTTTCATTGACGCACAGGTTTGGCATCAGCGCGTGAGTGACGGAAAAGTGCATTATCACAATGGTACGCTCGTCACCGAACAGTCACCGTTTAAGCCCCAGCAACGTATCTACTATTACCGCGAAGTGGAAAGCGAACCCCATATTCCCTTCAAAGAAGACATCGTGTTCCAAGACGAGCACATTGTTGTGGCATATAAACCGCATTTTCTCGCGGTCACCCCCGGTGGCATGTTTGTGAATGAGTGTCTTCAGAACCGACTACGAAAGCGGACAGGTTTGTCAGACTTGCAGGCACTGCACCGTTTAGACAGGGTAACCGCAGGCTTGGTGATGTTTTCCATAAACCCCGAAAGCCGCCAGCACTATCATCACCTGTTCGAAACCCGGCAGATACACAAAACCTACCAAGCCGTTGCTCAACTGAACAAGGGAGAAAACATTGTCGGCCAAGAATGGGAGGTTAAAAATCGTATCGTTCAGTCTGAACCGCGCTTTCGAATGGTGGTGACGGAAGGAGATGCAAACAGCCATTCAGTGATCCGATGCATCCAACAATCTGAATCAAAAGCATTGTTTGAGTTGCACCCTGTGACAGGGAAAACCCACCAGCTGCGTGTTCACATGCAATCATTGGGTTGGCCAATATTGAACGACAAATACTACCCGATGTTACAGTCACTCTCTGCGGATAACTTCGACGCCCCCTTGCAACTACTGGCAAAGTCAGTGGCGTTTATCGATCCGATCACGCATCAACCAAGGCAATTTAGCTGCCCACAAAACCTTGAGCTTGGAAAAAGCCATTGAGCTGTATTCGCGCAGCACAAAAAAAGGCACCAATCACTTGGTGCCAAAGAGGGATGTTAACAAAAGATCATTATTTATGTGAAATCGAAGATGTCCGCACTGACCTGATCGATTGAGAAATCGTGAAGGACAATTGAAGAGTTTGAGTTACCGAAATGGAACGCCGTGGTATTGGCATCATGCGCCCAATACGTCACATCATTCATACCCGTTGAATACGAGCCGTGGATTTCAATAACATCGACACCTTTTTCAAAATCAAAGATATTGTCGCTACCACCATTTGCTGAGGTATCAAAATAAAAAACATCGCTCCCTTCGCCACCCCACAGATAGTCATTGCCTTCACCACCAACAATGAGGTCATCACCCTCTTCACCTTTGATGACATCATAATCGCCACCACCGTAAAGTTCATCGTTACCCGTGCCGCCAAAGAGACGGTCTTGACCCCATTCGCCACGAATAAGATCATTCCCGCCATCGCCTTTCAGGGTGTCATCACCCCAACGACCGATAATGCGATCATCACCATCACCACCAAACGCTCTATCGTTACCTTCACCTGCGTTAATCACGTCGCTTCCCGCGCCGCCGTGGATCACATCCTGTCCTTCATCACCATAGAGTTTGTCATTACCCTCATTACCAAAGAGTAAATCATCACCTTCATCGCCATGAACAACATCATTCCCATAGCCACCCTCGATGGTGTCATTATCAGCACCACCGTTCAGATCATCATTACCTGAACCGCCATCGATAATGTCATCGCCAGCTTGGCCATAGATCGTGTCGTTTCCATCAGCAGGTACGACTGGCGTGGTATCAACATAGATTTCGTAGCTAATGCCACCTGAATGACCAGAAGAAAGGACTTCAAGCGTGGTAAACGGCATATCTATATCGATTGTGGTGTAGTCGCGAGTGTCTACATCGCGGGATTGGAGGTGACCAGCTTCATTGATGAAATCATCGTTATCGCCACTCAAATTACTGATACTGATCGTACCGTTGGCAATACCATCCGCCAGACTGATTTCAACACCATCCAGTTTGAAC
>NZ_MDAG01000089.1:0-487 GCF_002876705.1 Enterovibrio norvegicus | reverse complement strand
GATTGGCAAGGTGTCCCGTTGATGACCTTGTTATGACTCTTGGGCGCGTAGCAACTTTTCTATCGCAGGATCAGTATACTTACGCACGGGATCAACCGATTTTTCGTCTCCGGCGTGGTGGTACTCACCCGCATCAAAAGCTAAATAAACATCCAGCGGAAACTCTGAAATCGTATTGTTGGTTGTTATTAGGTATGTTGGATCCGTCAAAAAGCCATACAGCCAATTCATTGCACCATCACAAAGGTGGTAATCGTAGGAGCCATTCCAATAATGTTGGGCAACACTTTTCGAAAATTCATGCGCGAACTCATCTAGTGACATTCTCTTACTTTCAGAAAATGCAATGACCTCTCTTTCTTCAAGAACCCCATCACTTGCTTTTTCGATTATGGTCTTCATGCTCATTACGGAATACTCATAACGTTGTGATAACGGGCACTTGCCCGCACTAACCCTGACCAAAACAATGTATTCACGCCACTTT
>NZ_MDAG01000088.1:0-229 GCF_002876705.1 Enterovibrio norvegicus | reverse complement strand
CATCGCCAGGCTTCAAATTTGGATAAGCCCGTTGAGTGCAACGGGCTTTTCTTTCGCTCCCACTGATTGTAATGTGAGCGACGTCAACAAAAGATTTTTACGCTTCATCTTCGGATGAAAAAAGATGAAATTTTTTTCTTGACTGAATATCAGAATCGCGTAAGATACGCGGCCTGACTTGCTGAAGCGCACTGCGCTAACGCCTTGAAAAGTCAACGTTCTTTAACAA
>NZ_MDAG01000087.1:0-258 GCF_002876705.1 Enterovibrio norvegicus | reverse complement strand
TCTGTAGGTTTTGTTAATGGACTCTCATGAGCCTTCGGCTTGAGTCCCGGACGTGCGCGCCCTCGGCCGCTCCGCCATTTATTAAGAAGCCTCGCTAGTAATAGCGGGGCTTTTTATCGTTTGAAGGTTTTGTTAATGAACTCTCATGAGCCTTCGGCTTGAGTCCCGGACGTGCGCGTCCCCGGCCGTTCCGCCATTTATTAAGAAGCCTCGCTAGCAATAGCGGGGCTTTTTATCGTCTGTAGGTTTTGTTAATGG
>NZ_MDAG01000086.1:0-569 GCF_002876705.1 Enterovibrio norvegicus | reverse complement strand
GCATTGTCGCCCACGCCATCACCATCGGTGTCCGTGTCTTCGTTTGGATCAAATGGGAAGGCATCATAGATATCGAGGGTGCCGTCGTTATCGTCGTCATCATCGTTAGGATTAGACAGACCATCGCCGTCGGCATCTTCTGCACGATCATCTACGCCGTTGCCGTTGAGATCGTTACCGCCCAACTCATCATTGCCATCGAGCATGCCGTCGTTGTTGCTGTCGAACGCCGCAAAGTCGTAACCGTGCATGTCGAAGGCGGTGCCGTCGTTCAAAGCGTTCTGGCTTTCCAGATCGAGGTAATCAGGAATGCCGTCGCCGTCGGAATCTGGGGCAGGGTCAACGCTGGCTTGCAGGTCAATGCTATCAACAGTCAGGCTGCCATCGGCATCAGCCAGGCCAGCTTCGATCACGTCAGGGATGGTGTCATTATCCGAATCCAAATCCACATCGTTGTTCACGCCGTCATTGTCTGCATCGGCGGTAAAGCCCGATCCGGACAGGGGCGTGAGCTCGATATTGCTTAAGCGCATTGCACCGCTGTAGAAACTGGAGTCGACATAGAAGTC
>NZ_MDAG01000085.1:0-941 GCF_002876705.1 Enterovibrio norvegicus | reverse complement strand
GACGTGATTTGGGGCGGAGAAGGTAATGACCGTCTATTTGGCGGCAGCGAAGACGGAGAGTCTGGTGAACTGCAAGCGCCTGGTGAACTGCAAGCGCCTGATACGTCTGATGCTGAACCTGTCTATCAAAAATCTACGCCTGGCACATCCAGTACTTTCACCACAAATGACGGCGACATCATCACCATGACCTCTGCCGACAATGGTGGCTTAAATGGAATCAATGGTCACCACTATCAAACAGTTGAAGGTGTCTTTGAAGGCTACTACATGGGGACTAACCCAGGTACGTGGACAGATAGCCATACGCATGTTTTGTCAGAAGAAGTAAACGGTTTACGGGTTACTGTTGGCTACATGACCTATTCAGAGCAGATTTGGTTCAAACTGGATGGTGTTGAAATCAGTCTGGCGGATGGTATTGCCAACGGTACGATCAGTATCAGTAATTTGAGTGGCGATAACGATGATTTCATCAATGAAGCTGGTCACCTCCAATCCCGCGATGTAGACACTCGCGACTACACCACAATCGATATAGACATACCTTTTACCACGCTTGAAGTGATGTCATCTGGTCATTCTGGTGGTATCAGCTACGAAATCTACCTTAACACTGAACCTAAAACTGTCCCTCACTCGGACGGCAACGACTCTCTATACGGTGCTGAAGGCACTGACTACATCGATGGTGGTACCGGCGACGACTATATCGATGGTGGTACTGATAATGATACCTTAATCGGTGGTGAAGGCTCCGATACCCTGCTAGGGCGCGAAGGCGTGGATATTATCTCTGGTGACGCAGGCAATGACACAGTTTATGCCGGTGACAACGACGATGTCGTTTCAGGCGGCGCGGGCTCCGATGAGCTTTGGGGCGACAGTGGCGATGATTTCATCGAAGGCAATATCGGTGATGACGTGATTTGGGGCGGAGA
>NZ_MDAG01000084.1:0-1444 GCF_002876705.1 Enterovibrio norvegicus | reverse complement strand
CTAAGCGCTTCGAGATTGGCAAGGTGTCCCGTTCATGACCATGTCAGCCGCTGAACTTTCATACTATCGCGGCTCTGCCGCCAACACCCATCGAACGCGCCATTTTGTGAGTTCAACTGCGGCCTTAAAGACAAAATCACTCGATAAAACCAAAAGCATTGAATTCAACTTAGCAAAGATAGCCACATGATTTTGCATCGAGTTTGGGATTGGTTTGATGAGCGTTTTCAGATTAAACAGCCTGCAACAAAGAGAGGAACTAGCTAGCCAAACATCGCAAACTAAACACGGAAAGAACTGACGGATAACGCCTCGCTTAACCGGCGCAAAATAGCAGGCTAAAATTGGCGACGAAGGAGCGCAAGCCTGCTGTTTTGCGTCCTTTGGTTTAAGCGTTTGTTATTGTGCTTACAGCAATTGATTAAATAACTCTGCACAAGGGTCGCTATTTTTAGTTATTTCTTGGTCAATCCACTCAGATGAAAAAGTATAATTATTCTCATCGAGTTTTTTGGTATCTATTCTTACTCGATCGTTTCTCTTAACTATCGATTTTCCATCACTCCCTGGACCAAGAATTAAATGCACACAAATATATGACCCGTTGTTCAAATCTTTCACATAGTTTTTCGAGTACCATCCCTCTTGCGCTAAATGTGACGGGATATCTTCGTTTTTCACATACTTGAGTTCATGCTCTTTAAACGCTGACTCAATAACTGAATCTGGTAACAATTGTTGACTCCTTCATTACTAAACTTGGCACATAACGGGTGTTTACTTGCCCAAAATGTTTGTAACGCCTGAATCACTGAGTTTCTATGAAAAAATGCGCCACGAGTAAACATCCCGCTCATGCTCTTGTTAGCCAATTAACTGAAATCTCTTATTAAATTCTCATAGTCAGACCAACTTGGATCATCGTAAAAATTTATCTCAATTGGAAAGCGTGGTTTTCCCTTAGCCATATCATTGAATTTGCCTAAAAACAGGTCTCTATTTGAGATGTAGAACACGAACTCTTTCAGATTGTTACCTGTTCGGCTGTAAGCACGCTCTGCGAAACTATTAGTTTCATACAGCTCTTCAAGAATGTCCTCAAGTTCAATCATACTTGTGTTTAAATCTTTATTTGGCATTCCATTGTTGCTAACACCATCATACTTCCAAGAAATAACCACCAACCAGTTTAAATCTTTCCTAATTTTTTCAGCTGGGAGTTCATTTACAAACGAGTAGATAACTGGATAGCCACCCTCAGTTACTTCTCCGATAATCCCCTTTGCGTCTTTATCCATAGAGGCACATCCAAATAAGTTAACAATTAAGAAAAATGTAATGAATCTAAGCACATAGCCCTCCGGTGGCTAACGCTGTGATAACGGGCACTTGCCCGCACTGAATCTGACCAAACCCATGTATTCACACCACTTTCTAAGCGCTT
>NZ_MDAG01000083.1:0-279 GCF_002876705.1 Enterovibrio norvegicus | reverse complement strand
GGGAACCTGGGGCTGGATCACCTCCTTAACGATACTATTGATGCAAGTGTCCACACAGATTGTATAGGTTGAAAAAGTAAAGAGTGGTTGAGGTTCCCAAACCTCAACAAACAGTGTGTCCCATTCGTCTAGAGGCCTAGGACACCGCCCTTTCACGGCGGTAACAGGGGTTCGACTCCCCTATGGGACGCCACGGGTCGTTAGCTCAGCTGGTAGAGCAGTTGACTTTTAATCAATTGGTCGCAGGTTCGAATCCTGCACGACCCACCATTCTCTCCA
>NZ_MDAG01000082.1:0-1452 GCF_002876705.1 Enterovibrio norvegicus | reverse complement strand
CCGTTATTCGAACGTTATATATTGTAGGGTATGCGAAAAGAAACGAAGGATCAGTTGGATAAGGAAATGTCTAAAGTGCGGCATCAGAAGTTTTGTGTGATGTTGGTAGCCATTCTCTTTGTTGCCGTTAGCGTTTGGTTGATGTTGCAAAATGAGACTAAGGAAGCAACAAATGTGATAGGAGTTGTTGAGTCACATAAAGCATCTCTCCATGAAGAAGGCCATACGTTGCACCTGATGGTTCGGTTAACGGATCGTGAAAAACTCATTCGCGTCAAACTGCCTCAGCGCGAATCATTCAAGAAGGGGGCTAAAGTCGAACTCATAAGATTTGAAAGAGCCTTATCAGGAAGTGAAAGGCATCTCTTCCTCAAATACGTTGACGAGCCAAAAATATAAGAACCCAACTTACGCGGTTGGCTTCAAACTGAGTTCAATCAGTTTGATTAAAGTGTCTTCTTTTCGGTGTTCGGTAGTGAATTCAAACCAAAAGATTTTCTAGTGTTTTTTGAAAGAGTTTCGGTTTGGGTTTAAGTCAAAATGTCTTGTTCGGAAGGGAGTTGGCGGGAAGCCGCAATTAAACGAATTTAGCATATAACAAGACTGTAAATGGGACGCTTTGTCAATGTGGAAGCTTTTCAAAGTTTCTGAATACAAAGGACTAAAGCGGTTTTGGGTGGTTTGGTAAGCTCCCGTTATTGCAACGTTATGTCCATGGAGTAGTAATGGATAACACTGAAGAATTATCGTCAGAAGATATATGCAAAAACGGCAAAGGAATTAGTACAACTATTCGACCTAAGTATGTTGTGATTATTGGGTATCTGTTTGTTTTTCTATCATTAGTAGATGTTGTATATGGTTTTTATTATGGATTTATAACTGAAACGGTCAAGCTTGATAGTTTGGGGAACAAGGTTGGAGGAGGATTTAGTTTTAACCTACTTTGGCTTGTTTTGTATGGTATCGGAGCCGGTGTTATGAGAGGTGGAAGGTTTGCTCGACTAATGGCCTGTATTTCAGGACTGCTAGCTTTTGTTGTACCAGGAATGATTTTGATTTATTTCTTATATTTCACTGATGCTAAGTATTATTTCTCTAACAAACAATGTTCGAAATGTGGTGATACTAAGTACCTAAATGACGGTTTTCCTTTCAAAGATATCTTATGCAAAAAATGCGGTAGCGAAATTAATCTCCGCAAATTATAACAAGACCATGAACGAGACGCTTTGTCGCTCTGCTAGCTTCTAAGGTGTTGTGAATACGAAGGATTGAAGTGGTTTTGGTGGGGTGATAAGCGCCCGTTATCGCAACGTTATCCGTCAGTTCTTTCCGTGTTTAGTTTGGTTAGCTATTTCCTCTCTTCGTCGCAGATTGTTTAATCTCAAAAGGCTCATCAAACTAATCCCATACTCGATGCAAAATCATGTGGCTATCTTTGCTAAGTTG
>NZ_MDAG01000081.1:0-259 GCF_002876705.1 Enterovibrio norvegicus | reverse complement strand
ATCTACATCTACATCTACATTTTCTTCAGTCAGCTACCTCCATCTAAGTATGAAATTGTACATATACAAGTTTTGTTTGCGCTATGGTGGTGATAAATGGATAAGCAGGAGAGGGCATTAACAGATCAAAACTAGTAGATATGCACCGCTACTTGTGGGGTAGCTGTTGATAAGATGTGTGGAAATAGGCAGTTCGATTGCTATCTGCGCAAAGGGGCATTTTTTCATAAGAAATCATTAAAAAGCCCTTGCCAAGATC
>NZ_MDAG01000080.1:0-904 GCF_002876705.1 Enterovibrio norvegicus | reverse complement strand
CGCTTAGCTTGGCGTTATATTATCAGGAGGGCAGTTGACAGAGTTCTATATCGACTTAAATGATAATGATTCGTTCATGTGCTCAAGTGAGAATGTTATTTATGATAATCCAGTTCATTTATGTGTTTGTGAATCATGCGGGTATCGTACAAACTTCGAATATGTGATTGATAGTTTTTCCTTGAAAAGGAAGAATTATGACTTGTCTATTACTTATGATGGATACTACGTTGCATCTCTGAAGTTCAAAGAAACAGTCGAGAGGAAGTGCCTGAAAGGCATTGAGTTTATTCAACTAAAAGAAGAACCAGATCTCTTTGTCATGTTCGTACGAAATGTAGTGTGCTTTGATATGGAAAAGAGAAACTCAAGACGCATTAACCTCTGTTCAAATTGCGGTAACTACGAATCGATAGTTGGTGCGACTCCTGCCTTTTTAAAAGAGAAACTTCCTTCGGATATCTGCCGCAGTGATGTAATGTTTGGTTCCGGCAATGGCAAGCATCCGCTGCTTTTTTCGTCTCAGTACTTCGTTGACTTAGTAGAAAAAGAGAAGTTAAAAGGCATCAAATTTACACCAGTACGAACATAACAAGCGAATGAACGAGGGACGTTTACTCGTGGCGCATTTTTCATTGAAACGCTGTGATTTAGGCATCTTAATCAGTTTGGGTTAGTAAACGCCCGTTATCCGAACGTTACATGCAAGAGATATGAGTACATTGGAAGAATTCAGAGAAAATAAAGATAGCTGGATTGGTGTGGCTTACAAAGAGACCCGCTCAGATGATCGTGGAAGCTACGATGCAAATGAAAAGGCTCGCTATTCTCTTTTGATACTGCTCCAGTATGACTTCCAAGAGACAGATCTAGAATTAATACGGTTTCTCTTTGAGCAAGAAAT
>NZ_MDAG01000079.1:0-94538 GCF_002876705.1 Enterovibrio norvegicus | reverse complement strand
TGCGAGGTGCGAGGTGCGAGAAAAGCGTAAGAGCAAAAAAGACACAAACAAAGAGAAGAGAGGGAAAAGAGATAGAAAAAAGAGAAGCTGGATGTGCCAGCTTCTCTTAGGGGTTAGCGTACATCTCGTGATTGCCTATTGGCCTGCTTTCGGATCAAGCGCATCTTGTAATGCATCACCGAGGAAGTTAAATGCCATCACGGTTAACAGAATCGCCACACCAGGGTAAATCGCGAGCCCCGGAGATTGCCAAATCACCTCTTGGGCATTTTGCAGCATGTTACCCCACGACGGCATTGGCGGTTGGATACCAAGACCAAGGAAAGACAGCGCACTTTCCAGCAATATCACCCCACCCAACGCCATGGTGGTCGCGATGATCACGGGTGACAACACATTGGGTAAGACATGTCGGCGAATAATGCGCCACGGCGACGCGCCGTAACCAATCGCAGCTTTCACGTAATCGCGTTCCCGCACAGACAACGTGCCTGAGCGCACCAAGCGCGCCGTGGTTGGCCAGCCAAACAACGCAACAATCACGATGATACGAATGAAACTCGCATTTTCACCCTGTGCCCAACTTTCAGGTAATCCCAGCTTACTGAGATCAACCGCTGCCAGCACGATCATCAAAGGCAGGGTCGGCAGCGACAACGTGAAATCAGCAATACGCATGAGCACCGCGTCTAGCTTACCGCCAAAGTATCCCGCAAACACGCCCACTAGCGTGCCAAGAATCGCGGTGGCAAACGCAGCAACCGCACCGACAGCTAGCGACACTTGACCGCCGTAAAGCAATCGCAGGAACACATCACGGCCAAGTTCATCCGCCCCCAACCAATGTGTATCGCTGACAGGCTCAAAACGGGCCATAAAATCCACTTCGAACGGATCATGCCCAAACCAATCCGCCAACAAAGGCGCACTGAAGCACAATAGCGTAAGAAGAAATACAAACACCGCAGATACCAAGCCGGCTTTGTGTTGGCAAAAGCGTTGCCATACCAGCATCCACGGAGATGAAGCTCTTCGTTTGGTTGCCGCATTAGGCGCAGCATCCATCATAGGTTGTGTCATGCGGATGCTCCTTTGGTCAGGCTAATGCGCGGATCGAGCTTGGCGTATGCAATGTCTGCCAACAAGTTTCCGAGTAATGCAGTGAACGTGATAACCATCAAGCCCAGCAAGGCCAAGTTGTAATCATTGCCCATGATGGCATCGAATATCAGCTTGCCCATCCCCGGCCATGCAAAGATGGTCTCTGTGATCAAAGCGCCAGACAACATAAAGCCAATATCCAACGCAATAATCGTGACCAAAGGAATCATGGCATTACGCAGTGCATGGGCGAAAATAACGCGGGTTTTCGATGCCCCTTTCGCGATGGCTGTGCGAATGTAATCCTGACGCAACACTTCCAGCATGGTGCCACGTACATAGCGAGAATGGCTGGCAACGTTCAACACGGTCAGAGATATCACAGGTAGCACCAAATGCTGTGCTTGAACCCAAAAACCACCGCCCTCCGCTTCCCCTGTGCCACCCGCGGGTAACCAACCCAAGGTCACGGAGAACACCAAAATCAACATCAAGGCTAACCAGAACGCGGGCGTAGAAAAGCCCACAAACGCGGTGAAACTGATGATGTAATCCACCCAAGTGCGGTGTTTAAGCGCCGCAAACACACCGACGGGAATCGCGATAAGCAGTGACAACGCAGTAGCAATCCCCACCAGTTTCACCGTGTTCCACACCGCGGGAATCAATACATCTTCAGCAGGTTGTAAATACAAACGGGAATAGCCGAAGTCACCTTGAAGCGCACCCAATAACCAATGCCAGTAACGCTCAACCAAGGGTTTATCCAACCCTTGCAGCGCTTTCAAACGCGCCACGTCTTCGGCTGTCATGTTGGGATCGGATGTCAGCATCAGATCGATAGGGTCTCCGGGCATAAGACCAATCAAGGCGTAAGAAACGAAAGAAACAAAGAACAGAACCAACAAGCTCTGAAACACTCGACTCAATACATACTGCGTCATACCATGGCTTCCTTGCTATGGGGCTTTTTTAGGTCGATCACCACTCCTGGGTAATGACAGGCCACAATGTGTTTATCGTCGCCATCAAACGTTTGAGGCGATGGTGCGATGGTTTTGCAGGTCTCAGTGGCGTTGGCACAACGTGGATGAAATGCACAGCCACTCGGCGGGTTTATCGGGCTAGGAACGTCACCCTGTAACGCGAGCCCTCGTTGACGCTTGCCCTTCCCCACTTCTGGTACGGCGGCTAACAAGGCACGGCTATAAGGGTGAGCAGGATTCGCAAAGAACGCATCGCGCGGCGCTTGTTCTACGATTTGGCCGAGGTACATAACAACAATGGTGTCTGCCAGATAGTCGACCACCGCTAAGTCATGGCTGATAAAGAAAAACGATAAATTACGTTCACGTTTAAGCTCTGCAAAGAGGTTCAACACCTGACTTTGCACAGACACATCCAGTGCAGACAAGGGCTCATCCGCCACAATCAATGCGGGATCGAGCACCAAAGCGCGGGCGATACAGATACGCTGTCGCTGCCCACCAGAAAACTCATGGGGATACCGGTCCAGAGCGTCTTCACTCAGCCCGACCGATTCCAATGTCTCGAGCACTTTTGCGCGACGAGAAGCCTTATCACCGATGCCATACACATCTAATGGCTCGCCAACGAGTTCAGAAATCGGCAGCCTTGGATTGAGCGCGGAATAAGGGTCTTGAAACACGAGGCCGAGTTTACGTCGAAGATCTTTCAGCGCTTGCCCTTTTAGCCCTGCTGTCGCGATACCCGCCAGTTCTACGTCGCCTTCAATCGGTGACTCTAACAGCGCCACCATGCGCCCAAGGGTCGATTTTCCACACCCTGATTCGCCAACAATGGCAACGGTTTCGCCTTCTTCTAAGGTCAACGAAATATCGTTCACCGCTTTCAGTTCTTGCGCCGGCTTACCAAACCACCCTTTTTGACCGACAGGATAGCGCTGACAAACTTGATTCAATCTTAATAGTGTCATGAGCGTTCCTTATAGGTGATGACAAGCCACAGAGTGAATGTCATTCAATGCGACCGTTTCAGGCATCATCGCCACACAGGTTGGCGAGGCTCTTTGACAGCGGTCGGCAAACGGACAACCACTGCCGCGTTGGTCGAGCGGCGGCACAGCACCGGGAATGGCAGGAAGCACATCGCGCGCGCCACCGATGCGTGGCAACGTCGCTAGCAAGCCTTGGGTGTAAGGATGTTGAGGATTCGCAAACAGCTCTTCTGACGTCGCTTGTTCCACAATGCGACCCGCATACATCACGATGACACGTTCAGCGAGCTGGGAAACAACGCCCAAGTTGTGGCTGATGAACTGCACCGCAGTGCCTGTACTATCACGAAGTTCTTCCAGCAGATCGAGTACTTGGGCTTGAACCGTTACGTCCAGCGCAGTGGTTGGTTCATCTGCAATGATGAGTTCAGGTTCACAGGCCAACGCCATCGCAATCATCACCCGTTGGCGCATACCGCCCGATAATTCATGCGGGAATGCCTTTGCACGGCGCATAGGATCGGGAATGTGTACCCGCTCAAGCATTTCAACGGCACGTTCCGCCGCTTCAGCTTTATTGCTGCCGCGGTGAAGCTCGAACATTTCTGCGATTTGATCGCCCACAGTGACAACAGGATTGAGCGCCGTCATGGGCTCTTGAAAGATCATCGCGATGCCCTCTCCGCGCACTTTCATCCAATCTGCATCGCGGTTTTCTAGCAGGTTTTTGCCACGAAACACCACATCACCGCTGGCTTTCATGACGTTGGGTTGTAAGCCCATCAGTGTTAATGCTGCGAGGCTTTTCCCGCAGCCGGATTCACCCACAACGCCAAGAATTTCGCCTCGATCTATATGAAAGCTGACATCGTTAACCGCAGGGTAGCCTTTGTAGGCTACCCGCAGACGACGCACATCTAATATCGTCTGATCCATTTACGGCTCCTATTTGGTGGTGGTCCACTCTTCAACCCAATTGGTTGATGCAAACATATGCCCTGTCGGCGTGACGCCTTCCAACCATTTCGGCATCACAAAACTGTCGGCGCGGAAATACAGTGGCAGAGCAGGCAAATCCTCGGCATAAATCTTCTGAATTTCAAAGAAGATCGCTTTACGCTTTTCGTCATCTAGCTCAGCTTCAACACGCTCTAGCAGCGCATCCATTTCTGGGTTTTGATAGCCAATGTAGTTTTGCCCTGACCATCCGTTGTCTTCAGTTGGGATGCTGTTTGAATGCAAGACGGTACGTGGTGGGTTTTCAGGGGCTGAATACCATGCGAACATGGCCAACCCTTTGTGCTTACGCTGAGTCAGGGTATCGCCAAAATACACGCGCGCTGGCTGGTTGTTGATTGACACTTTCACACCAATCTTTTTCCATTGTGACTGCAACACTTGCTGCACGAGCTCGCGGGTTTTATTGCCTGCAGTGGTCGCCAATTCAATGTGCAGTTCATTGCCATCTGAATCCACCATGACCCCATTTTTTTCGGTGTAACCCGCCTGTTTCAGAAGCGACTTGGCTTTCTCAGGGTTGTACTCATAACGTTTAACTTCGGGGTAAAAGCCAAGATCCCGCGGGCTGGTATTGGTATCAGCAACGGGCTGTTTTCCAGAAAACAGCTTATCAACAAGCTGCTCGCGGTTCGCACCGTACAATAAGGCTTGGCGCACTTCTTTCTTTGCCAAGTGCGGGTTGTTCATCGTGGTGTCTAGGTGCTCATAGAGCAAGCCTGGCTCGTAGTGCACATTGAACTTCTTACCGTGGCGCTTTTCGATTTGCAGCACTTGGTCGAGAGACAAACCAATTTCACCCGGCAAGTAATCCACCGAGCCTGACAGAAGATGCGCTTCTAACGCTGACGTGTTTTCTACGGTTTTAAAGACCAGTTCATCAAAGGCGGGAGATTTACCTTTCCAATGCGGGTTACGTTGCGCAGTGATGAAGCTACCCGGACTGACTTTGTTCAGCACGTAAGGGCCGTAATACAAGCCGGCGTTAGTTGGGTCAGTGGCGTATTTGGTGATTTTGCTGTAATTCGTCGGGTCGGCGCGGTAAAGCGCTCCTTCAACGTGTTCAGGAAGCGGATCAGGGAAATAATCTGTGCGGTATTTGAAGCTGACTTTACTTAGGTACACCTCAAAGGTTTTGTCATCAAGCAGAACCAGTTTCTCCATGGTTTTTGCTTCTTGGAGGCCCGGATTACCGACGCGTTCGTCTTTTTGGATCTCATAGCCTAACTGAATGTCTTTCGTGGTCAGTGGCGTGCCATCTCCCCAGAACAAATCATCACGCACCGTCACGGTCAATTTAATGCCTTCTGAGCCATCGTCACGGGTTACACGCTCTGCCAATCCGTTTTCGAACGTCGGGATCTCTACACACACATTGCATTGCGGTTGCCAGTTTTTTCCGTAAATCACGGTTTTACGGTAAGCGGTATTCAGTACATATGACGCGGCAACATTCGACACCAAAGTAGGATGCAGACCTTCAGGGTATTGAGACATACCGATTTTAAGTGTGTCAGCATTTGCAGAAACGGAAGAGAAGGCAACTGGCGCTGTCATGGCCAATGCGAGAAGCGTTTTTTTCATACAGTCATGTCCTTTGTCAAAGCTGAGGGCAAATCCGTCACCCCATTGGATATCCCATCAACTGATCGCTCAGTTGCTAAGATACTGTGCGTGCAAAGGAGAATTCTTTAGCTCACCAAACAAATGCAGTGAAAAATTGCACGCAACAGACCAATGTTAAACATATGTTTCAATCATTGTCGAGCCAGCAATGTATACAATTTAATCAAACAAGAAGCACTGTCGCTGAAAAGCCCTGCCTCAGTCGCATTTCATCAAAACAGATAAAATATTGAGTTACGAATCATTATGTTACAGCACTAAACATCCGATTCTTTGAATGAAAAACCGACGAAAAAGACTATCTATGCCACTCTTCAACCCAATGTGTAGACGGGAACATATGTCCAGTTGGCGTGACACCCTTTAACCACAGCGGCAACACAAAGCTGTCGGCGCGAAAGTACAGAGGGAGTGCGGGAAGATCTTCTGCATAAATACGCTGAATGTTGGCAAACAACGCCTCGCGTTTATCCGCATCAAGTTCCGTTTCAATTTCATCCAATAAGGCGTCCATGTCTGCGTTTTTATAACCCGCATAATTTTGACCACCCCAGTTGTTCGCTTCTGTTGGAATGTTTTCTGAGTGCAAGGTGGTTTCTGGCGGGCTTTCAGGCGCGGAATACCACGCAAACAAAGCTAACCCTTTATGGTTACGCTCTTTGAGTGTTTGACCAAAGAAAACCCGTGCTGGCTGATTATTGATGCGGATGGTGATCCCCATTTTTTTCCATTGGGATTGCAGTACTTGCTGCACTAACTCACGGGTTTTGTTGCCTGCGGTGGTCATGAGTTCAATCTGAACGGGCTTCCCGTCTGCATCCACCATGTCTTTTCCTTGCCAACGGTAACCCGCTTTCTGGAACAGTGCTTTGGCTTTTTCAGGGGCGTATTCATATTGGGTCACATCGTCTGAATAGCCGATGTCGCGAGGGCTGGTGTCAGTGTGTGCGACGACTTGTTTGCCTTCAAACAGTTGATTGACCAATTGTTGGCGATTGATACTTAGCAATAACCCTTGGCGAAAGGCTTTCTTGGCGAGGTGCGGATTCTCCAAGTTGACGTCAAGGTGTTCGTAGAGCAGACCGGGCTCATAGTGATATTGGTACTTCCCTTTCTGACGCTGTTCTAAGCGCAACACTTGGTCAAGCGTTAACCCAGATTCGCCCGCAATCATATCCACAGACTTGGAAAGCAGATGCGCTTCAAGCGCTGCCGTATTCTCTACGGCTTTGAACACCAGATTATCGAAAAACACCGAGCTGCCTTTCCAGTGTGGATTTGGCACCACTGACACAAAGCTGCCTGACGACATTCTGTCGATAAGATATGGGCCATTGTATAAACCTGCCGTTAACGGTGATGTGGTGTACAACGAGGTCTTGTCGTAGTTTTCGGGATCGCGGCGATAGATCTCGCCTTCGAGGTGTTCTGGCATGGCAGACGGCACAGCAGTGCGATAGTTGAAAATACGCTTATTCAAAATCACATCAAAGCGCTTTTCATCAACGACATCGATACGCTCGAGGGTTTGATCCTCCTCATAGCCAGGGTTCCCTTTCACGCGTTTATCCGTCGAAATTTGGTAACCAAGAACGACATCCTTGGTGGTTACGGGCACCCCATCCCCCCAAAAGAGGTTATCTTTGAGCGTGACAGACAATCGAATGCCTTCTCTGCCATCCTCCAACACGATTTTCTCGGCGAGGCCATTTTCAAATGTCGGCACGGTTTGACACAGATGACAGAGGGGTTGCCAGTCTTTGCCATAGATCATCATCGGACGCCAAACCGTCGACAACACGTAGCTACCTGCAACAGATGACCCAAGTAAAGGATGCAGACCAGTAGGATATTGGCTAATGCCAATTTTGAGGGGCTTTTCCGGCTCAGTGGCGAGCGATGTGAACGAGGCAACAGACAGGAGGACTGCCGCAGCAGCGCACTGAGTAAAAAGATGTGTCATGTTAACGCCCTCTCGATTCAGTGACCGCGTCACTTACAGTGTTACTCATAAAGCATCAAAAAAGTGATGCCTCAAACCTATCGGCACCCCTATCAATGTAGTGCACTTTCTTTCTACTTTTCTGGCTGTTAGACAGGTTTGACTAGCCCAAAACGTCATAACTTGCAGGTATCGATCCTTTTACGACAACACGATGTAACTTTCTTGGGGTGTCTCCATAATCGGTGACCGCAAAATGCTGCGTGCAACGGTTATCCCAAATCGCGACGCTGCCTACTTCCCACTGGAAACGCACCTGAAACGCTTCAGCACGACTGTGTTCAAACAGCGCCGACAGGTCGGGCAGCGCGTCGCCTTCCTCACGCGTATCAATGAATCGGGTAAACTGCTCATTCACATAAAGCGCAGGCTTTCCTGTTTCAGGGTGCTTAACCACCAGCGGGTGATGCACGGCGTTGATGTTTTTCGTGATGCCTTCAACACGGCTATTTCCACTGTCATCATCACTGTCAAACCGGCTGCCAGAAAAACCATGAACCGCGTGCGTTGCCGTCGCGTTCGCGATGGCTGCTTTCGCATGACGAGGCAATGCATCATACGCTGCTTCCATCGAGGCCCAGATAGTATCCCCGCCTTTATCAGGCAAATGTTGTGCTGATAACACAGAGCATTTCGGTGGCGCGTCTTGCCACGTCATGTCGGTATGCCAAAAGCTTTTTCCTGGTGGGTTCCCCCGCATTGTTTCTATCAGGCTTACTTGAGGAAAACCCTCTGCATGAGGAAAGAAAGGATGTTGTGCTTCTAATTCGCCAAAACGCCTCGCCAACGCGAGTTGCGCTTCTGGTGATAAAAATTGGTCACGGAAGAAAATAACTTTGTGTTCAAGAAACGCGCTGTATATAAAAGCGAACTTTTCATCGTCGCACTGGTTTAAATAGATACCTTCAATTAACGCGCCGATGTGTTTCGATAACGGTGTAACGTGCATACTTCTTCCCTGAGACGTGAAATGTGCTGATGCTCTCCATCATCCAGCACAATGAGATAGTTGGGGTATAGACCTTTTCTTTCCTATTTCGATTGCAACAGACGATGTGTGATGAACAATGCGCGATGAAAACGTGCGCAACGTGCCACGCCTACTTTAATCACGAAACACACATGCCGATAAAATAATTTCATCGTCACAACAAAAACCTTTCGTTGAATGCAATTGCAGAAGGTTTAAACTCATTCGCCCTCTCTGTTTGCAGCACTTTTAGCGCGTGTTACATGCGTTACGCCTGTCTCTCAGAATTAAATTGACTCAATCTGCGTGAGAAAATGAAAGAAATTAAGATCTTATCATTGCTAAAAGCTAGCCTACTTTCGCTCGCAATTGTGTCGACAAGTTATAGCGCTTACAACGTCATACACGTTCAGCAGCTGATCGAGGATTTAAACGCTAGCTACGGACAAATGTATACCTCCATTCGCCGTTTTGGTTCGTACTACAACAATGCACCATCCACGCCACTGCGAAAAGGTGTTTATGTCGATAACACCGTGAGTACCTACGTTCACAGCAACCACACTGAAACGAAAGATCTCGCAGAAGGTATTCAACGTTTAAGAAAACGCCTTCAAGTCGATGCGCCGGGAAGCATTTGGACGATAGCTGTCTTCGGAAACCCAAACACCTATGCATTCTTTGACCCATTGCGCTCAGGGTACGAAAAGGCTTTCAGTCAATACGGTGAGAATGACGTTCTAGAAAATATCGTCAAGCGCGAGAAGCTCGATAACACTTATCAAGAATTCTATGGATGCAACATTCGCATGACCGATTCCTATTTGGAAGATGGCACGCAAGAGCATCTGCGCACCATTTATTTCCCGATTCACAACAAGCAATCTCTGAGTGCGCTCGTCGCTGTCGATATCAAAGAATCCTACATTGATAAGCACATTGAACGATATAACGACAAACAACACACAAGACTGACAAACACGCCGAAATACAGCTTGTACACCCAAAGTGCCTTTTTCATCTGCTCTGAAAAAGATCCGGTACACATCGGCGTGAATTACCTGAAAGTGCTTGAAGCCTCTATCGCGCCTTCCTTAATCATGGCGTTTCTTTATCAGTTCAGCATTGGCCTGTTGCGCAGACGTACTCGCTCGATCAGAAAGGATGAAATGACGAATTTTTTCCGACGTGACTACTACGAACCGCGCCTAAAGAAAATGACGCGCTTTGCCATGCTCATCGTCGATATTGATCACTTCAAAGAGATCAATGACACGCACGGCCATAACAAAGGCGACGAAATCATTTCTGAATGTGCCAAACGCATCTTGACGCAAATACGTGCAGAAGATATTACGATTCGCTGGGGTGGCGATGAGTTCTTTATCTTGTTTAATAACATGACCCATTGCCAACTTGGCGTGAAAGCCGAAACCATTCGAAAAGCGGTTGCGCAAGAATTTATCGCTGGTTTGGCAATCACCTTATCTATTGGCGGTGTGTTCGTCCGAGACACAACCTTTGCCAAAGCGTATAAGAGTGCAGACAAGGCGCTGTATGAATCGAAACGTCGTGGCCGCAACCGCTCTACCTTGGCAGAACAATAAGCGCGATATTTCTCTGCCATCATCAGAAGAACACATTTGCCTACCACACAATAGAAACACCCATGCTCTTAATGGCATGGGTGTAAACGAACACAATGAAAAGCGCAGGATCCTAGATGATCTTAACAGCAGCTTTTACCGCTTTCTCAATGGCTTTCACTGCTTTCGCCACCTTCTTAAACACTTTTTCAATTTTCTGAATATCTCGCTTTGCCTCGTCAGCTAAACGTGCCAACGAGTCAACTTCTTCAAGCGCCGCTTTTACATCCGGGTCTTGATGGTTAAGTTCGGCAAAAATCACATCTTCCAATTGCCGATATAACGCCAATCTGTCTATTCTAATTTGTGCGCGCTGCGCGTCGGTTTCCGCAATGAGTAATAACTTGTTGAGGTCATTAATTGCATTGACTAAGTTTTCACGAATCGTCGCCATTGTCGCTCCTCAACATCGGGTTATTTACACGTCAACACGTTATCAACACGCGTCACGCCGTCCGTGCATTTCTCTATCAGTTTGTTCAGTGAACGGTAGCTGCCATGGGCATACTTCAACTGCCCCACCGCATTCATGATGGTGTCTTTGTTGATGTCATCTTCCGCAAACGCCGTTGCCATCGTGTTATGCGTTGATTTGATTTCTTTCAGCGCATTAATGGTCACCAATGATCGCGCTTCAAAGGCGTCCATTTCTTTCGATTTTTGATAGATAGACGTCACGAGATTGCGCCGTGTTTGATAGGACGTATCAGGATCTTTGGCGAGCTTCCGATAATTCAGCACCATGTCGTTAATTTCGCTTTCATTTGCAATGCGACAAAGCACCACAACGCCACCGTTTTCCAACGCCGAAACCATTTCGCCAATCAGCAAAGACACGCTTTCATCGGCTTGAATGATGATCTCACGTAATGCTTTGTCTTTTTTCCGGTTGAGGTATGACGTGCCTAAGGTGGAAATAAATGCTGTTACTTCTGAGCCATATTTTTCATAGCCATTCAACGGCGTGCCAGTGTACTCACTGTATTGTTCTGATATGCCTTTCACTGACCAAAGCATTTGCGATGCTGCGAGTTTTACATCGTCTTCATTCACTGCATTGGCAAGGTTGTTTAGCGAGGCGGCATATTTGCGCAATGCATCTGCCGACTTGTACAGGGTGAGCGCATTGGCCCGTTTTCTCTCTTCAAAGGGAGAAGCAATAGACGTAATGGTTTCGGGCACCAATTTCTTAGCTTGAGCACCTTGGTATGTCGCCGCCACAGTATGGAGTTGATGCTCAACCGACACGGTCGAAAATGCTGAGAAGTAGGTTGTCATGTCGGAAGAAACACTTTCTGTTGTGGTGGCAAACGAAGAATACGCATCCAGTGATGGTGTGCTTGAACAACCAAAGAGAGTAAAAACGGTAAGGGGTAACAATACGATCTGTCGATACATAATCAGTCCTTCTACACGCGCTGAGAATGCCCTGCGCATAAAAACTACAGAATGAGAACCAAAGGCTTTCTTTAAGCATAAGAAAATGCACAGGTTTCATTGTCTTACTTTCAACACGGGCAGATCCGTCTGGACACACTATTTTCATCCTGTTTTAGCCGAGATTTGTCACGCAATTTGCGGTAACATCCTTCTGTCTATCAATCCCTTGGATACCACAGTGGCAAACGGCAGCGAATCTACATTTTTCTTCTTCGACTACGAAACCTTTGGCGTTAGCCCTGCTCTCGACAGACCTTGTCAATTTGCAGGCGTAAGAACCGACCAAGATTTCAATATCATTGGCGAGCCTTTGGTTATCTATTGCCAACCACCCAATGATTACTTGCCAAACCCTGAGGCCTGTTTGATCACCGGTATCACGCCACAAACGGCAGTGAGCCGTGGTCTGTCTGAACCTGAGTTCATTGCGAAGATCCACGAGCAATTAGCCATGCCAGGCACCTGCGCTGTGGGTTACAACAACATCCGATTTGATGATGAAGTCTCGCGCTACACCTTGTACCGTAACTTCTTCGACCCGTATGGTTGGAGCTGGCAAAACGGTAATTCACGTTGGGATTTGCTAGATGCAATGCGCGCTTGCTATGCCCTTCGCCCCGACGGGATTGAATGGCCTGAGAACGAGCAAGGCTTCACGAGCTTTAAGCTGGAACATTTGTCTGTCGCGAACGGCATTGAACACGCCAATGCACACGATGCGATGGCCGATGTTATCGCCACCATCGAAATGGCGAAAAAACTGAAATCAGCACAGCCAAGGTTGTTTGATTACCTGTATACCTATCGCAATAAAAACAAGCTCACGCCACTCATTGACGTTGTATCGATGAAGCCGCTTGTGCATGTTTCAGGCATGTTTGGTACAGAGCGCGGAAACACCAGTTGGATCGTGCCTGTTGCATGGCATCCAGACAATAAGAATGCGGTTATTGCTGTCGATTTGGGACGCGATCCCTCGCCGCTGTTTGATCTCGATACAGACGCCCTTCGAGAACGTTTATACACGCGCCACGCTGATCTCGCCCCTGACGAGCTGCCTGCGCCCATCAAGCTGATTCACATCAATAAGTGCCCAGTCCTTGCAGAAGCAAAAACCCTTCGTCCTGAAGATGCAGAACGCCTAGGCATTGATAGACAACAATGTTTGGAAAACCTGAAAAAGCTTCAAGCAAGACCCGATGTGCGCGAAAAACTGATTGCGCTTTATGCGGATAAGCCAGAATACGACCGTGCGCGCAACGTTGATTCAGCGCTTTACGACGGTTTCTTTTCGCCCTCCGATCGCTCGACCATGGACATTATTCGCCAAACCAAACCTGAGAACTTGGCAGGATTGGATATTCAAGTAGCGGATGAACGTATTAAGCCGCTGTTGTTCCGTTATCGCGCCCGCAACTACCCAAACACGTTAACGGATGATGAACAGAAACAGTGGCATCTGCATCGTCGTGATTTCTTCGAAGCCCATTTACCCGGTTACATGGCGAATCTCGAAGAGTTGGCTGAAGAACATCAAAATGATGCGAAAAAAATGACAGTCCTAAAGTCGGTCTATCATTACGTCGAATCCCTTGTGTCCTAGCATTTTTCTTTAAAAACGACGAGTTACCGTTTGACATACCTTTAAAAAACCGTGCAAATTCGACTGTGTTACATTTGATATTTCGTGAATTGCGTCCACACTTTTGTTTAAGGCAATTGCAGTATGGATGAAGAAATGGTCACAAAGGTAAACAGCCGATGCTATCGGTTTCCAGAGGTTGATTTCGAGCCAGAAAGTCGCTCGTTGTATTGGAGAGATAGCGCGGTAACAACGCTGACATACGAAGAGTGCCGTCTTCTTGAAATGCTTTGCTATCATGCGGGCGAAGTGATTTCAGCGCGTGTTCTGTACACTGCAACGTCCTTGCCGGATTCTTCGTTTTCACAGCATCAAAATACCCTGTGCTCTCTGCTCTCAAAGTCCTACCATCAAGGCCACAAAGTATTGCCGCTTGATGTGGTCGGTGATTATGGTTATCGCATCTCGCTCCCGCAGAAAACCTATCAACGCGAAGCCGAAGCAGTGCCTGATCCGTCGACTCCGGATGTGCTCGATATTTATATTGATGAACCGATGCTCGAACCGCCTGCAAAAACATCCTACATACCAAAAGTATTAATGAGTGCCGTAGCGGCAGTGACCCTCTCTATCGGCGCGTATTTGTACATCATCTAGTACAACTACATACACCCCAAATACATGAACACTGCTTCTCGTTGTTTTTAACGGAAGCAGTGTTTTCACTTTTATGACGTCCAACCTGTGAAGGTTTTCTGGTTGATAGCGCCCATTTGGCTTAAAATGGTCAGGTTCTTGCTACCGCTGGGTCTTCGCTGTGAAATATGTTTTGGGGTTTGCGCTTATCGCGTTTTTTTACTTCCTTGGTTACTTTCTTGCCCAACTTATTCCACTCCCAATCCCAAGCAGTATCATCAGCATGCTGTTGTTGTTCCTTTGCCTCACCACAGGGATAGTGCCTGCAAGGTGGGTGAAAGATGCCTGCACCTTATTGATCACCTTTATGCCACTCTTCTTTATTCCAGCCAGCATGGGCCTGATGGATCACTTTGATCTTCTGTTTTCTCAGTCTTTGCCTTTACTTGGCTCAACCCTCGTCAGTTCCCTTGTCGTCTTGATCGTGATGGCAAAAGTGATCGACAAACACCAAGGGGAGAGCAAGTAATGTGGATT
Source organism: Enterovibrio norvegicus (assembly GCF_002876705.1). Lineage (GTDB taxonomy): Bacteria > Pseudomonadota > Gammaproteobacteria > Enterobacterales > Vibrionaceae > Enterovibrio > Enterovibrio norvegicus_B. The sequence continues at coordinate 80,003 of NZ_MDAG01000079.1, read as the reverse complement.
ATCGCGACCATCGTGGTTTATCTCATCGCACGTAAAATTGCCCTTCGAGTGAATCACCCCCTTTGCAACCCTCTGTTACTCAGTTTAATGGTACTCATGCCCGCGGTTTTTTACACGGACAATACTTACCAAACCTACTTTGCAGAAAACCAACCTATTCATCTGATGCTGGGGCCTGCGGTTATCGCGCTGGCTTATCCACTGTATGAACAGTTACATTTGATCAGACGCCATTGGCGCATCATTTTGATGGCGTGTGCCTGCGCCAGTATCGCTTCCATGATCATCGGCACCGCGTTTGCGTTGCTTGTTGGAGGTAGCGAACAAATTGCGGCTTCAGTATTGCCAAAGTCCATTTCGACTCCCTTTGCTTTGAGCACCGCGGAGCAAATTGGCGGTATACCTGCTGTTTCAGCTGCACTTGTAGTGGTAGCGGGATTGTTTGGCGCACTCATCGGCTATCCCTTGTTGAATGTGCTGAACATCAAATCACCGTTGGCTCGCGGATTATCAATCGGTGCTGTATCTCACGCCATTGGTACAGCAAAAGCCGCAGAGTCGAATTACCAAGAAGGCGCGATTAGCTCGTTAGCCTTAGTGATCTGCGGCATTTTCACGGCATTACTAGCACCTTTGGTTTTCCACCTCATGATGATTGCATTGGATTTCATCACGAAGTAGGGCCAGATCAAATGCAATCGTGAACATGTGATGTCACTCCAATCAGTGCAATTACAATCCATGTTACAATTTTTAAGTGACATTGATCACATTAACAATCTACCATTGTCTACTACAATAGTCGCCCATAAGACAACACACGGAGCCGACATGCGAGCCAGTGTTTTAGAAGCAATTCATGCTTTGCCTGCCCCTCTTAACGAGGCGATGTTAGAAATTGCCAATGCCCCGCAATTTGATGCGACCATCAGTGCTGATGCGTTTGATTCTCTGAAAAGCCTAAGCGGTTTATCCGATGCGGATCTGCGCGTTGCCTTGTTACCCGTTGCTGCCGCCTATTCCATTGCACCTATTTCGACGTTCTACGTCGGTGCCATTGCACGTGGCAATTCTGGTCGTTTGTACTTTGGTGCCAACATGGAATTTGAAGGCGTTCAGCTCAACCAATCTGTACACGCGGAACAATCAGCGATCAGCCATGCGTGGATTAAGGGTGAAACGTCCCTCAAAGACATCACCATTAACTACAGCCCTTGCGGTCACTGTCGTCAGTTTATGAACGAACTGAATGGCGCTGAACATCTCGAAGTGCAATTACCACAACGTGAAGCGCAATCGCTACACAGCTACCTGCCAGAACCTTTCGGTCCGTCAGATTTAGGCATCAATGAACCACTGCTTGCGACTAAAAACCATGGCCTGTCTGCGGAAGACACCTGCCCATTAACCAATGCGGCGATCCTTGCAGCAAACATGAGCCATGCGCCATACACCAATAACTTCTGTGGTGTTGCCATCCGTGATAAAAGCGGCCAGATCTTCTCAGGCATGTACGCAGAGAATGCGGCGTTCAACCCGAGTTTGCCGCCGCTTCAAGTGGCATTGATTGCCATGAACCTTGCTGATGTGGCACAAAAAGACATCGAAGAAGTGATGCTGGTTGAAAATGCAAACAGCAGCATCAGCTACCTGCAAGACACGCAAGGCATGCTAGAAGCGCTAAACCCAGATATTCCTCTGAGTTATTTAGCCATCTAGTCCATAGCTTGATGGAATAAACATCAAGATTGCAGCAAAACGCCGGAGATCTCCGGCGTTTTCGTTATTAACACTTTCCCTTCGCAAAATATTCGCTACTATCACCGTCACTTATCCAAATTTAGACATACGCATGAGCCAACCACATAACCCCATTCTCGGCGCGACTTGGATGCTAACTGCTGGTATCTGCTTTGCCATGGTAAATAGCATTGCGCAGTACGTGAGCTTCAAAATGCAGCTCCCTTCCACGACGGTTGCCTTTATTCAGTACTTCATTGCACTGTTGGTCATGGTGCCGTGGCTGAGAAGCATGGGTATCCGAAACGCATTGAAGACAGAACATTTAGGCATGCACTGCTTACGTGTGTTCTTCTCGGTGATTGGTATTCAGCTTTGGCTGTGGGCTCTCGCGTATCCTGTACCAATTTGGCAAGGTATTGCCCTTCTGATGACATCCCCGCTTTTCGCCACCATAGGTTCAGGTTTGTTCCTCGGTGAGCGAGTTGGGCCTGCACGATGGTTCGCAACCATCAGTGGTTTCATAGGTGCGATGATCATCTTAGAACCTTGGGGCGATAACTTTAACTGGGCAACCTTGTTACCCATTGGCGCGGCTTTCTTTTGGGCGACGTATTCATTGATGGTGAAGAAACTGTCGCATCACGACAGTCCGACTACTATGGTGGTTTACCTTCTGCTGTTAATAACCCCATTCAACATACTGCTTGCGGTACCAGATTGGACCATGCCGAGTGGCAACGTGGTGTGGGGCTTATTGATTGGCGCGGGGCTTTTCACTGCATTGGCGCAATGGGCAATCGCAAAGGCCTATGCGGTGGCTGACGCTTCATTCGTGCAGCCTTTTGACCACGCTAAATTGCCATTGAACGTACTCTTTGGCTTCCTCGTGTTTGGTTGGGTGCCACCAGGTCGACTCTGGTTAGGTGCCGCCATCATTATTGGTGCGGTGTTCTTCATCACCCATTGGGAAACGCGCAAATCCAACACGACGCAATGATCATCAAGCCGCCATCATTGGCGGCTTTTTCTTCCCCTCTCACGTCACTTTCTTCTTTGTTTGATTAACCGGCAGATTGCTTTCTTTTTAATCAAATCAGAAGCATAACCGTATATCAATCTACCCAAACCACAATAGCAAACGCTTGCGCAAACGATTGCTTAAGGTAAAATCACTGCCAGAATTTCGCTTTGATGGATGAATATCATGTTTGGAACTGCAACACGCCCCGGTGCGACCCGCGTTTTACTACTAGGTTCTGGCGAACTGGGCAAAGAAGTCGCCATTGAATGCCAACGTTTAGGCATTGAAGTTATTGCATGTGACCGTTACGCCGATGCACCTGCTATGCAAATTGCTCACCGCAGCCACGTTGTAGATATGCTAGATGGCGATGCACTCGCTGACATCATCGCAAAAGAAAAACCAGATTACGTTGTGCCTGAAATCGAAGCCATTGCGACAGATCGATTGGTTGCGCTAGAACAACACGGCGTGAACGTCGTTCCTACTGCGCGTGCAACGCAACTAACGATGAACCGTGAAGGCATTCGCCGCCTCGCCGCAGAAGAACTTAACGTGCCGACGTCGCCTTATGAATTCGCAGACACTAAAGATGCATTCGTTTCCGCGATTGAACGTGTTGGCACGCCTTGCGTAGTGAAGCCAGTAATGAGTTCATCAGGCAAAGGCCAAAGCGTAGTGAAATCACCCGCAGACATTGATAGCGCATGGAGCTATGCACAAGAAGGCGGCCGTGCAGGCGCTGGTCGCGTGATCGTTGAAGGCTTTGTTGAGTTTGATTATGAAATCACCTTGCTGACGGTCAGCGCAGTTGATGGCATTCATTTCTGTGCGCCGATTGGTCACCGCCAAGAAGACGGCGATTACCGCGAATCATGGCAGCCACAAGCAATGAGCGACAAAGCGCGACAAGCCGCTGAAGACGTAGCGCGTAAAGTGGTCACTGCATTGGGTGGGCACGGTTTGTTTGGCGTTGAACTTTTCATTAAAGGTGATGACGTATTGTTCAGCGAAGTCTCCCCTCGCCCGCACGATACCGGCATGGTGACCCTGATTTCTCAAGACTTATCAGAGTTCGCGCTTCACGTTCGCGCATTCCTTGGCTTGCCTGTGGGTGCCATTCGTCTTTATGGCCCTTCTGCCTCCGCCGTGATTCTTGGCGAAGGCACATCGACAAACATTTCGTTCAGTGGTTTGAGCGATGCACTTGCATTGCCTGACACACAAGTGCGTTTATTTGGTAAGCCAGATATCGACGGTCGCCGTCGATTAGGTGTCGCGCTCACACGCAGCGACGACGTAGACAGTGCAGTGAGTAAAGCCGTCACCGCGGCAAGCGCAATAAACATCAACTTCAATGATTAACGCTTTGCGTTAACCAAACCGCTCCTGAACCAAATACGAAAAAGCGTCTCAGTGCATGTCACTGAGGCGCTTTTTCTTGGTTCTGGTCAGTAAAATAAACACTGAACAAAGGAAAACCTATTACGGCTTTTCAATCAACCAGACTTCTTCGGCAAAGTAGCTTGCCCCTTTCCCTGATGGTGGACGAGAAGCCTCATTATCACGATTCAAGAATCTCACGGTACACCCTTCAAACAATGCCTTCACAGCATCCGCATTCACACTGAACGGTGGGCCAGACATTTCATCTTGCGGGTAATCCAACGTTACAAGCAGGATCTTTCCGCCTGGCGCTAGCAACGACAAGAGATGAGAGGCGTATTGTTCTCTTAACGATTCAGGCATGGCGATAAGTGCAGCGCGATCGTAAATAAGCGGATACGTTGAAAGCGGCGCAGTAAAGAAGTCACCACTGTATACCGACAACTCATCAAACTCATACAGCTTATGTGACCCACTGATCTGTGTAACAAGCGGGGTATACAAATGCTCGGCAAAGAAGCCTCTCACCGCAATGTCACTCAATTCAACGCCAACCACATTATCGTGATTTGAGGCCAACCAAGACAAATCGACCGACTTGCCACACATGGGTACCAACACAGATTGATCACGTGTTGGTGACAGCGCTGGCCAGTATTTCACCAATAGCGGATTGGTCTCTGTTAAATGAAATCCAATTCGATTCTCTGCCCAACGGCCGTGCCAAAACTCTTGATCCATGACGTTACTCTTTCTGTATAAACCTGTAATCCCGACATGATAACAACCGTTAGTAATAATCTACATAGCGATGAGTGATTATCAATACTGATAGAGCGCACACTAATTCGTTATTGATAAAGAAAAAAGGCGATCTAATTCACGTTGTTTTCTTCTTTCCTATTGTTATCTGATAAAAATAAAACTACTGTATACGCATACAGTACTGGATAGTTACACAGGACAGACAGATGAAAAACACATTTGCGATCTCTCATTCAGCACAGCACACACAAGCGACGTCTCCAGCTGTGCGTGAACATTATGCGCGCCTTGCGGCAGGCTCTCGTAGTTTTCAGCACGCATCGCGCACCGCTGCATCACAACGCGGTCAGTCGTTTGGCAACCTTGTCTCTGTTAATGTTTACCAAAACAACATGAGCGAGTTGGCTTATCTGTTACGAATGCTAAAAACCATGAGCCAAACTCATCGTTGGATCACGCTGATTGCACCGCCATCTTCATTTTGTCTTTCACTGTTTACGCAGGCAGGCATCAGCCCACAGCAAATCCGTATTGCACGCGCCACGGCGACACATAACCCAGAAGCCTTAATGAAAAAAGCGCTTCAGTCAGACACCTCTGCTGCGGTTATCGCCTTTGGTGATATCGAAAACTTCGCTGATGCCAACGAAGACGAAGGCAATGCTACACCCTGCTTCGTGATTAACGGATTACCGAGTCGCTTGCACTAGTTTCTTAATCTTTAGAATGCGCAATCTCTGTTTGCATTTCTGATACCGCTTTCGTGGCCACTGCCCTGCTATTTGCGCTTTACATAGCAGGCCACGAAGGCGTAACCTTCCGCTTCAATTTCCCCGCAGGACGTTCCATTACTTCAAAGCCCTCTTAAATCGCAACTTTTATCGCAACTTTGAAAAACGCCAGAAAAGACCTTTCATTATACTTTTTCACTTTCAATGGCATTTTTAAAGGCAGTGTTTTGAGTAATAAATTGGACCTTAAAGCGCTAACTGCGCTCGTGATTGGCTCGATGATTGGAGCCGGCGTATTTAGCCTTCCCCAGAATATGGCTGCGGTAGCAAGTCCTGCAGCAGTGACGATTGGCTGGGTGATTACGGGATTCGGCATGATATGCCTTGCACTGTCTTTCCAATATCTCACAGAGCAAAAACCACAGATTACTGGCGGCGTGTTTGGGTATGCGCAGGCGGGCTTTGGGGATTTGTGCGGATTTTTTTCAGCGTGGGGTTACTGGCTAAGCGCTGCGGTCGCGAACGTTTCCTACCTTGTCATTGTGTTTAGCACGCTCGGGTTGTTCTTCGACACTGACACCGCCGTTTTATTCGGTAACGGCAATACGCTTCTGTCTGTCGTCTTGTCTTCGCTATTGATTTGGTTGATGCACTTTTTGGTTTTAAGAGGCGTGCAAACGGCAGCGATCATCAATTACATCACCACCATCGCCAAACTCATTCCGATCATTGTTTTTATCGTGGCGGCGCTCATCGCATTTCGCTGGCACACCTTCACCTTGGATTTTACTGGCGTGCATATGCCAGGAGAAAAGAGCCTGTTCGATCAAGTCAGAGAAACCATGCTGATCACCGTGTGGGTCTTCATTGGGGTTGAAGGTGCGGTGGTGGTATCTAGCCGCGCGGAGAACCGCAAAGATGTGGGACGCGCAACGATTCTGGGTCTTCTAACCTCATTGTTTCTCTACGTTGCCGTTACCTTGCTCTCTATGGGGGTGGTTTCAACGTCTGAATTGGCGAAATACCAAAACCCGTCAACCGCAAAAATTCTTGAAGCCTTGATTGGCGAAACCGGCGTGGTGATCATTGGTGTGGGGTTGATTATTTCAGTGTGTGGGGCATTTCTAAGCTGGACACTACTGGCGACCGAGACACCTTATACCGCGGCGAAAGATGGCATGTTTCCGAAGTGCTTTGCCACCACCAATAAAAACGGCACACCCACGAACTCGCTAATGCTCACCAGTTGCGTGGTGCAGTTTTGTTTGATCGTAATGTATCTGATTGGCGGTGGGTATGACGACCTATTGACCATCGCGTCCGAGATGATCTTGGTGCCATATCTCTTGGTAGCGAGTTACTTACTCAAGTTGTCATTCACTGAAGTGAGCAATACACGCATTCGCGCCATTGCCTCACTCGCGACGCTTTATGGTTGCTGGCTGTTGTTTGCATCCGGTCTTCATCATCTGCTGCTCGCCGCCTTGCTTTACCTGCCAGGCATTGCGTTTTACATGGCCGCGAAGCAAGAGAATCATCAAGTGGCGTTTGAAGGGCGAAACCGTTTGTTGCTCGCGTTCATTCTGATTGCGGGGTGTGCTGCGGGGTATTTGGTGTTTAGTGGCGCGACATTACAGTGATGCACCAACACGCTAATCAACATGTTTCTCTGTAGAAAACGCCACATCACGTGGCGTTTTTCGTTTTCATTGCAACACACAACCATTCCGTCTCGCCCTTGTGCTGAACAATGTCACAGCGTGTACGCCGACGAATTTTATCCAGCTCGCTGTCATCAAGCGCATAGGGCAACATGATATTCAGTGCGGTGATGTGCTGTTTTTTAGCCTCATCAATCAAACGAATGAGGTTGGACACATCGCTATAATGTGCCGACAAGGTGCCGCTCACAGAATGCAAGAAGGCTTCACTGGGGAAGTCATCATACTCTTCTATGGTTTTACGACGCCATCGAGATATTTGTGCGTGTAAGGCTTGCGTAAACGTCCAATGTTCTCGGCTAGACTCACTCAAAAAGTGGGTGTAATCAAAATTTACAGCATGCGACATAGTACTTTCAGTTGGTTCGAAACGGCCCGTCATCCTGCGCTCCGTTAATGATCAGTTTGTTGTTTTTGTTTTATGGAAACACACTCACAAATGCGGCAATTTCCCGCCTAAATCAGCATGTTTAGATCCTTGTATCTTAGAACCAATATATGCCGATAAAACACAAAATCTCGGCAAAAAATGAAAAATTTGGTGCTGATCATCGTTTAAATTCTTTCGAACTATAAACACATAAAACACAGCTACTTGCCATTAACAAACAATTAAAAACCACCCAAAAATAGACACAAAAAAACCAGCCCTAGGGCTGGCTTAAAAACAGAAAACATCTGCGAGATTACAGTGCGATTAAAGTGCTTTGTACATCACTTTATTGCCTGCCAATTGAACGCGTTCAACAACGCCTTCTTCCGCCAATTTTTTCAATGCTGATGTCGCCCAAGAAGCTGCTTTTGCTTCTTCTTGACCTGCTGCAAGACCAATCCCTTTTGGATTGATGCCTTCCGCATTCTGACGAACAATATCCAGCACTTGTTGTTGTTTAGGTGTCAGAGAAATTTCTGAAACAATTTTTGCCGTTTCGGCTTTTTGCTCAACAACCGGCTTTGCTACAGCAGCAACTTTCGCTGGTGCTTCTTTAGCCACAGTTTTAGCTGCAAGTGATTTTGCTGCTTTGATGTGTTTTTGAAGCTTAAGTTGAACTTTACGTTTATGAGAGATTTTCATTAAATCGTCCTACTCCGATGCACTACGTTCAGCATCCCCTGAAACCGCAGGGTGAAAAACAAAGCGCGTTTTATACCAAAAAACGGATGCGTTTTGTAGCTTTAACGAAGCACTGACGCGAAACTTGAGTCAAGTCTCGGAAACCCCTTGTGATTTTGTTTATTTATCGCGCAGACGCATTCCTTTGAGCATGTGATCTGACTACGCTTAACAAAGGTAATAGAAAGGAAGCCCACACAGAAGTGAAAAAGAATTTGCTGATTTATCCCCCAAATCAACATGTCGGTAAATACTTTACGGTCGCGGTTATCGCGCTCGTCATCATCGTGTTGTCGTTAATTCTGCTAAATCCGCAAATAAAAGCCGTTCCCGCCTTCTTGGGTCTTTGCCTATTGGGCGGTTTGGGTTTGTACATTTCACGCGTTATCGATGAACAGCGACTTACCTTCTCTCTGTCAAACATGCACATCCAACACCACACCCGCAAAGGCGGCTGGAGCGTGAAATGGCGAGACATTCGCGAGATCGGTATTCCGAGTGTGTCGCAAGAAGGTTGGCACCACCCTCTACCTTGGGTAGGCATTCGTCTGAAAGATTATGAGCCGTTCTTGGACAGCATCAGCTTTCGCTTAGCAAGCCATATCATTATGGAACAACGAGGATTATTGCTGAGTGCATATCGGCGAGCAGAGGAGCCCAACACCACCCCCCTAGAAGACATGATGTTTGACGATAAACCTTATGTTTCTCCTACGGGAAAAACCTACAAAGGCTTGGTAGCGATGCTGGCAAATCGCATGGCCTATAACCGAGAACTGTTAGGTTACGACGTTTTTGTTAGCGAAGATTTACTGGACAGACCGTTGGAAGACTTTGTGGGACTAACGCGCCAATACTTAGCATCAGCAGGCAGGCTTTCAGCTTCAGAACAATGACACAGCAGTCTACGCCACTGTGTCATTTTCATATGAAGAGAATTACCAGATTGGCATTTCATCAGCCACGTAGGGGTTGTTCTTTCTTTCATTACCAAAGGTTGATGTTGGACCGTGACCCGGAATGAAAGTGATGTCGTTACCTAACGGGAAGAGCTTGTCCTTGATTGAGCTAATCAAAGTAGCATGATCCCCTTTCGGAAAATCTGTGCGGCCAATACTGCCGTTAAAGAGCACATCACCCACCCACGCCAATTGATCTTCTTCACTCACAAGCACCACGTGACCTGGCGTATGTCCCGGCGTGTGGATCACTTTAAGCGTGCTTTCGCCCAAAGTGATTTCATCACCGTCTTGAAGCCATTGGTCAGGGTCAAACGGTTCAGTGCGTGCAAAGCCAAACATGTCACTTTGAGCAGGCAATGCTTGCAGCCAAAATGCATCTTGTTTCTCAGGGCCAATCACTGGCACTGAATAGGCAGCTCTGACTTCTTCTGTGCCGCCAACGTGATCTAAATGACCATGCGTCAGCAACACCTTTGTGATATTCACACCCAGATCATTCACCTTCGCGACGAGCTTTGCCACATCACCACCCGGATCAACCAACGCTGCTTCGTTAGTTTTATCGCACCAAACGATAGAACAGTTTTGTTGAAAGCCGGTAACGGGAACAATTTCAAACTTCAATGCCATAAAAGAATCCGTGAATTATCGAAAAATACTGAAAACGGCCAAAGCATAGCATGGGTACGCCAAGAGTTTAACGCCAACACAGTGTGCTACGCGTACATTCCCAGCATTTAACACGCACAATCAAAAGGTTAATTCGCAACACCCTCGATTGTCATGCATCTGAAAGAACCCTGCCACCAGCTTGTCACCACACTGAAACAACAACGTCATTAAGGATCAGTAGCGTAAAGCCGTGAATCAACTTGTTAATCACTCATCAACGGATGCTTATGAACCCCATACACGTTCGAACGATTTGGATATCGGATCTCCATTTAGGCAACAAAGATTGTAAGGCCCATTACCTGCTTAACTTCCTTCAACGTCATCATGCCGACACCATCATTTTGGTCGGAGATATCGTTGATTTTTATTCAATGAAATTCTCGCGCCATTGGCCAGAAAGCCACAGCCAAGTGTTGTCACTCCTGATTGATCGCGCTCACCAAGGCACACGCGTCATCTACATTCCGGGTAACCATGATGATGTTGTAAGGAAATACTTAAAATTCGATTTTGGAAAAATAGAAGTCCGTGCGCATCACATACACGAAACAGTGCAAGGTAAAAAGGTTCTGGCCGTGCATGGCGATGAGTTTGATGGCGCCGTATGCCACAGCCGCTTGACCGCCATCGCAGGTGATATGGGGTATGACTTTCTGCTGTTTCTCAACCGCTGGATGTCGAGGATCCGTCAGAAACTTGGGTTCCCTTATTGGTCGCTCGCGTCCTACATCAAACTGCGCGTGCAATCTGCCAACGTCGCCATCGCGCGTTTCGAAAATGCCGCGGTTCAATATGCCCAGCGAAAAAACGCTGATGCCATCGTGTGTGGCCACATTCACCACCCTGACATGAAAGCCATTGGCGACACCTTGTACTTGAACGATGGCGACTGGATTGAAAACTGCACCGCACTGATCGAACAAGATGACGGCGCGCTTGAATTGATTCGGTGGACAGAAAAGCCCGAGCTGATTGCGGCATACAACACCTTGTTGCCACAAGCCTCCTACAAACAACCCGCTCAGGAAGACCAAGCCGCGTAAGCCGCACAATGGGTGAAAGGAACACTATGTTTAATATCGACTCGCTTTTAGAGAACAAATACCCCGCATTGGCGCACAAGCCCTGGTTAGCTCGCCCTGTCAGTGCCACACTCCAACGTCTTCTGCATCAACAAGCCTTTGTCGACTTTGCCGAGCGATACCCTTACCTCAAAGGGTTTGAGTTTGTAGAGCAAGTGCTGGATTACTTCACATTCAGCTACGCGACAAGTGACAGAGAACGTGAGCGTATTCCATCAACGGGACGCGTTGTGATTATCGCCAACCACCCTATTGGTTCACTTGATGGCTTGGCTTTACTCAAATTGGTTCGTGAAATTCGTGCTGACGTTAAAGTGGTTGCCAATAACCTGCTCATGCAAATTGAACCGCTTCACAGTTGCCTGCTTCCCGTGAACAACATCTCAGGGGGCACGCCAAAAGAAAACCTGAGAAACATTGATACATGGCTGCGCAATGAAGGGGCGCTGATCATTTTCCCCGCAGGCGAAGTGTCTCGCTTAGGCGCAACTGGCGTCAAAGACAAAGAATGGCATGGAGGCTTTCTTCGCATGGCGAGTAAAACGAATGCGCCCATTTTGCCCATTCATGTTGATGGGAGAAATTCTGCAATGTTTTATGGGGCGTCCATGGTATACAAACCCCTATCAACCTTGCTGCTCGTCAATGAGATGTTTGCGCAAGAGGACAACAAAATCACCTTTACCATCGGTGAGGCCATTCCCTATTCGAGCTACAGCACCAGCGCCAACTTACCCAGTAAAACCCGTGTCAAGCTGTTCAAAAAACACCTCTACAACATCGGTAAAAGTAAAGATGGCGTGTTCCCTACCGAGTCAGCCATCGCATCTCCCGAGCCAAGGCTGGCGCTAAAAGAAGAGATTACGCAAAGTGAACGCCTTGGTGAAACGCCGGATGGAAAAGAAATCTACTTATACCGTTATCACGCAGAGTCTCATGTAATGCGAGAAATAGGGCGATTACGGGAAGTGGCCTTTCGCGCCGTTGGGGAAGGAACAGGACAGCGAAGGGACATCGATAAATACGACCAACACTATTTCCACTTAGTGCTTTGGGACCCAGCAGCGCTGGATATTGTTGGCGCTTATCGATTCTGTGATACCCAAGCCGTGATTGCGCAGCACGGTAAAGAAGCCCTGTATACACATTCACTCTTCAACTTTGAACAAGGTATGACGTCAAAACTGGATTCAGGCCTTGAATTAGGCCGCAGCTTTGTTCAGCCGAAATACTGGGGCAAACGCAGCTTGGAATATCTTTGGCTCGGCATAGGTGCTTTCCTTACCAAGCACCCTCACTATCGTTATTTATTTGGCCCAGTCACCATCAGCAACGCTTTGCCGCAAGCCGCCAAAGAGTTGCTTATCTTTTTTTATCGCACCTACTTTGGTTCAGATCAGTCAGTCGCGCGATCTAAGCGCCCTTTCCATATGGATACACAAAAAGAAAATGAGTTGGTTCGGCATTTTCGAGGCGATGACTACCAAGCAGATTTGAAAACCCTCAAAGCACTGTTAGACAATCTCGGGACGGGTATTCCCACCCTTTACAAACAATACAGTGAGCTTTGCGAACCCGGGGGAGTGCAATTCATTGACTTTAATATTGACCCAGATTTTGCAGATTGTATTGATGGCTTGGTCATGGTGGACATGACTAAGCTAAAGGAGAAGAAACGGCAGCGATACATCACAACGAACCTGAAAAAGGCCGAACCAGAAACCATTTAATGTGCGCTTTCATTGAGGGGCAGACTTCGCGGTTAAGAGGTCAAAGACAACCACAAAAAAAAGCACGCAATGTGCCTTTCTTTTTCCCAAATGGATAGAGGCTATCTGACGTGAGCAGTTACCCTCTCCAGGTCCTTACAGGCCCCGTGTCAACGTGGATAAAACCGCTTCGCGGGTAATAACCAACACCACCGGCTTTTAATGAGAGAGCAGCATCTTTTAACGTTGCGAGCGGCACGCCTTCAATGAAGATATCCATGGCTTGCCCTGTCATGTGATAGCTCTTCTTCGCTTGACCACCACCGCCCTTTCTCAGCATCTCATTCGTTGCTGGCGAGCGATAACCCGATACCATAGTAATCGGCGATTTAGCGCTCACTAGCCCACAGATTGCAGCGAGTTGATCATAAAGCAGTGGATCCATGTCAGTTTCAACATTTCGACGGTGATCGCGACATAAGTGGTTAAGGGCTTGCAGTTCTTTTTCATTGTACTGCTGGCCGTTGAAATAACAAACATCAAGGTGCTCACCCGTGTTTATGCTTGTCATTGCCAAATTACGCGGTTTCCCTGCCGTTAGGGGCAGCGCAAACGCTGCATTCGGTAGTGCTGCCGCAACTACACACGCCGCACCGCCAAGAATTAGGCGACGACGTTGGGTATCCAAACCATTTTTCACAAGTTACAACTTCCCAAAGGTAAATCTTATAAAAAGAGTCCGAACGACTAGCGAAACACGCCTTTGTTTAAGAAAGACTCTCGAAACACCGTGAAATCTAACGGGAGAGAGGGAAGGAATCAAACTCGCAGGTGTATCTTTAGTGAGTCAATCGCTGTAAATAGCAGCGTTTCGTGATGATTTATCGTCACTTTTTATCATTGTCAGTAAAGTGTAAAAATATGCAATTGTGTTGCCTTGAGCATATTTTCACCCGATCACACACCCTTAATAGCCACAAAAAAGCGCAGTGATGAGAAGTGTCATCACTGCGCTTTAAATCACTTGTCTGTTTTGTCGACACCCGATCCTTTTAAGAATCTAGCTCGTCAAAACTCAGCCATTAAGATTGATTTGTGCTCGCCGTTAAAGACGCTGATGGGTCGATAGTACGCTTTGGTCGAGCGTCGTAATCATACACATCGTCACGGAATTGCACTTCACCGTCCTCGTTCACCCATGCGGTTTGATAGATCGTGTGCACGCTAATCTTCTTACGTAGCGTAACCCACTTGGTCTTGGGGGTTTTACGGTAGTAATCGTAGTCACCCATTTCAAGGCCAGATTTATCTAACAGAACCTCAGCCAACACTTCCGCTTTTTGAACACGAATACACCCTGAACTGAATGCTCGGCTTGCGCGATTAAACAAACCTTTGGCAGGCGTGTCGTGAAGGTAAATCGCGTTACCATTCGGCGTATTAAATTTGTAGCGACCTAACGCGTTAAAGTTACCCGGCGATTGCTGTAGTCGATACGGGAAATTGTTGGGTGTTACCGTTTCCCAGTCAATCGAATCAGGTGGGATCACTTCACCGTTAGACCAGCTGCTCAACACGGTATAGCTGTGTTTAGACAGGTAATCATTATCCACACTGACTTTAGGCAAAATGTCTTTTCGCATGATGGTCACAGGCACATTCCAATGTGGATTGAAAACCACTGAATCCAAACGTGATGTGAACAGTGGCGTGCGGCGACTTGGTCTTCCAACCACCACTTTACTGTCGAGAATCAGCTGTTTATCCATCCACAATTCCATTTCGTAATTTGGGATGTTGACCAGCAAAATGCGATCGCGCCCTGTTGGCCACAATCGCAAACGTTCCATATTCAGCGCGAGGATCTGAATGCGATTATCAACGGACTTATTCAACCAATAACGGGTCTTGTTGCCAATCACGCCATCCGTTTTTAGGCCATGGCTTTGTTGGAAGCGCTTCACCGCTTGCACCATCACCGCATTATAGAAACCCACATGCTTGAGTTTTAGGCGTTGCGCTTCTTCTGTGCTTAAAACACCGTGACGCTCTAAGCTCGTGATCAAACTATCCGAGTCCACCAGCTTGTTACCGTGCTTGATCAACCCACGCTGAGTAAATTTAGGCCAGTAGCTGGTGTTTTCATCTTGCAATGCCACGATGGCTTTTGCCATTTCACGGTACTGTGGTGTTTCAGGACGCAACGAAAACGCATAGTCATAAAGTGCATTGCGGCTAGCTGCCATCAAAAGGTTTGTGGTCTGCGTTTTTGTTGGTGCGGGGAATGTGTCGTTAATGTCCGTGCCGAAGAACCAGCTTTTGCCGTGCAAAGGCACTTGGGAGTTGTAGCTAATCAACGCAAGTAGACTGTCTGTTGCAAACACGTCATAGGCGCGCCAATCGCCACTCACTCTCAATTCTCTGAGCAGCACAGCGCGCCACTCAAATTCTTGACTGATCCCAGCTAATGAAATGATATTGATCTGTGTTTCGAGCTCATCTTTTGCACGGTAATCGTGCCAAATTGGGGAAAAAGAAAAGTACTCGTAGATCATCGCCAAATCTTGGGTATAGGTCACTACACCCGATTCAGCTTCAGCTTGTTGTATCCATGTAATTGCATTTTCAGACGGTTTGTTTGGCTCAACATTGCCTACATTTGCCCACACTGAAAGTGGGAGCAAAGCGAAAACCAGTAGTGTCTTAAAAAACATGCGAGCGAAAACCATGCACCACCTCCATTTAGAGATCTTAGTATGGCAAACGTCACAATTTTCGTTATCGGATTTTTTATGAATCTTTCAAAACAAAGAGTTAGAAAAGCGTCATTCTAAAGCATTACCCAATGATTATCCCAATGAACCTCAGATGTCTGAAATTCAATGTTTTTTTGTACATTCTGTATTACTAATCTACCACTACCGGCGCTAAGCGCGAATCTATCTGGCTTTGCGGCTGCTCCCGATGCATCCAGCAAGGGACCAAGCTCTTCCAATTCACCGGATTCAATGTTCCAAATTCCGTAACAATTGCCGCGAGGTGAGGTCGCCACAATCTGTGATTCTGTACACGCCACACTGCCGATGTATTGATTAAAACGGCTCCACTGTTCAGTTGTGGCGACAAGCTGTTGATACTCCCCACTTAATCGGCGAATCGCGAGCAAAGGTTGGACATCATCTTTGCTGCCTCTGTATTGTTGCGCCGTGACTATTTCGCCTTTTGTCGACATGGCCAAATGTCGAATACTCATTTGATGGTCAGGCAAAGTGTGAATACCGAGAACTTTACCAAAATGAATGTCAATCAACACCAAAGACGGTGACATGGTCTCGATATTCAATGGCTCGCGGCCTTGCGTTTGAATGCCACCCACCGCTAACGCCAATGTGGAATGATCAATTGCCATGATTTCATGAGGCCCAAGCCCGAAGCCTGTGTGCTCTCCCACCCTATCAAGGGTGCCATCTTGCCAGATTTGGTAAATGCCAATCACACCATTGCTGGTCGTTCGCTCTCCTTCGCTGGTGTAAAGCTTGTCGCCCACAACAACGCCGTGCCCATAGAGATGGTAACGATCTGACACACTGTATGTAGAAAGCAACTTGCCAGTTTGAATCTCTACAACCGTGATGAACTCACCCGGTCGTCTCGAAAAAATAAAGGCGAAGTCTCGAATACGATCAATGGCAACACCATGACCGCGGGTGGATAACGGCACCGTATAACACGGTTCTCCCTGAGCATTTGCGCCAGTAAGCACATAGCTATCGTTGCCATCTCTGGCACAGCCAAGAAAGGCTACCGTATTGTCGTCTTCACACTTTTTGTACGTTGCGTAACCTGCAATACCACTTCCTACAACAAGTCCAGCAATGGAAAGGGAAAGAAAGCGGCGTCGTTTCATGCTGACGCCGTGAGGGGATGAAGCCAAGATCTAGTCTCCGTCTGTCGAATTAAACCCAACCACCATACCCAACGCTGGGCCAACTTCATCAGATAAAGCCAACTTCAGGTATTCAAGGTTATTTGAAAGACCAATCAATGATCGATAGTTTTCGGGGGTGTCTAATAGCGGCTTAAGTGCATCGCCCGATGGCACACTCGTCACCGTGTCTTGCCAATGTTTGGTCAATCTATCTGCCAGTTCTGTTTTTTGTTTGGCGCGCAGAACAACATCCAGATCAGCCAAATATAACGCATACATTGCCGCGACATTGTCTTTAATAAGCGTCAATGACACCTTTGATCGCCACGCTTCCGCTTGAAAAGGTTTTGGATAGCCCGGCTTACCCATTGGTAAGGACAACTTCTTCATCACAAAGTCAAGCTGACCTGCCAACATGCTGACACTCGCTGCGTTAAGCGCTTTCTCGGACTGATCTTTCCACGGGTCTTGTTCCCAAGCATGGGATAAACCTTCCGCCGATTGAATAAGACGCTGAGACACAGCACGTGCCAATGCACATCTATTTTCTGTGTCGCCCATTGTTTTAGGTTCATAGATCAGCCATTCAAGCGCACCCACCCCTTGAACAGACACACTTTGCTTTGCCAAGGCTTCAGCGGAGTATGGGCCTTCTGATTTCAATAATGCCGTGATCTTCCGCCCCGTCGTGTTTTTCTTATCTGGGTAGAATTGAATTTGCCAATTTAACGAAGCGGCTGCAGGATTACTTGTTTCAATACCTTGCAATGGCATCCAGGCTTTCATCGTATCGACCCACGCTGATTTCACCTCCGTCGTGTTCAATGGACCTGCACTGCATGCTTTTTCAACGGCTGAAGATAAACCGGTTGCTTGAGAAACAAACGTCGCGGCATGCGTCTTTTGCATCAACCATATTGAGTGTTCTTCTTCGCCAGCAAATGCCACTGGAACCTTAATATTGAATGGAACGTCAATATCGCAGCCTGACAATAGTGACGTTGTAACTAAAAAAACTGCCATTGAATAGCGAGAAGGGGTAGATATAAATGTCATCGTCTTCTCCTACAGAGAATGAAGAAAAGCAACCAGTGCTTCTCGTTCTTGTTTGTTCATTTTCAGTACACGTTGCTTACTGGCTTTCGCCTCTCCACCGTGCCACAACACAGCTTCTAACGCGTTTCGCGCGCGACCATCATGCAAATAGTGGGTATGCCCATTCACCTCTTGCGTATAACCTAAACCCCATAGAGGTGCGGTACGCCACTCTTGTCCGTTCGCGATAAATTCACTGCGGTTGTCCGCTAGCCCCTCTCCCATGTCATGCAGAAGAAGATCCGTGTAAGGATGAATGGTTTGGTTGCTCAACGCGGGACGACCTTCAATGGATGCTGTCTTAAGGCTTGTCTGATGGCAGCTTCCACAATTCGCTTCGGCGAACAGCGTTTCACCGGCCATCACTTGCGGATCGTTGATATTCCGGCGCGCTGGCACAGCAAGATGCTGACTATAAAATTCCACAAAATTCAGAATCTTTTCAGAGACCTCAGGCTTACCACCGTTGGGTAAGGTATCGCAGGAAGACTGAGAAGAAGTGCAGTTTTCGACTGAAAAAAGATGGCTTGTTAAGCCTAAGTCGCCGTTAAAAGCTGCCGCGTTTTGCTGCATTAACGTGGGCTGACCTGCTTTCCAGCCAAATCGACCTATGACGGATGCCTTCTTCTCGATATCCCAAACCCTGTTTGCACGTCCAGAGATGCCTTGGTTCGCCTTCGTCTGCTTTTCGGCAATCGCAGTAAGTTGCGATGCTGACACAGCTTCAAGCAGCCCGAGCCCAATCATTGGCGGTGCGATCCTCAACGACATCTCTGTGTCAGGGTGCATGTCGCCATAATGCAAATCAGACAGCACGATGATGGGCTTTCGCAACGTCACTTCGGTGCCATCCGCAAAGGTTTCTACGTGCGTTTCAAAATGAATATTGACCTTTGCTTCGGGTTCAACGCCCGGCAACGCAAAATCTTGTAGTTGGCCACCATAATTGGGTTCAGGAATGTTTCCATCCATGATCAATTGTTTTTGCTGTTCCGCCGTCATCGCGGGAATGCTTAAGCGGATGAGCATAGAAACCGCATTATCATCCCCCGTTTCGGGTAAATGACCGCGCCCGTCTTTGATGTGACAGTTTTGACAACCGTTGGTATTGAAAAGCGGACCAAGACCATCTCTCGCATCTGTTGATGCGGGTGCGCTCACCCAAGGGTTTCTAAAAAAGCTGTTCCCAACACTGAAATCGATGCGTTCAGATAAAGGGAGATTCGATGCGGGTTGCGAAAAAGCATTTGCGCCTTGTTTGAATGTGGTAGTCGCGCCACCAGAACGAACATCATCGGCAAAGGAAGGTATGGCGAACGCCACTAAAAGGCTAAGTACCGGATACTTCATTATTTCGTCCAATTGAAAAATATACATGTATTCTTTGATTGTTTTTTGTCGCCGTTCAACGACACCAAATGCGATAAAGCACGAAACAGAATTATCGCTTCAGAGAAACGCCAAAAGCCCCCAGATGGGGGCTTCGAATAAGCATGGTTACATTAGAACTGATGATCAGCGGTATCTGGGTTCAGATTGGTAATACCAATCGCGCCCGCTGCTTGTTCAATACTACGTGTTTGCTGAACCAATGCGGCAATGGCGCCGTTTACCAACGCGTTACCTTCTGCATTGTCTGCAGCGATCAGTTGGTCAAAGTAAACATTGTTTTTCTCTGCAGATTCCACCAACTTAAAGACTTCGCTGCGCGCGTTATCAAAATCAGTTTTGATCATCGCTGCTGCGTTTGGATCAGACGCTTTCACTAACTCAAGCACCGATGGCCCAGACAGTTTTTCACCGTCTAAACGCTGGTAAGTCCCCGTCATGACGTTGTAAATACCTTGCTCGTTGTAGAAGTGTGAATTGTGTGTGTTGTCTGAAAAACAATCGTGCTCATCTTCCGTAGAGTTTGCTTCCAGTGCGACTTTCATTCGCTCACCAGCAAGTTCACCAAGAGAGAGTGACCCCATACCAAACAACATTTTGCGCAAACCGTTTTGAGCAGAATCGTTCAGTAGTGCCGCGCGGTAATTGTCAGCTTGGGTGGCAGACCACTGGCCCTCCATCCAAGTAAGATCAGTAATAAGAAGCTCAGACGCTGCTTTTAGGTAGTCCGCGCGACGATCACAATTGCCATTGGTACAAGCATCACCAGACGCAAAGTCTGTATAAGGACGCTCACCTGCACCAGGGTTAGTGCCGTTTAGATCCTGGCCCCAAAGTAAAAACTCAATGGCATGGTAGCCCGTTGCAACATTTGCTTCAGAACCGCCAAGTTCGTTCAGTGACGCTAGCAGGTCAGGTGTAATGACGTTTACATCCAATGTTTCGCTACCCATTTTCAACGAACTATTGGACACAATATTGGCGACGGCACCCACGTTGCCCAATTCATATTGGTAGTCTTGCGCGACGTAATCGATCAAGCCTTCATCCAATGGCCAAGCATTTAACTGCCCTTCCCAATCATCAACGACAGCATTACCAAAACGAAACACTTCCGATTGCTGGTATGGCACACGAGAAACCAACCACGCCTGACGTGCTTCGTTAAGTGTTTTTTCTGATGGTTTGGCAATCAACGCATCAATGGCGCTGTCCAGTTGTTTTGAGGTGACAAGTGCGTCGCTGAACGTTGCGTGAGCAATGTCTGCATAGTTTTCAACGACGGCTTTTGGTGTGGCGGCAAAAGTGGCGAAAGAAACGGCTGATAATGCCAAAACTGAGCAGGCTGAAGCCAAAGGGGTGCGCATCATAATCTTTCCTTGAGTATGTGAATTGTTACCAGTTGTTGCAATTGATAACGATTATTACATTCATACTCAGTTAATTTCAAATGCTAATGATAAATAATATCATTTAGTTTTAGTTTTCACTCTTTCCTCTCTCTCTTTTACGCCTTAATTTGCATACCTCATGCAATTGCTACGTAACCAAATTAGGACACAAGCGAGATTGAAACCAAATGAGTTCGCATAATCAGCGACTCATGTGTAAGGTTTGGTAAGAAATACGGAAAAAACCTTTAAATATTTACGTATAGAACAGATAATTCGCCGGATTTTTAACATCCTACAGCTGTTTAAAGGAGACGCTTCGATGGAGAAGCATGAAGAGGTGTTGGTAGCGCTTAGGCAAATCATTCGCGCCATCGATTTGCACTCAAGAAAGCTAAATAAAGAGGCCGGTCTAACAGGCCCGCAGCTCGTACTAATGAGAGCCATTGACGAATTGGATGAAGTGACTATTCGCCAACTTTCAAACCATACCAACATGAGCCAGGCAACCGCGACCACAATATTGGACCGCCTTGCCAGCCGTAACCTTATTGTGCGTGTAAGAAGCAACTTGGATAAACGTAAGGTCCATGCGCACTTGACGCCAGAAGGCCAACAAGCCCTGCAACAAGCACCAAAACCCTTGCAGGAAAGCTTTATTTCGCGCTTTCAGTCTCTCGAAGAATGGGAACAATCTCTGCTCATTTCTTCTGTACAGCGCATATCATCAATGATGAACGCTGAAAACATCGACGCTGCACCACTTCTTGAAGTTACCCCTCTTACCAAGTTCGATGAAACACATTAAAAAAAGGCCCTAGGGCCTTTTTTCATCATCGTTCTTTTTCACTCGCAACATTCAACGCTCGTGAATCAACCTTCCTAACTCTCCTTAGATGGCGTGCGTTTACCGAACTTGACCAACCCCGTTGCAAGCGCTGTTCCTAGGAAGATCGTGCCAGCACCTAAAATCATTCTCAGCGTGACGCTCTCATCCAACAAGAAATACCCCCATACCGCCGCGAACAAAGGAATGAGGTACGTTACAGTGATCGCATTGGTCGGCCCGACACGCTCAATCAGTCGAAAATATAAGATGTAGGCAAACCCAGTGGACACAAATCCCAAAATAACGGCTGCAATCCAACTTGCTTGGCTTGGGTTAACCTCGGGCCAAAATAGAAGACCCAAAGGTAATAGCGCGATGGAAGAACCTATTTGACTACCCGCTGCCGTAACAAGAGGCGGAACCCCTTTGAGAAAGCGTTTTGCATAGCTGGCTGATATGCCATAAAACACGGTCGCACCAATGACAGCCAGCACAGACCACCCTAGCCCACTTGAGCCAAAATCAAGCTTGCCCCACACCAAGACCATCACGCCCACAACGCCTATCAATAGCCCAGTCATGCGTGTGTATGTGAGTTTGTCGCCCAGCCAGAAATAAGCGATGATCGCCCCCCAAATCGGCGTACTTGCATTAAGAATGGCAGCAAAACCACTAGAAACATTCATCATAGCAAAGGCAAACAACACAAAAGGAATTGCCGAACTGAACAAGCCAACGCAACAGGAATGAAACCAGTTCGCACGAAATTCATGTAGCTGTTTTCTTATCATCAATATCGGCAACAACAGGACGGACGCCAACACAACACGGACCATGATCAACGCAAATGGACCAAAATCTGGCACCGCATATCGAATAAAAAGGAACGAAGCTCCCCATAAGGCTGCGAGCAAAAGCAGTTCAGCAACGTCTTTTTGCTTCATTTCCATCTTCTTTCCCTATTCCCTTATTTTTTGAACCTCAGCACGCTGAAGTACTTTGCATTTAGCAGCAAGATTACTGTGATTTCTCTCGAATGACTGGCCACTTTCGGGCATCACACACGGTTAAAGAAGGCACTTCTATTGCAAGGATTGTTCAACAGCAAGCCTAAATAGTTAGACTCATCGCATTTCAATTGACTAACCCACTAATATGCCTAATTAAAAGACCACATTGGAAACGATCTGAACAATAAACCTTACACTTACTATTGAAATCAACAGATAAGCATCTAGTTTTATATAACTACTCTCTTTAGGATCGGAAACATGGATGAAACAATCCGCATCATCATAATCGATGATTCAGAGGTTATGTTGGTCATGATTAATACAATGCTGAATGATCTTGGCTACCACAATGTCACCACATACTCTTCTCCGATCAAAGCACTTGCTGAATTACATCAATACCCTACGCGCTATGATGTCGTATTCACAGATTTAAACATGCCTGATATCGACGGAATGGGCCTTATTCGTCACCTTGGTGAAATGCACTACAAGGGGGGGATCTGCATCGTGTCCGAATTGGATATTCGAATCATTGAGTTGGCAGCGGAGGTCGCCCGTCAACAACACGTTTGTTTAATCGGCAACATTTCAAAACCCATCAAGATGGATGCATTACAGTTGGTGATGGACAGGCTACATCAAGCCGAAGAACGTAAGTTTTTGAATTACGAACAAATGTCAAAAAAGGAACTGATCACCTACATCGTCCACCGACAGGTGATGCCTTACTACCAACCCAAGCTCAATCCAGAAACAAACCGAGTGGAAAGCTTAGAAGTACTCGCACGAATCGTTTCCCCAGGTCAACCAGATGCCATTCTTCCTGGTCGGTTCATCCCAACCGCAATCCGCTTTGACCTCATGGATTTGATTACCATGCAGTTAGCGGAAGCAACCGCGGACCATATGAAGGAACTGTCTGATATTTTTGGTGACACGGTTAAAATCAGCATTAATTTATCGCCATCCCAATTGTCAGATCTTGATATTCCGAACCGCCTTGAAAACCTTTTCCAAGATAGAAACATCGAAAAATCCCGCATCGTGTTAGAAATCACTGAAGAATATGAACTCAAGTCTTCAGAGCAAATGGAGTCATTGAACCGATTGCGTATACATGGGTATGGTGTGTCGCTCGATGATTTTGGAACCGGTTTTACGAACATTCAACAGCTCAGAAGCCTGCCATTCACGGAAGTAAAAATAGACCGCACCTTGATCAATCAAATCCATGCTGACCAATTCAGCCAAGTTATCGTCCAATCCTTAGTGGACATTACTGAATCATTTGACGTCGATTTAGTTGCGGAAGGCATAGAGCATTTTGAAGATTTGGATTATTTAACCAGACATCATCCCGGCATTCTCTTGCAAGGTTTTTTGATTTGCCGACCTAAGCCGATTGAGTCATTGTCAAGTTGGTATAGAAACTGGCTCAAAGGCGTCGGCGCCACCGTCAAAAGTGTCTAGCTTGCTAATCCTCCTCCTTCAACCTGTCTTGCTGATTCGGCGCAGCGTGCTCATTAAAGGAACGTTTTTACACAGAGCCTGAAATGGAGCATGATTTTCTTTTCTACTTTTTCTCAGCTCCCTCTCTTCTCATACTCTCTCGACCTTAAACATCGTTAGCAACGCACACCATCCCCTTTTATCGCTATGTTTCACAGAGCATCAGTGTGTTATAACGAGAGAATGTTCAACGAGTAAGGATGCGTAAATGAAAACAATTGGCTTAATCGGCGGGATGAGCTGGGAATCCACATCCACCTATTACCGACTCTTAAATCAACAGACCAGAAACACGCTTGGTGGACATCATTCAGCAAAGTTATTGCTCAGTAGTGTGGATTTTTCAGAGATTGAGGCCTTTCAGCGCAGCAATGCATGGGATAAGTCTGCAGATGCTTTGATCAAAGAAGCGCAACGACTAGAGAAAGCAGGGGCAGATTTTATGATGATCGGCACCAACACCATGCATAAAGTTGCTAAAGAAGTGTCTGATGCTATTTCTGTCCCACTTATTCATATCGCAGATGCCACTGCGGAACGTTTGTTGAAAGACAAAATTAGCCACGTTGGATTGCTCGGTACGCGCTTCACTATGTCAGAACCCTTTTATAAAGAGCGCATTGAGTCTTTCGGCATTACCGTCTCTGTGCCGCCAGCATGGCAACAAGACGTGGTACATGAAGTCATTTATCAAGAACTTTGCCAAGGCGAAGTGTCAGCGCATTCGCGCAAGCAGTATCTATCCATCATTGACGATTTAAAAGCACAGGGCGCAGAAGGTGTTATTTTAGGTTGCACTGAGATTGGTTTGCTCGTGCAACAAAACCATACCACTGTCCCTTTGTATGACACCACAGAGTTGCATGCTGAAGCGGCAATCAAACTTGCGCTCGCAGAGTAACAGCGCGTCTCGTTTAAATAGGAAGTAAAGCGATGACAATCAGAACCGCCACTGTCGATGACATTGAAGCCATCAACGACATTTACAACCACTATGTGGTCAACACTGCCATCACATTTGATTACGAGCCGTGGTCAATCGAGCGAAGAAAAACGTGGTTTAAGAAGCTCGCCAATAGCAATGGCTACTACCATGTTCTGGTAAAAGAAGACGAAGCTGGTGATGTTATTGGTTTTGCTTACAATAGCGAGTTTCGTGAAAAGCTCGCTTATCGCATCAGCTCCGAAATTACTATTTACTTGCGTCATGATCTAAAAGCCAAAGGTCTTGGTTCTATGTTAATGCAGGCGCTTCTCAAAAAAATGGCTGATTCCCCCGTCAAACGTGCGTATTCCGTCATTACCTTACCGAACGATGCCTCACTTGCACTTCATAAAAAATTTGGCTTTGAGCAAGTGGGCTATTTAACCGACGTCGGATTCAAGTTCGACCAATATTACTCCGTTGCCATATTGGAAGCTGCCGTATCAGATTTCTGATCCCTAACGCTTAATCCAACACCACGAAGAAAGGGAAAACAGCTTCTGTTTTCCCTTTCTTCTGGGCGGCACCAAATTTTCGCCTTCTATTTCATTGCCCTAACAATACCTTTTCATGCGACCTCTGGACAAAAAGCCACGAAGAGGATCGTTCCCACCTACACTTAACTTGTTAATTTTGAAACATCAGGTTCATAAAAGGGACGATGTGAAATGAGAATATCCACAAAAATAAGAACAGCATTCATTGCCATGAGTATTGTTACCGTCATTGCAACTACGGCGATCATGACAATTACTGCAAACCGCGCATCGAGCCTCGCACTTGAGCACCAAATTCAAAATCAGCTGCTTTCCGTGAGAGAAGTGAAGAAAGCTGAAATAGAACAATACTTTGAAGGTATTGGTAAGCAATTAACTAACTTAGCAAATTCAACAATGACAGAAGACGCCATGTTGCAGTTTGCACAATCATTTCAAAGTGTGCCGACAGAGGCAGTCATCACAGAAAACCAAGCTAACAAATTACGTGATTACTACGTTAATGAGTTTGGGAAAACCTACCAAGACACCAATGCAAAATCTGTCGATGTTGTGTCGAGCTTGGATGATATCGGCGTTGCTGGTCAGCTGTTGCAGCAAGCCTACATCGGCGTTAATGAAAACTCACTCGGAAACAAACACCTCCTCGACAAAGCGACGGACCAAACCACATACAGCGAAGTGCATGAAGTGTTTCATTCGAATTACCGGACTTTTTTGGAGTCATTTGGTTACTACGACATTTTCCTGGTCGACCTCAATGGCAACATCGTTTATTCAGTATTTAAAGAACTCGATTACGCGACCAATCTAGAATCTGGACCTTACGCGAAAAGCGGTATCGCGGATGTTTTCAATGCTTCAAAGACCCTTAGCAAAGGTGAGTTCAGCTTTGAAGACTTCTCGCCTTACTTCCCTTCTTATGACAGCCCTGCTTCCTTCGTTGGATCACCCATTGTCAAAAACGGCCAAACCATCGGTGTGTTGATATTCCAAATGCCAATTGACAACATCAACCACATCATGACCTACGGCGGGCACTGGAAAGACAATGGACTCGGCAATTCGGGGGAAACATTTATTGTTGGCCCAGATAACCTGATGCGTTCTCAAAACCGCCTCCTTGAACAAGACAAGTCCGCATATATCGACATGTTGCGCCAAACCGGTGTGAACAGCGACACGATTGAGCGTATTGACGTCACTGAGTCTTCATCGGGGCAACAACCCATTAAATCCACACATGTCAACGCGGCTCTCGCCGGAGAAACAGGGTTTTCTGTTGGCCAGAATCACGCAAACAAAGAAGTTTTTGCCGCTTACAGCATGATGAGTATTTTTGGCAAAAAGTGGGCTTTGGTCTCTGAATTAGAAAAAGAAGAAGCCCTACATGAAGTTGTTTTACTCAACAACGCCCTTTATAAAACAGCATCGATTGTGGGTGCCATTATTATTACTTTGTCATTGGTGATCGCATGGTTGATCGCTGGCAGCATTAGCAAACCTATCACGTCATTTAGCAAACGCATTGCTCATATCGCCACGACACATGATTTAACGGTTCAGTTAGACACACGAGGGAATGACGAACTTACCGAACTCTCGAAATCAATGAATGTGATGTTGAAAGATTTCCTGACAGTTATCCAAGGTGCTGACAATACAGTAAAAGCGTTAGACAGTGCGTCTACTGATATTCAGGGCAACATTAATGGCATGCAAACTGAAGTTGATGCGCAAGCAGCGAACTCTAATCAAGTGGCAACCGCCGCCAGTGAAATGAACGCGTCCATTTCGGAAGTGGCTAGCTTTGCCAACAATGCGTCTGAATCATCGCAAAATGTCGTGAGTTCGGTAAAACAAGGCACGAGTGTCGGCAAACAATTAGTAAAAGAGATTACCGATCTCTCTGAGAAAATGCGTGATGCAACAGCATCTATGGAGCAACTCTCCGCAGAAAGCGATTCGATAGGTACTGTACTTGATGTAATTCAAGGGATAGCAGAACAAACCAACCTATTGGCGTTGAATGCTGCGATTGAAGCGGCTCGTGCTGGTGAGCAAGGTCGTGGTTTCAGCGTGGTGGCTGATGAAGTTCGCTCACTAGCAATTCGAACGCAAACATCCACAGAAGAAATCCGCGCCAAGGTGCAATCTCTGCAGGCTGAAACGACAAAAGCTGTGGCGGGCATTACAAGTGCTAACGAGTTTGTCGCCAGTAGCGTAGACAATTGCGGTAAGAACAACAGCATGCTAGCCGAAATCGAAAACATGATGACCGAAATCAGTGTCATGAACACTCAAATTGCTACTGCCGCAAGTCAGCAGTCATCGGTCACAGAAGAGATCACATCGAATGTGAACAACATCGCACGCTCGGCGAAATCGGTTTCCGAGAAAACCCATGATACCGACACCACAGCGCATCTGATCAACGAACAAACACGACAATTAACCAAGCAGATTGGTATGTTCAAAATTGCTTAGTGTGAGTCAATTGGCACTATGATCAAAAAAGGCCAGCTTTCGCTGGCCTTTCTATTTGATCCACAAGCGAACAGCGTTCACTTAACTCGCATTTTCAAGCTCACCATCAAACGGTAACTCAGCTTTAGACACTTCGCCAAAGCCGCGTAAACCCACCACATGCACGTGTTCTTTATCATTAAAGATCTTACGCACTAGTTTGTAGGTTGTCCCCTGCTCTGGGCTAATGTTTTCTGGCGCTGCAATCAGCAACTGCATGTCGAGACGATGACAAAGCTCGAACAAAGTCGAAATGGATTTCGTATCCAGACGCGCAGCTTCATCGAGGAACAAAAGACGACATGGGATCACGTCTTTACCACGCAAGCGACGTGATTCTTCTTCCCAGCTCTGAACAACCATCAACAAGATTGCCTGACCAGTACCGATCGCTTCACCAGTAGACAGAGCGCCCGATTCGGCACGTAGCCAACCGTCTGTACCGCGGTTAACTTCGATGCCTAGCTCTAGGTAGTTACGGTAATCCAACAGCTCTTCACCCAAGATTTGCGGTGAACGCTGACCCATGTCGATATGTGGGTTCAAACGTTGGAACAATTTCGCCATCGCTTCAGAGAACGTCAGGCGGTTGTTACCGAACAAATCCTGGTGCTGTTCGGCATTTTCAGCCAGACCAGCCAGTAGTTGTGCGTGCGTATCACGAATCGACACATTCAAACGCACCCCTTTCACTTGTCCGAAGCCAATGTTTGATAAACCTTGGTTCAACAAGCGAATGCGGTTTTGCTCACGCTGAATCGTTTTACGAATGATGTTTGCCACAGACTCAGAACTGATCGCAAGGCGCTTCTCACGCTGTGTCAGCTCTTCGGTTAGACGGCCCAACTCGACTTCCATCTCTTCGATGGCCTCAACAGGATCGTCGGTACGGATAATATCGTGACGAATACGTTCACGAAGGTGTTGGTATACCGCAACATAGAACAGCACTTTACGTTCTGGGCGCGCCATGTCTTCTGACGCGCGCAGCGCATCACGCAGAATCTCGTTGTCTGATACCGCAAGGCGCAGCGCACCCAAGGATTTATCTGACAGCGAACGCAGTTCATCGGCAGACATGTACGCCATTTCGCGACGGTTTAGCTGCTTCTCAACATTGCTGGTGCGCGCAATTTTCAGCACTTCCACCCAACCGGCTTTGGCGTTAACCACGAACGTACGCAGTTCAGAGTATTCTTTGCCCGCTTTCTTGAGGGTTTTCACCAGCGATTTCATTTCAAGCTCGATCGCGGTTAACCCTTTTTCTAGCTCACTCTTACGCTGACGAGATTGTGTCAATTGTGCATGTAGCTCTTCACGACGAATACGTGCGCGCTCTTCTGCTTCAACATCGGCACGCACGCCAAGCTCAACCAATTCACGCTTAAATTCAGCCACGGTTTCTTGCTTCGCTTGGTGCGAACTTTTCAGTGAGGCAAGCAATTGGTTGTACTGGTTCACTTGGTCACGCACTTGCTTCACGGTGTCGCGTGAGCGTGTGCGTGCGCGTTCTGCGTCAACCAACTTGGCTTTTAACTGCTCGTTAAGCTCACTGCTCTTGTCAAGCAAAGCAACAGCATCTTCATAGCCAAAGTGATGACGACGCTCAACCAAGTCAGACAAGGCAAACAGCTTCTTCTTGAGTAACTGAAGTGCTTCGTCAGCCTGTTGGTATGATGCCGTTAACGCATCAAACTGCTCTGGGTCTGCATCAAGTGTTGAGGCCAGTCCTTCCAGTTCAGCAAGCGCTTTACCGTGCTCACGCACAAAGTGACGCGCTTCGTCCGCCATTGAAAGACGTGATTCAATCTCTTCCAATCGCGCTTCTAATGTTTCATCTTCGAGTGCATTCACCACGTGTTGAAGCTTATTCAACAGACCCATGGCTTCTTTCGAACCGGTTAATTGGCTGCGAACTTGCTGCTCGTTTTCACGCAGTTGGCCCAGTTGACGCTGAATACTGCTACGTTTTTCACGTTGCACTTTCAATGCCGCTTCCGGGTCTTCGTTAAACGCTACGTTCAAGTGCGCAGACACGAAATGGTTGAAGCTTTGTGTTAGACGCTGAAGCTTCTGTGAATCGAAAGACGCTTTTGCGTAACCCTCGACCAACTCTTCACGTTTCTCACGCAGGTTTTCCAAACGGTGTTCACGCGCAGCACGGCCAAACAACGGGACTTTCGGGAAGCGTGAATAACGCAGTTGACGATCATTCAAATGAACGCAAACGGCCCCTTCCATCTCGTCCGCATCGAACACACTGTCATCAAAGCCTTCGGCTTCGCCTTCAATGATGTAAAGATCATCTGGGCAATCATCAATATCGACCAGTTTTTCTTTGATGCCTTTTAGATCTGGCACCACAATCGCGTGACGAGCTGGGCCATACATGGCACTGAAATACGGCGCATCTTCCATGGTGATGTCGTCGTAAATTTCAGAAAGCAACGTGCCGCCTAGGGTATCAGCAAGGGATTGCAATCGTGCATCACCACTGCCGCCTGGTTGCGCTAAACGTTCGATTTCAGCTTCAAGCGCCTGTTTTTCAACCGCCAGTTTGTCTCGGGTATCCAAGGTTTGACGCTCAGTGACCATCACTTTCTGCATGGTGTCCAGCACCGCTTGGCTGTCGTAAAGCTCAGCATCGGTTTGGTCTGCCAATTTTTCCAACGCGTCTTGTGCAGCAATCCACGCTGGCGCAACTTTTTCAAACTCGACAATCTTGGCGTTAACGTCATTTTCGTTACGTTGAAGCTCACGCACTTTGTCTGCTTGTTCGCCTACCGCTTCTTCTGCAGTTTCAAGACGTTCTTGCTGGCGGTTTAGTTCAAGTTCAACGTCGTCTTCTGACACAACCGATGCATTGAACTGACGCTGATATTGCTCAGACAAGGTTTTCGCTTGTTGGAAGCTGCGCATTTGGCGTTCAAGATCGCGATGCTGTGCAGTCAACTGATCCGCATTTTGTGCGACATGGCCGTACTCACGACCTTTCACGATCACGTCACGGGCTTTTTGTCCCGCTTCTGAACGAGAAACGTCACCCGCAATGCTGCGAACCAACTCAAGACCACGCTCGAATTGCTTTGCTGCCGCCGAAGACATGTCCAGCTTGTGTTTCAAACTCAGCAATTCAGACGTTTGTTTGTCTTCGTCCGCTTTCAATGCACCCAGTTCGCTGGTTGCATTGTTTTGATCCAGTTCGTCGTTACCCGTCAGTTCACGGGCTTTTTCAAGCGCTTTAACCGCTTGTTGATATTGGAGTGCACGCGTTTGCTGCATATCCAACGCTTGTTGGTAGTCCGCAAGTTGCGTTTTAAGGCTATCGACTTCTTCTTCGCTAAGATGCGCTTGTTCTTCCTGCATCACTAGCTGTTCAGTCGCCTCTTCCACCACCATCATTTGTTCTTCAAGACGAACGGCGAGCTCTTCCAAATCTTCTTGGTAGCGCTCTACTTTCTCTTGTTGACGAACAGCGGTCTGCACCAATTGCAGGTGGTCAGACGCGGATTGGTGATCGAGTTCAAGGTGTGTCTGGCTCTCTGACAATGCATCTAGTTCGTCGGTCATACGACCAAACGTACCTTGGAAATCATCTAACTGGCGGCGTGAACCCAGCAACTCACCACGGCGTTGCAGCGCAAGCTCAAGTTTCTTACGACGCTCGTTCGCATGGCGCATGTAGTCAGACGCCACGTAGTTGGTTGATTCCGTGATCAGATGTTTGAACAAGTCACGGTCACGCTGTGTCAGTTTGATCGCTTCTAGCGTCATGCGGTTTTCGCGAAGTGCCACTTCCATGTCTTGGAAGGCTTTCTTCACACCACCGTTTTGCGGCAGCAAGTAATCACGTAATGATTTGGTGATGGCACTTGAAATACCGCCATAGAGCGATGCTTCGATCAAACGGTAGAATTTCGAACGGTCAGTTTGGTTACGCAGTTTCTTCGGCAACGCACCGTATTCGAACATTTGCGCGTGGTAATCGGTAACAGAGTTGAACGCTTTGAATTGCGCCGTTTCATACTGGCCTAGCGCGTCTTTCACTTCGTTAAGCTGGCGAACACGCACTTGGTTAGACGAGACGTTCTCAATCAAGACATCTGTTGGTTTCACGTTTGCAGGCAAGCCCTGAACGATGAAAGGTTTGATATCCACTTTCTTGTCGCGACCAGCAACTTGCTGCAGGCGCACACCAAATAAAATGCGTTGATTGCGCGAGTTCACCACATCCAAGGCCGCATAACACGCGCCAGGTTTTAGCTTACCATGCAGACCTTTATCACGAGACGCGTTAGAACTGCCCGCTTCCGTGGTGTTACGGAAATGCAGGAGACTTTGGTCAGGGATAAGGGCGGTGATGAATGCCGCCATGGTGGTGGATTTACCCGCACCATTACCGCCAGACAGTGTGGTCACCAAATTATCGATATCAAACGTACGTGCAAAGAAGCCGTTCCAGTTGACCATCGTCAGCGATTGATATTTACCGCGTTGGATCATGCCTGAACCTCCTGCCCGTCATCGTTTAGATTTTCATTGTCTTCCAGAACGCCTGCATCAATGGCTTCGTCTGCATCGTGGTCATTCAAAAGGCTCGATTGTGCGTGACCTTGGCTGTGCAACACGGCTTCACCATCACGAATCAAGCGAAGTTGTGCTTCTTTGACGTCATCGCCAGAGCGCACATCCGCACCGAAGCGGAATGTTGCTTCACTCACGCGGAATTTGCCGGATTCGCCAATCGGAACAATCATGCCGATACGGCGTAAACGACGCAGTGACGTTTTCACTTTGTCGTACAGTTTTTCACGATCAAGATCTGACCCTGTTGCGCGCAGTGTGACCAATTTCATCAGTTTATTTTCATCCGCCAATGTCAGCAGTTCATCAAACAGCTCTTGGGTGGTGAAAATCCCTTCTTGCGCCAAACGTTCTGGGCTGAGGTATAAGAAACAAAGAACTTTACCCACCAGCATGTCCATTTCAGACAATACGCTGCGACCAATCAATGACGTTGAACGTGGACGAAGGTAGAAGAAACCTTCCGGTGCGCGCACAAGTTCCGCGTTATAACGCTGATAAAAGTGCTGTAGTGGCGTTTCGAATTCGATCAGATACGCATGGTTATCTAAGTCTTCGCTAGCGATATGGCGGCCAGCACGCAAAACACTATCTAACGCCGGGAACAATGGGTTGGCGATGGCCTTTGCCAATTCTTCCGGCATTAAATCTTCAATATTTATCGATGACATTTGCTTGTACCTTGGCTCCATAATCGTTAATTGCTTGCCAGTCTGGCTGAATCGCATTGAAATCAGATTGCGAATAACCGAGACGTACTGCTTGGTTGATAACAATCCGTGCCAAATCGAAGTGGCGAGCGTGTGGGTGTTGAGCCAAATAATCTTTCAAAACAGAGCCTAAATCGATGCCTGCCCCCGTCGTGCGGTGCCCAGACAACATGTCGGCGATGTGATCACTCAGTTGATCGTTAACCACGGTCAGTTCTTCAAATTCAACCTCGGCCGGCATTTCGCCCATGACTTCGTCATCACGAAGCACCAAGGCTTCATCACGCATATCCAGTAAGCGATCCGCATCTGCGAAGGTTAAGAACCATGGGCTATCGAAGTATTCTGTCACCGACTGACGCAGACGCTGGCTAAACGCGCGGTTTTTGTCCATGTCGATGGCATTACGAATGAATTTATGAACATGGCGGTCATAGCCAATCCACAAGTCGATGGCTTGTTGACCCCAGTTGATGATGCGGTCGAGCTTCATCTGCAAGTTGTAAATCATGGCATCGACGAAATCGAGATCGTCACGACCATGCACTTGCTCTTGAATGTTTAAAAGCTGCGTTTGTAACTGGTCGCCCGCGGATTGCAGGGTATCTTGAAGCTCACGAAGCGTGCTCGACGTTTCGTTAAGCAGATGTTCACAGTTAGCAATGGCTGCCTGCCAATCTTGGTTCAGCAAGGCCGCAATGTCTTCCTTCACTTTCTGTTGTTGTTCATCCATGGTGCGTTGATTGAGATCGATACGGTCGAAAATTTCGGCCACCGAATACTTCAACACGGCATAGACGTTTTTGCGCCAATAGGCTTCGTCTCCGTCTTCGGAGGCAGCGGAAAGCGCTTTATCGATTTCATCCGCCACCATCGAAAGCTGAATAGACAGCTTCAACGAGCTGTATTCACGATGGCGCGCGTAATAATCACTGATCCCTAAGGCAAGCGGCGTTAAGCGATAAATGCTCGCGCCGTCGGTCAGTTCGCTGGTAAAGCGACTTAACAAACGGCTACGAACTAAATCATTAATGGCATTGTTAGCACGAAAAGCGATGGTTTCGCTGCTTTGCTCAAATTGGTCGCTGACAATGCGAAACGCATCGATCAGTTCACCCTCTCCAAGCTCCTCATCAAAACGTTCACTGCTTAACACAGCAATCGCTAGGAGGAATGCCAGCCGTTCCGGCGGCAGATTGAGAGAGAAGTCGTTTTGTTTCACCCAACCAACCAACTCAGGAACAGTCTGAGAGTTTTCGCTCATCCGTAATCCTTGTTGTCTAATTATTTACCCAAATCTCGTTCAGGTATTTTTGTTATCAATCGAGAGGTTTTTGCGCGTATACGTGGATATAGCGCCCCAACGAAATAAAAGGTTCTTGGCGGCAAAGCTTTTGCTCCATCGCCACGACCTGTTCAAAGGTGTACTCGCCTGTTCGCGTGTCTTTCATGTAATCGTGAAAGGTGCGTACACCGCTTTTCCCCAAAATTGTAAAGCCAGCGTCTTCTACCCACTGGTACACATCTTCCGGTGGCAGCCCTTTTTGGGGCTGAAGTTTGAAACGTTTTCTATGCGGCATCCCTTCTTCAATATGGGTTAAATTGCCACAAATCAAATTTTTAAAAAGTAAGCCATTTTGGTTATAGAACATCACTGATGCAATGCCCCCAGGCTTAACCTGTGATAACACCACGTCTAAGGCTTCACGCGGATCCTTCAACCATTCCATAACGGCATGGAAAAGCACCAAATCAGCCTGTTTGTCTATATGTTGCTCAATGTCTTGTACAGGTGCGTGAACGAAGCGATATTGCGACAGAAGACCTGCGTCTTCGATGTCTTTCTCGGCCAATGCAAGCATCTGTGAAGAAAGATCACACAAGGTCACTTTGTGTCCGCGATGTGCGATTTGTTGCGATAATTGCGCTAAACCGCCGCCAGCGTCCAAAATGTCTAGTGAAGTGGATTCACCCAGTGTTTTTAATATTGACTCGAGATCTTGCCAAACAACAGCTTGGCGAATTTCTCCTTTGCCCGACCCATAAATGTTTTTAACAAATTTGTGGGCAATGTCGTCGAAATTTCTATCCTCAGTCACAGTGCCTTCGTTATCATATTCTTCAAGGGGTTCATTTTCGCATATGCTTGCCGTTAATAAAGGCTTGATGCACATATTGACCCCTGTTTGACTATATTTCGGGCGACATTTCATGTTTGAACTAAAAAAACTTATATCAACTTTACTGATGCCGCTCCCTGCGCTACTCCTTGTTGGTTTTTTCGGCTTGTTCCTCATCTGGTTCACGCAGCGCAAAGGGTTTGGTTCGTTCCTCGTTTTTGTTTCATTACTGTTAATTGCTTTAGCGTCTTTTCAACCGATCACTTCATCATTGTTGATGAAGCTTGAACGTCAACACACCGGATTTCTGACACCCAGTGAGCCGGTTGATTACGTTATGGTGCTCGGACACGGACACGTCGTTGATGATGAGATTCCTCCCACGTCAGAATTGTCACGTACTGCGCTAATGAGATTGATTGAAGGTATTCGTATTCACTTCATGTATCCGACGTCAAAACTGATCCTTTCTGGATACGATGGCGGCAATGAAGTGAGCCATGCGCGTATGCTAGCGCGTGTTGCAATGGCAATGGGTGTGAACAAGAACAATATTCTGTTGCTGGAAACCGCGAAGGATACGTGGGAAGAAGCTTTCCAAGCCGCGTCTGTCGTCGGCCGTAGCAATTTGGTGTTGGTCACCTCTGCGAGCCACATGCCAAGAGCACTTTATGAATTTAAAAGCGCGGGTCTTAACCCGACGCCTGCACCAACGAACTACATGGCACAAAAAGAGATTCATCAGCCGTGGATTAAGTATTCGCCGCGAGCGCAATACTTAGAACAGTTCGAACGTTACTGGCATGAGCGTTTAGGCCAGCTGTGGCAGCGTCTACGCGACAAAGTGGCGCAGCAAGAAGCCGAGGTACAAGGCGACCCTGTCACCTCGCCTGAGCCAGCCTCTCCTGTCACGGAAGTGTTGGCGCCTGCTCCAGGCTGATCCAAGACAGCCCGTGCTGTTCACTGCGATAAAACATAAAAAAACGCCCTGACTTTCATCAGGGCGTTTTTCTTTACTCGCCAATCTACTTTGTCGCTAATGGATTAGCCAGCAGCAATAATCTTTCTCACTGCGTCTAGATCTTCTTGTGTATCAACACCCGCTGGCGGCGCTTCAATCGCAACATCAACGTGGATCTTCTCGCCATACCACAGCACACGAAGTTGCTCTAAACATTCAATGTGCTCAATCGGGCTCGGTGCCCAATTGATGTAAGTGTTGATAAAGCCCGCACGGTAGCCATAAATGCCGATATGACGTTTCAGGTTATGGTGAATTTCCATCGGCGCTTTGGCAAAATTGTCGCGATCCCACGGAATGGTCGCGCGGCTAAAGTACATCGCGTAGCCATCTTTATCCGTCACGACTTTAACAGCGTTCGGATTGAACACTTCATCTGCATGGTCAATGTTGACCGCAAGCGTCGACATAGGCGCAACGCTGTTCGCGAGATTCTCAGCGACCTGACGAATAACAACAGGCGGAATCAATGGCTCGTCACCTTGAACGTTCACGATGATTTCGTTCGCATCCAGGTTGTAAAGCTCTACCACTTCTGCCAAGCGTTCAGTGCCCGATTGGTGATCTTCTCGCGTTAGGCACACTTCACCACCAAAGGCTTTTACCGCATCAACAATACGTTGATCATCGGTCGCGACAATGACTTTGTCCGCGCCTGATTTCACCGATTGCTCGTACACCCACTGCACCATTGGCTTTCCGCCAATGTCTACTAGCGGCTTGGCTGGCAAACGGCTCGAGGCATAACGGGCAGGGATAACAACCGTGAATTTCATTACTTCACCTCTTCCGACGTCATTTCGCGAGCTTCTGTCGTTAACATGACAGGAATACCCTCGCGAATGGGATACGCCAATCGGTCAAACTTACACACCAGTTCGTTGTTTTCTTTGTTGTAGTTCAGTTTTCCCTTACACGCGGGACAAGCAACGATTTCAAGCAGTCGGTGATCCATATCCATCCTTCACTTTCTTAATGATATTCATCATATTGATGGTGTCTTTCTCGCTGATATTTGCATCAACAGGAAGATACCACCAATTTTCAATATTCGGGTGTTGAGACAACATATCACGGCATTTCACCGCGTCTTTTTCTGTCATCAACAGGTGTTGACCTTTTTCTGCCAACGCCGCCAACTGGTCATACTCAAAGGCTTTGTGATCAGCAAAGGGTTCACAATGTACTGGCGTGATGCCCAGGGCACTCAAGGTATTGAAAAAGCGCTGAGGGTTTCCAATGCCCGCCATGGCAACGGCAACGGCATTGTCAAACGAAGACGCTTGCGCTTTTTCACCTGTTTTGAGGTTCACAAATTGGCTTGGCGCGAGGTTCATGGCGATTTCGCCAGGCTCAGGCTGACCACCATTGCACACGATAAAGTCCACGCTCTGAAGCCGATCAGTCTGCTCTCGCAGTGGGCCAAAAGGCATGTAATGTTCGTTACCAAATCGACGCTCACCATCGACAATCACAAACTCAATGTCTCTCGCGAGTTTGTAATGCTGAAGGCCATCATCGGTAATGACGATATCTATACCAAGCGGCAGCAATGCTTTAACGGCTTCGCTTCTCACAGGAGAAATGGCAACCGGCACGCCCGTGCGTTGATAAATCAGCACTGGCTCGTCGCCTGCTTTATCTGTGGTGGTATTTTCATCCAACACAAACGGGTAACTTTCCGCTTTGCCGCCATAGCCACGAGACACGACACCTGGCGTCATTCCCATGGCTTTTAGTTGCTCAACCAGCCAAATCACAACGGGCGTCTTGCCGTTTCCACCCACAGTAATGTTGCCGACAACAATCACAGGCACAGGTGCGCGATAAGCACCGTTACCTGCAAGGAAAGAGGCTCGGCGTTTTCTAGCAATCACGCCAAACACTTTACTCAGAGGCCACAACAGTGGCGCACCAAGTAGACCTAGCGGGTGGTTTTCAAACCAAATTTTCTCTACCCATCCCGCCAAGGCTTATTCTCCGAATTGGATGCGATGCAACTGCGCGTAGGCGCCGTCTTTTTGAATCAGGGTTGGGTGATCGCCGCGCTCAACGATCTCACCTTCGTCAACAACCAAAATCTCATCGGCGTTTTCAATGGTAGAAAGGCGGTGCGCAATCACTAAGACGGTGCGGTCTTTTTGCAGTTCATCCAACGCGGCTTGAATCGCACGCTCAGATTCAGTATCCAACGCAGATGTTGCCTCATCCAAAATCAAGATAGGTGCATCACGGAGCAATGCACGGGCAATCGCAATACGCTGACGTTGGCCGCCCGACAAGCTGACACCATTTTCACCAATCATCGTATCAAAGCCATTGTCCATTTCACGCACGAAGTCCGCAGCATACGCCAATTCTGCAGCACGTTCGATTTGCTCACGGGTGAAGTTTTCTTCTGCTGCATAAGCAATATTATTTGCGACGGTGTCATTAAACAGATGCACATTCTGAGACACAATCGCAACGTGATCACGCAGGTTGTTCAGGGTGTAATCTTGAATGCGAACATCATCAATGGTGATATCACCACTGTCTATGTCGTAAAAGCGCGTCAACAGATTAGCGATCGTACTTTTACCCGAACCTGAGCGCCCTACCAATGCCAATGTTTTACCTGCAGGCAATTCAAAGCTCACGCTTTTTAGGGCTGGGGTATCTTTGGTTGGGTAAGTAAAGACAACGTCGTTAACGGTGACGTTGCCTTTCACACGTTCAATGGTGTGTTGGCCGTTATCTTTCTCTGTTTCCATTTCCATCAGTTCGAACAGGCTATTACATGCAGCCATACCACGTTGGAACTGAGAGGTCACATTGGTCAGTGATTTGAGTGGGCGCATCAAACCAAACATGGCACCAAAGACCACCGCAAACGTACCCGCCGTCAATTCTGAACGGATAGATTCCGTGTTCGCCAGCATCAATACCGCCACAAGCGCGAAAGAGGCTATCAATTGAATCACAGGGTTCGCAATCGCCTGCGCCGACACCAACTTCATGGTTTGTTGACGCATACGGTTACTGACGTTCTCGAAACGTGCCTGCTCAACCTGTTGACCACCAAAGCTCAACACCACTTTGTGGCCTTTTAGCATTTGTTCAGCAGACGAGGTCACAGAACCCATGGCTTCTTGCATGTTTGAAGAAATTTTGCGGAAACGCTTAGAGACAAAGCTAATCGCCCACGCCACAACCGGCGCAATCACCAATAATATCGCAGAGAGTTGCCAGCTGTAGTAAAACATCAAGGTCATGAGACCGATGATAGACGCACCTTCACGAACAAGGCTCACCAGTGCTCCACTGGTGGCATTAGCAACTTGTTCAGAATCGTAAGTAATGCGCGAAAGTAACGCACCTGACGATTCTTGATCGAAAAAGCTCACTGGCATCTTCATGAAATGATTGAACATGCGACGGCGCATCACCATCACCACGTTGCCAGAAACCCAAGACATACCATATGTTGAGACGAAGCTTGAAGCGCCGCGCACCAACATTAAGATGACGAGATAAACGGGCATCATTTTCAGAAAATCGCCGTCAACCTGGCCAAACGTAAAGCCTTCATCAAGCAGTGGCTTAATCATAGAAAGCATCAAGGTGTCACTTGCTGCGTTGATCACCAAAGCGATAATGGCAACCACGAGGCCTGATTTATAATTCGCGATAAATGGCCACAGCTTTTTGAACGTATCCCAGGTGGTTCTATCTTGGTATTTTGTCATGTGAATTGCTTATATTTCTGCAAGTAGCGGGCATTCTACTCTTTTCTTTTGGGTGCTCCAAACTTCTTACGGTACCAAAAAGGCTCTGTATCGTTTCTTTGACTAAGAACTCTCCAACCTTTGTCCGAGAATTGTGCACTCACCTGCCCGTTATACCCCGTTTCAAACCACTCAATGCCTCTGTTCTCATAGCGCGACACTACATCAGGATGAGGTAAGTTCCACGGCGTATAACGTCCTGTCGACGCGATAGCGGCCTTCGGGTTTACATGATCAATGAATGCCTCGCTTGACGATGTTTTACTGCCATGATGCGGCACAATCAGCACGTCAGCGGATACATCGTCGTTTTGTGTCAACAAATAGGCTTCCTGCACTTTAGGGAGATCGCCTGTAAGGAGCACGGCATGCTTCCCATCAGACACTTTGATCACACACGATGATGCGTTCTTCGCTCGGTCTGACAAGGTCAATGGATACAAGACTTCAAATTCGAGTTGTTGCCATCGCCAACGGTTTCCACGCAAGCAAGCCAAATGGCCAAAGTCGTTTTCGCTAGAGCGCACCCATTGAGGCATTAAATGTTTGATGACCCACGCTTCTCCGCCAGCATGATCGTTGTCGCCATGACTCAATATCAAGCCATCGAGTTTGCTGCCACGCTGGGTTAACACAGGGGCAATCACTGACGCCGCAACAGTGCCAGAAGACCACGCCGCCCCGGTGTCATACAAAACAGCACGCCCTTCTTTTTCAATCAACACTGCCAACCCATGTCCGACATCAAACACATCGACGCGCCATGCGGTGGTGTCGGTTTGCGTGTTTTTCCAAGTAAACAACGAAAGACCGATGACCCCAGCGGCAATTGGTATAGTGCGAAAACCGACCAACCACAGCACAAAAGCCAGGAGCACAACAACAATGGGAAAGACGATGGAAGGCCCTTGTGTCTCTAACCAACCAAATGACGCCATACCAAGGAGTGACATTAAGGGCTGAAGCGAGAGATCGGCAGCGTGCCAAACGTAGGATGACGCACCGAATGGCGTGAGTATGAGTCCCAACAAGATGAGCGGCACTGTGATTAAACTGATCAAAGGCACTGCCAACACGTTAAAAAACAGCGCTGTAAAACTGACCCCGCCAAACCACGTCCACATGAGGGGCAACATACCAATCATCAGTACACACTGCATGATAAGCAAAGATTTCACGTACCGAGCAACCTTCTGGATGACACTTTCTTCCAGAGGGGCCGTTGGCCGAAACAGCGCCATGATGCAAAGTGCGTAAACCGCACCAAAAGACAGCCAGAAACTGGCAGAGAAAATAGAAAGTGGGTCAAAAACCAACACTGCAGCCAATACCAAAAAGAAGGTAGAGAAAGGACTGGTGCTGTAACCACTTTGGCGAATAAGAGAAACGACGAGAAGTGCCATCAAGGCGCGTTGCGTAGTTAACGAAAAACCCGCCATCCATGCATATAAACATGCTGCCACCAAGCCCATCATGAGTGGGATCCATAGGTGAGTATCGCGCTTGACGATCAGTGGAAACACATAGCGAGTGACGGTGTAACCGAAAAAGAAGGCCAGACCGATGTGCAGCCCGGATATCGCCATCAAATGCGCTAGCCCACTGTCACGAAGTTGCTGCCAATCTTCGCTCGACAACATGCCCCGTTCACCAAAGGCCAACGCAATCAAAAATCGTGCGCTGTCTAAATGCGCGACATTTTTGTAAACAGTGTCATAGAGTTGCTGACGGACGGAAACCTGTTCATTCAACACATTAGCAGTGCGAACAGATCCTTTGCTATGAATATGACGAGAAAGAAAATAGGTCTCGGCATCAAAGCCTGCTTCGTTAACACGACCGTAAGGCTCCCTTAATCTTGCGGTAACAGACCAGTGTTGTCCTTGTTTCACAGGCAACTCAGTTCGCCAGTAGAGACGTGCTCTAAATGTCTCAAAACTGGTCAGTTTGCGTCCATTCACTGTGTCGACATCAAAGATTACACTTGTTTGCCCGTTTTCCTTGGTAAAAAGGCTGCCAACTTTACCTGCTATGGTAGTATTCACATCAACCGTCAGTGCAGTATCGGTTTTGTGTTGGAAAACAGTCACCGCGCCTGTTGCAATAAGACACCCAATGGCTGCACCGATAACGATCTCTGACACGAACCTACGTAATGCTATAAGGATGAGCAGCGTTGCGATGACAACGCCTATGCTAGGAATACTCGACCACCATTTCAGAGTGATGATAGCTACCACGATGCCGAACAACAGCTTCATGTCGGTATCGACCCCGTGTGAAATGAAGACGTATGCCAAGAAAAATATTTAAAAAATTTCTCCCTAAGCATGAAGTCATTCGCAAGCAGAAAGCGCTCGCTGTGTTTGGCAATTTGCTTTACGACCCAAACCTTTGGTGTCTTAACCGACGTTCCGCTTCTGGGGCGTTTGCGGTTGGTCTGTTCATGGCATTTGTCCCGCTTCCCAGCCAGATGATCATGGCGGCAGGTCTTGCCATCATGTTCGGTGTTAACCTTCCACTTTCTGTCGCTTTGGTCTGGATCACGAACCCAGTGACCATGCCCGTCATTTTCTATGCCGCTTACAAAGTGGGCACGTTCTTGATGGACACACCCAATCAGCATTTTCATTTTGAGCTGACATGGGAATTCCTGTTTAACCAAATGAGTCAGATTGGGCCTCCTTTCTTGTTGGGTTGCCTCGTCTTGAGCATCATTTTTTCCCTTATTGGTTATTTCAGTGTTCGTGGTATCTGGCGTTATTCCGTGGTCAGAAGCTGGCAAAAACGCCGCTTACGTTTACCGAAGAAACTCAAAGACGTTCTGAAAAAAGACAAGTCCTAACAACAAAATACCCCGCCTCTGCAAAAACAAAGGCGGGGTATTCTCTTTTAACTAAGCGACTGCGAGTGACTTGCTGTACGAACCTTAATTTGTTTCCCTCACAAACATCCCGCTGCGATTCACTTAACCATTCTCTTGCTCATCATCTTCAATTGTTCATCATCTCTTCTTGCGCCAGTACTAAGCATCAATACCTGAAAAAGTGAAACGTATACCTAAGAAGCCTCTACATGCAGGATTTCAAGTTACTCGGGTATAAACGCAAACAAAAAGCCCACAGAAACGAATGCCTGCGGGCTTTTAAAATTGACGCGTTAAAATCAGAGAAAGGGCTAAACGATTAGCGTGCGCTCAGCACAGACGCCGGATGCAATTTACATGCGCGTTGTGCTGGGTACCAAGTGGCAAGCAAGCTCAACACCACCGCTGTTGTCGACACGAGAAACACATCCATCAGGTGCGGTTCGGTCGGCAAGAAATCAACAAAATAAATATCGCCAGACAAGAAGTCTTGCCCTGTCAGCGATTCAATCCACCCTACAATACTGGTCAAATTGAACGCAATCAAACACCCCATCACGGAGCCAATCAAACTACCGAACAATCCCGATAACAAGCCGTGCCAAATAAAGATCGAACGGATCAGACCATCTTTCGCGCCCATGGTTCGCAGCACAGCCACGTCTGCAGCACGGTCTTTTACCGCCATCATCAAGGTAGATACAATGTTGAAACACGCCACGCCAATCACTAGAACCATCACGAGATACATAATGGTGCGCACCATTTGAATGTCGCGATACAAGAAGCCGTATTCCTGCGTCCAGTTCTTCAAATAAACGTATTCTTTGAGCGTTTTTCCCACTTCACGAACGATATGACGCGCTTCAAGTGGCTCAGACAGCTTCAGCGCAACACCCGTTACCGCATCGCCCATGCCAATATAAGACTGTGCGTCCTGAATAGGGATAAGTGACAAGCCATGATCAACTTGGCCGCCTAGGCTCAAAATGCCTGATACTTGCAACCTAATGCGTTTTGGCGCCCGCAATTTCAAATCAGGATCGGGGGATGGAATGAGTGCCGTTACCCAATCCCCTACCTTCACACCAAGGCCATCTGCAATGCCTTTGCCCAATACAATCGCTTGTTCACCCGGCTGTAGACGTTGCCAGCCGTTATCCAGCACATACTGATGAATGTTGCTGACGGTTTCTTCCGCTTTCGGGTCAATACCACGGATTTGCACAGGTTTGAGGTTTGCCCCTTTTTCCAGCAATGCCGTGAAGGTGACATACGGTGCACCCGCCTCGACATTCGGATTAGCAACCGCGGTTTCTTGCATCGTACGCCAAGAAGCTACGGGCGCATCCACCCCTTCAAGCTGTGCATGAGGAATAACCGCCAGTACGCGCTTTTCTAGCTCACGCTCAAAACCATTCATGGCAGACAAGCCCACGATGATAACCATGACACCCACAGAGATGCCAATCATTGAGGACACAGAGATAAACGAAACAAGCTTATTGCGACGCTTCGCCTTGCTAAATCGGCGTCCAATAAACAGCGCCAAAGGTTCCATCATGCTGGATTCACCTCTGGCTTAGATGTTTCGACAAACTGACCATCCAACATCGACAGTTGGCGATCCATTTTACCGGCGAGTTCTTGGTCGTGCGTAACCACAAGGAATGCAGTATTAAACTCCTTGTTTAACTGACGCATCAGATCGTAAATATCTAACGCCGTTTTATGATCGAGGTTGCCCGTTGGTTCATCCGCCAACACCAACGCTGGACGATTCACCACTGCACGTGCAATCGCAACACGCTGACGTTCACCACCCGATAGCTCCGAAGGACGGTGTTCACCTCGGTG
The DNA here is from genome assembly GCF_002876705.1 of Enterovibrio norvegicus. Classification (GTDB taxonomy): domain Bacteria; phylum Pseudomonadota; class Gammaproteobacteria; order Enterobacterales; family Vibrionaceae; genus Enterovibrio; species Enterovibrio norvegicus_B. The sequence continues at coordinate 35,004 of NZ_MDAG01000079.1, read as the reverse complement.
CGCCATGCCCACGGCATCTAATATTTCCAACGCACGACGTTTCGCTTCAGCGGGTTTTTCTCCACCAATCAACAGCGGCATCGCCACGTTTTCAATCGCCGTAAAATCGGCAAGCAAGTGGTGGAACTGATAAATAAAGCCGATGTTCTGGTTGCGCAGCGTGGCTTGGTCAGATGCACGCATGTTCACGAGATCTTTCCCTTCAAACTGCACATCACCACTGGTCAGCGAATCTAACGCGCCAAGGATGTGAAGCAAGGTACTTTTTCCCGAGCCCGATGCACCGACAATCGCCACCAACTCACCTTTGTTAATCGAAAACGAAACGCCTTTCAGTACATGCGTTTCCAGCTCACCTTCTTGGTAGGTTTTGACAACGTTTGAACAGGTTAGCAATGCATTACTCATAGCGAAGAGCCTCAGCGGGGCGAACAGACGCCGCTTTAATCGAAGGGAACAAGGTAGCAAGAAGGCTCAAGACAATCGCGCCAACTACAACAGAGAAGATTTGTTCGGGTTTCACAACAACAGGCAATGAAATACCATTGCCCAATAGACTGATATGTAGCACTGCCATGATGCCATTGATGTTCATTGCCAACAGCGTGCCTGCGATGCCCCCTAAAATGGCACCAATCACACCGCTGCTTGCCCCTTGAACAACAAACAAATACACCACGTCACGTTGTTTCATGCCTTGGGTTTTTAAGATAGCGACTTCTGATTGCTTCTCCATCACCACCATGATCAGTGCAGAAATGATGTTAAATGCCGCCACTAAGATGATGAGACTCAGCATCAACCCCATCATGTTTTTTTCCATCTTCACCGCTTGGAACAATTCGCCGCGCAATTCACGCCAATCTGACCATTCATACCCGAGCGATTCCGCCTTCACTTTCAGTTTGGGCACATCAAAAGGTTCAGCCACAAAGAGACGAAGATCAGCCGGTTGCGTGCGAGGCAAACGCATTAAACGCGCCACGTCATTCAAATTGGCAAACATCAATTGCCCATCAACATCCGTTGCAGTGTCATAAATGCCCGCGACCGTAAAATTACGTTGCGATGGTACACGGCCAATCGGCGTAAACTGGCTTGCACTGGTGATCATCACACGCACTTTGTCGCCGACAGACACATCAAGCTGCCTTGCTGTTTTTCGGCCAAGAACCAGTTTGTAACTGCCCGCGGTTAAGGCTTCAAATTGGCCTCGTACCATGAACGCACGCACGGGCTCTTTGCTTTGCGGATCAACACCCAACAAACGTCCTGCACCCAGTGATAACGCGCTTTGTACAACCGCATCGGTTGATACCAAAGGCGCTGTTCCAACGATGCCGTCCCACTGCGCGATAGTATTCACATCGGGCGCAAGCTCGGCATCACCAGCAATAACCGCCTGGGGCAAAACACCAAGAATTCGATTCTTTAGCTGGCCTTCAAAGCCATTCATGACAGAAAGTACTGTGATCAAAGACATCACACCGATCGTAATGCCAGCCGTCGACATATAAGAAACAAACCGGCCAAACTTATCGCCCGAGCGACCTTTTAAGTAGCGCAAGCCAATAAACACCGGCAAAGGGTGAAACATAATGAGAATTCTCGACAAAGTAATAGGCAGTTGAATGCAAATTCCTTGGTGACACAATCTGACACCAAAGATGTGCAAGAATACCTTTAAGGTCAGCGGATTGCCACGATAGCCCGTTCACCATGACGGGTTTTCAACAATTTCGTGGCCTGCTTAGGGTCTAAGACCGGAGCAATTCAGATCAATAATGTGCCAATTGCGGGAATTTTGTTCAGCGTTATCGGTTCTGTTTCATATAACCAGAAGAAAAAATAACCAAACGCGAGAAAAATGCCCTGAACTCAGGCTACAGGTTGAGGAATCGAGGGGACTGCGTGATAATCAACAGATTACAAGGTATTAGGATACATCATGAGTCAGGATGAATATTTTTCGGTACACGCACATCTAAAGATCAATGTAGAAGTATTGGACGAAGGTGAGCGCGTTCCCTCTGATGTCGAATTTGAACGTGAAATCCCTATTGCCTTTCGGATCGCCAGTGAATGCAGCGAGCTCGATGGCGGCGTTGAAAAAGAACTTCACGCACTGCACCATGACAACAGCCAGGCGCTGTCGAAATTTTTGCATGCCCAAAATGAAAAAATTAATCTTTTACTCGGTTTCATGTTGTCTCAGCAAGACGACCCGACATTACGTCATCAAACCGAGACCTTTGGTGCCAGTAGCTTAACCTTTATCGCCAAAAAGCCCTTCCAAAAAGGTCAGCACGTTCGTCTTAAACTCTTTCTTGAGAACCCGCCCTCAGCGATTTACTGTTACGGTAGCGTCTACGGCATAAAAGAAAAGAATGGTAAGTATGCCGTGGGTGTGAAATACACACGATTACAAGAAGACGACAAAGATGTCCTTATTCGTGCCGCGTTGCATCAGCAACAAAAGCTGCTTCGTCAACGCGCAATGGAAAGAAATAACTAAGCCACAATTCGATGACTAACTCAGCCTTATTTACTTTGCCTGCCCCAGAAAAGGCCGGCGACACGCGCGTTATTGCCAACTTACTTGGCTCTGCGCTGCCCCTTACGATTGCCCAACTTGCCAATCAGCAACACAGAATGATGTTGCTCGTGGTGCCTGACAATCAAACCGCATTGAAGTTACAGCCAGAAATTAGCCAGTTCACTGGCAGCGAATGCCATGTGTTCCCTGATTGGGAGACATTGCCTTACGACAATTTCTCGCCGCACCAAGACATTATTTCTGACCGCATTGCACGCTTGTACCAATTGCCTCAGCAAACCTCTGGCATCGTTATTATTCCGGTAAGCACGCTGTTACAACGTGTCATGCCGCGCTCATTCTTGGTTCAACACGCGTTGATCGTAAAGAAAGGCGACCGCGTTTCACTGGAAAAACTGCGCCATCAGCTTGAGCTTTCAGGCTATCGCCATGTGGATCAAGTGATTGAACATGGTGAATACGCCAGTCGTGGTTCGATCATCGATTTGTTCCCTATGGGGTCTAACCAACCGTATCGTATCGATTTCTTTGATGATGAAGTCGATACCATTCGTGAGTTCGACCCTGAGAATCAACGTTCGACACAAGAACTTGACCAGATCAACCTGCTTCCCGCGCACGAATTCCCAACCGATGATGACGCCGTAGAGCAATTCCGTGGTCGTTGGCGAGAGCGCTTTGACGCGCGCCGTGAACCCGAATCGATTTACCAACAGGTCAGCAAGAAAACATGGCCATCGGGCATCGAGTACTGGCAGCCGCTTTTCTTTGAGCACACAGAAACGCTGTTTGATTACCTGCCAGAAAACACCTTACTTCTGACCTCAGGCGATTTGGAAACCTCGGTACGCAGCTTCCTTGCTGATGCAGATTACCGTTTTGACCAACGACGCGTTGATCCGATGCGCCCATTGCTCGCGCCTAATGAGTTATGGCAAACCGTCGACGAGCTGTTTTCTGCATTCAAAGCCTACCCTCGCATCAAGCTAGAACGCGAAACCACAGACAACAAAGCTGGCCGTCAAAATGCCGCCATTTCGTTGTTGCCTGAACTGACCGTTAATCAGCAACTCAAAGAACCGCTAGGTGCGCTGCGCAAATTCTCAGAAGACTTCAACGGCAAAATCGTTTTCTCTGTTGAGACGGAAGGCCGTCGCGAAGCCATGCTCGATTTGTTGGCGCGCATTAAAATCCGCCCTATGGTTTGCGAATCCTTGGATGAGGCCATTGCCTCCCCGAGCCTGTTCGCGTTGGTTGTTGGCCCCGCAGAGATAGGCTTTATCTCGGAAGATCCGAAATTCGCACTGATTTGTGAAAGCAATTTATTGGGTGCGCGCGTCGTGCAACAACGTCGTCGCGACAACAAAAAAACCACCAGCAATAGCGATACCTTGATCCGTAACCTGGCAGAGCTGCAGCCAGGTCAGCCCGTCGTTCACCTTGAGCACGGTGTGGGTCGTTATATTGGATTACAAACGCTCGAAGCAGGCGGCATCGAAACTGAATACGTCACCTTGGAATATCAGCAAGGCTCAAAGCTTTATGTTCCCGTCGCTTCACTGCACTTGATCAGCCGTTACAGCGGCGGTGCGGAAGAAACCGCCCCACTTCACCGTTTAGGTGGCGATGTATGGGAAAAAGCCCGTAAGAAGGCGGCTGAAAAAGTCCGAGACGTGGCGGCTGAACTGTTGGATGTATACGCAAAACGTGCCACCAAACCAGGCTTTGCCTTTAAGCACGATAGAGAAGCGTACCTCGATTTCTGCGCCAACTTCCCGTTTGAAGAAACCGCCGATCAGAAACAAGCGATCAATGCCGTGCTGTCTGACATGTGTCAGCCTATTGCCATGGATCGCCTTGTTTGTGGTGATGTGGGCTTTGGTAAAACCGAAGTCGCCATGCGCGCGACCTTCTTGGCCGCAAACAACAGCAAACAAGTTGCCGTGCTCGTACCAACGACGCTATTGGCACAGCAACACTTTGAAAACTTCCGCGACCGTTTTGCCAACCAACCCGTTCGCGTAGAAGTGCTTTCACGCTTTAAGTCCGCCAAAGAGCAAAAACTCATCCTTGCGGATGCCGCAGAAGGGAAAGTCGACATTCTGATCGGCACCCACAAATTGCTGCAAAGCGACGTGAAGTTCCAAGACCTTGGTTTACTTATCGTCGATGAAGAGCACCGCTTTGGTGTGCGTCAGAAAGAGAAAGTGAAAGCAATGCGCGCAGATGTCGATATTCTCACGCTGACCGCAACGCCAATCCCTCGTACCTTGAACATGGCAATGAGCGGCATGCGCGATCTTTCAATCATCGCCACACCGCCTTCACGTCGTCTCGCCATCAAAACCTTTGTGCGCGAAACCGACAAGAACTTGGTTCGTGAAGCCATGCTGCGTGAAATCATGCGTGGTGGTCAGGTTTATTTCCTCCACAACGACATCGACAGCATCGAGAAAACCGCGGATGAATTGGCGGAACTTGTGCCAGAGGCGCGCATTACCGTCGCTCATGGGCAAATGCGTGAACGCGAACTTGAGCGCATAATGTCTGATTTTTATCACCAACGTTTTAATGTCTTGGTGTGTACCACCATCATTGAAACAGGTATCGACGTACCCACCGCGAACACCATCATCATGGATCGTGCTGATCGCTTCGGTTTGGCGCAGTTGCACCAGCTTCGCGGCCGTGTGGGTCGTTCGCATCACCAAGCTTATGCGTATCTACTCACACCGCATCCAAAGCGTATGACCAAAGACGCCGTGAAACGTCTTGAAGCCATCGCGTCTTTGGAAGATTTGGGGGCAGGGTTCACGCTGGCAACCCACGATCTGGAAATCCGTGGCGCAGGTGAGTTATTGGGTGATGAGCAAAGTGGTCAAATCCAATCCATCGGTTTCACCCTTTACATGGAAATGCTTGAACAAGCTGTTGAAGCATTGAAAGAAGGCAAAGAACCGTCGCTGGAAGAACTGCTGAACCAACAAACCGATGTTGAACTGCGCCTACCCGCTTTGTTGCCAGATGCATACATACCCGACATCAATACCCGCTTGTCGCTTTACAAACGTATTGCAGGCGCGAAATCACAAGATGATGTGGAAGAGTTACGTGTCGAACTGATTGATCGCTTTGGCTTATTGCCAGATGCGGCCACAAACTTGCTGACGATTCAGCAAATAAAACTAGACGCGGCACGTCTGGGTGTAAGAAAAATTGACGCGCACGACAGAGGTGGTGTGATCGAGTTTACTCAAAACGCCCAAATTGATCCCGGCTTCTTAGTGGGTCTGTTACAATCCCACCCGAGTCGTTACCGTTTTGATGGACCCACAAAGCTAAAAATCGCTGAACCGCTGACAGATCGACGTGAGCGGGTCGCGTTTATCGAAACACTTTTAACGCAATTTGCTGACAATTTATTGGTTGCCTGAGTCTAAGGCAGTCATATGTATTCGAAACGGAGTAATGCTTTGAAGAAGCTAATTTTCCTGCTGCTGTGCACCATTAGCTGGCAAACGATGGCTGAACGCCTTTATGACGTTGAAGTTATCGTCTTTAAAAGAAACCAGAGCCCTGATGCAGTGAAAGAAAACTGGCCAGAAGCGCCGGGTGGTATCAACTTGTCTAACGCAGTTTCAGCCTATGATTCTGCGTCAATGGCTGCGCGTGGATTGACCCTTTTGCCAAAAAGCGAATGGAAATTAAACGCAGAATTTAACCGCTTATCGCGCCATGCTGGTTTTAAGCCTTTAGTGCACGTTGCTTGGCGTCAAAATGACGGAAGCAGAGGCGCCATGCCAAAAATGCGTATGGCTGCGGGTAACAACTACGGCAAAGACTATTACAAAGACGGTACACCGAAAGGCGTGCAAACCGTTGGTGGTGATGGTACCGAAAAGAAAAGCGGTTCGATGTATGAACTCGACGGTTTCATCCGTGTATACGTTCAGCACTACCTGTTTATAGAAACCGATCTTGTGCTGCGTGAGCCGGGCGAACGTAAAGTGCTGCAAGATGTCAGTGCCGTCCCTGCCCCATTAGCAGGTCAATCAGACACTGTATTGCAAGACATCGCGCAGGATGGTGAAGCAACCACAACCAATGTTGCTGCTGTCGGCACACCAAATGATGACGTGAGCTTTGCGGGTCTGCAAAAACTAGAACGTAGCTACGCCATTGAAAAATTCCTTCAGCCTTATGCCTTTGAGCAGAAACGTCGGATGCGCAGTGGGGAAATTCACTACCTCGACCATCCTCTCATGGGCTTGATCATTCAGGTCACGAAAGCAAACTAATACATAGCGCCCTCACTGAGGGCGTTTTTATTCAACTACATTCAATGTTACGCATTGAAGTCCTTTCTTATCCTAATTAAGTGCATTTAACACCATGCAAGCAAACTTGGAATTTCAAACAGATCGCCTGCTTCTTCGCGCACTAAAGCGTGTGGATGTTCAACCACTACAACGTGCCATCAGTTTCTCAGCCGACAGCATTTCACCTTGGCTTGATTGGTGCAGTGAGGGCTTTGATGAATTGGATGCAGAAGCGTGGATAAACCGCAGCCGACAAGGTTGGCTAACGGGCAGCAGCTATGAACTTGCCGTCTTCGAGCAAGACAGTGGAGACCTCGTTGGTTGTGTTTATGTGTCGAGCATTGATAGCGTCGCTAACCTTGCAAACCTTGGTTATTGGATAGCCACAAAGTATCAAGGGCGCGCGTATGCCCTAGAAGCTACAGAAGCCATTGCCAGCCTCGCTTTCAGCCACTTATTGCTTACCCGTTTAGAACTGGTGATGGACCCTGCAAACGCAGCCAGCATTCGCATAGCGGAAAAACTTCAAGCTACCTATGAGTGCCGCGCGAGAAATCGCTACATGTATAACGGCGAAGCCAAAGAAGGTTTGGTATACAGTTTGGTGCCCAGTGACCTTGGGTTTATAACTCACTAACTTTACATACTCAAACGCGTCCTCATCATGTTTATACCCAAACCATCAAGCAGCCCGCAGAGAAAGCGCGCTTGTTTTGGGTATAAATCCCCCCCATTCCAAGATTTCATGTGATTACATTAAAGGCTCAGATTTGTCGCAAAAATCCAAAACGACGCTTTCTGCATCAAAAGCGGCCCCGCAACAAAAATAGCCTCAAAGCATTGAAATAAATAAAAAATATACGGAAAGACAAAAAAGACCAGATAGACTGAAACCTTATTGCAATATATTCAAAAAGAAACTGTCACTTTGCTCAATATAATGTTGTCTATCAGTAATCTACCAAATAGCTACCATGCGAATAACAACGTTACCTTGGGCGATATTTCTTATAGGCGCCGGCCTTGCATACTTCAGTGGGCTATCAGTAAAAAAATTAGAGAAAGAGAAACAACTCAGCACGTTTGAAGCGTTAGTCGAACAACGATTAAATGCGTTAGAGAAATCCCTGTACTCGTTCCAAGAATTACAATTCTCCGGACAGTTGTATTTTCAAAACAGCCAAACATTGGATAAGGAAACCTTTCAACAATTCCTTGCGTCAAGAACGAAAAAAAATGACGGCATTCATGCTGTATTTTGGACACCTAAGGTAGATAAAAACACAGCACATCAATTTGTTCGTGACGTGGTTGAGCAGGAAGATAAGGACTATGCGCAGTTTACTCTTTACCCTGAAACACCGACTCGCTGTGGATCCGCACTAAACAAATACACGTTTCCGGTGTTGTATGTTTCCCCCGAAACACATACCAAAACCTATGTGGGATGGCGCGCCGATTCTCAATGCGAATTTGTTTTTGCCATGGAGCGCGCTTTTTTCCAGCGAAGTCCAGAAAGCCACTTCTTCAAAGATGAACATGGTGGAGGATTACGACTATTTTCTGCGATCGTGGATAAAAATGCATTGCGAGGTTTCCTCACATCCACCCTGTATTTTGAGGACTTTTTTGGTGCTATTTGGCCACATGAAAAAATCGGAAAAACCCTGCATATCACCGTCACGCCTCAGTTTAGCAACAAAGGCAGCACCTCTGCTCTGTATCAAACGACATCATTAGAAAAGATCAATGCCACCTACCCCAGTGTGCGACATTTAGTGGCCATTCCGGGTAATGAAGAAGGCGTATGGATTGAGTTTCAGCCTCTGAATTACGGCGAAGTAGAAAGCATATACAGTTTAATCGTCATGATTCTCACCATGTTGCTTACCGTGGCAACAGCAGCCTGTATTTGGTCATATTCCAATCGCTTGCAGCTCGCAAGCAAACTTGTGAAAGAACAAACCAAGAAACTCCGTTTTCAGGCTCGCCACGACCAACTAACTACCCTGCACAATCGCGTCGCGCTCGAAAAAAACCTCAAAGAAGAAAAACAAAAGATAAGCCAAGGTGTTAGCGACGGTTTCTCACTGCTTTTCATCGATTTAGACCGATTTAAAAATGTCAATGATTCGCTAGGCCACCTGATCGGTGATCGCCTACTGAGAGAAGTTGCAAAACGCTTGTTAAACATCACACAAGACAATCATAGAGTTTTCAGGTTTGGGGGAGATGAATTTGTGGTGTGTCTAAGCGGCATAACGTGCAAAGTAACGTCACTCACGTTCGCCACCCGTTACCTCAGCGCGATCAGCGACAATTACATTATCGATGAACACAACATACAACTGGGCGCTAGCATCGGCATTTCTGCAATCACAGACCCACAATTCACCTTGCTGGATATCATCCAACAAGCCGATATCGCGATGTATCATGCCAAGGAGAGCGGCGCATCCATCTCTTTTTATGAAGAACGCATGCTTAAACAAGTTCAAGCAAGGTTTAACATTGAACAAGAACTCAGTCAGGCCGTTGAGCTCGAACAGCTCTACCTCATGTACCAACCCATCTTGAAAAACAATCGCGTTGAACACTTCGAAGCCCTTCTGCGCTGGAACAACCCTAACATTGGGCAAGTCTCTCCCGCCGATTTCATTCCCATTGCGGAAGATACAAATCACATTCATCGCATTGGAAACTGGGTGTTTGTTGAAGTGTGTAAACAGCTCGATAATTGGTACATCAACGCAGATAACCACACGTTTCCCGGCATAACAGTCAACGTGTCAGCCAAGCAACTTCAATCTCCCAGCTTTGTCGACTTCGTTAAAACCCTGCTCTCTCGTCATTCATTCCCAGCGCAAAAGCTCGGTATCGAAATCACTGAATCGACACTCATTGGTAACGAGAATGTTGCCTTAGAGGCACTCAACGGACTTCGCGCACTCGGTATTCGTTTATACCTCGATGATTTCGGAACAGGCTACTCTTCGTTGTCTTTGCTGAGTTTGTATCCGTTTGATGTATTGAAAATAGACCGAAGCTTCATCACCGATGTCGCGCTCCCTGACAGTAAATCATCCCGTTTATGCTCTGCGATCATCAACCTCTCGCACGCTATCGACATTGATGTCGTCGCAGAAGGTGTTGAAACGCAGGTACAGCTCGATTGGCTGTCTGAAAAAGGTTGTGATTATGTACAAGGGTTTCTTAAATCAAGGCCGCTCCCTAAAGAACAGCTCGTTTATTGGCACCGTGCATGCCATGAGAAACCACCGATCCGAGAAAGTTAACATCAATGAACAAGGGACATATGGCAGGAAAAGAAAAGCCCAGAACATGTCTGGGCGCTTTAAAATACGTGCTGTTTCGATACGGTATCGATTTAGTGCAGCTTTAGCGATGGACGCAATACGCGGTTAATACGGCTAACCAGCATCATCAAACCGGTACGTAGCAGACCATGCAACGCGATTTGGTGCATACGGTACAGCGACACATAAACAATACGTGCCATGCGGCCTTCAACCATCATCGAACCTTTGGTCAAATTACCCATCAAGCTACCAACGGTAGAGAAACGGCTGAGTGACACCAAAGAACCATGGTCTTTATACGTGTACGCTTTCAGTTCACGGTCTGTTAGCTTCGCAACAATGTTGCTGAAACAACGGCTTGCCATTTGGTGCGCGGCTTGCGCGCGTGGTGGCACCATTGAACCGTCTTCTTGCAGGCACGCTGCACAGTCACCGATAACGAAAATGTCTTCGTCACGGGTGGTTTGGAGTGTTGGCTTCACCACCAATTGGTTAATGCGGTTGGTTTCAAGACCCGCGATGTCTTTCATGAAGTCAGGGGCTTTAATGCCCGCCGCCCACACCATGATTTGTGCTGGGATCTTGTCGCCATCTTTGGTCGTGAGGCCTTCTGCGTCTGCTTTAACAACCATGGTTGCCGTGCGAACGTTTACGCCTAACTTGATCAATTCTTGCTGAGCAGAACCAGAAATACGTGGTGGCAATGCAGGAAGAATGCGCTCACCCGCCTCTACCAAGGTCACGTTCAATTTAGAACTGTCTAGGTCTTGGAAACCGTAGTTGTGCAGTTCTTTAATTGCGTTATGAAGCTCAGCAGACAGCTCCACCCCCGTCGCGCCACCACCTACGATGGCGATATCAACAGAGCCGAGGCCCGATTTCGCGTGAAGTTTCAGAAACTCATTGTTCATTTCATTACGGAAACGACGCGCTTGTTCTGGACTATCAAGGAAAATACAGTTGTCGCGAACACCTTCAGTATTAAAGTCGTTCGATGTTGAGCCAATCGCCATCACAAGAATGTCATAGGACAGTTCACGTTGTGGCATCAGCAATTCACCGTCTTCGTCGTCACGTAGCTCTGCAAGCGTCAGGGTTTTCGTGTCACGGTCAATGTTAGAAAGGCTGCCTAATTGGAATTCGAAATGATGGTTTTTTGCATGCGCGCGATAGCTGATTGCGTCTACACCTTCATCCAATGAACCCGTTGCAACTTCGTGAAGCAATGGTTTCCATAAATGGCTCGATTTACGGTCAACCAGTGTGACTTGTGCGCGCCCCTTACGTCCGAGCGTACGGCCAAGCTTTGTCGCTAGCTCCAGGCCACCAGCACCGCCACCTACTACTACTATTTTGGTCACGATTATTTCCTCACCATGATTTTAAATTCAAACTGTTGATCACTTCGTACAGCAGCACGAAGCTAAAAATTGGGTAATGTGGGTGAGGTTTTGAATTGGCTTTTTCAGCCTTCTATCTTGCGGATTCGTTCGTTGTTCTGTTTCCGCGGATGAGCATGTTATTTTTTGATTTGTTGCTCATTTCAGACCTAATCATTATACAGTTCACTTGATCTCAATCAATTTTTAAATCTGCACATATGCATCTGTTGCAGTAAAAAACGTCAAACCTATCAAACTGAGTAACAACGAGAAACAAATGAAAAACACTCGACAACACTGGCAGTTACAACCAGTGTTGTCCTATGCACATTTGCTATGCACTTTCTTTAAATGCTTTCATTGCTTGGAGGTGAGAAGAAATGCTCTTGAATTTGTGTGTCTGGTTATCATCCCAAACAACATCGTAGTGTGGGCTCAGTAAAGAAGCGCTGCGTTGATTGTCTAGCACTTCATCTTCTGATGACAAAACCACCATGCAACGACTTGCGTTCTTTTGACGGAAGCTCTCAACACACTTGGTGCTGATGTCGCGATATTCCTCAGGACGATCGATGCGGCCTTCCATGTTTTCTTCGGGGAAAAGGTTAGGATTGAAAATGACCTGTTTAATGCCGCTTAAAAATCCAATGCGCTCAGACCAAAAACCGCCGAGTCCGACACCACAGATCAGTGGATTTTTATCATCAGACAGCGACATGTGCTTGCTGACTTCTTTGAGCAAATGTTGCATGTCATGTTTTGGATGAAGTGTGCTGTAGTTGATAAAGCGCACGTCAGGATCGATAAACTGCAACTGCAGTACTTTTTCATGGTTGCCTGGGCTTGTGGAGTCAAAGCCGTGAAGATAAATAATCACAAAAATTCCCTCTCAAGTCGCTCATAGTGAGATTGAGCACCATGACCTTCTTCGTGTGAGTCAACGTGATAACATAAATCATCCCGCTATCACATACTTTTTATAAGGTTAAAAGACAAAGCCCGAAAGCGGTCAACAAATTTGACACTCTTTGTCGACGAATTAACCAGTCACCGTTTTTGCGTGAACCCATCAGTTTTCCAAAGCACCGAGATCGTCACTAAGTGAAGCGAGGGTATTTCTGAGCGTTTTTCGCTGCGTCTCGGTGAGATGTTTGTCCATGCGTTGCAACAATTCATAACGCCTTGCTAGGTACAGTGACATGTCGCTCTGAAAGTCGTCACTCTTGAACACTACCAGCTTGGCAAAATAGGCATTGAGGCGCTGCTCTAAGGCTGGATCATCCCTTTCTTCGAATATAAGGGTTAGCTCTTCAAATAAGCCATCACGAATCGAGTAAAATACAGGGCGCATTTCAATTTGGTAGCTCGCCATTTCTTTGAATTGGTCAGACTGCTTCCTGTTTACCGAATCAATCCAATACTCAGCGCGTTCAATGAGCGTTTCTTGGCGTCGAACAAGCTGTTCGTTAGACGAACCCTCATTGGCTTTTTCAACAGCCTCATCGACCTTGGTTTGGATGGTTTTCAACCATTGCTCGGCTTGCTCATCACTGAGTGATGTGATCAAATTTGCTAATGCAGGCGTGAACCCATGAAGAGAGGCAAGAATGGTTTGATTCACGACCCCATGGTATTCATTGATTTCAGAATAACTGAGTGGCGTTTCGAGTTGGATTTCCATGTTTTCCAGCAAAGCGCGGATCTTAGGAAGTTCGTTCTGGCGATGCCACGAATGAAAGGCATCAAGGTCTCGATCGAGCTGTTTTTGTTGTGTCGATGTCATGTCGACATAGTCAGAGAGATAGTAATCTATCCAAAAAGGTAAGGTGTTGTACGCCAGCTTGTTCGTGCACGCAGAAAGACACAGGACTGCCACGATTGCCAGCAATGTTAATCTGACATCCAGTCGCCACCTTTTCATTCCCTTCCCTTCTCCTCTTGTGTCGTTTCGTCTTCTTTCGCAGTGGCCTCTAGCCTAGCATGAGGGTTTCCAATTCATGTAGACAAGTCTCTGCACGCTCTTTATACAAGGTTAAACCATAGAGTTCGTAACCAAGCAAAAACCAAAGCAAGCCAAGGTATTTCGCCACAGGCACCCACTTTTCACACACATCCAGCCAATGAACCCCATCGTCGATACGTCTCAGCGCGCAATAATGGTTTACTGCCGACGAGAGGTCGATGTCATTTGCCAACGCCGTCATGACGATGTCCAACGCCGGATCTCCCAGCGCGGCATATTCCCAATCAATCACAGAAAGCTGCCCATTCGGCGTCTTGATCAGATTGTAATAGCCCAAATCGTAATGACACATGGTCAGCGCCAAACCGCTTTTGAACGCGTGTCGCTGAAAATGTGCATGGACCTTGGTCACCCTATCCGTTTTCGCAGAATCACTGAGATGCGCAAAATAGTGCTGCGCCTTTTCAAACGGGTCAAACGTATTCGTGGGCGGCGTCATTTCATGGATACGCACCAACAGTGGCATCACGGTCTCCACATCGGCGCTGTCAAGGACTTCACCGTCAATCCAAGCCGTGAGCAGCCCTTCTGGTATCACACACACAGGCTTGCTGGTTAAGCCGGCGTCATAACCTAGGACAAGGGCATTGAACTCATGTTCCCTGCTCGCGCCAAAAACCCGAGCACCTTCGCCTTGCGGTCGCCACACGTAACGATGCCCTTCAGCATCTTGCAACACCATACAGCGATTACTCAGCCCACCAACCAAATATTCTGCTGATGTAATAATGCAATAAGGCCGCAGTGTGTCTATCACTGCGGCCTTTTCATCTATTGCGTTGCTGTGCACGTATTACCAACCAAGCACTGATTTAGACTGCTTCTTACGAATTTCAGTTTCATCAGCCCATTCAATCAAACCTGTTTCCAGATCCATCAAACGCATGGTCATTTTGTAATAAACGTCTTCGTCGCTGCCAGCACGTTTGTTGATGCTTGAAAGGTTGCCATACAGCATGTACTGCGCCCCTACCATCTTACCAAACTGGATTGCGGTACCAGGGTTAACCAAGGCATCGTTGTTCTGGAAATCAAGTTGGTCACGCACCGCGTCAACACGTGTCATGTCCACGAAGCGGAACTTGCCCGATTTCAGCATACGTGTGCTGATGCTGTCAGTGATGGATTCCGTATCAATATGCTCTGCCGTTTTGTTCTTGATGGATTCAACAAAAACAATCGGACGATCGTTACGGGTAATGGCAGAAATTGCGCCCGAAGAAAGCATGCTATCCGTCATATCAACGGCGATTTTTTGCAGGTCGGTTGAACCGAACTCGATGGTGGTGGTTTCCACTTCCTGCGCGTCACCATAGCTCACTTTCTGCGAACATCCCCCCATGATGAGTGCAACACTCATCAGCGCTATTACGCTCTTATTCATTTTACTTTCCTGTTTTAGTCTCTAATCAGACGTATCACTGAACATTACGCAATGACACACGAAAATTCTTAGCATTTGGATTTAATGCCACACCTTGAAGCGTCACCGTGTCGTTACCGTAGACGATAAACTGTCGCCAGGGTGATTTGCCACTGTCGACCTCTAACCCTTGTTCGTCATACCAGTTAAAACGGTATTGCAGATTTTGCGACTCGCTGCTTTTGTTCGTCACCATCACTTGCGCCAACAAACGCTCGTTCACTTCGCTGGTTTTCGCATTACCGAATTCCAGAGACTTGCCCAGCACTTCATTGCCAAGTACGACGTTTTGGTTGCTGCTGTCTATGCTGATTCCCGATGTGTTTTGCGCACATCCACTTAAGACCATTGCTGCACTGAACAGTATCACTGAGATACGCATCAGATTCCTCCTAAATTACCCTGCCAATGAACAACATTTCCACCTTGTCGTGACAACCACAAAAGCGTTGTTTGGCCGGGGTTAAGTGTAACGTTAATTGTTTTGCCATCAGCGGTCACTGCATGCTGTCCGGCGGCATAAAAACCACTGTAAACACCCGCGGTTTGTGGCAATGTTTGCCAGCTGCGCGTGTCGGGTTGATCGCTCAACGCGTTAAAGATGCTCGCAACCAAGTTGCCTACACCACTTTCATCTTGTTCGGCTAACGACTTACGCACTTCGTTTTTCGCCACAACACGCAAGACTTGTCGAACAGCAATTGCTGGCATCGCCTCATTTAGAGACTGCTGCGCCATGGCGTTTACATCGGTCAGTTGCGCCGGCATCACTGCGTTTCCGTCAATCGTCAATGCCTTTTGAGGGGCGCTTGATGTTGAACGGTAATAAGGCAATGACACAGAGTAAGACACCGGATTGCCTCGACTGTCGAACAACCATAAAGGCAAGCGCCAAGCATCACGGGCATTCACGACACCCTGCTCGTTGATGATCACTAACTGCGCCTGAGATCTCGACGGCTTTTTATATTTGCCGTACTGTTTCTCAAGCAGTTTCAATTCACTTTGCCTACCTTGCTTGAACGCCACGCGCATCGCTGCTTTCGCGACAAAAGCATTGTCTGGCTCAACCGCAAGAGCGCGATTGTAGTCAATAAATGCACCGTTCAAATTCCGTTCTGCTTCATACAGTAGACCGGATAGATAGAAAAGATATCCATTTTGAACGCTACTGAGCATTTTCCCAGCATCGGGATAACGAGACAGGATCGCACCCACATTGTCGGATATGCCGTTCTGTTTCACCGAATTTTTGGTTTGTTCAAGTTCACTTTCGCGCAATTTACGTGCTTCTTCTTGCACGCGATTTGCACGTCGCACTTCAACTAACGCACCTTCTAAATCGTTTTTCTGAAGGTAATCCAACATCAAGTAAAGGTGCAAAAAGCCCAGTTCGTAATCTGGAGGAGAATACGTCAGCATGTTGTCATTACTCAACAAGGAACCGACCTGATTCAACCCTTCAGACAACTGAATAACCGCTGCACGTTGTTGTTCGACAGCAGCCGCGTCAGCCGTTTGTAACGCCTCTTCACTCACCACTTGGTCACCCGCCAGCATAGCGACACGACCACGTTCCATGCCGTCCAGTATAGGACTGTCAGGTGTGTCGGGGAGCGACGCTAACGCCGCGTTCCATTCACCTTGCTTTGCGAGTGCATGCGTACTTTGCAACGCGGCCGAATAATGGCTAAACAGCGTTTGAACAGAAAGATTGGCACAGCCCACTAACGCCAAGCTAAACACAGCGACGGTCAGGGTTCGCGAACGCCCGAAATTCTGTCTTGTCGTTTTAACAGCAGCTTTCAATCGACATGTGAAAGCTGATTTAACATGACGGCGCATTAACCGATGAGCATCGGGCCCAAAGGACGGCCACCCACAAGATGCATGTGAATGTGGTAAACCTCTTGGCCACCATGAACGTTGCAGTTCATGATCAGGCGGTAACCATCTTCATCAATGCCTTCTTCTTTCGCCAACTTACGCGCAACAGTGAACATACGACCCAATGCCAACTCGTCATCAGCTTCAATGTCGTTGACCGTTGGGATTAGCTTGTTGGGAATAATGAGAATATGGCTAGGCGCACGAGGGTTGATATCTCGAAATGCAGTCACGAGATCATCTTGATAAACCACGTCAGCAGGGATTTCCTTGCGAATGATTTTACTGAAAATGGTTTCTTCGGCCACGGGATACTCCAAATGAATGATTTCATGAAGTTGTCAGTATGCTAGAGACTGTCGCAATGAGCAATATTGAACAGTGTTTTAAAAGGGTATGTGTCTAGAATTGTTGCGCTTCGCTCACTCCCCTCCATATCCGCCACTGCAAAATGCCTATTTCACAACGCGCTTTTTCCATTTGTGTCATTGACCTGTTGTTTATTAACCAAACTCTCAGCAATTTTGCGAATAGGTTCAAATACTCGGAAGTCTGACGATTTTTTACCATAAAGATTTTGAAATACTGGCGGATGACATAGAAGAGCAACGCCTAAGCGTCGTGAGAACGTCATGCTCACAAATAAATTCGAAAGCAAAAGGCGCTTACGTATTGATTGCTGCATTTATTGCAACTCGCCATCTGTTTAGCGAGTGCATTTTAGGGAAGCACTAGAGAATACTCTGGTGGGAGGAATTCAAATGGCTAAAACGCGTCAAAGCTCCGTCATCCGTAGGATGTACGCAGGGTTTGCTGTGCTCGCCGTCAGTCTTGTGGCGACGAACACCCTCAATTTAAGCAGTTCAGAGAAAATTCACGGTCAACTCGAGGTCGTCACCTCTGAAGCGTTGCCCTTGGTATCTTTGTCTAATGAAGCCAGTGTTAGCCTTCTTGCAGCTGACAAAATCTTCAAAGACTACCTTACCAGCAGCAATGTGACCCAAAGTGAACAGGTGCTTGAGAAGTTTAACGCCGCCCAACAAAAGTTCGATATTGCCCTGAGTCAGCTCTATACCGCGACATCACAGCAAGAAGAGCTTACCTCTCAGCTAGAATCCTTACGAGAAATCGAGAAACGGTATTTCTCCGAAGCCTCTGTCGCTATCAGCAACTATCAGCGCCAGCAAACCGCAAAAGATGAAGGCGTAACAGCCGCTCGCCAGTTCCAGCGCATGAACACATCACTTGCGTTAGGCATGCAGGACTTCATTGCGAACAATGGCTCTACCACAGTAAAAATCATTTCAAAAACCTACTTTAAGAAGCTGCAAGAAACCGAAACGCACACGTCTGATGCACTCGCGAGCAACAAGCTCAATGATATAACCAAGGCGATGTCTGAAAACAAACGCAGCGTCAAGCAACTCAACTACTCTTTCCGCTCACTGAACTCTCAGCTACCTGAGCTAAAAGAGAAATTTCAAAAAGACCTCGATGCATTCACCCGTGATGTGAGCCGTGAAGGCGGTGTACTGGATCAACATTACGCCTACCTGGTCGCAACCAATGAGCTGTACGCCAACATTGGTAATCTCGCTGTAGAAGTTGATAACGCGATGTCCATTCTGGATCAATTCCGCGATCAAGCGAATTCCGTGATGGCATCGTCCATCGAACAAGCGAATGCCTCCTTTGAAAACGGGGTAAAACAAACCATTTTCATTGGCGTTTTGGTACTCGCCATTACCTTCTTTATCGGTTGGCACATTGCGCGCAGCGTTCGTAAACCGCTGGTGAGTACCTTGTCAGTCCTTGAGTCTTTGACGCAAGGTGACATGACCAAACGCATCGATGTGAAAGAGCACAATGAATTTGGTCAGCTGGCTGATCACATCAATACCTTGGCGGCGAACCTGCAGGGCATCCTTCGTCAAATCCGTGATGCAGCTGAAGACCAAGCAGAAGTGGCAGCCCAGAACCAAACCACCACGCTTGAAGCGAAAACACAGCTCAACGAACAGCGCCAACAGACGACGGCTGTTGCAGCGGCCATGACCGAGATGGAGCATTCTGTTCAAGACGTCGCCAACAGCGCGCAACAAACCATGGATAAAGTGATGGAAGTGAGCGATGCCGCCGCGAAAGGTCGTGAGATCATGACGCGCAGCATCAGCACAACCCACCAGCTATCCACCCGTTTAGACCAATCGGTAGCTGTAGTTTCATCTCTGCAAGAAATGTCTGCCAGTATTGAAACCATCTTGGATGTCATCAGCAACATCGCCGACCAAACAAACTTGCTCGCGCTAAACGCTGCGATCGAAGCCGCACGCGCTGGCGAACAAGGCAGAGGCTTTGCTGTGGTTGCCGATGAAGTGCGTGTTCTCGCAAAGCGCACCTCTGATTCCACCTCTGAAATTGAAGACATGATCAGCAAGCTTCAACAGCAATCTCGCGAAGCCGTGTCTGTGATGCAGGAGTGTGTGGATGAGATGAGCAACAGCGTCACGCAAGCATCCGACGCCAACTCTGCCATGGAAGAGATTGAAGCCATCATCATGATGATCAGCGACATGAGCAGCCAAATTGCGCAAGCCGCATCTGAACAACGCACCACCTCAGCAGATATTGCCCGCAACGTAGAACACATCAGCTTCATTGCTGATAACAGCTACAGCGCAATGCAAAACGTCGCAGGGGCAAGTGAACGTTTAGACCAACAAGCCGTTAGCCAAAACGAGTTGGTGCATAAATTCACGGTATAACCGCCACACCGTTCCACAAATAAAAACGGGCAGCTTCTCGCTGCCCGTTTTTATTGCGCTATTTTTCATCGTTCACAGTGGCTTCGCGGCACGATGCTCCTGCCCCCACCTAAGCAAAAAGTGCTCACGAAAAAGTGCCTGTCTCGCTTATTGCCTGGTCTCGTTTATCGCTTGATGCGATAAAGGTGCCCTTTTTCATACTGATTGTCTGATTCACAAACACAAAGCCAGCCCAACTTCCTTGCAACCGCTCGGCTCGCTGTATTGTCATTAGCGATAAACACTTGCACCTTGCCTAAATCCGTTGTGTCCGGCAGTTTCTCTACCGCCATACGGCACATGTCTGCGGCGAAGCCTTTTCCCCAGTGCGCTTTTAGCAAGAAATAGGCAAAATCTTGGACGCCATCGATGACTTTTATCCCACAAAACCCAACAAGATCATTCGTGCCTTTTGTGCGGAATACATGCCGCGTTGCAGCATTCAATTCCAACTCAAACCACGCTGACGCTTCTTCATCAGTCAAAGGTCTTCGGGGACCAAGAAATCGCATCACCACTGAATCTTGAAGAAAATCAAAGACCGCCGATTTATCTTCTGGCAGCAGTGACGAAATGGTCAGGTTATCCAATGTACTGTCCTCAGTAGTCTTTATGCCTCAGTAGCATTCATGTGCCGTGTTCACTCGGGCACCTGCATTTCGATGTTCAGTTGCCCCTCAAGACCCGCCTCGCGATGAACGCGTAACGCATTGAAGTCATCGCAGGAAGTCATGTCTATCAATGCCTGTCGAGACGGATACTTCACAATCACCATCGCATCCCACAGCGCATCCACGTCTCCAATGATAAGCCCTGTCACTTCAGCAAAATATACGACTTCAGCGCCATAGCGTGTTAATACGTCTAACATAGGCTGCCCATAAAGGTCATACGCCGCCTTGCCACTTAGCGTGCTAGGGCGGCCATCCGCGTATTCTGCTTTCGCTTTGAACTTAAAAAGATTCAACAGTTGTATCGGCTTATTATCGTGCGCTTCATGCAGCGCTAACATTTGTGCGTCTGTTGGGTAAAGGGCGTTCGTGACGTTCATGGGAAACTTTCCATTTTAAGCAAGTACTTCTCTCACCCTACTACGCACCAAAATGACATTAAAGCCCATTAAATGAATATGTTAACGTTTAGCTGTTCATCACGGAAAAATGAAAAAACATGTAGACGAGATAGCAACGAATGTACGAGCACATCGGGAGAGGACGGATGAAAATAGCGAATCTTTTGATGTGACACACTTCGCATTTTCGTTCGATTAGTATACTATGCGCCACCCCAATTTTTCGGCTCAAGCCTCCAGGTTATTATGTCGTTCAACACGTCCTCTGAAGCGTCGTCTAATGCTCTCTATACCGATTTGTCTGGCTACTATGATTTGATGTGCGTAGACATCAACTACGAAGCACAAAGTCAAACCATTCAAAGGCTGCATCAACTGTTTGGAAACAAGGGAAACCGCCACCTTGACCTTGCTTGTGGTACAGGCCCGCATGTTCGCTATTTCCTTGACTATGGCTATCAAAGCAGTGGATTGGACATCAACCAACCCATGCTCGACATCGCGCAAACACGTTGCCCTGAAGCCCAGTTTTCGCTTCAAGATATGTGTACTTTCGCGGTGGATGAACCGAAAGATCTGATCACCTGCTTCTTGTATTCCATGCACTACAGCGGTGAGATTGCACGCTTAAAAGCCTTGATTGAAAGCGTCTATAACGCACTGAGCCCTGAAGGCATTTTTTGTTTTAATGCGGTGGACAAAGACAAGATCAACAATGATTCGTTTGTTCGTCACAGTGCTGACAACGAGGGAAGCCATTTTGTGTTTCAATCATGCTGGCATTACAGCGGCGAAGGTGAAAAGCAATCGCTACGATTGAACATCGAGAAAACAACCGATGACGAAACGCAAATCTGGCATGACGAACACCCGATGGTTGCAGTGAGCTTTAGCGAGCTACAAACGCTGCTTGCGCCTTACTTTGATGTTTACATGTTCGAGCACGATTACGACAAAATCATTCCTTTGGATAACGCATCTGGTAATGCGCTATTGGTCTGTGTGAAAAAGTCTTAATTGCTGCTTTATCGCTGCCACGTGTTTTCAACCACGTGGTAGTGATTCACATGACGATCAGGCACCAGCTCGTAGTGAGCATCCTCAGGGTATAATTTAGCCACGTCGATATTCTCACCAGCAAATGCAGTAATACATTCGAGCGTTTCCCAATACGTTATTAGCGTAATTTCAACGCCCTCATTCACGTCCCGTTGAAATATTTGCGCGCCGAGAAATCCAAGTGTCTCAGACGACTCTTTCACACCCGTCTCGTACAGATATCCAATAAACCCTTCTTCGTGCTTCTTTGGACACGTCGCTTTCCATTCCCTTGCGATCATACTTCTCTTCCCTGTTGTTTTTGAAACACCCAAATCACACCCCACCCTAGCGTATAAGCCAGTAGATCAAGCCAATCGAATGTTGAACCGATAACAATGCTCGCAAATTTATTACTTTGCAGGCCAAGCACTTCAACAAGACGAAAATATTGGCCAATCTCAACACAGTACGCGAACACCAGCACAAACAACGACAACACCAAAGGGCGAACCAAAAGAAATGCCGCGAGAAACGCATACATCCATACCACGACCAATACATCCCCCAGAAACGGGCGAACAAAACTATCTTTCACAAACAAAGCAATGCCAATAAGAACAGCGAGCAATACCATACTTGCGAGAAAGTACTTTCCATTGAATGTGATCATAAGTGTACAGCGCGGAAATCAAGTGAATGGGGAATAGGCATGAAGGCGTTATACCATTTGCCACCCATGCAGAAGCATGGTTTTTGTTTATGAGAGTGGAAATGGGGAGAAAAATCAACGGACTTCAACGGTCCGTTCCCAGTTGAGTGACGTTCTAAAACCTGTTGCGCGTTGGGTGAAGGAAACTAATACCCCATGTATTTGTCGATCAATGTTTCAAGCTTACCTTCAAGCGAGGCCTCGAAATCATCCAAGCTTTTCTCTAAGCGTGACAGATACTGAGAAGCTTGTGCGCGGCTCATTTTTTTACCCATCACATTAAACTGCATCTCTGGAAGGCTTTTGTCGTTTCTTGGTACCACATTCAAAGCAATGTAATCGGTGTTTAGTGCCAGCATTTCTTGTTCAATGTACTGACAAAAATCATCGATTTTGCTTGCCCCTTGAGGTCCAAGGCATCCTGGTTCAAGGCGACAGATAACACTTAACTTCATTCCTTCAGGTACAAGAGACGCGCTTCCCATGCAAAAAACTCCAAGCATTTTCAATTCATTATAAAAAGCAGAATAGTCCAAATCAGGAACAATCGCTCAATTGTTGAACGCACCCTGCAAAAATTATTTACACCTTCATACGTTAGAAAAGCCGCTGACACTGCCGACTTTGTTACGTTTAAACGCCTTACCAAGACTGAAAAAACAAAGACATGCCGCATGACTTTTTAAACGGCATGAACGCATTTGATTGCCGACCGACATGACACTTACATGAGAAAGAAGATGAAATACCGCGGCTTTTACTCTATTATCCTGCCGCCTGAGCGCAAGCGTTTGCTTTTTTCTCACATTCCTTGCTGACAGGCTCCAATCCGATATTTTAGCTATGGAGGGACGCCTTAATGACCACACTAACAATTACACGCCCTGACGACTGGCATGTTCACCTTCGCGATGGTGACGTACTGACAAATACCGTCAAAGACATCAGCCGCTACAATGGTCGCGCGCTCATCATGCCAAACACAGTTCCTCCTGTTACAAACACCGAAATGGCTATCGCCTACCGTGATCGCATCATGGCCGAAAAGCCTTCTGCACAGTTCGAGCCTCTCATGGCTTTATACCTCACCGACAACACCACCCCTGACGAAATTAAAAAAGCAAAAGCATCAGGCGCGGTTGTCGCAGCGAAACTTTACCCTGCCGGTGCAACAACGAACTCAGATTCAGGGGTTACCTCAGCACGCAATATCTACCCAGTGTTAGAAGCGATGCAAGAAGTGGGTATGCTGCTTCTTATCCACGGTGAAGTGACCACCCACGACGTTGATATTTTTGACCGTGAAAAAGCATTCCTCGATACCGTATTAGCCCCAATCGTTAGCGATTTCCCAGGGCTAAAAATCGTTCTAGAGCACATCACCACCTCGGATGCTGCAAGCTTTGTGAAAAATGCCAACGACAATGTTGCTGCAACCATCACAGCACATCACCTGATGTATAACCGCAACCACATGCTGGTCGGTGGCATCAAGCCTCACTTCTACTGCTTGCCGATCCTAAAACGCAACACACACCAAAAAGCCTTGGTTGAAGCCGCCACCAGCGGCAGCAAAAAGTTCTTTTTAGGTACTGACTCAGCACCGCACGCTAAAGGCGCAAAAGAAGCAGCCTGTGGTTGTGCTGGCTCTTACACCGCACACGCCGCACTTGAACTTTACGCTGAAGTGTTTGAGCAAGAAGGCAAGCTGGAAAACCTTGAAGCATTTGCTAGCCAAAACGGCCCAGACTTCTATGGCCTTCCACGTAACAGCGACACGGTGACCCTCACAAAAGAAGCATGGTCGGTTTCCGACACCATGCCGTTTGGTTCAGACGTTGTCGTGCCTATTCGCGCAGGCGAAAGCATTAGCTGGACAGTGAAATAGACCCGCACTGACCACCAATACCACTAAAAAAGCCGAGTGCAGTGATGCACTCGGCTTTTTATTACTACATAACATATTACTCAGACGTTGCTAACCATTGCTCTCGCGTGATTTTGTATAAGCAATGGCGTTCTAACGGGTGCCCTTTTGGCAGCTTTGGGTGATCAAAGTCGTTATGGCTATTCACCATTCCAATTTTCACCATAACACGCTGAGAAGGAAGATTGTCTAACGCCGTAAACGCATAAACCGATGGGGTATCAAGGTCTTCAAAGGCATACTGCAGCGCCTTTTCTGCAGCTTCAGGCGCATAGCCCATACCCCAAAATTCAGACGCTAATCGCCAACCAATTTCGATAAATGGCACATCAGGAATACCGCTATTTTCATCCTGTGTATGCAGGCCAACAAAACCCATAAACTGCCCAGTTGATTTAAGCTCAATCGCCCAGAAGCCCCATCCTCTTTCGGAAATAAGCGACCGTATTCTGCTTCCCAGCTCATCACTTTTTGAGCGAGAAAGTGGTTCGGGAAAGTAACGCATCACCTCAGCGTCCGCATTCAATGCGGCAAACGGTAGGTAATCTTCGTCTTTCCACTGCCGAAGCAAAAGCCTGCGGGTTTCTAACATCATGGTACGCCTACACTGAACGCTAAATACTGAACAGAGAACGCATATCCGCTACGCTTTTTCTATGATCA
This sequence comes from Enterovibrio norvegicus, assembly GCF_002876705.1. Lineage (GTDB taxonomy): Bacteria > Pseudomonadota > Gammaproteobacteria > Enterobacterales > Vibrionaceae > Enterovibrio > Enterovibrio norvegicus_B. Next base: position 9,877 of record NZ_MDAG01000079.1, on the reverse strand, counting down.
GATACGTGTGAAACTCGGGGTATTGATCAAACTCCAAGTGTCTGATCACACAACCTAGTTCGATGAATAAAGACAAAAAGCCATTCGTGCCTAACGATGAATAATAAACATCAGGCCCCATATAATCATCCGTGTGATCACCCTCTGTCGCGGTGCCGCCAAATGAAAAGATAAACACACCACCCACATTCAAACTCTCAATGATTTTAGTGAGCACTGCGCGTTGTTCTGACAAAGGGATATGCCAAATACTGTCCCATGCGGTAATGAAATCGTATTTTTCAGGCAAGGTATATTCGCAAATATCCGCCAACACAAAGGGAATATGAGGGTAGCGTTTTCGCGCAATCTTTAGCATTTCGGTCGATACATCAAGCCCTGTGGGCGTAAAACCTTCATTCGACAACAGCTCAATAAAACGGCCCGTGCACCCACATCCAATATCCAATGCATTTCCACGCGCACTCACAAACGAGATGGCCTTCTTGTGCTGCTCAATACCATTATCCATATTAAAGCGCTCACTTTCCCAAAGGTGAGTGATTTGGTTGTAAGCCTGACCTATCTGTTGTGGTTTCATTCGATCATCCTCTCCACAGGAAACATCATGATGCGTTAAAAAATGACAGGGCGAACAAGTGCGTCGTCACAAAGGCAAAGACGTTCAACTCGAAGAAAAGGTATCAACCCTGCTCACAAGCTTTCTATTCGAACGCTTCGTGTTTCGGTAAATCATCTGAGAATGTATACCAAGGTGCTTGATGGGATACCCAGATATGATTTCTCTGCTCGGACGTTAGCACCGTATCTAGCGTCCCTAATCTCAAGATAATATGCTGAGTATGTTCCCTTTTCGCATAAATCTGTGAGCCACAATTTTTGCAAAAGTAACGAGACTTACCCAAGGACGATTCGTAAGATTTCAGCGTTCCCGAAACCACCTCAAAATCGGTGTCTTTGACAGATGCAACACTCGAAAACGCGGCTGCATGCGCCTTTTGACAAGTGCGACAATGGCAGTGAACAATCTCTCCGATGTCCCCCGTGATGTGATACTTCACTTGCCCACAAAGGCAGCTCCCTGAATGCATACTGGTCCCTTATCAATCCTTTACTTGCCCGCGTCGGAAGTCCATTTAGCGGCTTCGATTAGTATTTTACAACCCATCCCCCGTCAAAGATGTTCTTTCGTTGAGCCTGTTCTCAATTAAGGACAGACATGACTATCGCTTCCACTGACGAGGCGTTATCTCGTTATCCCGTTATCCCGTTATCTCCCAACAGTCTCAACAGAAAGTTCCTACAGCAAGCCCCTGTAACTGGCCTCTACCCTGGAGCTAGCCTCTACATAGACATACACCTACATAGACAGACACTCTTACCCGCGATTTTGCTTTTTATCGCCCCAACGCAAAAGCCCAGCTTAACGCTGGGCCTTGTTACTCAATACTCGCTTTCTGGCGATTTTACTTCTCAGGCATTGGCAGAATTTCAAACAAACCATCGAAGTTATCTAACACACCCGTCAGTTTACTCAGTAGTTCAACATCCCCTCTCACACTTGCCTGACCAGACTTGAGCAAACTTTCCAAACTGATTTCACCCAACACCACTTTGGTGAAGTCGGTTTTGTGAATAACGAGCTCGAAATCAACATTGGGCATTTCATCAACTTCAATGTTTGCCATGTTTGCATTCGACACTTCGCCGTAGAAGCGCTCACCCAGATCAGGGTGGTGAACACCGAAGTTAAAGTCCAGACCTGCCGCTTCTGCTTTCGGTGCGTTTAAGCTCACTGCAATATAATCGAGGAACATACCTGTTGGCGTATTCGCAATCACATCTGGTGATGCCAGTTTGATGGAAGGCTGGATCTCACCAGTTCGGAGTTCTGCCGCGCCTTGCAAGTAGCTGTTACGCCACGCCATGGTTTCAGACTGATACCCCTGCTGTTCGAAACTGTCAGCTAAAGCAAAACGGTAATCGATATTGTTAGGTTCGCACTGCACCAGATCGTTAAACAGCTGCGACGCCTCTTGATATTCACCGGCTTTAAAGTGCGTCCTCCCCGCGTTGTAGAGCACATCCGCACCGGCTGCTTCCACATATACACACGACTTTTCTTTGGTCTGAAGGGGATTCGTGTTAACGGGATTCATGTCATGGTAACCAAGATACAAATTGACCACTGCGCGGGCATTGTGGCTATACGAACCGTGGTACCCATTGGTATGCCACGTATCAATTTGGGACTGAGGAACAATCTTTTCGATCTCCCTACCAACATCATGAATGGTGACGCCGTGGTTCGCTAAACGCATGGCTTGATTATGAATGAACCCGTAGTTATCGCGCTGCAATGTCATGTACTCCGAAATTTCGTTCACGTCGGTCTTTTTGTCGTTCCACACGGGGGCAGAGTGAGCGGCATGAATGTTGTCCACCAAACCGTTATCAACAAAACGCATCTTCAGCTCGGTCAGGTACTTCGTCCAGACCAACGAATCACGAACCTTCGCACCGCGGAAGGTATAAATATTGTGCATACCGTCATACGTTAATTCTGCGGTGTTGAGAGAGCGGTACTCGGGCACATACAACACAATTTCTGCTGGAGCTTCTGCGCCAGGCATATTGATTGCGAGGAAATCCAACCCATCAATCGTAATGCGCTTTTCACGCGCCTGAATCTCTTTCGTTGGCGCAACTAACGTCACTTCACCACGAGACGTACCGAGACCCAACGCATTATCAACGATGCCTTTGGTGTTGGTATCCAGCGTTGTGCCGTATTGGTAATTCGCACGACGCCCCATTGCAGTGCCCGCAATCACGTTTTCATCCGCCAATTCTTTGATGAAGTCTTTAGGCGCATAGATTTCTGCATCTGCCGCGAAGTCGCCAGATTCATACACGCCACGAGAACCGCCAAAATGGTCTGCGTGCATGTGTGAATAAATCATGCCAGTGATTTTGTGCTCACCATTAATGGCTGGCAGGTGTTTTTTCGCAAATTCCCATGATGCCGCGGCCGCTTCCCGAGACAACAAAGGATCATGAATCACGTATCCGTTGTCAGTGCGATAAATCGTCATGTTTGATATGTCAGCGCCACGGATTTGATAAACGCCGTCGGTCACTTCATACAAACCGCCTGCTGCGTAGTTCATCATGCCTTGACGCCAGATTGAAGGATTGACGGTCGGTGGGAGATCGTCGACGGACATGTCTGTCATGTATTCAAAACGGTTTTTTAGTTCACCCGCTTCGTGAGTACCAAACTCAGCAATCAGACCACGCGTTGTGCGATCAAACGCGGTTGTATCATCCCAAGGAAGAGTCTTTGCCAACGCTGCATTTGCGCTGATCGTATGCTCTGAGGCTGGCTTGCCTTCGTAGGTATCAATAGATGCGTAGTCATTGGCAAAGGCACCGAAAGACATAACAATCGCGAGAGACAAAACTGAAGGAACGCATTGAATTTTCATAATAAACCTCTTGGGGTTTCGTATTGGGTATGGGCTTAATCTAACGCGTTGACTCATAGCAATACATGCACGAAAATAGATTCGAAACATCACAATTTGTTATGTGAGGGCGAAATGCTAAGTCACCTTGATTTAAACCTGCTGAAAGTTTTCGTGGCAGTCTATCGTCATCAATCCATCACGATGGCAGCAGAAGAGATGGGGCTAACGCAGCCGGGCGTCAGTGGGCTATTAAAGCGTTTGCAACAGCAAGTTGGCAGCCAACTCTTTGTGCGATCAGGAAGAGGCATTGCGCCAACGCAGCATGCTCAAACACTGATGACACACGTTGAGCCAGCCCTGATTCAAATTAGTAATGCTCTTGAGGGCTTGAATGGGTTTTCAACTGAGCACCCACGCAAATTCATCATCTACACCTCAGAGCCAGTCATGATGATGTTGTTACCTAAGATTGAATCGGACGACAGTTTGGGTAATGTGAGGATAGAACTTCAACCTACCCTTTCTAATGAAGAGAAACTGATCACTGGTTTGAACCAACACCAAGCGGATATGGCGATAGAGTTTGCCAATTACTCGACACGTTCATTCTTTACCGAAGATCTCTTTGAGGACGGTATCTGCGTGATCGCCCGTAAAGGCCACCCAAGAATTGATGGCGCGATCAGCCAGGCGCAGTTTTACGACGAAAAACACATCACGTTAAAATTGCGAAGGGAAGATGCGTATCTGGCGGACTATTTCACTAAAGAAAGGCTTGATGACAGGCAGGTAGCGGCAGAATGCACGTCACTGGTTTCACAGCTGTCGATGGTGTCAAACAGTGATTGCATTGCAACAATGACGGCAAGCATTGCCTCACTGTTTGCAGAAAGGCTAAACATCCAGATATTGGACATCCCTTTTACCGTCCACCCAATAAGATACCGTTTGATGGTTCATAATCGCGAGCGTAATAGCCCATCGAACATCTGGCTAAGGGAAAAGATAGCGTCTTACTTTGCAGTCTGATTCACCGCTCTCGACAAAGCACTCTCGTTCTCCGAAGAGGAATTGGGGTTAGATTTATGATTCATGAACTGAGCTTTTTATCACGTATGCACAAATCAAAGACCTAATCCCCCCTGAATACATTTTACGCCTCGGTGACCACACTCCCGTCAGGTCTTATCATTCCAATGGTATAGGCTTGATCCAACATGCTGTCATCTATGATTGCTCCACGAAGATCAGCACCAGATAGGTAGGTGTCTTTGTCCATCAGTACACCTGTTAGGTTTGCGCCCTTCAAATTTGCGCCCGATAAATTGGCCCCTTTCATGTTGCAAAAGAGAAACGAGCCTTTTTCCAAATTGGATGATGAAAGGTTAGCCTTAGCCAAGGTGACAAATGACATGTCTACTTGCGGCGCATAGATACTCACCAATAGCGCTCTGTCTAACCGCGCTTTTGTAAAATTCGCGCCCGCCAGCGATGATTCCGTTAGGTCTGCCTCACTCAGATTTGAATCACTCAGGTCAGCACCATCCAATGATATTTTCATCAAACACACTTCTGACAGATCCATTCTGTTCATTGCGCATTTCTTTTCATTCAGGCGCTCCATCGCAATCTGTCTCGCCCGGGATGTTTTCACGCCGTGCGAGCTGTCAATCGTTTTCCAACACTCAAGGATTCCGGCTTTTTCTGCATCGTTATTTCCTCGTAGCATAGTCATGATTAACAGCACCAAAGAGCAGGCACTGAGTAACCTTGTCCAATTCGGAACCCCATATATGGCGGCAATCTCCAATACAACCACCGACAGTGCCAACCACAAAATCAATAGCTTTGGCACTGGCAGAGAATAAAGCCATGCCAAAGCGCCAGTTTTTACGGGTTTCTTGGCTGTCTCGGTTGTGCTTTGGGTTTGCGCTTTCGCTTTTGCCGCACCCTCTTGCATTATCTGAGCGGCGTTGCTGTAGACCTCTGACCAAGCAGCCGCATAGTCATCCGTCCATTCCTCGCCTAGCTCTTCCTCAAACGTCTGAAGCAGGGTTTGACCGACAATCGAATAGTGCGACTCCAGCACACCGTAAGACAAGTGCCGCTGCCCCAACGGTCCCAGCATATTCTGCAACTTTTCCGGATCATGCAAAGCAGCAACCATTGCCGTCAACGCGGCAAGCAGTTTGTCGGCCATTTTTGTCATCGAGGTGTTCGCGAAAAGTGGCATCAGATGAGGCGAATGCTCTGAAATCCGTTGATAGAAAAGCTCTGCGAATTTCTTTCCATCGGGCAGTTTCGCAAAGCTTTCTTCAACCAATTCAACCGTATTCATATTTAAAATTAACCTTATAAAAAACGATCAAGCAATATGAAAGTATAAGCATAAAAATCACGCTATTCATCCTGACGGCGACAATACCGCATGGACTGGCAACAAGTATAAATTCCTATGCGACTTGCATGCTTTAATGCCTAACATCGCCCACAAGTGCCGACAGCGAAAGGCGTTTTTTGCGCAGAAAAAAAGTGACTGTATCCGGAGGGAATTTCAACTAACTAGGGACAGGCATGCTTAAAGTTCAGCAGAGAAGAGCCTGTTAATGCGGCGGGCACATTTGGTGCCTTCTAACGAACAAAGCACTGCAACCATGTAATGTCATCAGAGCCATGACGAGAGTTAGCGAAAAGCCAAATATAGAGTGGTAGTCCGGGGCGCATATCAGAATGTCTTGCGGATGTTTGACGAACGGAGGGATCCATGTAGCCGCATTAAGGGTGAGCAACGCCAGAATCCCAACCTAATCCATTGTTTTATATATTTAAATGAAGTAATCCGAAAACGCTAAGCGTTAAAAAACCGTCTTAATCGCTTTGTATGGATATTACTTAAATGGTGTGAGATCTATACCTTCAATGTCACAAACAGCCTTCACTGTTGGATGTTTCGACAGGCGATTCAGATAGCCAGCCAAGTGTTTGAATGTCAACGGGGATCTCTGAATGGGTAGCGACCATTCAGCCAACATGAACAAAAAATAGTCACACGCAGACAAAGTGTCACCTAGTAGGTAGTCATTGTGCTCTAGCTGATCATCTATGATCGACAAAGCTTCGGCAATACACTCATCTTGAGCCGCTACAACATTTGGAATAGTTGATTCATCATTCGTATGACGATGCGGATAATAACGAACCATTAACTCAGCTTGAAGCGTGTTATTTAGAAAAGCTAACCATTGAAAGAACAGCGGACGCATAGCGTCACCCACAACCGGAATTAGGCCGTGTTCGGGGTGTAATTCACAAATATGAATACAGATTGCAGCGCTCTCAAAAATCGCTTGTTCATTATGCACGAGAGTAGGAATACGGCCAGCTGGATTCAGCTTTAAATATTCGGCTGATTTCTGAGAGTTTGACGTCTTATCAACCAGTAAAAGATCGTATTCAGCGCCAACATGATGAAGTAGGAAATGCGGAGCTAAACTCGCATTGTTTGGGTAGTAATATAGCTTGAACAAAACAACCTCCATATTGAAACTAGCGACTAACTAGGCCACTAACTAGGGACAGACAGACTTAAAATTCATCCCAGTTGTACATCTAGAAAGACTCGTTTGCTCTGTCGAGCGCGTCATTCTTCAGAGCAAAACTATCATAGCGCTCTATCGGAAAACAAATTACAGAATTTGACTGAATGACACGCAGCAAGACCCTCAAGCTAGCGCCTGAGACATCGTTTGTTCTAGAGGAGAGTTTTGTTAGCGGTTTGGCAACCGAAACCCGCAAAATCGCTTCCGCTGCAGGTGAGGTAACGCCGTCTTTATTGCGGTTTCAGTGCCGACAATGCCGCCTTGCTCAATGTTCGTGCATGTGGCCAACCAACTTTTAGCGTCAAACCCTAGCCTTTCGAGCAGTGGCGGCGAAGTATTATCAATATGTCCACGTTTATCATCACGTACTTGCCTTCCTGTCCAATCAACCAATGCAAGGTAATCCATTAGCCGAAAAGGAATACCATCTGGCATATTCTCTCGTGGGTTGCCTGCAAAAGGAAACAAACCTTGTGGGGAGGTTTTATTACTTTCCATCGCATCAATGCGCGCTTTCACGCTGGTATAATCCGACGTTTCTGGCGTCTCGGCAATTGCTGCGCGTACAGGGTTCAAGTCGACATAGGCCATGGCTGCGGCGACGGCTTTCTCATCAAGCAATGCTTGGCTTTTAAAGCGCCCTTCCCAGAAATGTCCGGTGCAGTTGTCCTCTCTATTCGCTTCTGAGGCAATGTGTTGATTGATCAGACGCATAAACCAACTGATTTATACAAGACGCTCTCGCCACACTTCAATGATCTCATTGCATCGTTCAGTTTCTGCCTCAGACAGTTTATCGCCCTGAATAAATCGTCGAATTAGCGTGGGCCCATGATGAAAAGCGAGCCAACGTTCGACCACCTCTAAATTTGACAGCGCTTTTGCCTTTTCAGCATTGATATGCAAAACCACATGATAGTGATTACTCATGACGGCGTAAGCGCATACATCGATACAAAACGCACCTGCCAGTGCAAGTAATCGTTTTTCAATCCACTCTCGACGATGTTCGTAACTTTGTTGCGCTTGCTCATCATAGCCACAGAGAAATGACCGACGAACACAACGGGAAACGCAGTGGTAATAAGGTGTAGCTTCAATACTGATGAGGGAGGATCGGGCTTTTGTCATTGAGATTCAAAATGGATGGCAACCAAACAATATGAAAAGCATATCGTTTTGAAACCACCTATTCATCTTTATCACACACCTTTGAGCCTGAAAGCACTAACGCATGCAACTGATAAGGTTATGGTTTTCTTAGAGTGTCTGTCCCTGCTTTATTAAAAATCTGCCGCGTTGACAAAGCGTCCCTCGTTGATTGCCTTGTTAGGCTCTTTTTATGGTACGTATACCATTTCAACGGTAACTAAATAGTTGGTTTCAGATTCTTCAACTTCAGCTTTAAGTGCCAGATCACTTCGACCTTCACCGTCAGTCCATAAATCAATCAGAACTTCCCACTTACTACCCATCCACAAGCAGGTTGATGAATCCCACGTTTTATCAGGCAAGTCTATAAGTGTTTCTCCATAGTCTTCGATATATTCAGAGATATAATCTGCTGTTTCCTGAGACATAGGTGAAGTAAATCTAGGCTTGCTTTTCAGTAGGTAGTCTTTCTGTGCTAGTGCCGACACTATTTCTTTGAAAATCGGACGCCAAATAGTAGGAATTGGCAATTCATTATCTTCATCCTTCACAACAACGACTTCATTCATCTACTTTGTCTCTCCAACACCAATTCAATGCCTAACGTTCGAATAACGGGCGTTAACTAGCCCAAACTGATTGAAACGCCCAAATCACTGGGTTTCTGTGAAAAATTGCGCCACGAGTAAACGTCCACGTTTATTTGCTTGTTAAGCATCATTCTCTTAGGACGATACCCTGACCCTATACTGAAAATTTAGTACTGGGTAGATTCTAGGGAGAGTGCTTGGGATTATCGGTAAAGTAACGAAAAGTTCAATTTCCCTCGCTTTAATCAACCCAAAGTTTGAAATCATACGCGATACCAGTTCACTCCTGCACATCAACGTTACAGAGGTACAGTCTTCATGGAATTGGATGAATCCGATTGGATATTTTCCAGATAACGAACCTATTTCTTCACTACTACTCTCCGATATGTTGATTCGCACGTCTTGATCTGGGAAGTCAAAACCATCTTCAACTGCGGTTATAATTGTCTCGTAATAAAGAGATGAATATATAGGTTCACCCTCGTCACTTCCATCGAAGGTCTCAGTCATACCTGCAATATTAGGTGTGAGTTGTAACCAAAAACACTCACTATCTTTTAGTTCTTCGTATGATGGAGCCTGATTCATAACAATTAATATCTCATGATGCTTAACGTTGTGATAACGGGAACTTGCCCGCACTAAACCCGACCAAACCAATGTATTCACGCTACTTTCTAAACGCTTCGAGATTGGCAAGGTGTCCCGCTCATGACCTTGTTAGCCGCTGAACTTTCATACTATCGCGGCTACGCCGCCAACACCCAACGAACGCGCCATTTTGTGAATTCAACTGTGGCTTTAAAGGCAAAATCACTCGATAAAACCAAAGGCATTGAATTCAACTTAGCAAAGATAGCCACATGATTTTGCATTGAGTTTGGGATTGGTTTGATGAGCGTTTTCAGATTAAACAGCCTGCGACGAAGAGAGGAAATAGCTAACCAAACATTGCAAACTAAACAATGAGAAGAACGGACGGATAACGTTGTGATAACGGGCACTTGCCCTCGATTAACCCGACCAAACCAATGTATTCACAATACTTTCTAAGCGCTTCGAG
>NZ_MDAG01000078.1:0-273 GCF_002876705.1 Enterovibrio norvegicus | reverse complement strand
TAGCTCCACCACTCTTTAAGTGTTTTCGAAAGAGAATATTTAGAAAGTGGACATTCTCGTCAGAGAAACATCACTTTGCTCTTTAAAAATCTGGAAAGCTGACTAGTAAATTTAATCGAATGATTAAATTGAAATCTGTTTCTTATCTCTCTACCCGAGAGGTAATGAAACAAAAGTTCTCAAAACGTTAATTCTTCGGAATTAACACCAAACACATTCAAGTGTTCTTGGTTTCATCGAAAGATGAACATATTTGAGTCCGGCGAAAAACCG
>NZ_MDAG01000077.1:0-569 GCF_002876705.1 Enterovibrio norvegicus | reverse complement strand
GGTTGGTCAGGGTCACCTTCAAGGAAGGAGACAATCACTTCATGGCCGATGCGCGGTATCGCCATCATGCCGTATTGACCGCCTGCCCAACCTTGGGAGACACGCACCCAACAACTTGAGCTTTCATCACTGTTGCCGTATCTGTCCCACGGGAACTGCACTTTCACGCGCCCGTGTTCATCACAGAAGATTTCTTCGCCAGCAGGGCCAGTGACAATCGCGATTTGAGGGCCATGCACACAAGGTTTGGCTTCCGGAATGGGACGCCAAGGGCGATGGCCAGGGATAACGGAAAACGTATTGTGGAACGAAGTCATGCCTTCACCGCCATGCTCTTCCAGTGCTTGCGGTTGCGTGCCTTCACTGTGCATGGTCACCACAATCCAATCCCGGTTCGTTGTGTCATCGGGGTGGCCTTCCAAGTCAAACACCATGCCCGCATCCACCTGCATGATGGTGCTGGAGGCGGTTGCCGTTAACGCATCACTGCGCAAATGCTCGAGTCGGTATTGGGTAAACGGCTTACCCGCCGCATCGCTTTTGAAGCGGCCTGGGTAATCATAGTGTTC
>NZ_MDAG01000076.1:0-968 GCF_002876705.1 Enterovibrio norvegicus | reverse complement strand
ATATAACGTTCGAATAACGGGCGTTTACTAGTCAAATTTGAATGAAGTGCCTGAATCACGGCATTTCTATGAAAAATGCCCACGAGTAAACGTCCCTCGTTCATTCGCTTGTTATGTGGTAAATCCATCGATACAAACCTTTTCGGTCAACGTAACTACTTGAGCCAACTGACCACCGCTTCCGTGATAAGTTTCGGCTCTCAAACGGATTAGTTGACCGCACGATTTACAAGCAAAATAGTTATTTACGATGTCCCCCCAATACTTACCATTGGAAAATCTTGAAAAGGGCTCACCAAAAGCACCATATCCTAAGTATTTAAGATTTTTGGCTTCAACGTTTTTTCTGACAAGAAGGATCGCTGCAACCAAATCATCTGGGCTGCCAATTTTTAACTTAATTTGTTTGCAACTATCACAACTCATAATTTTTCCCGTTCGGCCACATAACGACGCAATAACGGGCGCTTGTCAAACCACCCAAACTGCTTTAATCCTTTGTATTCAAAGCACCTCGAAAAGCTACCGCGTTGACAAAGCGTCCCGTTGATGGCTTTGTTATGTGATTTACTCATTGCGTGATTGCAACCACTTAATTTGTTCTCTACCGAATGACCCCAACCATTTAGTTGAACCATCACTGAGCACACATTCGATCTCAAAAGCTCGATTATCATGTACCATCACAACTGCACCGCTATCGCCGATCTGGGCTTCTGGAACGTTTTTGTTGAGTGATCTTATCTCGACAACATCATATTCTTTGATTGTTCTGAAACAGCTAATACAAAGGACTTCGCCGGCATCCTCTTTTCTTTTCAACTCCTCAATTGACTCGGAAGAGGTGAATCTTAGATGGAATGATTCGCCGCACCTTGAGCAATTAGTAAAAGCCATGAATCTCCTGTCACATAACGCTGTGATAACGGGCACTTGCCCGCACTAAACCTAACCAAACCTATGTATTC
>NZ_MDAG01000075.1:827-1295 GCF_002876705.1 Enterovibrio norvegicus | reverse complement strand
TAAACACTGAGAAGAACTGAAGAATAACGCCAAAGCTGGGTGGCGCCGGCTCGAGCGACTTGTTAGCCGCCGGCTCGCTGTAGCACCTGATCAAGGTCATCAAGGCTCTCCTCTGAGTCATAGATTGAGCACTGATGTGCCCAAGTCGATGGTTGCTCAGGATCTGTGTAGTTCTCAAAAAATTTGTACGCTGAGGACAAGCACTCAAACTCGACAGTCAGCCCCAAGACCAGGAGTGAATCAAGGGTGGCCCGGTTCTCTGCATGGTCGGGGAGGGAGTTGTAGAGATAGCCAGAAAGACCGCCTGCCTCCCATTGCAGTATGAAATTCTGCGCACGGAACAGCGGCCACTCGGAATCTGAGAGTGACTCAGGGCCCTGGTCAGCCCACTTATCGAATGCTAAGTGGAGTTGTTCGTCGAGATCGGTCATGTTTACCTATAGGCCGCTAACGCTGTGATAACAGGCA
>NZ_MDAG01000075.1:0-612 GCF_002876705.1 Enterovibrio norvegicus | reverse complement strand
CAACTTAGCAAAGATAGCCACATGATTTTGCATCGAGTATGGGATTAGTTTGATGAGCCTTTTGAGATTAAACAGCCTGCGACGAAGAACGAAACTAGCTAGCCAAACATCGCCAACTAAACAATGAGAAGAACTGACGGATAACGCTGTGATAACGGGCACTTGCCCGCACTTAACCTGACCAAACCTATGTATTCACAACACTTCCTAAGCGCTTCGAGATTGGCAAGGTGTCCCGTTGATGACCTTGTTAGCCGCTGAATCTTCATACTATCGCGGCTTCGCCGCCAACACCCAACGAACACGCCATTTTGTGAATTCAACTGCGGCCTTAAAGACAAAATCACTCGATAAAACCATGAGTATTCAATTCAACTTAGCAAAGATAGGCAAATGATTTTGCATCGAGTTTGGGATTGGTTTGATGAGACTTTTCGATTTAAACAACCTGCAACAAACAGAGGAACTAGCTAGCCAAACATCGCAAACTAAACACTAAAAAGAATTGACGGATAACGCTGTGATAACAGGCACTTGCCCCCACTGAACCCGACCAAACCAATGTATTCATACCACTTTCTAAGCGCTTCGAGATTGGCAAGGTGTCCCGTT
>NZ_MDAG01000074.1:0-1716 GCF_002876705.1 Enterovibrio norvegicus | reverse complement strand
GTTGATGACCTTGTTAGCCGCTGAACATTTATACTATCGCGGCTTCGCCGCAAACACCCAACGAACGCACCATTTTGCGAGTTCACTACGGCCTAAAAGACAAAATCACTCAATAAAACCACTAGCGTTGATCCAACTTAGCAAAAATAGCCACGTGATTTTGCATCGAGTTTGGAACTGGTTTAATGAAACTTTTGGGTTTAAACAGCCTGAGACGAAGAAAGGAAATAGCTAACCAAACATCGCAAACTAAACACGGAAAGAACTGACGGATAACGCCCAATTAAGGTGTGAAGCACGCGACCACAACACTCAAGCTGGACGCCATAATCACTAAACTAAACCAAAACTGAAAATGCTAAGCGTGCTGAATCACTCTTAAATTGTTTGTTATAAATCAGAACGGTATATCGTCCCAAATGCCAAACCTTACTTTAATTTTTTCTAAATTATTACGTAATTCTTTTGTATCTTCTTTCACAACTGCGTCATCTAATTGATCTAAGTTATCAACCGTTACTTCTATTTCAGACAACACCTTTTCTAAGAACGAGTTTCTGATTGCACTCTCAGCCTCTGCTTCATCTAGTTTACTTTTAACTTCTCGATAGTCGCTGGTAAGTTGGCTTTTAGATACAGCAAATTGGTATTCCTTTTCATTTAACGCTGCCAACAACCTTGAGTACTTTTCTTTATGGTTAATGAACTCGTTATTTCTAACACCTTTTTCTGCTAGCCAGTTATCAATTTCGCGATCTTTTAGCTTACGTATATACTCTTCATCAGCTTCTACTTTTGCACCAACCGTAGATTTCTGGCGGATAAAGCGCTGTTCATCAATTTGGTTTTGTTGTTTGTCTCTAAGATTATTGATGACACCATCATTTATAAACTCATACGCTAAATTCAACAAAGGTAAGAGTAAAAGGTAAATAACTGCGACAAATAGCGGGAACGCTATGTCCTCACTGAAAGACCAAGTTTTACCAGAAATAATTCTTATTTTTGTTTCCGTATCGGATAAGGTAAATATAGCTAGTCCATTCACGTTTAACGCACACCAAGCTAAGCAAAAAGCACCTACAACAGGGTTCTTAAGTCTTGATGTCGCATTATCTTTTAATGATTTAAATATATCTTTCATTTACTTATTTACTCGAAACTCAAGTGATTTATAACGTCGCAATAACGGGCGCTTGCCAAACCACCCAGAACTGCTTTAATCCATTGTATTCACGTCACTTTGTAAAGTTTCCGCAGTGACAAAGCGTCCCGTTCATGGCCTTGTTAGACCTTTTTTGACCAGTGCTGAAAGCAGCCTAAATATTTAAATTCAGCACCAGAAATGACGCAGGACACTGGACTATCAAAGTCACCACTATCGCCAACTACGATTGATGTATGCTGGTCTTCTGCATTTGCGCCCCACGCGATAGTGATATTGGGGATGTTTATCTCCGGCACTCCGCACTCTTTAAGGGCATGATCTATACCTTCGCTCTTAACTTCTTCGATGTAGAAAAAGTCGTGATCATAAAAGCTTTCACCTTGAGACGCTGCAAAACTATTCATTGCTGCTTCGTCATCTCCGTGTTGCTCACGAAAGATTTCCTCTTGAACTTCTTCGCTAGGAAAGAATGCTGCCCAAATATGAGCGTGATCTAAATCTGCCATAATAACTTGTAATGTGATTGGTCTAACGCTGTGATAACGGGC
>NZ_MDAG01000073.1:0-1924 GCF_002876705.1 Enterovibrio norvegicus | reverse complement strand
TCGAAGCGCTTAGAAAGTAGCGTGAATACATAGGTTTGGTCAGGTTCAGTGCGGGCAAGTACCCGTTATCACAGCGTTAGGCGGCAAGGAATATGAGTTCGAAATACTTTAGATGCTTCTGGGAAGGTGAAGAATCTGATGGATTCTATTATTCAGAAGTCATCAATGGAGAAATTACCCGTCAGATAGTGGAGGTTGATGGAGATTTGAAGTGGTCAACTCTCCATGAGGAAAAAGATGAATGTTACATGTTCACTGATCAACCCAAAGTTAGAGAAGAAGATATTGAGTATTCAAAAGAGAATCTCGATGGAATTGAACTTACTAAAGAGCAGTTTGAGGAAATATGGTTAGTTTCAAAGCAGTAGCGAGTGCGTCGCCTAACAAGTCAAAGCACTCGGGCTTGGCAAACCTGTCACCTTTTTTGTTCCAAAAAAAACGCCAACTTCACCAAGCCTGTGTTTGAGGCGTTAGGCATCTTATGGAAACTTCCATCATAGTTGAAAAATTCGAGTCTAGAGATCCACGCAAAATTTGGGAGGCAACCTGGGAAATTCTTCGCTGTAATGACTTGGATAAGTTGTCTGAACTCGAAGCTTATATTCCAGTGTTTTCTGACATACTAGCAGAAGTCGAAATGGGTGGTGCAATAAGAAGCAATGCCGAAGACACAAAGCTTTCACTTAAATATATTGAGCAACGCTGCCAAGGCTCGTGTCGCTGTTATTTGTATTCTGGGCAAAGCATGTTCAACCCAGAGAGAGAGGCAGAGCTAAGCTTCGTTGAAATCGTTACCTCTCAGGTAATGAAAGAGCTTTATGAGCATCATTTTGCTGTAACTTGCTATGGGTGTTCCAAAGAATTTAAAGTAAGAGAGGTTCACGGTTGGCATGTGCCATGGTACGAGTGGTCAAACGCCTAACAAAGTTGTAACCGGCGTTAGATTTCTTCAACATTTGAGGCGATAAAAGTTAATGAAGCAGATATTAATAATCTTAGTCGTGGCTCTTTGTATAGTGTTAAGTGTGTACTTCGCTGAAAATGGAGTCCCTTCAATTAATAGAGTGTTCCTTGTGCCTTTTTTATTGGCTAGTTTGATTCCAATTATTCATGCACTTATTAGATGTCCTAAATATCTTCCATTTTACTGGATAGCTATCAATATCTTCCTAGGTGTTCTTGCGTATCCATTTTTCCTAATGTCATTGAAACATGCCCGAAAAAATTTGATTGATGATGGAACAGCTTGAGTGCTCAAATCTAACAAGCGCATTAAACATCGCGCTCTTCGGGTGCTGGACTCGCAAAAGACGCTCGCCGTTTATACGAAACGTTAACTCTATATACATATGAATTTGATTCTTGAAAATACCGAACAAGTAAAATTTTTTACATACATGGTGGATGTATTTTCTGCATTGAAAATCAGCTGTACAGACTATGACTGGTACATCAGCGACATCGAGACAAACGGATATCTCGTTGATGAGGGATGGTACAGTGGCGACTCTTTGGATTCCCTAATTCAGGGTAATCAAATTCAGTTCATCTGGGCTGTTTTCTCTGCATTTCCTGCGGGTACTAAGTTTGACGTTGTTGAAAGCCCCTATATAGATGGCAATCCTGATTACTGGAATGGTTCAAATCCAGCCCCTCAACTAGATCGGGCTCTTTTTGAAATAGGCTGTTGGGATAGCAGCGCTACTATTCTGGTTGGAGTACCATCGCAACTAGCGGAAAATTTCATGTCGGTTTATACGGACGCACGAATGTTAACAAGGTCATGAACGGGACACCTTGCCAATCTCGAAGCGCTTAGGAAGTGTTGTGAATACATAGTTCTGCTCAGGTTCAGTGCGGGCAAGTGCTCGTTATCACAGCGTTATGTGAATATTTGAAATGGCATACAAGCGACCGATTCCAC
>NZ_MDAG01000072.1:0-5310 GCF_002876705.1 Enterovibrio norvegicus | reverse complement strand
TGAAGTCGTGTCTTCGTTGACCGTGGTTTCGACCGCTGCTGGGTTGTCTGGCAAGACTTCGAATCCGCCGCCAGATGTGCCAGTCACAGACACTTCAAAGACATCATCGTCATTGGTTTCAAGGATGGAGTCATCCAAGGTCTCTACGGTGAAATCAGTCGACGTAGTACCCGCGGCAATCACCACATTTCGGGTGACAGGGGTGACATCGCCATCTTCTGATGTCTTGTGCCCGACAACGACAGTGACAGTCAAATCTGTTGTTGGGGCTTCGCTGATAGATAACGTGTAAGACGCTTCTTCGCCTTCAGTGACTTCCGCATCACCCGTTAACGTCAGGGTTGGTTTGTCAGTAGACGTGGTGTCTTCATTGATCGTGGTTTCAACCGCGGCTGGATTATCCGGCAAGACTTCAAAGCCACCACCGGATGTGCCAGTGACAGACACTTCGAACACATCATCGTCAGACGTTTCTAGGATCGAATCATCCAGAGTTGCGACAGTAAAGTCGATAGACGTTGTGCCTGCGGCAATGACAACACTGCGAGTGACGGGTGTGACATCGCCATCTTCTGATGTCTTATGACCGACAACAACGGTGACGGTTAAATCTGTTGTTGGGGCTTCGTTGATAGATAACGTGTACGACGCTTCTTCGCCTTCGGTAACGTCTGCATCACCCGTTAACGTCAGGGTCGGTTTATCCGTCGATGTCGTATCTTCGTTGATCGTCGTTTCAACGGCTGCTGGATTATCTGGAAGGACTTCAAAGCCACCACCAGAAGTACCTGTCACTGAGACTTCAAAAACGTCATCGTCGCTGGTTTCGAGGATCGAATCATCCAAGGTCGCAACGGTGAAGTCAGTTGATGTTGTGCCTGCGGCAATGACGACACTGCGGGTGACTGGCGTGACATCGCCATCTTCGGAAGTTTTGTGACCGACAACTACTGTCACGGTTAAATCAACCGTTGGCGCTTCTGAAATGGTCAGGGTGTAGCTGGCTTCTTCGCCTTCAGTGACTTCCGCATCACCCGTGAGCGTCAGCGTAGGTTTATCGGTCGAGGTTGTGTCTTCATTGATCGTGGTTTCAACCGCCGTTGGGTTGTCTGGCAAGACTTCAAAGCCACCGCCAGAAGTACCTGTCACTGAGACTTCAAAAACGTCATCGTCGCTGGTTTCGAGGATCGAATCATCCAAGGTCGCAACGGTGAAATTAGTCGACGTTGTACCTGCTGCAATCACGACACTACGGGTCACAGGCGTGACATCGCCATCTTCTGATGTCTTGTGCCCGACACCGACAGTGACAGTTAAATCTGATGTTGGTGCTTCTGAAATGGTCAGCGTGTAGTTGGCTTCTTCGCCTTCGGTGACTTCGTTATCACCCGTAAGTGTCAGCGTTGGTTTATCTGTAGATGTGGTGTCTTCGTTGATGGTCGTTTCAACCGCCGATGGGTTATCTGGCAACACTTCAAAGCCGCCACCAGAAGTGCCAGTCACAGACACTTCAAAGACATCATCGTCATTGGTTTCAAGGATCGAATCATCCAGCGTCGCGACAGTAAAGTCGGCAGACGTTGTACCCGCGGCAATGACAACGCTGCGGGTCACTGGGGTAACATCGCCGTCTTCTGAGGTTTTGTGTCCAACCACGACAGTCACGGTTAGATCAACCGTTGGTGCTTCGCTGATGGTCAGCGTGTAGCTGGCTTCTTCGCCTTCAGTAACTTCCGCATCGCCTGTGAGCGTCAGGGTTGGTTTGTCCGTCGATGTGGTGTCTTCATTGATGGTTGTTTCGACCGATGCTGGATTATCTGGAAGCACTTCAAAGCCACCACCAGAGGTGCCTGTCACTGAGACTTCGAATACGTCATCGTCAGACGTTTCTAGGATCGAATCATCGAGCGTCGCGACCGTAAAGTCGGTAGAGGTTGTACCCGCGGCAATGACGACACTGCGGGTGACTGGCGTGACATCGCCGTCTTCGGAAGTCTTGTGTCCAACCACGACAGTCACGGTTAAATCTGTGGTTGGTGCTTCTGAAATGGTCAGCGTGTACGACGCTTCTTCGCCCTCAGTCACTTCATTGTCGCCAGTTAACGTCAGGGTTGGCTTGTCGGTCGAGGTCGTGTCTTCGTTGATCGTGGTTTCAACTGCAGACGGATTATCCGGCAGCACTTCAAAGCCGCCACCGGAAGTGCTAGTGACTGACACTTCAAAGACATCATCGTCAGTGGTTTCAAGGATGCTGTCATCCAAGGTCGCTACGGTAAAGTCTGTGGATGTTGTGCCTGCTGTAATGACGACACTGCGAGTGACTGGCGTGACATCGCCATCTTCTGATGTCTTGTGCCCGACAACGACAGTGACAGTTAAATCTGATGTTGGTGCTTCTGAAACGGTAAGGGTGTAACTGGCTTCTTCGCCTTCGGTAACGTCGGCATCGCCTGTGAGCGTCAGCGTAGGTTTATCGGTCGAGGTTGTGTCTTCATTGATCGTGGTTTCAACTGCCGTTGGGTTGTCTGGCAAGACTTCAAAGCCACCGCCAGTCGAGCCAGTGACCGACACTTCAAACACGTCATCGTCATTGGTTTCTAGGATCGAATCATCCAGCGTCGCGACGGTAAAGTCTGTAGAGGTGGTGCCTGCTGCAATCACCACACTACGGGTCACAGGGGAGACATCGCCGTTTTCTGATGTCTTATGACCGACAACGACCGTCACAGTTAGGTCAGAAGTAGGGGCTTCGCTGATGGTCAGCGTGTAGCTGGCTTCTTCGCCTTCGGTAACTTCCGCGTCACCCGTTAACGTCAGGGTTGGCTTGTCGGTCGAGGTCGTGTCTTCATTGATCGTGGTTTCGACCGCGGCTGGGTTGTCTGGCAGCACTTCAAAGCCACCGCCAGAAGTGCCCGTTACCGAGACCTCAAAGACATCATCGTCATTGGTTTCAAGGATCGAATCATCCAAGGTCGCAACGGTGAAGTCGGTGGACGTTGTACCCGCGGCAATGACAACGCTGCGGGTCACTGGGGTAACATCGCCGTCTTCTGAGGTCTTGTGTCCAACCACGACAGTCACGGTTAGATCAACCGTTGGTGCTTCGCTGATGGTCAGCGTGTAACTGGCTTCTTCGCCTTCGGTGACTTCGCTATCACCCGCAAGTGTCAGCGTTGGCTTGTCGGTCGAGGTCGTGTCTTCATTGATCGTGGTTTCAACCGCGGCTGGGTTGTCTGGCAAGACTTCAAAGCCGCCGCCAGAAGTACCTGTCACTGAGACTTCAAAGACATCATCGTCAGTGGTTTCCAGGATCGAATCATCCAAGGTCGCAACGGTAAAGTCGGTAGAGGTTGTGCCTGCTGCAATCACGACACTACGGGTCACTGGGGTAACATCGCCGTCTTCTGATGTCTTGTGTCCAACCACGACAGTCACGGTTAAATCTGTGGTTGGTGATTCTGAAATGGTCAGCGTGTATGACGCTTCTGCGCCTTCAGTAACTTCCGCATCGCCCGTGAGCGTCAGGGTTGGTTTGTCGGTAGACGTGGTGTCTTCATTGATCGTCGTTTCAACTGCAGACGGATTATCCGGCAGCACTTCAAAGCCACCACCAGAAGTACCTGTCACTGAGACTTCAAAAACGTCATCGTCGATGGTTTCGAGGATCGAATCATCAAGTGTCGCGACAATAAAGTCGGTAGACGTTGTACCTGCTGCAATGACCACATTTCGGGTGACTGGCGTGACATCACCGTCTTCGGAAGTCTTGTGTCCAACCACGACAGTCACGGTTAGATCTGTGGTTGGTGCTTCTGAAATGGTCAGCGTGTACGACGCATCTTCACCTTCGGTAACTTCGCTATCGCCCGTGAGCGTCAGGGTAGGTTTGTCCGTCGAGGTTGTGTCTTCATTGATGGTGGTTTCGACTGCTGCGGGATTGTCCGGCAGCACTTCAAAGCCGCCGCCCGTCGAGCCAGTAACAGATACTTCAAACACATCTTCGTCGTTGGTTTCCAGGATGGAGTCATCGAGTGTCGCCACGGTGAAGTCGGTTGAGGTTGTACCTGCTGCAATGACGATATTGCGGGTCACAGGCGTCACATCGCCGTCTTCGGAGGTCTTGTGACCCACAACAACAGTGACTGTGAGGTCTGTTGTTGGCGCTTCACTGATAGTTAATGTGTAAGACGCTTCTGCGCCTTCAACGACTTCTGAATCACCCGTGAGCGTCAGCGTTGGTTTGTCCGTCGACGCCGTGTCTTCATTGATGGTGGTTTCAACTGCTGCGGGATTGTCCGGCAAGACTTCAAAGCCGCCGCCCGTAGACCCTGTTACCGACACTTCAAAGACGTCATCGTCGTTGGTTTCAAGGATGGAGTCATCGAGCGTTGCAACGGTAAAGTCAGTTGACGTTGTACCTGCTGCAATCACTACATCACGAGTAACAGGCGTCACATCGCCATCTTCGGATGTCTTATGACCGACAACGACAGTGACGGTTAAATCTGTTGTTGGTGCTTCAGAAATGGTCAGCGTATACGACGCTTCCGCGCCTTCGATAACTTCTGAATCACCCGTGAGCGTTAACGTCGGTTTGTCGGTCGAGGTCGTATCTTCATTGATCGTGGTTTCGACCGCTGCGGGATTGTCCGGCAGGACTTCAAAGCCGCCGCCCGTCGAGCCTGTTACCGACACTTCAAACACATCATCGTCGTTGGTTTCGAGGATGGAGTCATCCAAGGTTGCGACAGTGAAATCGGTGGAAGTCGTACCTGCAGAAATCACCACATCGCGCGTGACAGGGGTGACATCGCCGTCTTCTGAGGTCTTGTGCCCAACCACGATAGTCACAGTGAGATCAGAAGTCGGCGCTTCTGAAATGGTCAGCGTATACGACGCTTCCGCACCTTCAACGACTTCTGAATCACCCGTCAACGCGAGCGTTGGTTTGTCCGTAGAGGTCGTATCTTCATTGATCGTGGTTTCAACTGCAGATGGGTTGTCTGGCAGCACTTCAAAGCCACCGCCAGACGTGCCTGTGACTGACACTTCAAAGACATCGTCGTCGTTGGTTTCAAGGATCGAATCGTCGAGTGTTGCGACCGTAAAGTCGGTAGACGTTGTGCCTGCTGCAATCACCACATCGCGTGTCACAGGGGTGACATCGCCGTCTTCGGACGTCTTGTGTCCAACCACGACAGTGACGGTTAAATCGGAAGTAGGGGCTTCTGAAATGGTGAGCGTGTAAGAGGCTTCAGCTCCTTCAACGATTTCTGAATCACCCGTGAGCGTCAGCGTTGGCTTATCGGT
>NZ_MDAG01000071.1:0-298 GCF_002876705.1 Enterovibrio norvegicus | reverse complement strand
AACTAAGCAACTCCTTGCTCTTCGTTTTGCCAAGAATGGCTAACTCATTGTTTTTATTAACACCAACAGCTGGCACACCCCTTGCGTTACCACACATGTTGTAATCAAAAAATCCATATCTATCTAAGGAGTGACTGTTTCAATGGTTGCGCTGGGTAAATGGTTCATAGCAAGGCGCGAGTTGAAGGTGCTAGTTGCCCTAACATCGAAACGAGCAACGCAGCTAAGAGCCATTTAAGCAAGTAAACATAAACAGCCATCTCCTTGGATAGAGATTAACTGCATAAGGACATCGCAA
>NZ_MDAG01000070.1:0-1152 GCF_002876705.1 Enterovibrio norvegicus | reverse complement strand
TCGGATTATACGAGCGTGAAAGCGCGTATTGATGCGATAGAAAGTAATCAAGCATCTCCAGCAGGGTTGTTTCCCTTTGCTGGAAACCCGCGAGATAGCATGCCAGATGGTATTCCTTTTCGATTGATGGATTATCTTGCATTGGTTGATTGGACAGGAAGACAAGTGCGGGATGATAAACATGGTCATATTGATAATACTTCGCCACCACTGCTCGAGAGGCTAGGGTTTGACGCTAAAAGTTGGCTGGAAACATGCACATGCATTGAGCAAGGCAGCATCGTTGGCACTGAAACTGCAATAAAAGCGGCATTGCCTCACTTGCAAAGGAAACGATTCTCCGGCTTCCGGATACCAAACCACTAAAACAATATCCCACTGGTGGACACGAGGGACAGGCACTTTAAGAAAACCATAATCTTATCAGTTTCATGCGTTAGTGCTTTTGGACTCAAAGGTGTGAGACAAAGATGAATGGATGGTTTCATAAAGATATGCTTTTCATATTATTCAGTCACTATCCATTGTGAATCTCAATGACAAAAGCCCGCTCATCACTTATCAGCATTGAAGCCACACCTTATTACCACTGCGTTTCTCGCTGTGTTCGTCGGTCATTTCTCTGTGGCTATGACGAACAAGCGCAACATAGTTACGAACATCGTCGAGCTTGGATAGAAAAGCGCCTGCTTGCGTTAGCAGGCGCGTTCTGTATCGATGTATGTGCATACGCCATTATGAGTAATCACTATCATGTGGTTTTGCATATCAATGCTGAAAAGGCTAAAACGCTGTCAGATGTTGAAGTGGTTGAGCGCTGGCTCGCTTTTCATCATGGACCCGCGTTGGTTCAGCGATTTATGCAGGGAGATGAACTGTCAGAGGCTGAAACTGAACGGTGCAATGAGATCATTGAAGAGTGGCGAAAACGTCTTGTCTCAATCAGTTGGTTTATGCGATTAATTAATCAGCACATTGCCTCAGAAGCCAATAGTGAGGACAACTGTACCGGACACTTCTGGGAGGGGCGCTTTAAAAGCCAAGCATTACTGGATGAGAAAGCTGTCGCCGCCGCTATGGCGTATGTTGATTTAAATCCTGTACGAGCAGCCATTGCCGAAGCGCCAGAAATGTCGGATTATACGAGCGTGA
>NZ_MDAG01000069.1:0-1653 GCF_002876705.1 Enterovibrio norvegicus | reverse complement strand
CAACTATCTTCATATTTAGATGACAACAAGGTGAATAGTGATCCCTATGCCGCCAGCCGATATCGCCCAGAAGATCCACTGTATGCCCCACTGCTGGCCATTCAATATGGCGACAAAGAAAAAGCGGAAACTCTACTAGCACCTTTAGTAGAACAAGGCGATTCAGAAGCCATGTTTTGGTTAGCAGAAATCACCTACGGACAAAGTATTTACTCTGGGGAAACTGCGGGCAAACTGCTCACTAAAGCTGCTGAACTCGGCAATCCGTACGCGGCAATTAAATTAGACACTAGAGATATTGAATGTATTCAATATATGGGGTACCACTGCAGCGAAGAGTGGGGAGAGAAAGGAAGAGCAGCACTAAAAAAATTGGCTAGTGCTGGTGATCCCAGAGCTGGGTATGCGATATATCTTCATGACACTATGTTGAAGGGTGGCTATAGCCCTACGACAACTGTAGACGAGGAAAGCTTTAATATATTGGCAAAAGCAGCAGTAGATGGCGCAAAGAATAATTACTATCACCCAATTATCACATTGTTAGATATTTACCAGCGGAATTTTGGCTACCCTATTTGGATGAGAAGTAATGAATCGAAAAGAGATAGATATCTGTTGTCGGATAAAGATAGAGAAATCATAAAAGATCTCTACATCTTCATGGCCAATAACAATGATTCTTATGCCACTAATATTTATTTATATTATGAGAACTCACTGCTCGAACAAGATTACATTGATCACCAAATACTAAGAATGTTACCAATATGGAGCAACGCGTCAGATTATAGCCCTGTGTTTGCAAGAAAAGCTCAGAATGATAGAGAAGCGCTTATTCTCGGTGCTGCATGGGCGTTGGTTGATGATTTTAACCGAAATGATCATAATCTTAAATATGGTCGCCAGATGAGAAAGTTTAACCATACCGTAACCTATGAATTCAATCAGAAATCTCTAGATGACTCAGAGCTTGAGAAAGCGCATAAAATTTCTCTGAAACTCCGAAAAAACCTTACGCCAATGATCTATCTAGATGAAAATAACACTGGTATTTTTTGAGCATCGCCTGCAATCCACAAGTTCAGACGACGAACTCACCTCACCCCAACAACTTCCCCTTGATCCCATTGAACACCGCCAGCACCCTATCGTGTGCTGGCTTGTGGTCGGCGATAAACGACAAACACGCCAAAGCACTTTCATCATAGTCTTTGGGTAATTTAACCTTCAAATCCTTCGAGATCGTCTGGGCGTACTTGAGTTGTTTTTCTGTCGGAAGTTTTAACTCATCAGGGATCGCTGCATGGATCGTGTCGGTAATATGATCCGCAAATACTGGCCATTGGTTGAGATCAACCGTGGTTTCTTGTGTGAGTCGCAAAAATTTCTTTTGCTCGGCGGTGAGCGAATACTTGAAGGTTACTGCACCCACTGAAAAGGTTATGTCGTCCATTTCGATCCCTGATAATGGCGTTTTTTATTGCTGAATCTTACCAGTATGAAGTGCTTTTAATGTGTCTGATCACTGCGTCATTGATGTAATTACTTTCGTCACACGTTGGGTTTGCTGGCAAACAATCTTACCCCAGCATCGGCCAATTCTTGCTCAGTGAGCAACTTTTCGCCCAGAAACTAAGCAACTCCTTGCTC
>NZ_MDAG01000068.1:125290-275128 GCF_002876705.1 Enterovibrio norvegicus | reverse complement strand
GGTGGCGATACTGACGGCGGCACAGATTCAGGCACGGACGGTGGCGATAATGCGTCCGAGGAAACTCGCGGTTACGTGTTTCATTCTGAAATGGAAGATTCGTTTAAGTTTGATAGCAAGGGTAACCCTTGGACTTCCGGTGCGACAGTCAATGAAGTCGTAGACGGTGATTATGATCGCCAATACAGCGTCACCAGTGGAAATAACTGGGGAGGCGACTGGGCTGTTGTTGCATGGGGTCATGAGAACAATGAGACATCTGATGCGGGTATTTACGATGTGCTGCGCTTCAAATTCAAATCTGCTCAAGTAACCACGGTAGATGTGTCCATTCAAAGTAAAACTGAAGAAGAATCAAAAATCACTTATGCACTTTCATCCGCGACCGATTTAGGAAACGGTTGGAAAGAGATGGAAGTGGCGTTTCCACATTTTGAAGAGCTGACTTGGATAGGGTTGATGTTCCCTGTTAACGGTACTGTGGATGTCGCAGATGTCTATCTTGTAGATACGGGCGAGAATTCTGATGCCTATCAAGGTGATTACACGATCACGCAATACGGCGCAGGGAATATTTCTGATACGTTTAACCCTGAAGGCTACGGCTGTACAGTGGATCATGGATTCTGGATTTCAAATGCGGGCGTTGTAAGACCCGAAGCGGGCTCGTGCGATAACATTGCCACGCCAGTACCGTTATTCCCGCACCTTGCTGATGACATAAAAGAACAACCCGTACCGACGCATAAATGGTGGGGCTCTGTTTCCTTCCTGGGTGAAATGACGATTGGTGATGCTGACTCAGCGGCCTACATTACGCCTGATCCTCTAACGGCACGTGTATCGAACAAAGGCTTCCGTGTTATGGGTATTCCAAACGGTTTAGCTGCCGGAGAAAGCACTTTCTTTTATACCGTGCCTGCGCCGTTTGATGAGGTATTTGATGGTATTGCAATTACAAATTCGCAATTCACTGAGTTAGAAGGTTACCTCAAAGACCACAGTGACGGTTCTGTCACGGTCGAGTGGAGTTCAAACAACACGCCAGTGATGGAAGCAACGTTTGTTCATGGCTCACCGTATGTGTATGTGAAAGCGTATCAAGGCAATATCGTTATTAAAACACTTCGTTCTGACGGGGTGGAGAAAGGTACTTTCTACAACAAAAATAACAGCTTGGGTATTTGGACCAGCGTTGCCGGCAATCGAAACGATTTCTTGATTGTGGGTGAAGGTGATACGCAATTTACTGGCGCATCGGGTTCATCTATTACCGTTATCAATGACGCAAATGAAGTGACGGTGTCACTACTCCCTTCGAGGAATGGCACACCGTCAGACACGGTAAGTGCTTTCTTTGAAGGGCCTGCAAGGAATGTGGTTCGTCATGTG
Source organism: Enterovibrio norvegicus (assembly GCF_002876705.1). Taxonomy (GTDB): domain Bacteria; phylum Pseudomonadota; class Gammaproteobacteria; order Enterobacterales; family Vibrionaceae; genus Enterovibrio; species Enterovibrio norvegicus_B. Next base: position 273,736 of record NZ_MDAG01000068.1, on the reverse strand, counting down.
AATGTTGATTACTCCGTCGATCGTGCAACCAATGACGTGACTGTGTCTCATGCGTATGTCGATAGCGAAGGGACGCCTGTTGAAACCATCGCCGGCTTGCACCCGATGCATTGGAAAAACAGCACCGCTGCCACGAGTGAGCACAAAGTACGAAGCGCCCGTGGTGTGGTGAAATTCGCTGAAGTATCAGAATTTAGTTACACCATCCCGTTTGTGGGCGTGTTGCCATACCTGCCATCATTAGAAGAAAACTATGACCTTCCATTGCTAAAAGGCCTTGTGACTGAGTACATGAACAAAGGCACAAGCGGTTGGAACCCATATACTGATACCTACTGGTCAGGTAAGAGTTACGGTAAAGCGGCTGAAGTAATCGCCATTGCACGTTCGATTGGAATGGACGCTGAAGCCAATACGCTAACGGCATGGTTGAAATCAGAACTTGAAGATTGGTTTACTGCAGACACCTCGGGTGGCCTCGATACCATCAAATATTTCGTGTACGACGAGACGTGGACGACGCTGCTCGGTGTTGAAGAATCTTTTGGTGCACACCAACAACTGAATGATCACCATTTCCACTATGGGTATTTTGTGCGCGCGGCGGCTGAAATTTGTCGAACCGATAAAGCTTGGTGTGGCGCTGATCAGTACGGACCAATGATCGAGCTGTTGATCCGTGATTATGCAGCGAGCAAGGGGGATGACATGTTCCCTTATCTGCGTAACTTTGATCCAGCGAACGGTTTCTCATGGGCATCGGGCCACGCGAACTTTGCGCTTGGCAATAACAATGAGTCCACTTCTGAAGCAGCGAACTCTTACGGCGCAATTGTGTTGTATGGTTTGATCACAGAAAATGATGAGTTAACGGAAAAAGGCATGTATTTGCATGCTTCATCCAGTGCTGCGTATTGGGAATACTGGAACAACATCGACGGTTACCGCAATGATTCGCCAAATTACGCCGATAAAGGGGATGACTACGATAACTTCCCATCAGGGTATAACCGCATTACCACATCGATCATTTGGGGGCATGGGACCTCGTTCTCAACGTGGTTTAGTGGGGCTTACGCACACATCTTGGGTATTCAAGGTCTTCCACTGAACCCATTGGTGTTTCATGTCGGCCAGCATGCGGATTACATGGAAGATTACGTGTCGCTTGGGTTGGAAGAATCAAGCAACGGCAAGCCTTCGGGCTTGGTTGATGGCCAATGGCGTGATATCTGGTGGAACCTTTGGGCAATGACCGATGCTGAGGCATCGATTACCGATTACGAAACCGTGGGTTCGAACTATGTAACCGAAGAAGGTGAGTCGAAAGCCCATACCTATCATTGGATCCATACATGGAAGGCGCTTGGGCAATTAGAAACCGGGACGGGCGAGCTTACTGCAGATTCTCCGACAGCGGTCGCATTCAAGAACGGTAATACCATGACTTACGTGGTGTATAACTTCTCGGATTCAGCGCAAACTGTTCGGTTCAGTGATGGGCAAACAGTGAATGCAGTGGCGAATGACTTTACGGTGGTTGAGCGTTAAACATCATATAGTGATAAACCAAAACGGGGTGCCTGAATGGCACCCCGTTTTCAGTTTCAGGCAGCGTGTAGCTGAGATCAAAACATCAAGACGTTTTGCTGTACACACAATGCCCGTATGAATAGGTGTGCGCGACGGCCCGATCATCCCCGAGGGTCATCAACACAAACAGCTGGTCCTCTAACGAGTGCGTGTGTTCCATGCGGAATTTCATCAACTGCGTTGCGTGGAGGTCGAGCACAACAAAGTCCGCTTCTTTCCCTGCTTCAAAGTTTCCTACGTGTTCATCAATCGACAATGCTTTCGCACCGCCTAACGTGGCTTGATAAAGGGATTTGAGTGGGTGAAGTTTTTCGCCTTGTAGCTGCATCACCTTGTAGGCTTCGCTCATGGTTTGCAGTAACGAAAAGCTTGTACCCGCGCCGACATCTGTGCCCATGCCCACTTTAATGCCTCTGGCTTCCATATCATTTAAAGGAAACAACCCAGAGCCGAGAAAGAGGTTTGAGGTAGGGCAGAATGCAATTGCTGATCCTGTATCTGAAAGGCGCTGACATTCGCTATCACACAGGTGAACACCGTGCGCGAAAATGGAACGAGAGGAGAGCAATCCGTGCTGATCGTACACATCAAGATAGTTGTCGCTGTCTGGGAATAATTCCTGAACCCATGCAATTTCCGACGGATTTTCTGAAAGATGCGTGTGCAGGTAAACATCGGGGTATTCTTGCAGTAGCTTTCCTGCCAAGGTCAATTGTTCCGATGTACTGGTGGGTGCAAAACGGGGAGTCACTGCGTAGTGAAGTCGTCCTTTGTTGTGCCATTTCTCAATCAAGGCTTTGCTGTCCGCATAGCCGGATTCGGGGGTGTCGGTGAGATCTTCGGGGGCATTTCTGTCCATCAACACCTTTCCGGCAATCATGCGCAGGTTGCGTTTCTCGGCTTCTTGGAAAAACACATCGACAGATTCTTTGTGCACGGTGCCAAACACCAGTGCGGATGTTGTTCCATTACGCGCTAGCTCATCCAAAAACTGAACGGCAACCTTGCGGGCATACTCGATATCTTTAAAGCGCTTTTCTTCGGGAAAGGTGTAGTTGTTTAGCCAATCCAAAAGTTGTTCGCCATAGGCGGCGATCATGCCTGTTTGCGGATAGTGGATATGGGTATCAATAAAACCGGGTGTAATGAGTTTGTTTTCAAATGTGGTCAGTGTGACCGAATCGTCCAGCGTGGGAAGAATGTCTTTGGCATCTCCAACCCGAATAACATGCCCATCGGCAACAACTAAAATCCCATCGTCGAAATATGCATACGATTCTTCCAAGCCTCGCTCCGTTGGGTTTCCCAAGCTATGAAGTATGGCGGCGCGAAAGGCATAGGTAGAGCGTGTTTTGGGATCTTTCATTCTGGATGACTTCCTTGTTACGCCTTGAGTTTAAGCGGTTCGATTGGTGGTCGCGTTACGTCGTGTTCTTGACTGTCGTTGTTCGTGCTGGTGGTTGGACGTTTACTGCCGATAGTTTCACCTTGGTAGCAAGCGATAAGTTCTCCCGCCACAGACACCGCAATTTCTGCAGGGTGCTTGCCTTTGACCGATGCATTACCAATGGGGCAAATCATGGTATTGACGGCGTCTTGAGAAAACCCACGTTCAAGCAATCTGTAATCGAAGCGTTTGCGCTTAGAGAGTGAACCTATCATGCCGAAATAACGGCTATCGCCCCGTTTAAGAATGGCGCGTGCGAGATCGAAATCAAGCTGATGATTATGTGTAAGTACAAGATACATCGCGTTTTCAGGTAAAGAAGAGACCTCTGCGACAGGATCGTCCGTTGCCCATTTTTCAACATTACTGGGTATGTGATTGGGAAATTGCGCTTCACGCTCGTCTATCCAATACACCTTGAAAGGCAAGGTGGCCAGAATGGGAATGAGTGCCTTGGCAACATGGCCCGCACCAAAGACGGCGAGTACATGCCGAGGCTGCCCAATGGGTTCAAAGCTGAGCGTTACCATGCCACCACAACATTGGCCAAGTCGTGCACCAAGGTTAAATTGTTCCACCTTCATGTCGGTGTCTGCATTGATGAGCATCTCGCGCGCTGTCTTCATTGCAATGTGCTCTAAGTGTCCGCCACCAATGGTTGCGATCACATCTTCCTCAGTGACGAGCATCTTTGTCCCAGCCCCGCGTGGCACAGAACCTTTGTCTTCGAGGACGGTCACCATGACGCAAGGTGTGCCTTGGGTTTCAAATTGCGCGAGTGCTTGGATCCAGTTGTCTTTAAACATATGGCCTCCTTATTTTGTCGCCAAGGTGTCTTCGAAAAGCGGAAATTCCGTCGGACGTTTTCCTTTGCGAACACGCTTGATCGCGTTATAGACCTGCTCAGGTGTCGCGGGCGCAGCGAGATAGGGAACTTCTCCGTTTTCAGAAACGCTATTTACTGCGTCGCGAAGGGCACTCCAGACAGAAATGGCGAGCATAAACGGCGGTTCACCCACCGCCTTGGAGTGGAACACCGTGTCTTCAGGATTGGTGCGATTTTCCACCAGATTCACATTAAATATCTCAGGGGTGTCTGCAATGGCTGGGATCTTGTAACTGGCGGGGCCACTTGTCATGAGTTGGCCGGCATCATTCCACACTAACTCTTCGGTGGTGAGCCAACCCATACCTTGAATAAAGCCACCTTCAACTTGGCCTATATCTATGGCGGGGTTGAGAGACGCACCGACATCATGAAGAACATCAACACGCAGCACTTTGTATTCACCGGTGAGGGTGTCTATAAGCACTTCTGAACAGGAAACACCCCACGCGAAATAGTAGAAGGGGCGTCCGCGCGCCGCGTCATGATCGTAGTAAATTTTCGGTGTGCGGTGGAAACCAGTAGAAGCCAATGAAATCTGATTAAACCAACAGAGTTCTGCAAAATCCGCAAACGTCATGGTGGCTTTGTCGCCGCACGAAACGATGCCGTTACTAAAATGAATTGTATCTGGTGCAACCTTGAAATGGCTGCTGGCAAAATCCACCATGCGCTGTTTGATTGTCAGTGCGGCGTTTTGTGCTGCTTTACCATTGAGGTCAGTGCCTGATGATGCCGCCGTGGGCGATGTGTTCGGGACTTTTTCGGTATTGGTTGCCGTGCACTGAATGGTGTCGATATTCACGCTGAAGGTTTCCGCCACAATCTGTGCGACCTTGGTGTTTAAACCTTGGCCCATCTCTGTCCCGCCATGGTTGAGCGAAATGCTGCCATCGGTATACACAGTGACAAGTGCGCCTGCCTGATTGAGAAAGGTTGCAGTAAACGAGATGCCGAACTTCACCGGGGTGAGGGCGATGCCTTTCTTCAACAGTGGGTTTTCCGCATTGAACTCGGCAATGGCGGTGCGGCGTGCTTGATACTCACAGGACGCTTCAAGTTCTTCCGTCATGTCCTGAATGAAGTTGTCTTCCACCTTTTGGAAGTAATGTGTTTCGTCCCGTTCGTTGTCGGCGTAGTAATTGATCTTGCGGACGTCGAGCGGGTCTTTCTTAAGATGGTAAGCAATGGTATCCATCACATGCTCAATGGTCATCATGCCTTGCGGGCCACCAAAACCACGGTAGGCAGTGTTAGATGCTGTGTTGGTTTTCACGCAATGGCCAGTCACCGTGGCATTGTTGAGGAAATACGCATTGTCTGAATGAAACATCGCACGATCGACGATAGATCGCGACAAGTCTGGAGAATGCCCTGCGTTGCCCGATACAATAATCTCAATGCCTTCGATTAGACCATCATCATTGAAACCCACTTTGTATTGGTTGTAGAAGGGGTGGCGCTTGCCCGTCATCATCATGTCTTCACGACGTGGTAAACGGAACTTCACAGGGCGACCTGTTTGCACCGCAATGACTGCTGCGATACAAGCTGGACCAGCTGCTTGGGTTTCTTTGCCTCCAAAACCACCGCCCATTCGACGCATGTCGATCAGCACTTTGTGCATGGGAATGCTCAATACCGATCCGACGAGCTTTTGTACTTCTGTAGGGTTCTGCGTGGAGCAATACACAATCACACCACCGTCTTCGGTAGGAACAACGCTCGACACTTGGGTTTCAAGATAGAAGTGCTCCTGACCACCGATGTGTAATGCACCTTCTATTTGGTGTGGTGCGTTTGCGATAGCATTTTCCGAATCCCCCCGTTTTTGCTGGTGGCTGTCTGTCACGAACAGTTTTTGAGCCAGTGCTTGTTCAACATCCAGCGCCGCAGGTAGCTCACTGTATTCGACAATCGCTGCTTGTGCGCCTTTCCGGGCGTTTTCTAAGCTGTCTGCGGCAACGGCGATAAGAGGTTGGCCCACGTACACGACGTTTCCATCTGCAAGCAAAGGATCACCAGGAAGAATGGGGCCGATATCAAGCTCACCGGGAATATCTTCGGCGGTAAGCACGGTATGAACCCCGTCAATCGCATAACAGGGCGATACATCGAGGTGTGTAATGGTGGCGTGCGCGTGCGGGCTCATCAAAGCGTAAACATGCAGCTGATTAGGAAACTCGCCACGATCATCAATGTACAGCGCTTCACCAGATACTTGTTTCTCAGCACTCTCATGCTTCACAGATTTACCCACACCCGTTGCGAGATCTTGTTTCGCCTGTGCTGACATTTCTTCTAATGTCATTGATGGTGATGTTTTACGAGACATGATGAATAACCCTCGTTGCTATTGCGTTACCTGACTTGGCACTGTCTGCATGGCTTGCGACTCGGCGTTCTGCATACATGCGATACAAAAGGTTGGCAGCGGTTTCCAATCGATATTCTTTACTTGCGCGAAAATCGGTGATGGGCGCAAAGTCTTGTTCAAGGGCTGCCATTGCTGCGTGAATGCTGTTGATTGAAAGCGGCTTGCCAAGTAAAGCTTGTTCACTGTTTGTCGCTCTGGCTGGCGTTGCTGCCATACCACCAAACGCAATACGCACACCTATGACAACGTCACTATCAGCATCGTTTCCAAACGTCAGGTGAAAGGCACCACACACGGCAGAGATGTCGTCGTCAAAACGTTTAGATATCTTGTAGGCTTTGAACGTTTGATTTGTTTGCGGCTTGGGGATGCGAATGGTGTGAATAAATTCAGATGGCTGAAGCGCGGTGACTTTGTAACCTTTGAAGAAATCTTCAAGCAGGATATCTCTGACTGTGTCTCCGCGTCGAAGCGTGATAGATGCACCAAGCGCTATCAACAGTGGGGGCGCGTCTCCAATGGGAGATGCATTGGCTATATTGCCACCGACAGTGCCTTGGTTGCGGATCTGCAAAGACGCAAAGCGCTGGATCAAGGTACCGAAATCCGGATAGTGCAGCGTGAGCGCAGAGTAGACATCGGTCAAAGGCACATTTGCTCCGATCTCAATGTGTGTATCCGTCTCTTTCACCACTTTGATGTCATTGACCTGACCGACGTAAATCAGTTCATCAATGTCACGATAAAACTGCGTCACCTCAAGGGCCAAATCTGTGCCGCCAGCTAATAGTTTGGCGTTAGGGTGGGAAAGCAATACATCCGCTAATTCATCGCTGTTTTGCGGGGTAAATGCAGATTTCCCGTCAAATTGATGCTCCAAGTCAGGTGGAGCGATGTTGGAAAGACGTGCAATGGTCTCTTTCTCCAACTCAGCAAACTGATCGCGAATAGGCTGGTTCTGGCTAAGAGACAATGCAGCCTCGACGATGGGTCGGTAACCCGTGCATCGACAGAGGTTTCCAGCGAGTGCTTCGTAGGTTTCTTCTTTGTCTGCGTTTGGCTTATTTTTGGTTAGCGCGAACATCGACATGATAAAGCCGGGTGTGCAAAAACCACATTGACTGCCATGGTGTTCGACAATGGCCTGTTGAACAGGATGAAGTGCCTTTCTATCTCTCAGATCTTCAACGGTGATGAGTTGCTTGCCATGAAGCGCAGAGACAAACGTTAAACATGCGTTAACACTTCGGTAGGACAAGATTCCGTCTACCACTTCCCCTAACACCACGGTGCATGCACCGCAATCGCCTGAACCACACCCTTCCTTGGTGCCGGTTTTCGCTATGTGTTCACGAAGGTAATTTAAGACCGTCATATTCGGTGAGATGGACGATTCTTCACGTAATGTTTGATTGAGTAGAAAACGGATCACGTTGCCTCCAGCAAGTTTTGGCTATCCATTGATTCAAACTTAATGAAACCTGACTGATTGGTCAACTTTTAGTTAACAAGCCTGCAACCTTTGTGGTTGGCGATAAAATTCATAAATAACATAAAGATATTTGTATTGTTGGGGTTGTCTATAATACTAAGCGTGGAGGATTGTATACAATGTGTGAGGTTGATCGTTTTCAATAACTGTTGAAAAAACCGAAAATGACCACGTTATCCGCTTAGGGAAGCTTTTTAGTCACCCTCATGCGGAAGAGCGGCATGCGCGATAAGGGCACTTAGTTGATAGACGATAAGGGAACTTGATTGAGAAGTGCTAACCGAATTGGAAGGAAAACTAGGAAGGGGAATTCTTAAAAAAGCCACTGTGGCCTCTATGGCAGAGAGCAGACAGTGGCTTAGCAAACGTGAATAAATGTTAGGCTTTTTTCTTCACAACGTTAGAGAAAACCGCATGAAGATCATTCACTGGATTATCTTCATCCAACTTTAATTTAGATTTGATATGTTCCAAGTGTGATTTCATCATCGCTACAGCCCGAACCTTATCACCGGCTTCTATCGCATCCAGCAATTGGGTGTGTTCGTCAAATGAACAGTTAGTGTGCTTGCTTGATTCGTACAGAGCGATGATCAGAGAAGATTGCGACACTAAACTGCGCTGAAAACTCGCCAAGGGAATATTGTTCGCCATTGCCGCGAGCTCGATATGAAATTCACCTGAAAGGCGGATGCTTCGACCCGTGTCGCCTTGAGCAATAGCCTCGTGCTCTTCAGAAACCAACGCGCGACACTTAGCGATTTGCTCTTTTGTCGCATGCACGGCTGCCAGCTCAATGATTGCCAATTCCATTACTTCTCGGGCTTTCAGGATTTGCAGTGCTTCCTGAACGGTTGGTGACGCGACGATTGATCCTCTGTTAGGGCGTGTGCTCACCACCTGTTCTACCGACAAACGTAATAGGGCACGACGAATGATGGTACGACTGACACCGAAAATTTCGCCCATGGCTTCTTCGCTGAGTTTGGTGCCAGGGGGAAGACGCTGCTCTAAAATAGCATCAAAGATATGCCCATAAACGATGTCATCTTGCGTTTGCTTTGGCCCTAACATCTTGTCTTTTTTCGTGTTTGTTTTCATGAGTCCTGTCATACGGCCTCTTTTCCCTCTCTGTCACGCAATAATTCGAACCTAGAACCTGTCGTTCGACCTTAAACTGTGCACCATAAATGTAATTGCATGAATATTTTGTATGGAATCAGATAAGCAGATTGTACAGCATGCATTAGCTAATTGTACTTTAGAGTCGAGGAATTAGCGCATTGCCCGCGAAAATAGGGCGAGAGGTGGATTGAAGAGGTTCGAATCACAAGAGTAGACAGAAAAGACCAAGAATGAAAACGTTCTAGCGTGGTATGGATACTTACTCACGCGAAAGAGCGCGTTATTGTAACTGTTAATGCCAGAATTTAACTGTCTAAAATGACGTAAAGTTAGCCTGCTGGCCTTGTTTTAATACATACTCAATTTTCTGTTTCTTTGTGGATACTGTTTCCAAATACTAGGGAGATGCTTAGAAATAGGTTTTTATGATACAGCCGTGGTTCAAGTTGGTGATAAATGATTCTGCCCATTGTTTGGGTAGCTAAGTTATTGTTGTCAAAGAATCCGCACTTTTGGTTCGTCGTGCCAATAAGTCTGATGTGCTAACAATTTACTCAAACTCGATGTGAACCTGCAACGGTGTCCAAGCTGAGAACAAATTAATGCTGTTATTTACCGGTTTTTGCGAGAGAAATGTCATCGAGCAGCAGTTTTTACCAGCATTTTGTTGAGTTGATAGACAAACTAACATTACGTTGAATTTTACGAAAGATAGCACTTAGGTTTCGAAATTTATAACGGGGCAGGCATTTTTTAGAAAATTATGTGCATATATCTTTCAATCTCGAAGAGCTGTTAGTAATCCATAGGCTCTTATTTCTACTCGGGGATTAAAGAGGTGCAATAGGACAGATCATCATTTGAGCTGAAAAGGTATTGCACCGAGTATTAGAGTTTCCGTCGCGCTAGTAATTGCATGAATAGGGTTTATTTTTAGAAATTTAGAAACTAAATCATCAACGTTTTGTATCTAAAATTTATCCCTATACGAATTTAATTAAAATAAAGTGCTATTTTTATAGGTTTTCATTTGTATTTTTGAATTTTTCGGGAAGTGGCTTTATAACATTAAATCCCACAACCAGGCTATTAGGGGGGATGTTTTTAGTGACAGTTGCATTCGCACCAATGAATGAATTGCGTCCGATTGTTATTTTCCCCGAGACTACGGCACCAGAAAATATTTTCACATTATCTTCTATTGTAGGCATCGTTTTATCACTTCCACGTAAATTTTCGCCAATACTTGAGCCTAAGGTTACATTTTGTAAGATTGAAACATTCTTGCCAATGATAACACCTCGGCCGATCACTATTCCTACGATATGTGGCAAGTGAGTGGATGAATCTAATACGACCCCAGGCATGATATGACAGCCATACTTATATATTATTTTTCTTTCATAATATTTTGCTAAATGCTTATAGCCCTTAAAGTGAAACCAGTTCATGATTTCAATGTGACATTTCAGCTTTTTGCATATCCGGCTTCTAAAAATACTCTTGATGAATGTGTTCAATATCATCTCAAACTCGTCTCTAGTTGGATTGTATCTATTATGTTGCTAGAGGATGATAATAAGCTATTTAAAGACAATTTTGAATAAGTTAAAGGATGTAGTTTAAAATAAAACAGGGATCTGACTTCAACACTTTTGCGAGGTTGGGATTGTTTGCACTATGTTAATGGGCTGTGGCTTTCGTTTTGTTTGTAACATCGCATCTTTTCTTTGATCGAGTGCTAAAAAATCGCGGCATGAGTATATGTGATTGTTCTTGATGCTCATCGTATTTTTGGCCTCTAAAAGAGTCAAAGCTGGTTGTCTTTCACATAATCTATATCTGGAATGACACGAGGTCGATAGGGTTGGTTGTGTTAATGTCTGATTAAAAATGTCACAATAGGCAATCTCGCCTTAGTTTCAAGGCGGAATGCGTACAGATATGCAGCATTGGGCAGTTCACCGCGTCGAAGAAAAACTTGCCCACTCGTTTGCTGCATTCGTGAAAATACCCGTGATATCAGAGTTTTGGATTTAGTGCTTTAAACACAAAAGAAACCTACGCAAACACCGAGCTATCGGTCAGCATGTGTGCGGCGAGTATCCCTGAAATCGCGACGGCCTCATCCGTGTCCGACGTGTCGCCAGACACGCCAACCGCCCCAACAAGTTCTTTGCTTTCATCTCTGATTAAAATCCCGCCGGGTACAGGCACCAAATTCCCTTGTGCAAGCGTCGAAACTGAAGAAATAAAACAGGGTCTTTGCTGGGCATCATCGGCAATTTTTCGCGATGAGCAGCCAAGCGCGAGTGCGCCCCATGCTTTTGCAATGGCGATGTCTGGTCGTAACATGCTTGAGCCATCTTGCCGTTGAAGCGCGATGAGTGCGCCGCCTTTATCAAGCACCGCAACCGTGAGTGGTTGGGTGTTTAATTTTGATGCAGCGTGAAACACTTCATCGGCAATTTCTAGTGCTTTTGGCAATGTTAGGATTTCCATTTGCTTTCTCCTCATTCCCTTGCGGGATCTTTAGTGATGGCATCCCCGCACGCTAATCGTTTTGAACGATGATACGTCACGTTCTAGCGAAGCAATACGTGCAGTGAATGGCCATCAATTTCAGTTATTCGAGCATTTCGTAGCAAGGAAGGGTTAAGAAATCCGCAAAATCATCATCAGTGGATAGTTGATAGAAAACGGCCGAGGCTTCATCAAACTTACGCGTTTTATCTTGCGCGGTTTCTGAAGGTATAGCTTCCGTTTTCATGGCGACGGTTTCTTCCTGTAACCATTGCTTAAAAAGGCTGTCAGTGAACAGTCGTCCATCATCGAGTTGAACCTCATGCTTCAGCCATTGCCAGACATTTGCCCGGGAAATCTCTGCTGTTGCAGTATCTTCCATGAGGCCAAAGATGGGTACACATCCCACACCTCGAAGCCATGCTTCCATGTAGAGCACGGCGATACGAATATTCTTTCTCACGCCCACTTCATTCTTTGGCCCTTCACAGGGTGAGAGCAGGGTGTCTGCATCAAAATTCCCCTCGGGAATGACATCGAGTTGATTGGGGCGATTTTTCAGCGTTTGATCGAAAATCTCGCGCGCCAACGTCACCAAGTGTGGATGCGCAACCCAGGTTCCATCGTGTCCGTTTGCTGATTCCCGCTGCTTATCTTCAATCACTTTTTGCGTCACGAATGCCATTTGCTCAGGGTCTTTCGATGGGATGAATGCTGACATACCGCCGATGGCCAATGCCCCGCGTTGATGACAGGTTTGAATAAGACGTTTGCTGTATGCATCAAGAAAAGGGGTGTCCATGCCCACGGCGTGGCGATCAGGAAGGACTCTGTCTTTGTGATGTTTTAGCGTTTTAATGTAGCTAAAAATGTAATCCCAGCGACCACAGTTCATGCCCACAATATGCTCTTTCATGGCATATAAGATTTCTTCCATTTGGAAAACGGCAGGCAAGGTTTCAATCAGTACTGTGGCGCGAACGGTGCCAATGGGAACATTGAAGTGGTTTTCCATAAAGGTAAACACATCGTTCCACCAAGCTGCTTCTTCCATGGATTCAAGCTTAGGAATATAAAAATACACCCCTTGTTCTTGTTTGGCGCGAGAGGCGTAGTTATGGAAAAAATACAGCCCTACATCCATCAAACACCCGGGAATAGCTTGGTTATTTAATTGAATGTGAGTTTCTTTTAAATGCAAACCTCTCGGGCGCATTATCAGCGTTGCTGGGTTGTCGCCAAGCGCATAGGTTTTTCCGTTTTTAGGATCAACATGCGCGATGGAGCCATCGTTCGCGGCTCTCATATTGATTTGGCCATTCACCATGTTTTCCCATGTGGGAGACGTGGCATCTTCAAAGCAACACATGAACACATTTGCGCCAGAATTTAACGCATTAATGACCATCTTCCTTTCAATTGGCCCAGTAATTTCGACTCTACGATCCAGTAAATCATTGGGAATGGGTGAGACGTTCCAAGCGTCATTGTCTCTAATGGCTTTTGTATCCTTTCGAAAACCGGGGAGTTGTCCTTGGTCAAATGACGCTTGCGTTTCCTTGCGATTTTCGAGAAGCGCTTCAAGGCGAAGCCCAAATGTCTCGACCAACAACTCAACAAACGATAATGCTTCATTCGAAAGAATCGACTCAGCCTCTTTATTGAAGACTGAACCTGTCACGAGAATGCGTTGTTCTTTGTCTGCATCTATGTGTGAGGAGGAGCATTTCTCCAAGGGTGGTGTAGAGGACATGCCTCTATCTGATGTTGTTTCATTATCCATATGTAAGCCTCATATTGTTTTTGTATTTGTATACATTTAAACAGGTTTAACGATCCGTTTATATCGGATAAAACGTAAACAATCAAAACAATTTATTAACATGGATCCTGTGAATTACTGTTTATTGTTGCACTTTATCACCAGTTTTTCTGGCACTTATCCCAATGAATCCGTTACTTAGCGCGTAAGGGCAAAATCAGAGAAGAGCGAGAAGTTAAGATACCGTTAAAAAATGCTTGATGATCAACTCGTATCGATCTAAGAATACAATAACACAAATTATTGTATACAATTGGAGTGTGGGATGGCGAGAATGAGAGCAATTGATGCTGCGATCGCGGTATTGAAAAAGGAAGGGGTAACGAAGGCGTTTGGTGTTCCTGGCGCTGCAATTAATCCGTTTTACTCCGCGTTAAAGCAAGGGGGCGGTATTGAGCATATCCTAGCGCGCCATGTTGAGGGAGCCTCCCACATGGCGGAGGGCTACACCCGCGCAAACCCTGACAATATTGGTGTATGCATCGGTACGTCGGGCCCTGCGGGTACTGACATGATCACCGGGCTTTACTCTGCTCAAGCTGACTCTATTCCAATTCTTTGTATTACGGGACAAGCACCACGAGCACGTTTACATAAAGAGGATTTTCAAGCGGTTGATATTGAATCTATCGCACGCACTGTGACGAAATGGTGCGCTACCGTACTTGAACCTGCACAGGTGCCTCGTGCAATTCAGCATGCGTTTCATGTTATGCGTTCGGGTAGGCCTGGACCGGTGTTAATTGATCTGCCGATTGATGTGCAATTGGCAGAAATTGAGTTCGATATTGATAGCTACGAGTCACTACCCGCTTACAAACCTTCAGCAACACGTGGGCAAATCGAAAAAGCGCTAGAGATGCTCAATGCATCGGATAAACCGCTGTTGGTCTCTGGTGGTGGTGTCATCAATGCCAACGCCTCAGCCTTGCTCCAAGAATTTGCTGAGGTAACAGGTGTGCCTGTTATTCCTACCCTAATGGGTTGGGGAACCATAGCGGACGATCATGAATTGATGGTGGGCATGGTTGGGTTGCAAACTGCCCATCGCTATGGGAATGCAACGCTACTGGAATCTGACTTGGTGTTTGGGATCGGCAATCGTTGGGCGAACCGACATACAGGGTCGGTCGATGTGTATACCCAAGGACGGCAGTTCATTCATATTGACATTGAGCCGACGCAAATTGGCCGCGTGTTCTGTCCTGATCTTGGCATTGTGTCAGATGCTGGTAGCGCGCTGGAACACTTGGTCGAAGTGGCCAAAGAATGGCGTGCAGCAGGCAAGCTTAAAGATCGCACCGCTTGGGTATCAGCTTGCCAGCAACGTAAAGCAACGATGCTGCGAAAAACCCACTACACAGAGCAACCGGTAAAACCTATGCGCGTTTATGAAGAAATGAATCGCGTGTTTGACCGAGATACCTGTTATGTCAGCACCATTGGTTTGTCACAAATCGCCGCAGCGCAATTCCTTCATGTGTACAAACCTCGTCATTGGATTAATTGCGGCCAAGCCGGCCCATTAGGTTGGACAGTTCCCGCAGCCCTAGGCGTGAGAGCTGCTGATCCAGAACGCGACATTGTGGCGATATCTGGCGATTATGATTTCCAATTCATGATTGAAGAGCTGGCAGTGGGTGCTCAGTTTAATCTCCCGTACATCCATGTGTTGGTTAATAACTCCTACCTTGGACTTATCCGACAAGCCCAACGTCAATTTGACATTGATTACTGTGTACAACTGGCGTTTGAAAATCAAAACGTTGATGAGCACGCTGATTACGGCGTCGATCATGTCACCGTCGTGGAAGGTTTAGGCTGTAAAGCGCTTCGAGTAACAAACCCTGAAGACATTGCTTCTGCGCTAGAAGAAGCGAAACGGCTGATGAAGACACACCGTGTGCCCGTGGTGGTGGAGATCATGCTTGAGAAGGTCACCAATATATCCATGGGAACGGAAATCGATGCGATTAATGAGTTTGAATCTCTAGCGGAATCGTTGGCGGACGCTCCGACCGCACTTGCAGCAAGCAAATAGAACGCATCTTTTCATTTTCAGGGTTAATCCGGAATGTGTGACACCGCGTTGCAGTGTTATCGCAGCCACAGAATAAGGACATCGCTATGCCAAAATTGACTGCAAATCTCTCGATGTTATTTACCGAGTTACCTTTCATGGCGCGTTTTAGTGCCGCCGCCCAAGCAGGTTTTCGTGGTGTCGAGTACCTATTTCCTTATGAAGAAAACGCCTTAGACATCGCATCAGAACTGGAGAAACATCAACTACAACAAGTCCTGTTTAATCTCCCCGCAGGAGATTGGGGGAAAGGTGATCGAGGTATTGCCGTTGACCCAGACCGTGTTGAGGCGTTTCGACAAGGCATCCCTGTCGCCATCGCGTACGCCAAGGTACTAGGGTGTCATCAGTTAAATTGCCTCGCAGGCATCGTTCCATCAGGCGTCACGTACGAAGAGGCGGAAGCGACCTTCATTGCAAACCTTCAGTTCGCCGCTGACGCATTGGAAGCTGAGGGCATCACTCTCTTGATTGAAGCCATAAACACGCGTGACATACCGGGCTTTTTCGTCACAACGACCACGCAAGCGCAACATATTCGCGAGGCGGTAGGGAGTGCAAACCTTTTCATTCAATACGACATCTATCACATGCAAATCATGGAAGGCGATATCGCGAGAACCATGCAGGAAAACGTAAAGGATATTCGCCATATCCAACTTGCGGATAACCCAGGGCGTCACGAACCGGGAACGGGGGAGATCAATTACCACTACCTGTTTAGATGCATCGATGACATGGACTACGACGGCTGGGTAGGGTGTGAATATAAGCCAGAAAGATCAACACAAGTGGGCCTGACATGGCTTAACAACTATGACGTGAATAAGGAGCAGTAAGATGAGCACAATTGCATTTATTGGGACAGGTATCATGGGCAAGCCGATGGCGGAAAACCTGCAAAAATCGGGCTATCAATTGCATCTCTCTGAAGCACGTTCTCCGGCTCCAACATCACTTGTCGACGGCGGCGCAAAACGTTTTTCAAGCAACAGGCTCGCCGTTGAGCATGCTGATTTCGTCATTATCATGGTGCCAGACACGCCTCAAGTTAAAGACGTGCTTTTCGGGGAAGATGGCATTGATGCGATGTTAACCCCGGGGAAAACCGTGGTTGATATGAGTTCTATTTCTCCTATCGAGACGCGTCAATTTGCAGAGCGTGTTCAAGCATTGGGTGCAGATTACCTCGATGCGCCTGTTTCTGGCGGTGAGGTCGGCGCAATCAATGCCGCGTTGACCATCATGGTGGGCGGTGATAAAGCCGCATTTGAAAACGCACTGCCCTTATTTGGCGCGATGGGGAAAAATATTAATTTAGTGGGCGATTGTGGTGCGGGGCAAGTGTGTAAAGTTGCCAATCAAATCATCGTGGCACTGAACATTGAAGCAGTATCAGAAGCCTTGGTCTTTGCCTCCAAGGCAGGCGCCGATCCGGCGCGCATTCGTGAAGCCTTATTAGGAGGATTCGCCAATTCTAAGGTGTTGGAAGTGCACGGTGAACGTATGGTCCAAGGCACATTCGATCCAGGTTTCAGAATCGCACTTCATCAAAAAGATCTGAACCTTGCTCTGACCGGTGCTGCTTCCCTAGGTGTGGCATTACCCAATACGCAAAAGGCCCAAGAGCTTTTTGAGATATGTGCAGAACAAGGTGGCGTGAGTTGGGATCACTCCGCCATGGTAAAAGCCATAGAAACCTTATCTAACCACAGTATTCGCTAAATACCCTTCTGAAACATGATCTTTACCGAGACCCATGTAAGCTTTGCCCGGTACTGTGAGGTCCGGGCCTTTTTGTATGTGGCGATGCAAATCACGCCAAACATGCTTCTTGGATGAGGCAAACGCATACAATTCGTTATCACCTAATGAAAATAAGGATGAATGCCGCGAATCTGTTGAGGTATTAACGCCTTAGGCTGGATGAATCTTGCGTGATTCATTACAGTTGAAGCATGGCTTACTCACCCATGCAGGGATAATGTCTCGGATCAGAGCGAAGAATCAGGAAAAAATTATCGAAGTCGCGAGCCTCTTATTTGCAGAAAAGGGGTATGCCGCCACC
Organism: Enterovibrio norvegicus; assembly: GCF_002876705.1. GTDB lineage: Bacteria > Pseudomonadota > Gammaproteobacteria > Enterobacterales > Vibrionaceae > Enterovibrio > Enterovibrio norvegicus_B. The sequence continues at coordinate 256,323 of NZ_MDAG01000068.1, read as the reverse complement.
ACGACCGCTGAAATCGCGCTGAGAGCTGAGATTCCAAAGCCCAACCTCTATTACTATTTCAGTAGCAAAGACAAGCTTTATCGTGCCGTGTTAGAAAGCGTGACACAGCCTCTGCTTCAAGCTTCTTTGCCCATCGAACAACTGGAAGACCCACAAGAAGCACTCACCCAATACATTCGCACTAAGTTGCGAATATCGCGCGACCATGCCGCGGCATCAAAAACCTTTGCTGCAGAAGTCATGGCAGGAGCGCCACATCTACCAAGCGATATCGCTGAAGCCTTGATGGATCAATCCAAAATGATGCTGTCCAAGTTCGACCGCTGGATAGAACAAGGCTGGATGGATCCCGTGCCTGTAAAACACCTCATGTTTATGCTGTGGTCATCCACTCAAACCTATGCCGACTTCAACTGGCAAATCTGCCAAGTCAGCGGAAAATACGCACTCGAAGACGATGACTTCAAAGATGCCGAAACCTTTTTAGTGGGATTGGTGTTGAAAGGGTGTGGTGTGAAGGATCGTCAGTAGGTTTATGTTTTTGTTCGTTAAGGTGTCAATCCCACTAGATTTATGAAGTATTGAATTCGGCATCGCATAAAAAAGGACTACCGAGGCTTAATGAGCGGTAGGTGCATAGTAGATGAGGTGAGTAACAATTCACTTTTCGATATCGATGTTTCGCATATTCAAACCATCCCAGACAAAGTGACAGACCCCAACTATCACATTTTTGAATTTTCAGTTGGAGCTTCAACACATGCGCTACCTACTATTGGAGTAATGTTTGGAAGTGGTACATACAATAGCTACACACTAGAAACATTTGGGTGGGGTGAGTTTTCTCGTCGGTCCTCTGGGCATCTTGTTGAAAATACGGTCTTACCGCAGGTTAAAACCGTAAAATATATTATGGATAAAATAGAGGATTGGAAGGTTGACAATAAGAATTAGTGCGTGTTTTTTATTGGTATTATTGCTGGTAGCTTGTTTCCCAAAGGATAAAGGCAGGGATAAGTATTTAGCATATCTAAAAGCAATGGAAAATGAGATGGCATCTGTTCGATTGGCAAAAGCGCAGTCACCTGCACCTGAGCAGATGCGAAAAAAACTCTTTACGGGTGAGATAACGCCCTATAGTTTTGACTGTTTGTTAAATACAACGCTAAATACCCATAACAAAAAAGGTGGAGGAGTTGAATGGTACTATCTATCTTTTGATGATGAGTTTTACATCGAATTAACAGAAAACAATCAAGGAAAAATCACAATGGTGACCTTGCAGTCATCTAACCGCGGACTGTCAGAAAGGTTTGTTGTCACGTGCGACTTGTCCTTGGAACAGCTACTATTGTAAATAACAAAGGGGAGATATATGGGCGCTCATTGAACGTCAAGCCATAATGCTCTTGTCACTTTGCTTAGCGAGACGATACTGAGGCGCTTTTTACTACTATACCCAGCATCTTGTGTTTCTTGGCTCATAAACGCGCTTTGAAAATGAAGTGTAAATGGTTGAACGATATGATTTGCGTATCATTCAATTGCTCACCATGTTGATTTTCTATGACAAAAGCCCGATCTTCTCTTATCAGTATTGATGCAACGCCTTATTATCACTCTGTATCTCATCGCGTTCATCGCTCACTCCCATGTGGCTATGACAGCGAACCTTAACAAAGCTACTCGTATCGCCCATACAAAAACAAAGACAGGCACTTTTAGAGAAAAAACAAAAACAGGCACAGGCACTTTTAGATACTACTAGAAGCAGCGTTTGACCCAAGAAAACCAGTAAAGTTGTACTTGGAGGAAGTCGCATAAGAAGTTTCTTCGGAAGAGGTGAATTTAGAGCAGATAGCGATCTAGATATTGGATTCAATGCGAAGATGAAGAATAGCCAAATTGATAGGATATTAAACTCTTTTGATGAGGCTGGTGATTTGATGTCTGAAAGATCGATAAAAATTTTCTCAGGTAATAAACCAAAAAGTGGACTCATTGAGTCGCCGCAATAATTTTTAAGAGATCAGGTGTTAGAAATTTTCCGCTTTCAAGAGCAGGCGAGAAATTTGAGCCTTCAGGTTACATTTCTATAAACCCAGACGGCACAATTACCCTAGTTCCACCAGGAATGTAAGTGTTTAATATGAATGTAAATAACGAAAATTGCTGGGACAGACACCTTAAGAACGGGCTCTATCAGGTTTTGTAATAATTCTAGCTCTAAAAGAGGAACAATCACCCATTGGTCAAACAACTCTGGGCACTACGAGCCACCGGAAGGGCTGGCCGAAAATGCTACATTGCCATTAGATTTTTTCAAGAAGCGCTAGGTGATAATTATGGATAAATTATTAAAAAATCAAGCCGCTGAACTTCGTAAAATGAGTTCTGAAGCGGCGGTAATTTGGTTAATAGATAATTACCCAATAGATAATATTGAGTATGGTAATGCGTTTATGTTAATGAGTCACAGGTCTTGGAAAAAATCTGATCAAACTTCATTGGCAGAGTATTATTTGCAGAAGATGCCATTTTCTAACTCAAAGGCTTATGAAGCTTTTCTTTCTTTTATGTCGTTGTCTATTTTTTTAAAAGTGGTGAGAGATTTTTTACCTTTAAATAGTTCGAGTGATGTAGATTTACTGATATATCATTTGAAACCAGTTTTAGATAGTAAAGTGAACTCTTCAAACGATTCTGAAATGATAGAGGAGTTCTTTTCTGGGATAAGTTGATGTGAGGAATTCGAATAAAAATCCTAAAGGGTAAAAACAGAGACCGGCACTTTTAGATTTTCAAAGGTCATTGTTAACTCTGTCGATAATGTTGAGGTCTATGATGTGTATAGAATTGCTGGGACAGATACTCTAAGAAAATCAGTGTTTTGTCAGTTTTAGAGTCTTGTATTTCTTGGCTCATATACGCGATCTGGAGATTACGGGTAAGTGGTTGAACGATATTCTTTTCGTATCTCATCGCGTTCATCGCTCACTCCCATGTGGCTATGACAGCGAACCAAAGCTACTCGTATCCCCAAAAAAACGAGACGCAACACCGCGATAGAACACGAAAGAAGGGCGCATTTAAGCGCCTTTCTTTATTCAATATCTGAGTCTGTTTTACTCGTCTCTTAGAAGTGCTTTGGCAAGCAGAGAGACTGCTGCTGATAACAATACAATGTCTTTCAGCAGGAATTGCCCAGGCACAACTGAGATTGCTGGGAAGCCACCCAAACTCGCTTCGGCTATCGGTGCAGTGAACAAGAAGCTTGTGGTGACTGCAAACGTCACTGTCGCGCCAGCCGCACCAATAATGGCGATAGTGCGATGAAACGGTGCAAGCAACAGGGCAGCAGCTGTGGCAATTTCAACGGTACCAATCAAGTTAGAAGCACCTTGTAAGCTGAATACGCTATAGAGCCAGCTTGTCAGAGGACTTGAGGCGACAAGACCTTGGATCGCACCTGCTTCATAACCCGTAAATTTCATGGCACCAATCCATGCCAATACAATGACGATGGAAAAGCGCACTGCATTGTCTGCAATATGGTTGAGTGCGTGAGCGCGTTGGTTGTTGATTCGGCCGTGTACATTATTAATCGTTGTCATGATGCTTCTCCTTAAATTTTCGTTTTCTTAATGGGTTGGATTAAACCGCGTTGGTTTGGCTTTCCAGAATCTTTTGAAACTGACCTTTTCTTATTGCGCTTTGTAAGTCGTCGTTACCGCCTACATGAATGTTTCCGATGAAGACTTGCGGCACTGTTCGGCGTTGGCTTCGTGATGTCATTTCATTGAACAATGCTGCGTCATCACTCACTTCAATTTCGCGATAAGCAAGACCCATACGGCCTAATGTCTGTTTTGCAGCTCGGCAGTGAGGGCAGTAGCTCTTGGTGTAGATTTCAATCATCGGCATGGTTGTGCTCCGTCGTGTTTGTGTATGGTTCTACTTTAGGTGTTGCGCTTCGGACTATCTATGCACAATAATCTTGAATAAATACATCGATCGTATATTTGTAAGGAAGGTACACAATGGAAGTGATGAGCGATATTCTTCGCGCCATCCGCGTGGTGGGCAGTGTGTATTTCTGTAGCCAGGTCGATGCTCCTTGGACGAAAACGTTTCAGGATTTGGATTACGCCAGCTTCCACATGATTCGTCGTGGCGCATGTTGGGCGAATGTGGATGGGCAGATTGAAAAGCTAGAAGCCGGAGATTTGATTTTCCTCGGCCCCGGTCAAAACCATGTACTTTCCAGCCTTTCACCCGAGAAAAGAAAGCCGGATCTGGATGACACGACGTTACTGCTTTGCGGCTCCTTCAGTTTCTCGCGCACGGCAACAACGCCATTAATGGACGTGTTCCCCCATATGACGATAGTGCGAGACAAAGATTTTCTCGATCACCCTTGGCTGCGCAGTACCTTTGATCAACTGAGTGCGGAATATATGTCGCAAGGGCCTGGATCTGAACTCATCGTCAACAAGCTCACGGAGATCATTCTGGTTGAGCTCATACGGATTAACTTTGGACGTAAGCAATCCAGTTCGTTTTTGGATGCACTGAACGACAAACGCATTTCCCGTGCACTGCAACTTCTTCATGATAACCCTGAACAAAGTTGGACATTGGCTGCGGTTGCAAGTCAGATCGGTATGTCGCGTGCAGCTTTTGCTAGTCGGTTTTCTTCGTTGGTTGGTCAGCCAATGTTTGGTTACCTCACCAACCTTAGAATGCAAAAAGCACAGGAGTTACTGCGCGAATCTTTGCTGCCGGTTTATGAGATTGCAGAACAAGTGGGATACGACTCGGAACGGGCGTTTACGCTCGCTTTTAAAAAACACATTGGAATTACGCCGAGACAGTTTCGGACGCAGTAAAACGTAGATAGGCACTTTTAGATGATTATCGTGCTGTCAGTGTCACGGTTTCGATTTTTTTGGTTTATAAACCTGCATCGCTTATCAATGGCGATACTCGATTTTCATCTTCCCTTAAAACTTGATCGGTGCATTGGTTTTCACTTCTCTTACTACAAAGAAGGTTCGTGCTTGTCGAACGCCGGGCAGGGCGATGAGGTTTTGTGCGAGGAAGTGGTGATAATCTTCCATGTCTTTCACGCGTAGCCGCAATAAATAGTCAAAATCCCCTGCGACCAAATCACAATCTAGGATGGCATCTAGCACATCAACGGCCGCTTCAAATGCTGCGATGCTCTCTGGTGTTGAACGATCAAGCACGATGCCCACCATCACGAGCGTGTTTAAACCCAAGCGTTTGGGATCCACCAAGGCTCTCACGCTTTTGATAAAGCCTTCATCAAACAGCCTTTGCGTGCGCCGATGGCACGTTGCCGCGCTTACATTCACTCTCTGTGCCAGCTCTGCGTTGGTTAAACGCCCGTTGTCTTGGAGCAAACGTAGGATGTTGAGATCAATGCGGTCGATCTCTGGTGAGGAATTATCTTTCAAATTTCATTCCTTAATCTTTTTAAGATTTCATATCAGCGATAAATGTTATCAATATATTAAATTATTTCGCTAAATTTGAAAGCACATTTCAAACTGGGATTGGTAGGATTTTTATAGGGTTCAGCAAGCGCTTTCTCTGAGAGATGAAGATTTGGCCGCATTCAAGTTTTCAGGTTCACCGCCTTGCTCGGACATTTTTCTACTGGTAATCAGGACGATTCGTATGCATGGAAATCGAGAGCAACACACCGACATTGATCCATTGGAGACGCAAGAGTGGGTCGATTCGTTATTGAGTGTCAAACAGGAAGACGGTGTTGATCGTGCAAAATATCTTCTAAAAACGCTGGAAGATACAGCACGTGTTGAAGGACTGAACGCAACAGAACAGCCGTTTTCTTCTTATCGAAATACGATTTCTCTCGAACAGCAGGGCATGTACCCGGGTAATCTTGACGTCGAAAATCGCTTAACCGCCATTATGCGGTGGAATGCGCTTGCGATAGTCGTGCGTGCGAATGAGGCTTATGGCGGATTAGGGGGGCATGTTGCCAGCTATGCGTCTGCTGCTGAAATTTTTGAAATGGGATTTAATCATTTTTTCCGGGCTCGAACGGACACCTTTGGCGGCGATCTGGTTTATTACCAGCCGCACTCAGCGCCAGGGGTGTATTCCCGTGCCTTTTTGGAAGGTCGTCTATCGCGCACACAGATAGACAATTACCGACAGGAAGTAGGGGGTGAAGGCTTATGTTCTTACCCGCATCCATGGTTGATGCCTGATTTTTGGCAATTCCCAACAGGTTCAATGGGGATAGGGCCTTTGAATGCCGTTTATCAAGCGAGATACATGCGATACACACAAGCTCGTGGTTTGTTGGATACAGATGATCGGCATGTATGGGGTGTGTTTGGGGATGGCGAGATGGATGAGCCTGAATCCATTGCAGGGCTAACGTTAGCGGCACGCGAAGGGTTGGATAATCTGACGTTTATCGTGAACTGTAATTTGCAGCGACTTGATGGACCGGTTCGGGGTAACGGGCAGGTGATTCAGGAACTGGAGTCGCTATTCATTGGTGCGGGTTGGAATGTCATCAAAGTGCTTTGGGGATCAGAGTGGGATGACATCTTTGCGCGCGATAAAGACAATGTCTTGCTCCGCCGCTTTGCGAATACGGTCGATGGCGAGTATCAGAACCTTGGCGCGAAAGACGGCGATTACAACCGCGACAAATTCTTCAATACCGATCCGCGCAGTGCCTCTTTGGTGTCACACATGTCGGATGCGGAGATCAATAACCTTAAACGCGGGGGTCACGATTTTCGTAAACTTCATGCCGCTTTTGCAGCTGCGAAAGCGCATAAAGGACGTCCGACTGTGATCTTAGCCAAAACCAAAAAAGGCTTTGGCATGGGCGGTGCGGGTGAATCGAGAATGATTGCCCACCAAGCCAAATCACTGGATACCGATGCGCTCTATCAGTTTCGTGACCGTTTTAACCTTCCTATTTCCGATAGTGATGTTGAGAATCTCAACATTTTTGTGCCTGATGCTGACAGCGAAGAAATGACGTACTTGCATGCCCGCCGAAAGGCATTGGGGGGCTATATGCCAGAACGCGTGCGAGTTGCGCCAAAAGAAACCGTGGTGGCGGTGCCTGAGATCAACACCTACGGGAAGTTCGCGCTCAAGGCTGATGGAAAAGAAATGTCGACCACCATGGCGGCTGTTCGCATGATGGGTGGGTTACTAAAAGATCCTGCATTTGGTGCGCGTGTTGTGCCGATTGTGGCGGACGAAGCGCGTACCTTTGGCATGAACAATTTATTCCGTCAAATCGGTATTTACTCACCAGACGGACAGCAATATGAGCCTGAAGATGCGGGCTCAATGATGTATTACAAAGAATCTACCAGCGGTCAATTGTTGGAAGAAGGCATCACCGAAGCGGGGGCACTTTCGTCTTGGGCTGCCGCTGCGACGTCATACTCCATTCATGGCATGCCCATGCTGCCCATCTATATCTACTATTCGATGTTTGGCTTTCAACGCATTGGTGATTTGATTTGGGCGGCTGCAGACCAGCGCGCTCGTGGTTTCTTACTGGGGGCAACGGCTGGGCGAACAACGTTATCGGGTGAAGGACTGCAACACCAAGACGGCACGAGCCAGCTCATTGCGTCAACCATTCCCAATTGCCGAAGCTATGATCCTGCGTTTGCCAGTGAGCTTGCTGTCATTTTTGATTACGGCACAAAACGAATGATGGAAGCGCAAATTGATGAGTTCTATTACATCACGGTCATGAACGAAAACTACGCGCAGCCTTCACTCACTGGCGGCGATGAAGAAAACATCATCAAGGGGCTATACGAGCTGCGTGAATACGAACAGAGCAATGCCGTGATCAATTTGGTGGGTGCAGGCACCATCATGATGGAAGTGATTGCGGCCGCTATGCTGTTAAACGAAGAGTTCGATATTCCGACCAAGGTGTTCAGTGCCACGAGCTTTTCAGAACTGGCACGTGATGCGGAAAGTGTAGAGCGGCAGCGACGACGAAACTTGGATGAGACCTCGCCGACCTCGCACGTGGAAAAAATCCTTGGCGTTACTTTGCCAACAGTTGTGGCAACAGACTACGTGAGGGCGGTGCCTCAGATGATTGCTCAGTATCTTCCTCAACGTTTTGTGGCTCTGGGTACGGATGGGTTTGGCCGCAGCGACCAACGAGAAAGTCTGCGTTCGTTCTTTGAAGTTGACCGTTATAATATTGCCCTAACGGCGATTGAAACATTGGTGAGAGAAGGGAAGGTGGATATGCGTGTGCAAGCCACGGCGATTAAAGCTTTTAACCTTGATCCACACAAGCCGGCCTCTTGGACGAAATAAAACAGTATCGAGGCTGAATGCGCGAAATCTTGGCGTGTGAATTGTCTAAGACAATGCCAGCTGACACATTGGAGTGTGTTCGCTGGCATTGGTTTTTCTATCTTTGCTTCGCCTTGTTCGCCAACCTTTTCGCGGCTTCACGATGGCTCGCGATCAATGCGTGTTTATCGACATCAACAAGCTCGCCATCTTTAACCCGCCATTCACCGTTTACCATGACACGATCGGCGTGTTGCGCACCACAGAGCACCAGTGCAGCAAGAGGATCATGACTGCCAGAAAATCGTATGTCATCGAGGGTAAACATGGCGATGTCAGCCATCATGCCGAGCGCGAGAGTACCGATATCGTTTCTGCCAATGTTGCGAGCGGAGCCCTGTGTAGCCCATCGAAACGCATCTAAATGGCTGACGTTGGCAGAGCCATACCGCAAACGTTGAATGTAAGTCGCCATACGCAGTTCGTTGACCAAATTTGAACCGTCATTGGAGGCCGAACCGTCCACGCCTAACCCAACGGATGCCCCCGCAGCTTCGAGCTCTAAGTTTCGGCAAATGCCCGAAGCGAGCATCATGTTCGAACTCGGGCAATGGCAAATGCCGATGCCTGCGGCACCTAAACGAACAATCTCTTCATCATTGAAATGAATACCGTGCGCCAACCACGTTCGATCGTGCAACCAACCCACATCTTCTAGGTAATCGACGGGGCGTAAGCCGAATTTCTCTAGGCAAAATGCCTCTTCATCAATGGTTTCACACAAGTGGGTATGAAGCATCACATTGTGCTGTTTGGCAACGCGCGCCGTTTCCTTCATCAAATCGGTCGTGACAGAGAAGGGCGAACAGGGTGCGAGGGCGATTTGGGTCATGCCACCGTGTTCTGCTTGGTGGTAGCGATTGACCAAACGAATGCTGTCATCAATGATGTCTTGCTCGGTTTGAATGGTATGTCTGGGTGGCAAGCCGCCTTGATCTTCACCGAGGCTCATTGAGCCACGGGTGAGTACCGTGCGAATGCCCATTTTCTGCGTCGCTTCAATTTGCACATCAATGGCATGTTCTAGGCCAGTTGGAATCAAATAGTGGTGGTCAGAGGCTGTTGTACAGCCAGACAGTAGCAATTCTGCAGAGGCAAGCTCTGTACTCAGTTGCATCATTTCTTCATCAAGGCAGGCCCAAACGGGATACAGTGCCTTCAGCCATTGAAACAGTTCTTTGTCTAATGCATCGGGGTAAGCACGTGTGAGTGTTTGGTAGAAATGATGGTGAGCGTTAACCAGTCCCGGGAGAACAACATGTTGGGAAGCATCCACAACGCAATCAATGGCGACAGAAGGTTGAGCACCTTTCGAAATTACTTCTACGATGCACGCACCGTCTACCACAATGCCGCCTGCTGCGTCGTTTTCTGTGCCAGTCCAAATGGCGAGTGGGTTCTTTATCCAAGTTGTTGCCATAGCCAATGTCCTTTATGAATCCACAATACTGTTGTTAGTCGACACGAGATGTGTAAAACACACCCTCCTGTGTCGTGGAGGGCGTGTTAACGCGGTCGCGCTATTGAATAGGTTTTGTCGGAGGATCACCGTCAGGTGAGGTTGTGTCACTGGTTTGTGATAACGGGGTATTCGAATTAGCCTCAGGGGTATCGTCATCCAGTGATGAGAAATCACTGTTCTGCTGCGCGAGTTCTTCTTCCTCAGCCTCTTTTTCTGCCACCACGTCTTCTTTGGTTTTTGGCAGTACGAGGTTGAGCATCACGGCGACGATCGTACCTGTGGTGATGCCAGAGTGAAGAAGCTGTGCGATGTCATGGTGTAAGTGTTGAAGAATGTTGGGTTGAACGGTTACCGCAAGGCCAGAGGCGAGTGACACACAAATCACGAGCGCATTGCGGCGTGTATCAGCGGCTTTGATCAACATGCGGATACCCGCGTAGGCAATCATGCCGAACATGATAAAACCAACACCGCCCAATACCGGTTTCGGCACGGTCACGGCCAGCGCACCGAATTTTGGGAACAGACCGGCGAGAATCAGTAGCACACCTGTTGCGCCAACGACGAATCGGCTGGCAACACCCGTTATGCCAACAATACCGACGTTTTGGCTGAACGACGCAAGTGGTAACGCGTTGAAAATGGCACCGATGGCGCTACCAATACCGTCACCTAACAAGCCTCGTTTAAGGTCTTTGCCCGAAATATTCTTATGGCAGTTGCTAGCAAGCGCAAGGAAATCGCCCGTCGCTTCTGCAATCACCACGATATAGGCCAACGACATACTCACGATGGCGGTAAGTGAAAATGTGAAGCCGTATTTGAAGGGCTCGGGCGCTGCAAACCAGCCTGCGTTGCCTATTTGTGTTAAATCCACCATGCCCATACTGAGAGCCACCAAATACCCACCGGCTAAGCCAATGACGATGGCTGATGCCGCAATCGCGCCTTTTGCATAGGTTGATACCAACAGCACAACGCCCAGAGAAACGGCCGCTAAGAAGAGTTTTGGTAAGGTGGCAAAGTTCTCACTGTCGGCGGGGGCATCACCGACCCAATTCATCGCAACGGGTAAAATGGTTAAACCAATGAGGGTGACGACGACACCGCTGACAACAGGAGGGAACAGTTTCCGTATTTGCTCCATGAAAAAGCTGGAAATGATCACCAAGAAAGCACCCACTAAGGACGCGCCGAGAATGCCTGACATGCCATCGACTTTACCGATGCCGATGGCAATGCCGAGAAAGGCAAAACTGGAGCCCATGACGACGGGCAATCGAATACCGACAGGGCCAAGGCCAAGACATTGAACGATGGTGATGGCACCTGACACAAACAGGGCGGCGTTGATCAATGTGACGATTTCTGCGCCCGGAAGACCAATGGCAGAACCCACGATCAGCGGTACTGCGATTATCCCTCCGACGGATGCTAGCATGTGTTGAACAGCGAGCATGAACGTCACGCCTGTGGGCGGCTTGTCATTCAATTGATATAAGAGCTTCATAGTGCTTTCCTTCGTGAAACGATCTCGAATGGTTAAAGACACCGACACATGGCGATACCACGCATCGAGCTACGATTTGCGCCTCAAAACCCAAAAGGTTAAGTGTTTGAACACGCGTTGTTTCTTTCTTAATCAGAAAAGAAAAAGGGGCGTATTGCCCCTCGATTTTTTTATCCTAGTAGCACCAACTTGAATGCAAACAAGATGCTCAGTGCGTACATTGCGATGGATATGTCTGAGAACTTACCGGTACCTGCTTTGAGAACGGTATAGGTAATAAAGCCCAGTGCGATGCCGTTTGAAATAGAGAAGGTCAACGGCATCATGAGTGCGGTGACAGCGGCGGGAACGGAGTCCGTAAAATCTTCCCAATTCACATTCTTAATGCTGCTCATCATGAGAAAAGCCACATAAATTAATGCACCAGCAGTGGCATACGCAGGGATCATGCCAGCCAGAGGCGAGAGGAATATCGCTGCCAAGAAAAGGAAGCCGACGACCACTGCAGACAAGCCTGTGCGCGCCCCAGCGGAAACACCCGCGGCACTTTCCACATAACTGGTAACTGGTGGACAACCGAAACATGCACCAATAACGCTCGACATACTGTCTGCTTTTAGTGCACGAGGCAGGCCATCAATTTTTCCTGTTTCTTTGTTCATTAAATTGGCGCGCTCCGCCACACCCATTAATGTGCCTGCGGTGTCGAACATATTGACGAACAAGAAAGCGAGAATGATGCTGATCATGCCCACGTTCAATGCGCCAGCGATGTCCATCGCCATAAAGGTTGGGGCAATGCTCGGTGGTGCAGAGAAGATGCCGTTGTATTGGAACAAATCTAATCCAAGTCCTATCAAGGTCACGCTGAATATACCGATGAGCACTGAGCCAAAGACTTGTTTAACGGAAAGCACAGAGATGATGAAAAAGCAGACTGCAGCGAGGATGGCTTCAGGTTTGGTGAAGTCGCCTAACGTTACCAAAGTCGCAGAGCTGCCAACGACGATACCTGCGCTTTTCAAACCAATGATGCCGAGGAATAAACCGACGCCCGCTGTCATGGCATAGCGCAGACTGCTCGGAATGCTATCGATTATCCACTCGCGAACGCGGGACACGCTCAAGCCGACGAATATCACACCAGAGATAAAAACCGCCCCTAACGCAACTTGCCATGAGTATCCCATTTCACCAACGACGGTAAAGGCGAAGAAAGCATTCAAGCCCATCCCCGGCGCGAGTCCGACAGGCCAATTGGCGAAGAGTCCCATCATCAATGTACCAATGGCAGCACCAATACAGGTCGCGACAAACAACGCGCCCGGATCCATACCGGACGCAGACATAATATTCGGGTTTACAAAGATGATGTACGCCATGGTGGCGAAGGTGGTCACGCCGCCTATGACTTCATTTTTTATTGTTGTTCCGTTTTGGCTTAACTTGAACCAGGTTTCAAGGAAGCCTGTTGAAGGTTTCGCTGCCTCTGTTGAATCTTGCTTTTCCATGTGTGTGCGTCCTTTTTTATTGATTTGGACAGAATAAATTCCTTTGTCCACATTGCTTTTACATGCACATAGCGGGGTGAATCTTAGAGGTTAAGTGCCCATGCAATCTGTGTTTGTGCTAACTGCCCCGATACGTTGAAAAGCTGTAGGGAGAAACTAAAAGAGGGACATGGTAGTGGGCGTCGCTATCACTGATACCAAAGCGGATCACGACGTCATCCAGAAAAGGGATGTCGTCCAGCTGGGTGCCTCGGTTGATAAAATACTGCGCCGTATTGAATTGAAGTTGATATTTGCCAGGCTCGATATTGTCGTCTTCAAGAAGGGGGGAGTCCGTACGCCCATCTTTGTTGGTGAGCGTGCGCGCGATTGGGATAAAGCCATCACTTGTTTGGCGAAACAGCGTGATTTCTATCCCTTCCCCGGGCGTGCCATTTGCCGTGTCTAATACGTGTGTGGTGAGCCTTCCCATTCGTTCAATCCTTTTGTGATTGTGTACATTCCTCAGATATTCACTGTGAAAGCAAAGTTCATATACGCTGATATTTACCCTGCTTACGATTATTGAATACATTGACGTTAACTAAATGTACACAATTAATTGCGACTGTGATGTGCTTCATTTTTGCGATTTCAGGACGATTTATTCTTGCTCTACTACTTTATAAACAAGGGGTAAGCGAGCTTCCTGATCATGATTTAGAGAATAAAGCGAGTTTTCAAAAACTTGATCCTGATAACAAACTGTTTACTTGTTCTTGTGGATTGTATACAAAATGCGGATACTTAATTTGTTCTTCGGTTTTAAAGCAAAAATGCTTCGCGCTAAATAGAGCAAAAGAACATAACGCGACTGTTTAAGAACGTGAGTGTTGGAGAATTGGCGCTATGAGTAGTGACTACCCAAGAAATTTGATGGGCTATGGAGAGCATCCTCCCCATCCTAGATGGCCTAACAATGCAAAGATCGCGGTATCGTTTGTGTTGAACTACGAAGAAGGTGGCGAGCGTTGCGTTCTTCATGGTGACAAAGAGTCGGAAGCATTTCTGTCCGAAATCCCGGGTGCGCAACCTTTGGCTGGCGTGCGTCACATGAGCATGGAATCCATTTATGAATACGGTTCACGTGCGGGCGTTTGGCGTGTGCTGCGTTTATTTAGGCAACAAGGCGTACCATTGACCATCTTTGCGGTCGGTATGGCTGCGGAGCGACATCCAGACGTTATTAAGACAATGATGGCTGACGGGCACGAAATATGCAGTCACGGATATCGCTGGATCGATTATCAATATGTGCGTGAAGACGATGAAAAAGCGGACATGAAAAAGGCGATTGCGGCTATTGAAGCCATCACAGGCTCGCGACCCCTTGGATGGTACACAGGAAGAACGGGCCCGAACACGAGAAAACTCGTGGCTGAAGAAGGTGGCTTTCTCTACGACTCCGACGCCTATGACGATGATCTGCCGTATTGGCATGAAGAAGGCACGCGTCCTGGAAAGCCACAATTAGTGATCCCGTATGCATTGGATACGAACGATATGCGCTTTTCCACGTCACAAGGGTTTAATTCGGGTGAGCAATTTTTCCAGTATTTGAAGGATAGCTTTGATGTGCTTTATGAAGAGGGTCAAGACGCGCCGAAAATGCTGTCCATCGGGCTGCATTGTCGATTGGTTGGTCGTCCTGGGCGGCTCGCTGCACTCAAGCGTTTCGTTGAGTACGTAAAGCAACATGACGATGTATGGATGACGCGACGCATTGATATTGCGAAGCATTGGCACACGCATCACCCCCATCCTTCAATGAAGTAAACCAATGGACGCTGAGTCTTAGCGTGATATTGATAGGTAAGGAGAATTCGTACATGGCACGTTTTACACGTTGTGTCCCAAACCAAATGAGTGAATCTGCGTTCTTGGACATGTTTGGTGGTATCTACGAACACAGCCCTTGGGTTGCCCAGCGCGCATTCAATAAAGGGCTAACGGAATCTCACAACGACCATAACGGGCTTCATGACTGTATGGCGGCGATATTGAACCATGCGACGGTGGAAGAAAAAAGACTGGTCATTTTGGCTCACCCTGACTTAGCGGGTAGAGCGGCTGTTGCAGGAGAGTTAACGCCTGAATCTACGTCTGAACAAGCAAGCGCTGGCATAAACCAATGCAACGATGAAGAGTTCGAACGTTTTACGCGTTTGAATACGCGCTACAAAGCGAAGTTCCAATTTCCTTTCATCATGGCAGTGAAAGGGGCGAACCGACATTTGATACTGGCGGCCTTTGAAGAACGTATTGAGAATGATCTAGACACAGAATTCGACACGGCAATCAAAGAAATCAACAAGATTGCTCTGTTCCGGCTGCAAGACTTGTAGCCAACTCACTGCCGACAATACGTCGGTGCATTGAGCGTCTCGCAAATTGAAGCTGGACAGACACACATGAAGTAAAACATTCGTTCATGTTTGACTGCACAAAGTGAAAGGGGAAAAGACGCATCCTTTTTATCGATCACCTTGCAAACATCGCTCTCGTTGGGGGCGAGTTTAACCTTTGCAGGAGAGAGATAACGACAATGAGAAAGGAAGCAAACACGATGGATGTAACACCACCTGATTTCACCAAATTGGTCAATCTCGCCAGTAGCCGTCTAGGTACAGAAGCGATCTTCGCGACAGACGATTTCTTCGCCGATAAACAACGCTTAGTGGATGATGGCGAAGCCGAATGGAAAGAAGATGTTTATGACGACAATGGCAAGTGGATGGATGGCTGGGAATCTCGCCGCAAGCGTGAAGAAGGCTATGACTACTGTGTTGTTCGCTTGGGATTAGCAGGCGTTATACACGGTATCGATATCGACACGTCCCATTTTACGGGTAATTATCCGCCTTCCGCATCGCTTGATGCGTGCTATTCCCCTGATGGTGATCCGACTGAAAACAGCGAATGGCACGAAATCCAGCCCTCGACCAGCCTCTCTGGCAATAGTCACCATGTTCTTCCTGTCAGTGATGACCGCGCGTTTACGCATGTTCGATTGAATATCTACCCCGACGGCGGTGTAGCAAGGCTTCGTGTGTTTGGTAATCCAAACATGGATTGGTCCGGCATTGCACCCTATCAAGAACTGGATTTGGTGGCGGTTGAGCACGGTGGCCGTGCACTGGCATGTAATGACCAACACTTTGGCCATATGCGAAATCTTATTATGCCGGGCCGTGGCATCAACATGGGTGATGGCTGGGAAACCGCGCGTCGTCGTGAGCCGGGAAATGATTGGGTGATTCTGTCGTTAGGGCACGCTGGCGATATCGCCCGCATTGTTGTCGATACTGCGCACTTTAAAGGTAACTTTCCTGACAGCATTTCAATTCAGGCTGCGAAGGTGAAAGGTGGAACGGACGACCAGATCGCAACACAGAGCTTGTTTTGGCGTGAACTACTTCCGAATCAAAAACTGTCCGCAGATAACCTTCATGAATACGCCGATCAAATCAACGACATTGGCACGGTGACACACGTTCGTGTGAACATCTTCCCCGATGGTGGCGTGAGTCGAGTGCGTTTGTTCGGTACTAAGTTCGATAAAGACTTAGCCTAAATATATTCACGCAGAGAGCATGTTTGTACGCAGGTGTTCAAGTGACACAACCATACAAGTGATACAACCATAAACGAACGCATCCATTTGACGATGTTTAACCGCAGATGTTGATAGACGATAACCAAGAGAATGAAAAATGCGCACCGATGTTTTGTTAAAGATAGAGCCGTTAACCCGAGCAGCTTTCGCTGAGTTTGGGGATGTTATCGAAGCAGAAGACCGTGAGTTTTTCATGATCAATGGTGGGTCGACACGTCGCTACCATAAATTAGCAACGACAGAAGTGGATGAAGGAGCCCGTGTCATCATCAATATTTTTGAAGCGATGCCACTGCAATATCCACTTCATATCGCCATGTTGGAAAGGCATCCGAAAGGGTCGCAAGCGTTCATTCCGTTACAATGTAACAACTATTTGGTTGTTGTTGCACCGCGTGGCAATCCGCCAGAGAACGCGAGTATTCGCGCGTTTTATGCCAAAGGCACACAAGGCGTGAATTACCACGCTGGTGTATGGCATCACCCTGTTTTAGCGCTGAAAGATCATGACCGATTTTTGGTGGTAGATCGCGAGGGTGAAGGGAATAACTGCGATGAGCATTTCTTTTCTGCTGAGACGAAAGTGGTTTTAGCGTTGGACGGTATTAGCATGTGAATGTAGCTGATGCTGTGCTCGCGAGAACCCACACAGAGACAGGATAACAACGCAGACGTTGAACAGTGTCTGCGTTGATACAGGAGTTATATATGGATCCGTATATCACAGAGTGGCTAAATCTGGCGATACGATGGGCACACATGATCACGGGTGTTGCGTGGATTGGCGCGTCGTTCTATTTCGTATGGCTAGAAAACAACTTAAATCGAGTCAATCCAAAAGATGGCCTTTCGGGTGACCTTTGGGCCATTCACGGCGGTGGGATTTACCATCTTGAAAAATACAAGCTTGCACCACCAAGCATGCCTGAAACGCTGCATTGGTTTAAATGGGAAGCGTATTTTACTTGGCTAACAGGCGTGGCATTGCTGACCGTGGTGTTCTATTCCAATGCCGACCTTTACTTAGTCAAACCCGGTTCTGGGTTGTCATCAGGTACGGCGATAGCGATCGGTATCGGCGCTCTGGTAGCAGGTTGGTTTATCTATGATCTTCTTTGTGACTCCCCGTTAGGTAAAAAGCCGTTGTTACTTGGTGTCTTCTTGTTTGCAGGTTTGGTCTTTGCAGCGTGGGCGTTGAGCCTTGTGTTCAGTGGGCGAGGCGCTTACATCCATGTCGGTGCGATCATAGGAACCATCATGGTGGGCAATGTCTTTCGTGTGATCATGCCAGCACAGCGTGGTTTAGTGAAAGCCATAGAAGAAAACCGAGAGCCTGACCCAGCATTGCCTGCAAAGGGCTTATTACGCTCACGTCACAACAATTATCTCACCTTGCCTGTTCTGTTCATCATGATCAGCAATCACTTCCCAAGCACGTATGGGCATGAATACAACTGGGCAATTTTGGCGGGTCTGTCCGTGCTCAGCGTGATGGTTCGCCATTACTTCAACACACGCCATGGAAGCCAAAAGTTTGCGTGGACAATTCCAACCGCTGCATTAGGTTTGGTGTGTTTGGCATTTGTGTCATCGCCAGCAATGAAATCCGGTTCAGGTGTTGCTCCAGAGCAAGCCCAAGTTGCCCCTGTTTTTGTTGAAGTGAATAACATCATTGCTGAACGTTGCACTGTGTGTCATTCGCAGAGTCCGACACATCCTGCTTTTGCAGTTGCTCCCGCTGGCGTCATGCTGGATACCCCTGAGCAAATCAAATTGGAAGCCGCGAGAATTGTGGCGCAGTCGGTTACGACCAACATCATGCCACTTGGTAACATGACTCAGATGACTGACGATGAACGATCATTAATCGGACAATGGGCAGAGGATGGGGCGCAGATTCAGTAAAAGGCACTGATATAGTATGTCATTCCTTAAATGTAATTTAACAGCCTGTTAACAAAGTCGCCGTGTATCTCGGCGACTTTTTAATTTTGCGCACTATATCCTATAAAATTTAGCGAGTTAGGCGCGCCGTCATAGTCACAAACGACGATGTTTCACTATAATATTGCTTGTCTGATAGCGTGAAAACGTAAATTCACGTGGAAAACACCAATTAGCAGACAAATAATTAACAATTCATAATTTCTTGCAACTAAAATTACTGTATACTCTTGCGCAATTTATGTTCAATGACACGTAAATTCAGAAGTATGTAGTCAGTGAACAGCGCATTTTTAACGCCCAATAATCGAAAGGAACATATCGTGGAAACACTACTGGTAATCGCATTTATCGTTGCAGCATTCTTCATCGTTAAGAAAGAGCGTTCTTCACGTTCATAAGCGATACACACTGAACGATTTGCTGCTGATAGACTTTTGAGTACCACGTTTCAGTTGCGATAGAGTCAGTTTTACTATTGACCTGCGATTCAAATATCGCCGGTGAGTAGGTGTTGTTTTTGTGCGTTTCGTTGAAATTCGAAAGACAGCGTAGAAAGATCCCAAGCATCGATTTCTATGAATGGCTAATGATTCACATTGGCTGACAGTAGAGACAAAAAAGCAGAGCCCCAGGGTTCTGCTTTTTGTTTTTGGATTCTGTGACAGTTTTTCTTCTTGCGGCACTGAAGGGGGCGGGAGCGGTGAACAATCACGTCACTGTCTATTCGCAGACGATCGTATCCGCCGACGTTGATGTGAAAACATGTGCCAACACCGCACGTTTGGCATCTTCGTTTACACCAAACACATCGTATATTCCCGCAACACTTCCCGTCTCTTCTTCACTGGTAAATACCATGCCTGTAGCAACAGGTGTTCCCTCCGACATGGCCACATATAAGGTAATGTCTGTTCCCGGTGCTGGGTCTAAGTCGGTGAGAGATAATTGCGAAAGAAACTCTAGCATCAGTGCGTGATCAGACTCAGGCCATTTCATTGCCAGCGTTTTGGCATAGCGAACCATGAGTGGGTGGCAATCGACAGCGTAAACAGTAATACCTTCAACAAGGCTGCTCGAATCTTCTTTACCACGAAGGGCAGGAAGAGATTCAGCCGTCTGGTAAATCGCTAAACCTTGCTTACTTTCTGCTGTAGGAAATTGCGCAGCGTTTATATGACTCGCCATCCACGCTTGTTTTTTGTGGAAGTGCGAAAGAATTGCCGTGTCAGCCATGCGGGCTCCTGCTGCTTTGCATGAAATGCGTAGTGCATGTGAGCCTCGATAATAGCGATATAAAGTAAAATAACAATGCTCGAATTCTAAATAGGGGAAATAAACTGTGAGTGCGATCGCGCTATAACCCCTTGATTGTGAGAGGCGAACAGCCCGAATTTCGGTTAAAATAGGAAATCTAAGCGTTAATTTTTCTGAATTTGGGTTCCTCTTTTATGTCAGGCCAACGTCTTCAAGTGCAATTTTCCAAAATCTACGCGCACTTTCACGGTAAAGACAGCGATACAAACCTTCAAGATATGTCGGAAATCTTGTTCTGTACCCGCCGCAATGCACGCATGGTATTGAACAAAATGGCCGAGCAAGGGTGGTTAACCTGGGACCCTGCGGTTGGCCGAGGAAAACAAAGCCGACTGACCTTCCATCGTTCGCAATCTGATCTCCAAATGAAGCGCGTACGCGAATGGGTAAAAGACGGAAAACTCGATGCAGCCCTAGAGCATCTTGACAACGATGCGTCTAAACTCGCTCAACTCATTCAAGAGCAATTGGGTGTTACTACGCAGGAAGGCAAGCAGATCATTCGCTTGCCATATTACCGCGCGTTCCCAAGCTTGAATCCGGCTAAACCGTTGCGTCGGTCTGAACAGCATTTGATCACTCAAATCTTTAACGGCCTTACTCGTATAAATGAAAGAACCAACGATGTAGAGCCTGATTTGGCGCACCACTGGGAAGCGTTGAGTGCATGTCACTGGCGTTTCTATTTACGCCCAGCAGTGAAGTTTCACGATGGCAGTTTGCTGAGTGCGACTGATGTGATTGCATCATTAGAAAACCTGCTTGATAACGCGTATTTCTCTCATATCGAAAAGATTGAATCGCCTGCTGAGAATGCCGTCGATATCTATCTGCATTTTCCAGATTGCCGCTTGCACGAGACCTTGGCGGTTCCCATGGCGGCGATTCAATCCAAGTCTTCGATGGGCACAAAGAACGCCGAGCGTATTCCGGTTGGCACTGGCCCGTATCTGGTGGCTGAAAACAACAGCCGCCAGTTAGTGTTGCGCGCACATGATCAATACTTCGGCTTTCGTGCATTGACAGATGAAATAGAGATTTGGGTTTTGGATAGCGCTGCCATGTGTTACTTGCAGCCCACAGCGTCGCTCGATCCCACCGTGTTGGACTCCCGACAGGGTGCGCTGCACCAAAACGCGATAAGCAACGGAGAGCACGATCGATTAGCGTTGGATGAAGGGTGCAACTACCTTCTGTTGAATCGACGTACGGGCATTGCAAAAGATCCACGTTGGGCGGAGTACCTGCATTCGCGTATTGCCTCTTTTTCGTTGATGCCGTATTTGGCGCAAGATGGCATTGGTGAATATCGTCTCACCAACGCCTATGGATTGGTGCCAGGTTGGGTTCATACCAATGCAGGATCAAGTGATCGCACTGCGCCTGCTGTCACTCGTTTGCGTTTGGTTCACCAAGCAGATAACCCGCTGTTCCCGAAGTTGGCGCATGCGTTGAAGGCTATGCTTGCGGCTGATCATGTTGCGCTTGATATTGATGTCGTGAGTTACGAAGACATGATGCAAGGGAAGTCAGCGAAGAAGGTTGATATTTGGCTGTGTGGGATGAGCTTAGGGAATCAACGCAGTGACGCGATGTTGCCGTGGCTGATGAATTTCAATCATATGTCTGTGGCAATGCCTGACGAAGATTACGCAAAGCTGGAAGAGAGCATGAAAACCTGGCGCGGAACGCCAAACAAACCATTTCCGGCTGAAACCTTGGGTCGCATGATTGTTGAACAGCGCCAAATTATTCCGTTGTTTCATATCTGGCTGGGTGTGGTGGACAGTCGTGATCTGGAAGACGTATCGTCAAACAACGTTGGTTGGTTCGATTTTAAATCTGTTTGGAAGAAACCCATTTTCTAATGGGTGTATGGGCGTAGATAACGTTTGAAGTTAATATCACTGTAGTGGGAACGACTGCAGTTAAAACCACGCAAACGCGATGTACAGCAAAGCGGGAAGCGTAACAATGGTCAGGAAGTTGCCAAATAACACCATGGAGGCGACTTCCTCAGCACCTGCATCGTAACGCTGCGCCAATAAAAAGTTCATCACTGCTGGTGGCAGCATGGTGAACAATACCATCATCCTCATGTGTTCAGACGGCAAAGGAATGAACACATAGATTGTTGCGAAGGCGATTGCCCCTGTAACAAGGCTGAGCAACGTGCTGAGCATACCAATTCTCATACCACTCCATCGTATCGCCGTGAGCTGAACCCCAAGTGAAAGCAGCATGACCGGCACGGCAGCATTCCCGAGTAACACCATGGCTTCATGAAGCGGCTGCCACACTTTTATGTCAGCGAAATTTGCGGTTAGCGCCAAACACGCTGCGATCAGCAGGGGCGTTTTCAAAATGGAGAGAAAGCGCTGTGATTGGTTGCTTAACAGAGAAATACCTACCGTGGTGTGCAGCACCACTGATACCAGAAAAAGCATGATGGCAGGGGCTTCGGCACTTTGACCGAACGCATACCCAAATAACGGTATGGCAAGGTTTCCGCTGTTTCGGAACATTTGTGCGGGGCCCCATACGCGAAAGGGCATATTACAAAACTGCGCCAAGACCGCCATGATCATGCCGGGCAGCAACACGGCGATAACCGCTGCGATGATCAACGAAGACTGTTCCATGCCAAGTGGCATTACAGACAGCGTGGAGAAGACCAAACAAGGCACCATGACGTCTATGTTGATGCGATTGATGGGCCCCATATCAGGTTTAAAGGTTTTGCCCACGATAAACCCTGCCACGACGACGGCAAAAACGGGAAAGAGAATACTAATGACTTTTTCGAGCATCCAAGCCCCGCGAAGAAGAGAAATGACGTTGAAAATCAAAGATACAGTTAGCCTACAGACTTTGTATATACCCAAGCAACCTCAAGGTGCGTGTTCTATGAGAACTTGCCAAGTTTCAAGTGCGGTGTGGGCGTGAAAAACACAGTGTTTATGTGAGTAGCTTGGACTGTTCCAGGGAACGTTGACCATAAAAGGTCAACAGACATCTAGTCATTGCTTAACGGGTAAACCGCAGAAAGTAGGAGGTATTTAAACAGTGGAAGGCCGTCACGTTGACGGTGGAAAGGGTGGAAAATACGATGCATGCCATCGTGTAACCGACAATCCGCTTGAAGATCAACAGCAAGAGAGTTCGGTGAGTCAACAAGCTTGACGCCTTGAGCAATAAACTCTGGTAGGTGAATGGGCTGGTGTCCCAGCCACCAACTTGGGATCGATTTACTTGCCGCGGAACGGTCAATCCAATGGTCGGAAATAATGATTAAGCGTTTTTCTTTGTTGTCGTTTACGTCAAGTCGATCAAGCATCCAACAGGTGTCTTTTACCAATCCACGGCGACAAGCAACGTTGGCACTAATTAAATTGTGCGCGACGATATATATTTGGTGATCGGGAGAATCAACACGAAATACCATTTGTTTTAATGAAGACGCATCTTCAAGCTGAACAAAATTGGCTGGGATATCGATATTTTCGTAGGAGTGGATCAGCCGTCGAGACAATGCCTTACCAAGGTGGCTTTCTTTCATTCCACGATTATGAATCGTCGGATAATGTTGTTCACAGAAACGTAAACAATCAGACTGAAAGTCACGTAGACTCTGCGAGATAATTTCATCTAGCAAAAACGCCCACTCCAAAAATAAGAACGACTACATAGGGTTGCCTTAAAGTATGGCAAAAATTATGAGAATTCTAGAAATAGTTAACTCAATTAGGAGATATGGGTCAAAATAGGACACTAAGTACGACGAACGGCTGGGCGAATAACGATCCTTTTAATCGATTTCCAACGAATTGCGAGCAATCCCACCGACAGCAAGATATAAATTGCGGGTTCAATAAGACCAGATTTTACTGACCAGTAATAGTGAATAGGTACTAATAGCGCGGCAAGATAAACCGTATTATGAAGTTTCTGCCACTTCGCGCCCATTCTGCGTTGAATTGCGCTGGTGGACGTGACCGTTAGCGCGAGCAAAATAAGCCACCCGACAGCGCCGACCGTCATGTAAGGACGCGTGACAATTTCTTCCCACAGAAAGGCAAAGTTAAATGCCAGATCCAGCGCGAAGAACGTTGCCATATGTAGGGTTGCCCATGCAAAGCTGTAGATACCGACAACACGGCGACACCTCACCAACATGCCTTGTTTAGCAAATTTTGCGATAGGGCTGATCAGTAGGGCAACCACCAAGGTGTTAAGAGCAGCAATGCCCGTAAAATGCGTGATGCCTTCTACTGGGTCTGCGCCAAAACCATTGTTAAAGGTTAGCCAGACTAAATTGATGAAGAAACCAAGGCTGATGAGATGCACACCTGCCTTGATACCCCAAATGTGTTTCTGCGTTAGTCGCATCAATAGTTAGCTCGCAAATCCATACCAGAATACAAGCTCGCGACTTCTTCGCCATAGCCATTAAACATGGCGGTGGGTTTTCTGCGCGAACTGAAGATAGAACCTTCACCAATAAAGCGCTCTGAAGATTGACTCCAGCGAGGATGGTCAACTTGTGGGTTCACGTTGGCAAAGAAGCCGTATTCGTGACGAGCAAGCAAGTTCCATGTCGTTGGTGGTTGCGCTTCGAGTAAGTGAATTTTGACAACAGACTTGATCCCTTTGAAGCCATATTTCCAAGGCACAACCAAACGAACGGGTGCGCCATTTTGTGGTGCAAGGGTTTGACCATAGAGACCCACACTGAGCATGGTCAACGGATGCATTGCTTCATCAAGGCGTAAGCCTTCTACATACGGATAATCAATACCGCCTCCCACAAACTGGGAGCGCTGCCCTGGCATTTGATCAGGGTCATAAAGGGTTTCAAAGGCGACGTATTTTGCGCTGCCAAGCGGGTCAGCTTCTTTAAGCAACGCCGCCAGCGAAAAACCGATCCACGGGATGTTCATTGACCATGCTTCTACACAACGCATACGGTACAAGCGCTCTTCGAGTGGGAAGCGCTTGAGTAAATCTTCATATCCTAAGGTAATAGGATTGTTAACCAATCCCGTTACTTCGAGTTTCCACGGGTCCACTTTGAAGTTTTGGCTGTTCTCTACAGGATCGCCTTTCCCTGTACCAAACTCATAGAAGTTGTTGTAATTGAGTACTTTGGTTTCCGGCGTGAGCTCAATGCCCGTGCCATACGCGTTGTTCTTAGGTGCTACGATTGGGGAGCGCTGAAAAATTGCACTTGATTCGCTTTTTTTGTCATCGCCACCGAAGATATCAAAAATGCCAGCTTGGCTCTGTGCTGCAAAAGGCAATCCAGCGGTAACAATTCCCAGCTTCTTAAGAATCTCTCGGCGCGATTTATAAACCGACTCTGGCGTCAGGTCGCTTTCCTTTAGCTCAGATTTTTTCGTTCTACGGATCAACATGCCCGCTATCTCCTCAAACTAGATACATCCAACACGCCTGCAACTGCAGGTTACGTACATAGACCTATTAAACGTTGTTTTTCTTTCATTAGTTTATGCCTATTACGAGTAAATGATTGTTTTGATGCGTTGAACATCAAACTTTGGCCAATCAAGCTATTAGGTTAGAAAATGCACGCAGACGTATCGCGCGTTGGTCCCATTGATTGGCGGCATGGATTGGAGGCATTGATTCGAGGTATGGATTCGAGGTATGGATTGGTGGTGTTGATTTGAGGCATTGATGGGAAATTGGTTGCGTTACGCTGGTTTAACTGAGATCCCCAAGGTAAAGTGATTTGGCTGTTTCTCGACGAATGACATTGGGCATTTCAGGGGATCAGTCTTGTTGGCTCGCATTGTTTTGCTGACGGTGAATTTTTAGATATGGATAGAGTAATGAAAAGGGTTCTTCTTCTACTGGCATTGGCAACACCAATGTCATCAATGGCTGCTCAAGGGTTTTCTGCAGGCATATTTTTAGGTGCACCCATGTCAGGTGTGACGGTGTCACAAGATGCGATTCGACTATCCTTCGGGATTGAAGAAACGGGTGTGGCTGTCGATGGGCTTTGGAATCTTGGCGATTGGCTGGCAAGGCCTGAATTTGCGCCAATCTATGGTTATACCGGCTTTCAATGGGTGGACGATGAACACCATGAGTGGGGCCCGCGTGCGGGATTAGGCTTAGCAGTGCCATTGGGCCACGGGAATGTGGAGCTATACGGAGAAGCGGGTTCAACGTGGTATTGGCAAGAAGACGCTGCGTTCAAGTTTGAAGGTTCGCTAGGCGTTCGCATGTACTTCTAAATACGTGGTGATTTTTTCGCCATTCGTAATAGAGCACCTCAAGGTGCTCTTTGTGTTTTGTGTCATTCGCAAGAATAGCGCATCGATATATACATTCTCCCGAAATGTTAGGCACCAGCAAAGGTCGTATTGCGTGATATCTTTAATAAGAGAAACATCACGGACAATGAACATAGAGATTGTGGTTAGATGAAAAGCTTTAGATTAACGCTTGCGCTGATATTCAGTGCATTGCTCGTCAACAACGCTCAGGCAACACAGTATGCTTGGCCAGAGGCAGACACGCGTTTGGTTGGGGAAAACCCCGTGCATGTTGTTCAACAGGGCGAACATTTAGAAAAGATTGCCAAACAGTACAATGTTGGTTTTCTCGCACTTTTGTCTGCTAACCCAGGTGTTGACCCATACCTTCCCAAAGCGGGCTCGTTTGTCACTATTCCCCAGCAGCTCTTGCTCCCAGAAGTTGATTACGATGGCATCGTGATCAACCTTGCTGAACTGCGCTTGTATTACTTTGATAAAGCCGCAAAGGAAATGTACATCTTCCCGATTGGTATCGGTCGCATTGGTCGAGACACGCCGATCATGACAACCAAGATAAGCCAGAAGCGCGAAAATCCTACATGGACACCGCCGCAGAGCATTCGTAAAGAGTATTTAGAAACCAAGAACATTGTTCTACCAGATGTTGTACCGGCAGGGCCTGAAAACCCGTTGGGTTTGCACGCGTTGCGTTTAGCGTATGGCACGGGAACGTATTTGATTCATGGTACTAACAAAGATTTTGGTATTGGCCTTCGTGTAAGTTCAGGGTGCATTCGTATGCGACCCGCTGACATTGCATGGTTGTTCAATCGTGTGCGTGTTGGTGAAAAAGTGCGTGTGATTAACCAGCCGGTTAAAACCAGTTTCGAACCAGATGGCGCCGTGTACGTTGAAGTGCATCGCCCATTGTCTGCAGACGAATCACAGGCAGGCCAGCGTTTGTTGACGCAACCAGACGCGCGTGTCTCTACGTGGCTAACATCAAACCACATGAACGAGCGCCGCTATCGCGCAGCATTGGCGATTCAATCTGGTATGCCTATCGAAATGGGGCAACAAATCCTCGCTGATAACGACATTTAACCTAACACCGCACCATCTGACTAAACGCGCTGTTCCTTTATGGGCAGCGCGTTTTTATTTGTGCTTCACTTTTCTGCGTCTGCGTCTGCGTCTGCGTCTGCGTCTGCGTTTGCGTCTGCGTCTGCGTCTGCTTCGTCTTCATCCGACAGTCGTAACGTTAACCCGGTGTCATCTGCACAGTGTTCAGCCAATGAGTGTTCAGCTAATGCGCCCACAGGCCTATGTTCACGTTCGCGATAAATATGATACACGACACAAGTTGCCGACTGAACGCGAGGTTGAGCTTGGGGGAGAGTCAGAGAACGTTAGGCAGCAGAGAATCATGCGTAGCGATGGAATAGGTGAGGAATTGCGGGTTAAGCGGAGTACGGCGCACAAATAGCTGCGGCACCCGAAGGTGCCGCAGAATTATAGGGGGTGTTACTTGCTAAATCTTACTTAGTGTAAGACTGAGCCATGTTGTCGATACGCTCGTTAGCGCGTGCTGCTTCGTCATAAGAAAGCGCTGACGCCGCTGCTACATCTGATACATCGCCTTGTAGAGCTGAAACCTGGTTAGATAGAGAATCTACTTTAGACGAAAGATCAGCAACACTTTGCTCTAGTGATGAGCTGCCTGAACAACCTACCAATACTGCACTAGAAGCAATTGCCGCTAAAGTTAGAAGACGCATTTTCATAGTCAAAACCTCATTGTTTTTGTTTAGATGCCGAACTGCTTTTTACCTGTTTTACAACTGGCTGCAGTTTAACAATAGACCGCGATTGTCTATTCTGCCGCCTTAGGTAGACATCGGTGCGACTCATTTTTGATACAGCACAAAAACTAAGCCTGATGTCAGCCTAAAAGTTTAGAATTTTGGGAGTTTAGTGGTGATCTTTCTTCTTGTGCTTATGCATCTTGCCCATCATTATCTTCTTTACGGGTATGTTTTGATTGATTTTTGACCCGTCTGAAAACGTTAGAGAGAGCAAAACCTCATTGCCTTCTTTCATTGGCGACGCCAAATCAAAAAACATGACATGCAAACCACCCGGTTCCAATACCACTTTGCCATTCGCTGGCACTTCAATCTCTTTCACTTGACGCATTTTCATCATGCCATCATGCATAACATGATTATGCAGCTCTACCTTGCCTGCGGCAGGGGATGTTGCGCTGATTAATGAAATATCATTGCTTGTTGTGTTCTCTAGCGTCATAAACGCTGCGCTATTCGGGGCGCTTGGTGGCATAGCTCGCGCGTATGCGTCATGTAAATCAACACTCGCAAACGCCGAAAGTGAGGAAAGCCCCAGTGCTAACCCGAGTAGCGAAGAACAATATTTCATTAAGTAGCTCCGTTGTTACGTCAATAATAGCGAGAAAAATGAAGTATGTAGGATAAATGTGATAATTATTTATGGTTATTGTGTTTGCATTTTTGTTGTGAGTCGAGAAATTGCATCCGATACCATATTTGGGTTAAGCGTGTGCGGCACTTTCTCAAGCAAGTTCCCGTTTGGCGCTAAGAAGTAAAAGTATGAACTGTGGTCAACGGCATACTCCATGGCTGAATCTTCAAGTTCTGTAATTTGATAGAGAACGCCATACTTTTTAGCGAGTGCATCAATCGCATCTTGTGATCCGCTGCTGCCTTCAATGCGAGGGTGAAAGTAGCCCGCATATTCTTGTGCGGCATCGCCATCATCGCGTTTAGGATCGAGCGTGACGAAAACAGGGCGAACCTTATCGAGTGTTTCATCGGGCAGTGATTTGAGCGCGGCAGAAAGGATAGCCAAAGATGTTGGGCAAACGTCGGGGCAATGCGTATAGCCAAAGTAAACCACACGCACGCGTTCATCGGCATTATCGAAAAGGTTGATGGTGTCCTGTCCACTTTGAAGCAATCCCATATTTACGTTTGAAGACGCGACGTGTTCATCTGTTGCGTTCTGTTCAAAGAAATATCGGGCACCGAGTCCGGCGATTAGCGCAGTGGCGAGTACAAGGATTTTTAGTTTCATCGCACCATTCTTACGTCAATGGGAAGAGAAATGGATTTATCAGGGCTGCTAATCGAGCCACGCCATGTCATTTCTGCATCCATGCAAATTGGTAACATCACATCACCTTGAAATTGGTTCTTGTTGGTTTTAACCAACTTTAGCTTGTAGATACCCATGTTCATTTCTACCCCTTCGAGTTCCACTAACAAGTAGGATGCTTCGCTGTCTGCGTTCACACTCAGCGTGGAAGGAACTAAGGGTTCAACCGTGTCATTTGCTAGCGTCGCCGAGGCATTGGAGAAATCACAGGTTGTGGTACTCAATACGCAATCTGGTGCGACGTTACTTTGCTCATTTGCAGAGGCAAACAAAAAGCTGTCAGCAAAAAAGTAGCCAATCCATACACATGCAAAGAGAGAAAACACGCTGACAAAACGGCGAAGAGGGTGTTGCGAACTTTTCATTAGGTGATGTTTTAGTAGTGAATACATCAAAAAGCTTACCACCAATTGTTATAAATCTGTGTGAGGGATGTCTTGAAATTTCGCCTATAAAAAAGGGCTGCATTGCGCAGCCCTGAGTGTTTGGTTGAATAGTGAACGATTAGTCAGCGAGTTTCTCGGAAACTTTTTCCAATCCAATAACAATGCCAAAGCCAACAATCATCATCACAACGGCGATCATCAGCTGAGACGGTTGACCAGTAGCCGCTTCAAATGCTGAAGGAGAAAGGACTTTCTCAACCAATGGCACTTTCTCACCCGATGAGTTTATGCGGAAACTGATGGCTTCTTTCCACGGCCATACTTTACCTAGCGCACCGATCAAAAGGCCGGTTAGGAACGCAATGGTCAGGCTGCGGTAGTTATTGAGTAGCCAAGACAAAACATGGGAGAAAGAGAGAATACCGACAAGGCAACCCAGCGCAAACAACGCCAGAATAGGCAGGTTTAAGCTCTTCACTGCGTCGAGTACAGGCGCATACATGCCAAGCAGAAGCAGAATAAAGCTACCGGAAATGCCTGGAAGGATCATGGCGCAGATAGCGATTGAGCCGGCAATAAATACTGTCAGCATACTAAATTCAAGCGTAATAGGACTCGCGACAGTGATGCCATACGCAAATATCGCGCCGCCAATCGCCAACGCGATTTCACCGATTGCCCAGCGTTCGACTTGTTTGATCATGTGGATGGCAGACGCAACGATCAAACCGAAGAAGAATGCCCAAATAACAACAGGGTGTTCGGTGAGTGCGTAGGAAACGGCTTTTGCTAGCGTCAAAATTGCCGTCAAAATACCTGAAAGCAAAGAGACTAAGAATGTGCCGTTAACGTGCGTCCAAACAGCGGAGAAGCCTTCTTTGCGCCATTTTGAAAATAGGGAAGGGTTCACACGGCGAATACTTTCTAGCAGTGTGTCGTAGATACCTGTGATGAATGCGATGGTACCGCCTGAAACGCCCGGGACAACGTCAGCTGCGCCCATGGCCATACCTTTGAAAAAGGTGAGAATATTTTGCTTCATGAAAAGTTGATTTCTGCTGTTGAGAGAAAATTGCGCATCATTATAGCGAGTTAACAATAAAGGGCTATGAATAACTTGGCGTACTCAATGTCCGAGCAGCCATGCATATGCATTCGCCAGTTTCTTTTTACCGTCGAACCATATTGGATCTCCATGTACAGGTAAAATGTGCTCAAACGGCCAAGTTAGGATTTCTTGCAGGGACCATCTGAGCAGATTGCGTTCTTTCACTGACATTTGGTGATAGAAAGGAATAGAGGCTTGATTGTGACAACCCAATAGTTTTCCCGCCAATTGTCGACCCAGCGATCCTTCGTTTAACCAAAGAATGCTCTCTCCAAAGAGTAAAGTTTTACTCAAAGGGTCACAAAAAACGACGTCTTCGCTTCGATCATTGCCACGCACGATGGTTTGGTAGAGTTGTCCTTTCCAACGGGGTGACGTGGTTGAGTTGAGCGTGCCATCAAAGCCAATATCTGTTCGAACTGACGCAAGGCCAGGCGCGGAATAAAAGTATGCATCAGGATACGCGAGCCACCAATCGGACAGCGCAGCATGAAGATGGCAGTTAACGGTTGTGATGATACTGACGGTACCCAACTTGGCGATGTGTTGGCGAATGTCTTCTGTCAGTGTCGTGGGGTTGTGAATGAGCAATTCACCGCTTTCTAAGCGGACAATCATCATTCGCTGACCGATATTCACGCCAAAGCAACGGTAATCATCAGATTGATACCACAGGCGGTTTGCTTGCCACTCGATCATTTGTGCTCATCCGTGAAAAACCTTGTTGATCGATAAATATCAAACATTGCACGATCCACAAAGAGAATCTTTTCGCTCACCAAAAGCAAAAAGCGTTATGGAGACAATCTGCACGTTTCCTGCCAAATAGGATGTAACGAACTTTACCGATAATTTTGTTGGTGAGATGCGTATCGTTCGAATTAATTGAATGACTTGTTCTTATCTAGGTGGTGTTGTCTCTCGTCACTCCTTCGTAAACTGGGTGCAACTAAGGAGAGAACAATGACAACAAGAAATGTAACTCGCATCATTCGCTCACATGCCTCGAAAGACGGTGACGGTGTAAAAATTAACCGAGTGCATGGCTTTAACGATGCTAAGTTCAGCCCGTTCTTATTGATCGACGAGCTGAAAAGCGAAAACCCTGATGATTACATTGGTGGTTTTCCGCCGCATCCGCATCGTGGCATTGAAACACTAACCTATATGCTTACTGGGCATTTCCAGCACCGTGACCACATGGGCAATGTGGGAGAATTAAAATCCGGTGGGGCGCAATGGATGTCTGCGGGTAAAGGCGTTATCCACAGTGAAATGCCAATCATGAGTGAAGGTGGTCTGCATGGTTTCCAGATCTGGATTAACCTACCAGCTGCCAAGAAAATGAACCCAGCGCAGTACCATGATTTTCAGTCAGAAGAGATCAATGAATACGGTTCCGACACTAATTTGCTTCGTGTTATCTCTGGCAACTTGACCGAGAATGGCAACGCGCTAACAGGTCCCCTTCAAAAGACGGGCGTTGAAGCTGTGGTTGCAGATTGGCGTGCCGTGGAAAAAGAAACGCGTACATTGAATGTGTCAGAACGCTACCAAGTGAATCTGTTTGTGTATCGCGGTGATGTTGACGTTGAAGGCACGACGATTCCTCAAGGGCATTTTGCGCAGCTTTCTGCAGGTGAGACCATTTCACTCACAGCACAGAAAGAAGCGGGCGTGTTGATTCTGGCAGGTGAACCCATCAACGAACCTGTGGTGCATTATGGGCCATTTGTCATGAATTCAATGGCAGAGATAAACCAAGCCATGCGTGATTATGAAAATGGTGTGCTGACGGATTAAGTGGCTAAGAGCGCTTAGCCATCTGTGTAAAACCCTGAAGAGGAGCTTGGCTCCTCTTTTTGTTGGGATGCAAGTGCCTTCACATCTAGGGCGCAAAAGCCAAACAAAACGTTGAATGTTTTCGGGTCATTTGTTTAATTTGAATAAGACGTGACCCACGAAGAGAGAATTTAAGCGTGCTGATGGTTATCGCGCAGGCAGTTGAAACGGTTTTATTGGTCTCTGGCATTGTGATGTTGGTGCGCTGTGCGTTTCAATATGCTGCAAGAACGGACAATTGGCATCAAGTGAACGTGGTTCTTTTTCGTGTTAGAAGCCTTTCAAATGACGAGTTGAAGTGGTGGTATGCCGCCATGATCAGTTTGTCTCTCGGGTTAATGATAAAAGTTCTTGTGCTTTTTCTCGCGCATTGACTAACCATCAATCTGTTATCTCCCTGCATGTAAACGGTTTAACCAAAATGTGATGTATGTGAACTAGGCTTAGATTCTGATACCATCTCGTTTTGTGCACTGCATCAAAGGGAATCATGCCTAAAGTCACTCGCTTCACGCTCTCAATTGCACACATCAACGATACACACTCCCACTTTGAGCCAACACCTGTTTCGCTGTCTGTAAAAGGGCAGGAAAAGCGTGTTTACGCGACGAGTGGCGGTTTTGCACGTATTAAAACGGTGGCAACACAATTTCGTGAAAATGCTGAACGCGAAGGGAATGCGTTTTTATTCCTACATGCTGGGGACTGCTTCCAAGGCACCTTGTACTACAACCTTTTCAAAGGCGATGCCAACGCTAAACTGTTGAACATGCTTGATCTCGATGCTATGGCATTGGGGAACCATGAATTAGATTTAGGCAACGCCGCGGTATCGAAATTCCTCGATCACATCTCCTTCCCATTGCTGGCTGGCAACTGGGACGTCAGCCAAGAAATTCGAAACAAGCCTAGCCCGTTAAAGGGAAAACCCTTGTTGTATGATTTCGATACGCAAGAACAGCGTGCGAAAGTGCTGGTGAGAACGTTCGGTGATCATCAAGTGGCTATTTTTGGTGTCTCTATCGATAAAATGGCACAGATCGCCATGCCAGATGCTGACACGCCTTTCCTCGAATCAAAAATGGTCGTGTTGAATACCATTGCATACATCCGCGATACCCTAGGAATCAACAATATCGTGCTGCTTAGCCATCTTGGGTATGACCAAGATTTGAAAATGGCGGAAGAGGTAGAAGGTCTGTCTGTTGTCGTGGGTGGACATAGTCATGTACTGCAAGGTGATTTTAGCAATATAGGGTTGGGTAACTCTGAACCTTATGGCCGCAAAATTAACAATACGCTGGTGGTGCAAGCAGGGTGTCATGCCTTGGCCATTGGTAAACTTGATGTGACGTTAAACAGTGATGGCAGCGTCCTGTCGCACACCGGTGATAATTACCTCATGCTCGGTCGCGGATTGGCGCTGGATGCCTCATGGGATGTGGCACTCGATGAGCATGATTTTGATGCGGCTAAATTGTATCTTGCTGAACAACCGAATGTTTTACACTGTCGTGGCAACAAAGACGTCAAAGCATTGCTGAATACGGAATACCGTCCAGCCGTCTTAGCTATGCGAAGTGACGTTGTCACTATATTGTCCGATAGGTTACGCCATGTTCGTGTTCCTGACGAAAAAGGGCCGAGCCAAATAGCTCCACTGGTCTGTGAAGGTTTGCTTTATTCCGCCAATATTCGTGGTCATGGTGTCGATTTCGCCATCCATAATGCCGGTGGTGTGCGTGTGTCGCTTGAAGCGGGAAAGCTCACAGCGGCAGATGTCGCAGGGCGGTTATTGCCGTTCGCGATCGATCTGATGGTTTATGAACCCACAGGTGCTCAAGTCAAAGCGGCGTTGGAAGGGGCGATCAACAATGCCACTAATAACGGTGTGGAAGGAACTGGCAATGGCAGTTTCCCTTATACCGCTGGGCTACGGTATACCTATGAATGCGGAAAGCCTGAAGGACAGAGAATCACTCAGCTCCAGCATCAACTTGTGTCTGGGGAGTGGCGCGATGTTGAGCCAGGTAAAATCTATCGTGCGGTCTCGTCTGCGTACACGTCCCAAGGGAAAGAAGGCTATGACGCGTTGAAGAACCTAGGTACTCAGCCTGTGTCTATTGGGGTTATTTTGTCGGATAGTTTTATTGAATATGCACGGGCTAACGACAACCTACGTGCGCCAAAAGATACCCTGCAACATTATGTACCGTGTGCCGAATCTAAGTAAGTCGCTGATTCTTAGGTAACCATTCCAGAACTATTCGAGACTACGGAGGACGTTACTCCGTATTCTTGATCCTGCCTATCTCACTCATTTTCAATTTGAATGGTTTTTTGCGCAATATGTGTCCGCTTTTTGCATAGACGTCATTTGAGGAATAAATCGGCGATAACTTGCCGCATCAGCGCAAAGTGTTCATGCAGTGCCACCTGTTCCTCCACAAACAAGATTCTTGAAAGCAGTATCGGTAAATGTTTCACGGATATCAGAAAACGTTAAGTTTTTTCGTGGCGTGCCGATAA
Organism: Enterovibrio norvegicus; assembly: GCF_002876705.1. Taxonomy (GTDB): domain Bacteria; phylum Pseudomonadota; class Gammaproteobacteria; order Enterobacterales; family Vibrionaceae; genus Enterovibrio; species Enterovibrio norvegicus_B. The sequence goes on along the minus strand of NZ_MDAG01000068.1, from coordinate 221,165 downwards.
CTACAACAGGCTTTCCTTAGGGGGATACTATGGTGGAAAAGCGTGATTGGTTAGATTTTGGATTAATTGCCTTTTGGATCGTTGCTTGGGCTTCGCTCGTGTACTTCGTTCCAGCCACTGGCATGTGAAGATGTTCCCGCCTAGCCACGTGCAGGCGGGCCTTCTTATCGCCATATAATACAAGAGGGCGTAATTCCTAACACGTCTAGGTTCGCTCTAGCTTTTGGTGTCGCTTCAGCAGAAAGCGAATGACGATGGGCTGCATATAGGTGGGTAGTTGTAATGCCCCAATAAGCGGTAAGTAGAGTGGTCCTAAAAACGCGCCTGCCACAGAGTAGGTCAGTAACACATTCCTGTTTCCTGCGGTAATTGCAGCGATAAATGCTTCTTCCTTTCCATGCTTTCGATAGCAAACAAACCCAATGATGAAAAATAGTACGCAAATTGCTAATGCAAGGAAGAACATGGCAATGGCGAACTCACGATCGCTGTTCCACAACCATCGATATTGTCCTGCAAGCCCGAACGGAAAACTGAACACCAAGAGAACGGTAAATTGTGCCAACTTGCTATGCATTCGGGTGAGGCGATCTTTAGACATGCTCTTGTGTATCAGGAAGGACAATCCCATTGGGCCAAAGATGAATACCGCAAGCCTCAGGCAATAGCTCTTCATATCGAGCGCGAAGTTATCGCCGCTGAACAACGTTAGATTGATATAAAGAATCACAGGCATCATCAAGGTGCTGGCGATGGTAAATGCCATTGCCTTTAGCGGTTCAAAGCCCATAGAGCGAACGATTGCAGGGGTCGCGAAGAGGCTTCCTGTGGCACAGACTGCTGTTAGTGCAAGCAGCAACTCGGAACTTGCGTTAAAGAGAAGTGCGATGCTCGCCACGACCACCGTCGTGACACCACCGTGTAATAAGGCGTAAAGCCACGCCTCTTTTTTAAATAGGGCTTTCACGAGGAGAGGTTGATCGATACCAATGAGGGTAAACAACATCAAAACAAACAAGATGTAAGGCAGAAAAGGCAATGCGGCTTGTGAAAAATCAGGTAGCAAAAAGCCGAACACGGCAGCCAATGCAAGAAGGGTTGATGAATGTTTGCTAAGAAATGCTAACAAAGAAGCCTCAGACGGAATCGTTAAAGCCAAATGCTATCAAATTGTAATCAGTATGATAAATAAAAATTAATAATGTCTCATTGCTTTCTGTTTTAATGAGAAACCTTTTTTAAACAATGAAATATGGAGATAGTCCAAAGTCAAAAAATTCATTCACATTAGATATTCTAATTCAAAGTGCAAAAAATAGTCATTATGAACAATGCAATTAAATGACTAGAATTTGCAGAGTAAAGTCAATCACATAGCGAGCATAAAATGACACAGGCAGTTGATTTCGGTCACGTTGTTACTTCTGTTGATAACTCTCAAAAAAGCTATGCGGTTTCTATCAAAGGATTGTTTGCCCATGCAATGGACATTTTGCAGACGCGTCAAGTAAACAAAACGTTGCGTTCAACGTCTGATTTACCTGATCACATCAAGCGTGACATCGGGCTGATCCGCTAGGCTTATTCCAGACCTATCATCGATAAAAGCGTTGGTTTTTGACCAGCGCTTTTTTGTATGTGTTGAATATCATTGTGACGTTGTCACTTGAATCTTAATCCTACTTATCTCTCTCTATTCTTAGACTTTTATGGTCTATCATATTGATTAACTATTCTTATTCACTTCGCTTATGCCACACATTTCCCTTATTGAACAAATAATTATGTTGTCGAACTGTGGTATTTAGTCATGATTAAACATCATGCGGAAAGAGGCTAGACAAGGCGTTCTCAGTTCGTCACTATGAATCAAAGACAACAAAAAAGAGTGATTTAACGTGGGTCTATTTAATTGGTTGTTTGGTAGCAAAGAACAAGGGAAACGTGCTGTTGAGCCAACTGAGTACAAAGGCTATCTCATTTATCCGGAACCAAAAGCAGAAGGCGGACAGTTTCGAATTGCTGGACGTATATGCAAAGAATTGGATGGCGAAATAAAAGAGCATTTGTTCATCCGCTCTGATTTGCTTCCGGGTGAGGAAAGCGCGAAAGATCTCATGCTTCAAAAAGCACACACGTTTATCGACCAAATGGGCGACAGAATGTTTGGCTAACTGACCGAGATCAAAGCAAAAAATTGCTATTTCGGTCAAAAAATAGGTCTAGCACGATGCTTGTTTAGTCTTGTTCGGAACGATGGAAGTGCGCTTTTAGCTAAATGAGTCTTTAATCAATAGCTTAAAACCAAAAAAGATATAAGAGGTCTGACCTCCGTCCATGGTTGAATTACGTTATTTTCTTACTAAAACTCGTTAGTATGGGTTTAAACACGGTTTGATCATTGATTGTTTTAGTTTTTTTCCTACATATCTTGATTGAGCACTTTTAGTTCGTTACAAACGATTTACTTACACTGCCAATAGTCAGGGATTAACTATGCAAATTGGTGTACCAAAAGAAGTACTTGCGCATGAAACGCGAGTTGCTGCCACGCCGAAAACGGTGGAACAGCTTTTAAATATGGGCTTCGACGTTGTTGTCGAAAGCGATGCAGGTCTGCTTGCCAGTTTTGACAATACTGCCTTTGAACAAGCAGGCGCCAAAGTGGTTGATGCCGAGACAGTTTGGCAGTCAGACATCATTTTCAAAGTTAATGCCCCTGCTCAGGTAGAAGGGAATGACGAGTTTGAGAGCCTAAAAGAAGGCACGACACTCGTGAGTTTCATTTGGCCTGCGCAAAACGAAGCATTGATGGAAAAGCTTGCTGCTAAGAATATCAATGTGTTGGCGATGGATGCGGTTCCACGTATTTCTCGCGCACAAGCCTTGGATGCATTGAGCTCAATGGCAAACATTGCGGGTTACCGTGCTGTTGTCGAGGCGGCTCATGAGTTTGGTCGTTTCTTTACGGGTCAAATTACTGCTGCGGGTAAAGTGCCACCGGCGAAAGTGTTTGTTGCAGGCGCTGGTGTTGCAGGTCTTGCTGCTATCGGTGCTGCGGGTAGCCTAGGTGCCATCGTTCGTGCATTCGATGTTCGTCCTGAAGTAAAAGAACAGGTCGAAAGTATGGGTGCAGACTTCTTGCAAGTCGCTTTTGAAGAGCAAGCAGGAAGCGGTGACGGTTATGCGAAAGAAATGTCTGATGACTTCAATCGCAAGGCTGCCGAGCTTTACGCTGAGCAAGCAAAAGACGTTGATATCATTATCACGACAGCACTTATCCCAGGTCGTCCTGCGCCTAAACTGATCACCAAAGAAATGGTCGACTCAATGAAGTCGGGCAGCGTGATTGTTGATTTGGCAGCGGCAAATGGCGGTAACTGTGAATACACAGAAGCTGACAAAGTTGTGCTAACGAAGAACGGCGTAAAAATCATCGGTTACACCGATATGGTGGGTCGTCTTCCTACCCAATCTTCACAACTCTACGGTACTAACCTCGTTAACTTGATGAAGCTGCTTTGCAAAGAGAAAGACGGCAACATCGATATCGACTTTGAAGACGTGGTATTGCGCGGCGTTACTGTGATTAAAGAAGGTGAGGTCACTTGGCCTGCACCACCAATCCAAGTTTCTGCTCAGCCACAAGCGAAGCCTAAACCTGCTGCAAAAGTAGAAAAAGTTGAAGAACCTACGTCTCCAGTGAAAAAAGTCGTTGGCCTTGCCGCGGCTGTGGGTGTATTTGCTTGGGTTGCTTCTGTTGCGCCTGCTGCATTCTTGTCTCACTTCACCGTGTTTATCCTTGCTTGTGTGATTGGATATTACGTGGTTTGGAACGTGACACATGCGCTTCACACGCCTTTGATGTCAGTAACGAATGCAATTTCCGGCATTATCGTTGTTGGTGCACTTCTTCAAATCGGTCAAGGCAATGGGGTAGTTTCCTTCCTCGCGTTTATTGCCGTTCTGATTGCGAGCATCAATATCTTTGGCGGTTTCACAGTCACCAAGCGCATGCTTGAAATGTTCCGTAGAGATAAGTAGGAGTAGCCGATAATGTCTGAAGGTTTAACACAAGCGGCATATATTGTAGCTGCGCTCTTTTTCATCTTGAGTTTGGCAGGTCTGTCAAAACAAGAGTCTGCACGTACGGGTAACTACTTCGGTATTGCTGGTATGGCGATTGCGTTGATTGCGACCATTTTTGGTCCTGACGCGCAAGGCATCGCGTGGATCATCGTTGCAATGGTCATTGGTGGCGGTATCGGTATTTACTACGCTAAACGCGTTGAAATGACCGAAATGCCAGAGCTGGTTGCCGTGCTTCATAGCTTCGTGGGTTTGGCTGCGGTATTGGTAGGCTACAACAGCTTTATTGATCCACCAGCAGTGAACCTTGCGAACCCTGCGGAGATTCATGCTGCGCATGTCATCCACATGGTTGAAGTGTTCCTAGGTGTGTTCATCGGTGCGGTGACCTTTACGGGTTCAATCGTCGCATTCGGTAAACTGCGTGGCATCATTTCTTCATCTGCACTGAACATCCCACACAAGCATAAGTGGAACCTTGCTGCGATCCTCGTTTCGACTGCACTCATGATTTACTTCGTGAAAGCAGACGGCAGCATGTTTGCTCTGATTGTGATGACACTGATTGCGTTCGTATTTGGTTGCCACTTAGTGGCATCAATCGGTGGCGCAGATATGCCAGTGGTTGTGTCTATGCTGAACTCATACTCGGGTTGGGCGGCAGCGGCAGCGGGTTTCATGCTGGCAAACGATCTTCTGATTGTTACCGGTGCGTTGGTCGGTTCTTCGGGTGCGATTCTGTCTTATATCATGTGTAAAGCAATGAACCGTTCTTTCATCAGTGTTATCGCGGGTGGCTTCGGTCAAACTGTATCGGTATCAAGTGATGGCGAAGAAGAAGGTGAGCACCGTGAAGTGAGTGCAGAAGATGTAGCCGAAATGCTGAAAGATTCTCGCTCCGTTATCATCACCCCTGGATACGGCATGGCAGTTGCGCAAGCGCAATACCCAGTACACGAAATCACTGAGAAACTGCGTGCGAAAGGCATTGATGTTCGCTTTGGTATTCACCCAGTTGCGGGTCGTCTACCTGGTCACATGAACGTACTTCTGGCTGAAGCGAAAGTACCGTATGACATCGTTCTAGAAATGGACGAGATCAACGATGACTTCCCTGAAACAGACACTGTTCTTGTTATTGGTGCGAACGACACGGTTAACCCTGCCGCGATGGAAGATCCAAATAGCCCAATCGCAGGGATGCCTGTCCTTGAGGTATGGAACGCGAAAAACGTTATCGTCTTTAAACGTTCAATGAACACAGGTTACGCGGGCGTTCAAAACCCACTGTTCTTTAAAGAGAACACAGCGATGTTGTTCGGCGATGCAAAAGCATCGGTAGATGCGATTTCTAAAGCTATCTAATCTACCTTTAACGCGAAACAAACGTCATTGACGAAAAAGCCAGCATCTCGCTGGCTTTTTTTTATGCAAACGCCAGCAATGGTATTGCTCTCTTACAAAATGCTGACATTCCAAAATGTTTTGGTGCTAATCTCACGCTATGCGAATGTTTCTTCTTACCTTTCTTCTCTCTGTTAGCAGTTTTGCGATGGCAGAGGCGTCTTTCCCTGAACAGCTTAATGCGTTCAGAGCGTCGCTAATGGAAGAAAACCCTGTCGCAAGTTACGAACTCAATGCCATTCATAGTGAATACCCGAAAGCGCTATTGGTGCCAGACAGCCTTCTACCGCAGTCGGCGTCATACCCACTCAAAGATCTAAAACGACTTTATCAAGCGTCTGAGAAATGTCAGGGGCCTTGGCCGGTGAGTCCACTCGTTACTGATCCTTTGGTTTTCACCCGGGCGCTATGCTTTAACACACGCCTTCCACCTGTTTGGTTTTCACGCTCTAACTTAATCCATCCAGGCGGCGGAAGTTATGCTGCTAAGTTCGTAGAAAAGTATCCGGATGTACGCGAGGATCTATTACGTTTCTTTCATATCAAGGAACGTTTATTATCCCCGCCAGACACATTGCTCGGTCGCTTACAAAGAATGTCTGAAAATGGCATCAATGCACTGAATGGCGGCGCAGAATTTATACTTTCTGGTGACGAATTGTGGGTTCGACAAGGTAGTGACTACGAGATCTTCGCTGCAGAGGAGTGGTTAGCACCACTTGAACATGCAGATTTGTTGGTAGCACCAACGGGATCAGAAAATTACTGCTTATCGCGTATCGGTAATGTTTGTTGGAATATCGAGCGTGCCCCTTCTTATTGGTCGCAGCTTGTTTTAGGGCTAGGTGCGATTAACTTAGTCTGGTTTGGCGTTTGGGTGTTTAACCGTTGGGCGATTAAACGACGTCTGATGCAAGAACGCATGCTGGTGTTACAGATTCTAACGCATGAACTGCGTACACCGATTGCAAGTTTATCGATGACGGTAGAAGGTTTTCGTCGAAAATTCGATAGTCTCCCTGAACCTTTGTATGATGAATTCAGACGCCTCTGTGAAGATTCCATGCGATTGAAGCAACTTGCTGAAGCCAGCAAGGATTACCTTCAATCGAATCAACAACAACTCTATCGCGAGCACATTCCTTCATATGTGGAATGGCTTTCTTTCATCTGTGAAGAGCGCGAAGTTGAATTAATGGCGGGAGAGGATGCAGAGATCGCGGTGAACGTGTATTGGCTGACAACGTCTCTCGACAACCTGATAAGTAACGCCAAAAAATACGGTGTTACGCCAGTAAAAGTCATCGCGGAAGTGAATGGCGGTCTCCTGACAATAAAAGTGCAGGATCAAGGGCAGCTATCCGCGAAAGATTGGAAGACAATAAGAAAACCGTTTGTGAGTGAGAAAGGCCTAGGCCTTGGTCTCACGATCGTTGAATCAATGATTGATAGGATGGGGGGTCGCTTAACATTAGTCGGACCGCCTACCACGTTTATTCTGGAGATACCTTGTGACCCAAACGACACTGCTGCTCGTTGAGGATGACGCAAACTTAGCAGACGGCCTATTGGCGAGTCTGGAGCAAAATGGCTACAAATGTTTATACGCAGACTGTGCAGAGAAAGTGGAAGCTTTATGGGCAGATGCAGATTTAGTTGTACTTGATCGCCAACTTCCTGAAGGCGACTCAATGGATTGGCTTCCAAACTGGAAAAAGATCAAAGATGTTCCAATTATCATGCTAACAGCCATGGTGTCTGTGCGCGATCGTGTCGGCGGTTTGGATTCAGGCGCGACGGATTACATGACCAAACCCTTTGCTGAGGCTGAGTTACTCGCGCGTATTCGTGTGCATTTACGCCGCCCGGTAACGGAAGGCGACAGTGTGTCTGAAGATGACATCATTGTTGGCACATTGCGCATTAACATGGCACAACGCAGTGTTATTTGTTCGGGTAGTGAAGTGATATTGACCCGCACTGAATTTGACCTGTTGGCGTTTTTAGCCAAAAACGCAGGACGAGTATTTACGCGTGATGAATTGCTTGATCAAGTGTGGGGTTACAACCATTACCCAACAACACGAACGGTAGATACGCACGTGCTTCAGCTTCGTCAGAAACTGCCTGAGATTGAAATCGAAACGCTGCGTGGCGTTGGCTATCGAATGAAGGTGCAATGATTTACAGGCTTGCTTTTTTCTTCCTTTTCTTGACGACGCCGTTATCTGTAACGGCGGCGTGGTTTAGTGGTTCTGATGCGCTAACGTCTGCGCATCAGCGATTGCTGGAAGGTGAAACAGCAGCCAGTTTTGATGCCATGGTCGAAGCATGGCAACAAGTCAAAAACGACACTGAAGAGCGCCATTTAGCGGAGTTGCTTTCGCTAGCGATCAATGAAGATTGCGGCCGCAGTCTTAGCACGCTTTCATTGCCAAGTTGGCTTCAAAGTGTGGTTGTGCGCCGTGAAACGGTTCAAACCCCTAACCGCGTTTACTACCAGTTTTCTTTGTATGGATCATCCAAACAGGGCATCGGTAATGTATCGTTTTCGGCATGGCCCGATCGTTCATTGGTTCAGGTTGATTTGCCCGAAGACAAAGCCAACGATTTTAAGCTAGAAATCGAAGGGCTTTCTCGCGCCGTTAAGTCGGGCCTTTACAAACTGGAGCTAACATCGCTTTCCGGTGAAGTGTGGTCATCATGGATCATTGTTAGTCAGCCTGAGCCTATTCAGAAAATCAGTTGGAAAGACAGTCGCAGCTGGCGTATATCGCCACCTACCGATTTAAAAGGTACGTGCCCGCGACCTTTCCTTTCAATGAATTTATACCGCCAAGATTCCGATGATTTAGCACCGATTTGGTCTGAAGAAAAAGACAAAAACTTGCCGACTTCTTTACCGGTGCTTGACGTAACGGATGGTCAATATTGGCTGACTGTTGCCTTGATAGAACGCCGTTGGCAGGGCGCGATTTTGTTTGAAGAAGTGCAGCGTATAGGCCGCGCTATCGATCTTCCTGATATCGATCTACGTACGCTTTCCCCCTAGATTTCATCGTTTAACCTGAATGTTGTTCAGGTTAAACCCTAAAATTACCGCGCCAAAATACCCATCGCTATGTTTGAATCCTGTATTAACATTTGAATAGCGTCACACCTTAGAGACACGTCGTCATCATCTTAAATCGCCTCGACTAGTATCAGTAAAAGAACTTAGGCAGCGTGCTTCATTAGTATGATTGCTTGTAACTGGCACTTGGAGATGGATTTCAAATCATGAAAAAAAGTATTGTGGCGCTCAGCGTAGCTTTTGCTTCTTTCTCAACCTATGCCGCCAACTACAGTGTAGATGCGCGTATTGATGCAATGGGTGGCGCAGGTACTGCTGCCGCAGATTATTTGGCAGCGGGGTTTCATAATCCAGCACTGGTAGCGCTTGAGCCCACCAGCGCATTTGGCGTGTTGTTCCCGACAATTGGTATTCAATTTCGGGACCCCGATGAATTGGTTGATGGACTCGAAAATTTCGGTGATGTTTACGACAACTTCCGAAACAACCCCTCAAATTCAGATAACCAAACCAACACAGCAAATGCATTGCGAAATCTAGATGACCGCGTGGCGTATGTCAGTGGTGGTATTGGTGGTGCGATTGCCATCCCTACCAATACGGTTTCGGGTAACTTTTTTGTGAAAGGTTATACCGAAGCCATTGTCCTTCCAGAAATTTCAGATGCTGATGTTTCTGCGATTGAAAACGGCACATCTACATCTTTGTCATCCAATGCGCGTGTTCTTGCGTTTGGTGTGGTGGATGTGGGTCTTGCACTGGCCGGTAATGTTGAATTGGCAGGGCAGCGAATAGCCGTCGGCGTAACGCCGAAATCACAGAAGCTGTATACCTACCATTATGAGGTGTCGGTTGATGATTTCGATGTTGATGATTGGGATGCAGATGAGCACCGTACAGAAGACAGTTCGTTTAACATGGACATTGGTGTTGCATGGCAGAATGGACCTTTTCGTGTCGCGCTTGCCGGTAAGAACTTGATTTCGAATGACATCAAAACGGCTTTTCGTACCCGTGAATATACCTACCACGTTGATCCGCTTTATACACTGGGTACTGCCTATGTCACTGAACTTGCGACCTTTGCGTTAGACATTGATTTGAATGATCAGACGCGCTTTACGGGTTCAGGGCCAGAGATTAAAGACAATACACAACTCGTCAGAGTTGGTGCAGAGTTTAATGCATGGGGTTGGGCACAACTTCGAGGTGGCTATATCAATGACCTTGAAGACACGCTAGACGGCACCTTGACCTTGGGCTTAGGTTTGTCTCCAGCCAACACTGTGCACTTTGATATTTCAGCGTCGATCATTGATACCAATAGCTATGGTGCTTCGGCGCAACTCGCCTTTATGTTCTAGATCGGTTCTAGGGCGTAACAACAAAGCCAAATGCAAAAAAGGTGAATAGAAAAAAGCGAACAGTGACAACTGACTAAGTCGGCATTAGAATACGCGGCATCCTAACTGATAGATTTGAGATCGCTGATGAACAATATGCCGACGCTAACGCACAGTGAACAACAAGAAGCCGCTGAGCGAATTCACGCATTAATGGCGACGGGAATGAGCAGTGGCGAAGCCATTATGATCGTTGCCAGTGAAATCCGCGAACGTGAAGCTGCAAAGAAAGACGATTAATGTGAAAACGGCCAATTTATTGGCCGTTTTCTTTTTCAATTCCCTTCAAAATGTCGGAAAATTAGCCACATACCGATACTCAAACAACTCGCAATTAAAAATTCAGAGCTTCAAGCCACGTACACTGTAGAAATTCGATATTTCACATCAGCCCCGGTGCTTGTGTGGGCGGATTTCGCAGTCAACAGTGCGCGGCTGAATCAATGTCTTTAGGTTAATTGAGTATATTCCTCTCTCAGTCATCGTCTTTGTAGGGAACGCGCTTGAACGATCGATTGCTACTCGCCAGAACTTTTGCCCGCGCACGCCATGAAGGACAGAGGTATGGCGAATTTCCATATCATGTTCATCTTGATGATGTAGAGCGTCTTGCTCAGCCATTTGGCATGAATGCCATGATCATCGCACAACTCCATGATGTACTTGAAGATACGACAACCAGCGTAGATGAAATCGTCCATGACTTTGGCGAGCTGATTGCGTTGTCTGTTAGCTATGTCACGGACCCTATTGCCAGTGATAGGGCAACACGCAAAAAACAGTTGAACAGCCGTTTACAATCTCTTGATGAGAATGACGATGCCGCAAAACTCGCGCTCATTGTAAAAGCGTGTGATCGATTGGCGAACGTCAAAACCTGCCGATTGTTCAGCCCCGAAAAATTTGTGATGTACCAATCTGAACATGCACAATTTCGAAAAGCGGCTTATCGACACGGTATCTGTGAAATGGTGTGGTGGGAGCTGGATATGTTGATCGAAGTGGGGGATAAACTCGCACGTTTTTAAACATGGATCTTATCGCGACCAACGCCATGGAAAACGCCTGTTATTAGACAGGCGTTTTAAGTGTTAACCAATGCGTTTGCTTAACGATTACTCATCATCGTAAATCGTTGGAATAGGTTGACGCTTGTGCTGCGTCATCTTGTATATAGACACCAAACGTTCAGAAACACGTGCTTCCACTTCCTTACCTTCTAAGAAATCATCGATTTCGTCATAAGTCAGTTCCAGCGCATCTTCATCTGCTTTTTGCGGTGCCAATTCTTCCAAATCTGCCGTCGGCGTTTTCACCACTAACAATTCTGGCGCACCCAAGAAAGCGGCAAGTTGACGCACTTGACGTTTGTTCAACCCAAAAAGAGGGGCAAGGTCGCAAGCCCCGTCACCAAATTTGGTGTAGAAGCCCGTGATGTTTTCCGCTGAATGGTCAGTACCCAGTACAAGACCACCAACCAGTCCTGCAATTTCATATTGCGCAACCATACGCGCGCGCGCTTTGACGTTGCCTTTAACAAAATCTACTTTGGCATCGTCTTGCGGGATCAGACTTGTGTTTTCAAGCGCTGATAGGGAAGACGCATGTAGTCCGTCGACGCCGTCTTTGATATTTACGCTGACAGAATGGGTAGGCTGAATGAAGCTCAGTGCAAGTTGCGCCTCGTCCTCGTCTTGCTGAATACCGTAAGGAAGGCGAACGGCAATAAACTGGTAATCCGTTGTGCCGGTTTCTTGATTTAGCTGATCCACCGCCAATTGCGCGAGTCGACCACATGTTGAAGAATCCACACCGCCACTGATGCCCAACACGAGTGAACGCGTGAAGGAAGCTTTGAGTCGGTTTTTGATAAAGTTAACACGACGTTCAACTTCAAAGGCAGGGTCAATTGACGGGAGTACTTGCATCTCTGCGCGGATAGCTTGTTCCATTTCGCGGTTTTCCTCATTTTCGCTTTCGCTGAACAATTCAGGCTATTTTGCAATATCTTGACGATAAAATCATGTTCATTCATCGCCATAACCTTTAATACGAAAGATTTATACGCGAATTACCTGAATTTAGTTTCTTGGTTTTCTCTGTCGTCGAAAGGTAACAATCACGAGAGTGAGTGTTTTGTGCGTAATTTCATCAGTTGCACCATTAAGATGCCTCAAAATAAGCAAATCGACTTCTCCTTGATCATGAACTGTGTCAGATTAAGGACTACTAACAAATTGATAAACATTTTGAAATGACTGAGAAGAATACTCCTAAACAAATTGCTATATTTGGCAGCGCATTTAATCCGCCAAGCTTTGGTCATCTCAGTGTTATTCAGAGACTCTCTCATTTTGACCGTGTATTGCTAGTGCCCAATTTTGCACATGCATGGGGCAAGAAAATGGCGGATTTTGAAAAACGTTGCGAGTGGGTAGAGGCATTTATTAACGATGCATCTCTCGACAGTCTTGAATTGTGTTCTGATGAAAAAGATATTGCAGGCGGAGAGGCGGTAACAACCTGGGCGTTGTTAAACCATCTTCAGAACCAATATCCCAATTCTGAACTGACGTTTGTGCTTGGGCCGGATAATTTTCTAAGCTTTGCAAAGTTCCACAACTCCGCTGAAATTATGGCGCGATGGAATATATTGGCTTGCCCTGAAACGGTGAATATCCGCAGTACTCATATTCGTGAGTGCTTGATTGCAGAAGGTGACGTCTCTTCGTTAACCACTCCTACTTTGGCAAGACGATTGACGAAAAAGGATTTTGATTAGGTTCCCCATCGTGGTGATGTAATCATCTGGTCTTTTCGTTTTTTAAAAGAATAACAATATTCGATATTTACGGGATTTTTGTACTGTGTTGAAACACTTTGTATGTGCAAGCCTCACTTTTTGTACGCTTGTGACGCCGTCACTTCTTTACGCAGCTTATTCTCCTGAACATGAATCATCACAAACCATTATCAAAGATGGTGGTAAGTATCAGTTAAATAGCGATTTTGGTCGCCGATCTGATTTGATGGAGTGGAGAGTAGAAGACGTTGAGCTTCCTAATATTTGGGACGGCTGGCGTTATGGTTTGGATGCGCCAAACTATTTAACCGCAGAAGCGGGAAACAGCTATTATGGGTTCGGTGTTTGGAAGCCTGAAGAACTCCAAGAATACAGTTTGGGTTCAGACGGTGTTACCACACAAGACTGGTTAATGGACCACGGATTGAATTTTAGCTTTGGCACAGATTCGGTTGACGGAGGTGCCAGATATCGGTTTGATGTGCGCTGGCATGAACAAACCGATACTGAAATTATGTTGCAGCTTCAAGTTCCTTTTCAGTAACCCGCAATCGCCTTCAGCTTGGCCGTCACATCTTCTTCGTTGAGTGACGCCTTGCTCGCAATACTCTTTACTTTTTGCCCTGACTTTATCGCGCGTACCCATTCACGAACCAAAAGTTGATCTGAAAGCTCGCCAACAGACATCTGCAATGTCAGCTCTAGAGCATTGTTTTCTGCAATATCGCCCAACAGACCTTTCGCTAACTTATCGATCGCTTTTTCAAGCAACGCGGTTTCTTTCGGCATGCCCTGCAAAGGTGAATGAACGGTAACATAGTCGCGCAAACATCGAAGCAAGCGGCCGTAGGCTGAATCCCAGTCTGTGATGCCTTGTTTCTGGTGGTGACGTAATTCTGCCATCAACCCATCGATGAGTGGAGAAGGCGAGAAAAAACCGGATAATGTTGGTAGTGCTACAACCGTTCGTACTGAGAAGTCCAATGTAGACACTTCAGCACCTTGCAATATCGTTACCGCACTCAAACAGCCAGATGGAAGCCAATAGCTTTGACCTGCGCACACTGGAAATTCGTTTTTGCCGAGTCGAATTAACGCTGCGCCTTTATGTACATAAAGGAAGGTAGCGTGATGCTGTGCTTTGCGCCCACCCACAAAAAGTGTATCGGCTTGATGAAATTGAAACTCGATGGCTTGCTTCATGTAATGATTCTCTTGTTACAAGGCGCACATACTCATTGGTTTTGCTGATGAGATCAAGCAACTCGCTATTTGATTGGAGAAGAAATCGCCAGCTTGTTACATTCTTAGTATATTAGGGTGTGGTTAGACCTCCAACCTCTCAGGATTTATGATCAAAACCATGTTTGAAATCCTTTATCCACGTAGAATGGCGTGGTTTTCAACGGAGTAAGTAGAGTCTCGTGCAACAAACTAATGATCCTTTCTCAGAAATCCGTCCTTTTCGTGATGACGAAGTACCTGGCGCACTTGATCGCTTGGTGAATGACGAAGAGTTTATCACTGCAATCCTAAAATATCGTTTTCCACGCATCTCGGGCGTAGCCAGTTGGTTAGTTAAACCTTTCCTTAAGCAGTACCTCCGTTCTAAGTGGAAAAAGATCTCGACGATACGTGATGTGCAATCGCACATAGCGAAATACATGGAATCAATGATAAAAAACACGTCGGAAGGATTGTCGACGAGTGGCTTAGATAAACTTGACACCAACCAAAGCTATTTGTTTGTATCTAACCACCGCGATATCGCGATGGATCCAGCAATGGTTAACTGGTGCTTATACAACAATCAGTTCGACACAGTGCGTATCGCGATCGGCGACAACTTACTGAAGAAACCCTGTGCGACTGAACTAATGAAATTGAACAAAAGCTTCATTGTTAAACGTTCAGCGAAAGCGCCACGTGAAATGATGAAAGCACTCTCGCAATTGTCTGCGTATATCAAATCATCACTGGATGAAAAACAGTCTATTTGGATTGCGCAAAAAGAAGGGCGAGCAAAAGACGGCGACGACAGAACGGATCCAGCAATTTTGAAGATGTTCTCGTTAGAAGGCCGTCGTCAGAAAATTGATTTCGCCGACTACATTTCTCAACTGCGTATCGTGCCCGTGACAATCTCTTACGAGAATGATCCCTGCGATGCTGCAAAAGCGAACGAGCTATATCAGAAAGAAACTGCCGGTGCGTATGAGAAAGGTGAGTTTGAAGATATCGAAAGCATCGTTCAAGGCATTGTCGGACAGAAACGCCGTATTCATGTTTCTTTTGGTGATGTGATCGGCAATGAGTTCGATACGCCAGAAACGTTAGCTGCAGAAATTGATCGCCAAATTTACAAGAACTATCACTTGTTCCCGTCTAATTACATTGCCGCAGGTCGTGAACACGAATCGGTAACAGACAAAGAACGTGTGCAATTTGACACTAAACTGTCCGTATTGCCAGATGGTGTAGCTGAAATCGTTCGCGCCATGTATGCGATGCCAGCAGGTAAGAAAGTAGATATCTAACACGCTGTTTATATTAATAGATTAAAGAAAAACGGAACTAGTGACAACGTCACTAATTCCGTTTTTTTTGGGGCATATAACGTGTCAAAAAGGCTATTTATAGCTGGCTGTCGCTCAACGGTGCTATTGCTGAGCGCTCTATGTTCTCAGCAAGAAAATCGACAAAGCGACGAACCTTGGGCGCAAGATATTCACGACGCGGGTAGACAGCATAGATCGGCAGTTTTAATGTTGGCTTCCAATCTGACATCAATACCTTGAGCTTTCCGTCCTTTAATTCATCCGCAAGCAGGTAGGTTGCAATGTAGGCGATACCGACACCCGACTTTGCTGCCTCTAGTACCGCGGGTGCGTTATTGATTCGGTACCCGCCACGCACTGTGACTGACTGATCACTGCCATCCCGAGAAAATGGCCATTGGTCATAGGTACGCTGAACACTTTGATACGTAATACAGTTATGCTCACGCAAATCGGAAGGGTGAGATGGCATGCCGTGTTCTTCAATATACTCGGGCGACGCGACTAACTTAAACTGACAGTCCGCCAATTTTTTCGCCACCATTCCTTCAGGCAAATTCTCATGAATGGCTAGCCAGCAATCAAACCCATCCTCCAAAAGATTAGGACGATGGTCGAACAAATGCACTTCTAATTCTAGAGAGGGGTTTTGTTGTTGAAAGGCCGATAGAAGGCGCGTTATCTGCACATTACCGAAAGACTGCGCAATACCAATCTTGAGTCGACCCGACACTTCGTTTCGATATCCAGCGACCATTGCTTCGGCATCTTGCATGGTCTCCATCAGCTTACGCCCATACGCGGCATATTGTTCGCCAGCTTCGGTGAGAGAAACTGAGCGGGTATTCCTTTGAACAAGCTGAACACCTAGGCGTTCTTCAAGATAGCGGATTTGTTTGCTGACTTGAGATTTTGAAATCCCCAAGAACTCTGCTGCACGGGTGAAGTGTTGTTCGTGTGCAACGGTCGCCAGTACGACCATCTGCTGAAGGTTATCTAACATGCGGTATTTAGGTCACTGATAAGATAGGGGATAAGACTACCACATTTCTTCGTTTATTCATGAGTGACGTTGTCACATTATAAATCTAATCGTTATCGATGGTACTAGGCTGTGATCTGTCTAGCGATAACAATCCAATGCTCCGCATTTTTATCTTCCACATTGCGCTATTCCAAGCACCGATCATAAGTAGGGACGCTCGGCCTCTCTTTTCTCTTCAGTCTTTCTACGATCTCTCTTCCTTGGGCGTTTATGGCCGAGAGATCAGTAAATGGCCAGTTTGTAAGTGAGTTTCAATCAGAACGCTTTGATTCTTCGATAGTTTTTCTGTGTGTAAATACCTTTTAAAACAAGGCCTTACCGCCTTTGTTTATTTGTGGAAACAATAGATATGAAAGTTAGTGTGTGCTCACATACATTTGTAGTAAATATACAGATCCATACGATCTTCATGAGAATATGAGCGGATTACAGGGATCGTGTTTGTGTCGGAAACGGTGCCAAAACGGGGTTTATTTACCATCGATGACATTAATAACCATGATTAGTACAAAGTGTTTTCATTGATGGGATGGGCTCCGTTAAACTTGACGGCATAAATGGAGGTACACGAACAATGTTTGAAGTTTTTTATCGTTTCTTTGTTTTGGGCTGTATGAGTTTTGGTGGCCCAGTTGCTCACATCGGATATTTCCAACGTGAGTTTGTTGAGAAACGTCATTGGATAGAAGAAGAGACGTTTTCGACGGGGTTAAGCTTGTGTCAGTTTCTACCTGGACCTGCAAGTAGCCAGTTAGGCATGTACATTGGTTATCACAGAGCAGGGTACTTAGGTGCGTTAGCAGCGTTTGTCGGTTTTACGTTTCCCTCTTTCGCGTTGTTAACACTGGCTGCGGTATACAGCGCAAAATTGGGCGATTCGACGGTTCTTGCGTTACTGATTTCAGCGGCGAAATTATTGGCGGTTGTTGTTGTTGCGGATGCAATTTGGACGATGGCGAAAAAGTTCCTGACGGATGCAGCGACCGCGCTCGTGTGTTTTGCGTCAGCTGCATGGATCTTGTGGCAAACCGGACTGGTGGCGCAACTCATGCCAATCGTGATTGCTGGCGTATTAGGGTGGGTGTTTATCAGAAAGCCGGAGTCAGTAGTACCGAAAGCGCGTGAAGGGGTGAACCTGACCCAGACCGTCGCTCTGTTCGGTGTGTTTGCGGCTTTGTTGGTGCTTCCTGCATTAGCGAGCGGTTCTGGCCTTATCAGCGTATTTAATCACTTCTATCAAGCGGGTAGTTTTGTATTTGGTGGTGGTCATGTCGTGCTGCCATTGTTACAGCCCTTGATTGGCGACGCAGTGTCGGGTGATGCCTTGGTTGAAGGCTATGCGGCGGCACAATTGGTTCCTGGCCCTATGTTTACCATTGCAAGCTACATTGGTGCTTCAATGGACGGAATTCACCCTGTGCTTGGCAGCGCCATTGCTACCTTGGCAATATTCCTTCCAGGTGCGTTGCTTTTATTCGCGGCATTGCCTGTGTGGCAGGCGGTAATGAGCCATCATAAGTTTGCAGGCGCTGTAACACTGATTAACGCGGCTGTGGTGGGGTTATTGGTGGCGGCATTCTACCAGCCTGTTTGGGTGTCTGCTGTCCACGGTATCGCTGACATCGTTGCAGTCGTTGTTGGCTTTGCGGTGATGCGCAAATTCAATATCTCTGTGTTCTGGCTACTGGGTGGCATGTTGGCGTATGTTGTTGTCAGCTCAATGATTTGATTCATCTAAACCTCTGATTAATCTGAGCCATGTCGATATCTAAAGCCTGCCTTCGTGCAGGCTTTTTTACGTTATAATAGTCAGTTAAGCAGTAGATATAACATATCATAATGCACTATAACTTTAACTTTGTGGTTCATTTACAAAATGATTGGGTGTGATGTATTCATGCGTGTCGGGCAGCAGAGACGCGCTGTTTGCTTGCGGGAGTTGAGTCCTTCGTCGTTTCTATCATGGTGTTGGTTTTAACGCTGTGAGCGTCGGATCTGGGCGTGTTAAGAAAGAAAAGGGCCAGTACTTGCAGCTTGAAAACAGATAGGGGCAATAAAAAGCGCCGAGGCTAATTGGCAGCCACGGCGCTTTAGGATTGTCTTTTTTTGCATCTAGGTCGTTCTAAACCTATGGACCAAAATCTCGCGACGAACAGTAGATTAGAATTCCCAACGTTCCGTTTTCCCAGCATCTGAAGAATGTTGGGCGAGTTCAAGTGCGTAGATAACTTTAACCGCGTCATACGCATCAACAGGTGATGAACCCGCATTCAGTATGGCGTGAGCAAGTTCTGCGAAGAGCTGACTGTAACTGCCATACTCAAGGTCGATCACTTTATCAGTGACGCTGTCACCGATTTCTAGCTTGCCTTGGTGCTGCTGACGGCCGAATTCTGAATACGTTATAGTGACACCGTCACGTAACTGCTGCTCTTGGATGTCTAAGCCGCTGCAAGAGAAGGTAGCACGCTCTCCTTGCACAACAAATCGCGTTCCTGTTCCAGAGCGATAAGGGCTGGATGACAACATCACGTCTTTATCCGGGTAGTGAAGTGTCATGTGGAAGTAATCGGTCGTTTGAGACTGTTTACGAATGGCTTTGCAGGTTGCCGTGATTGAATCAGGATCACCGAACAACACTAATGCCTGATCAACCAAGTGAGAGCCGAGGTCGAACAGAATGCCTGCACCATCACCCGGTTGTTCACGCCAGCGAGGGCGAACATCGGGGCGGAAACGATCAAAATGCGATTCAAAGACGCGCACTGTACCGAGTTCGCCAGATTCAATCAGTGCCTTTGCGGTCAAGAAATCACCGTCCCAGCGACGGTTCTGGTATGGACAAAGGATCTTGCCGCGTTCTTTGGCGATTTTGATGAGGTCGAGGCCTTGACCACTTTTCACAACGAAGGGTTTTTCGAGTAATACGTGGCAATCCGCTTCGAGTGCCTGACGCGCGAAATCATAATGCGTGTGGTTTGGCGTAGTGATCACCACCAAATCGAGGTCTGCTTCACTGAGCATCTCTTCGATAGAGCCATAGAGCCCAGCATTGGGGAGGGCGTGATGAACCGCGTCACGTTGCGTTGATACAACAGCCACAGGTTCGAAATCTGGTAGTACTGAGAGAAAAGGGAGATGGAATGTTTGAGCAGACAAACCAAAACCGACAATACCCGTCCGAATCATTCTAGTATCCTTGCATGTGATTTAATTTCGGAGACCTAAAAACTATAAGGTACTTCGGTGTAACCAAGCAACCTGACGGTGAAGGATACCTGTTCTCCCGAGGTGTTAAACAACAAAGCCCTCATCATGAGGGCTTTGCTAGAAAGGCAGTACGTATGGCATTTACACAATACTCATTCGATTGGGCATCATGCTAATACGATTAGACATCATGCCAATACCACCGGACGCAATTTCAATACGATCGGACGTTATGCTAGTACCACCGGATAAGACGCTTGCGGGTGAGGGATAACTTGTACCGCCCAGCCATATACGTTCTCGATATTGCTCGGTGTGAGCACTTGGCTTGGGGAGCCATCCGCCACGATATGTCCATTATTCAGCATAATAATACGGTCAGCGTATTGTGCTGCGAGATTAAGATCGTGGATCACGGCGATCACCGTCGATCCCTCTGAGGCTAACTGCTTTGCCAATCGCAATGTCTTGTGTTGATGCCCGATATCCAGTGCTGATGTGGGTTCATCCAACATCAATACCGTTTCTCTTGGGGATTGTGAAAGCTGAGTCAGAACACGCGCTAAATGCACTCGTTGCTTTTCGCCACCCGATAGGCTTGGGTAGAGACGCTCCGCAAGATGCAGAACATCCGTTACCTGCATCTTGTCTTCTGCAATCGCAGAGACGGTCTTTTGCGAGGCGCGCAATGCAAGGCCACCGAGTTCAACCACTTCTCTTACCGTGAATGCAAAGGTCAGGGAACTATACTGAGGCAGAACGCCCACCGACTCCGCCAAATCTGCTGGTTTCCACGCGTTGACTGACTTGCCATAAAAAGACAACTCACCGTTACATGGCCACTCCTGACTAAAGAGTTTCAGTAGGGAGCTTTTTCCTGTGCCATTTGGGCCAAGGATAATCGTGAGTTCGCCACCATTGATGGTGGTGCTGAAATCATTCAGTAGCACCTTGTTCCCAAGGGTTAACGACGCGTTCTTTATCTCGATACTCATTATGCCAAACGTCCTCGTTGTTTCAGGAGCAAGCCTAGGAAGAAAGGTGCACCGATCGCGGCGGTGATGATACCGACAGGGATTTCAAGCGGCGCAACGATCGTACGAGCAATCATGTCAGAAATCAGCAATACCAAACCACCAAGCAGCATAGAAACAGGAAGTAGGGTGCGGTGGTCAGGGCCCGTTAGCATACGTCCGATGTGCGGAACAACAAGACCGATAAAGCCAATCATGCCTGATAGCGCGACGGTGACACCCACGCCGGCTGCCGTCAGCAAAATCAGCGTCCGTTTTAACGTTTGCACATTAATGCCCAGATGACGCGCTTCTGCTTCACCCAAAAGCAGCGCATTTAAGTGCTTAGCGTGGCGTTGGTATAAAAACGCAAGAATCGCGAGTGAGGCGTAGGCCAGAATGATCGCATCCCAGGTTGCGCCAGCCAGTGAACCCATGGTCCACAGTGACAAATCACGCAGTGCTTGGTCATCGGCGAAGTAATTCAGCAAGCCCATGCCTGCGCCAGCAATTGCGCCAAGCGCAACGCCAGCCAACAACATAATGGTTACCGACGTCCCGTTGCTGCTAGTGCCCAAGTAATAGATGGCATAGGTCGCCAGCGCACCACCAAGAAAGGCGAATACCGGCACTGTGCCCAATACAAGAAACGCGGTATGGCCAATCACACCGCCAAACAACACAATGGCAATGGCTGCCCCCAACGAGGCACCTGCGGACACACCAATAATGCCAGGATCTGCCAGCGGGTTGCGGAACAAGCCCTGCATCACGGTGCCACACATGGCAAGAATGCCACCAATCGCAATCGCCAACAGGGTGCGAGGCAAACGCACTTGTTGAATGATCACGGTCGCGTAAGCAGGAAGATCGGCTTCAATAGGCAGAAGCGCTTTTAAACTGTCGCTGAAACCAATGTTCATTGGCCCCAAAGTGATGGAGCTAACAACGGCGATATACAGCAAGATCGTCGCCATCATCATCAGCATTTTTGCTGGTAAGCGACGGATCATCATATCGTTCATGGGATATCCAAATTACTCAGCAGCGACGATGCGGCCATTCAGTGACGTAGCCAGTTCAAGGCTCGCCAAACCAAAGCCCCCCAAGATCGAATAGCCATTGATTGCAATGATTCGATTGTTCTGCGCAGCAGGCGTTGCAGCAAGCAAAGGCTGTTGCTTCAACACGCCGTCAATGCCGCCCACTTGATCGAGCGTACGCTGAGAAATCAAAATGAATTCTGGCTGCATCTGCACAATCGCTTCACTGGAAAGCTGCTTATAGCTGGTGGTTGACGCAGCAGCAGGGTTAACACCACCTGCAAGTTCAATCACGGTATTGACGGTGGTTTCATCACCCGCAACGGTCAGAGGACGACCGTCAGACAACATCATGAACATCACGCTTGGTTTCTTCGCTGGCGCATTCTTCTTCAGTTGCAGAATGTGCGTTGCGACATCGGTTTTAATCTCTTCGCCTTTCTCTTGTGTGTGCGTTAAAGAAGAGAGGGCATCAACACGGGTATTGAAATCTTGCAGCGTGTTGCCCGTTGGTAACGCTTCTACTTTCACATCTGCCGCTTGAAGCAGGGACAAGGTCGAATCTGGGCCCATTTCAGCAGAGCCGATCAAGTGTGACGGGCTCAATGCCAATAGACTTTCAGGGGCAAGTTGACGGTGATATCCCATCACAGGAATGTCACGGCCATCTAAGTAATGGCGGCTGGTTAAGTCGACAGCAACCACGTTTTTATCTGCACCCAGCGCGAACAGCAATTCGGTCACTGTTGAACCCGCACTGACGATACGCACATCTTTCACGCTAGACGCGCTGTTATCGTTTGCCATTGAAAAAGGAGAAAGCACGGCGGCAAGAAGAAGAGAGGCCGCTTTCATTGACGTTTTGTGAGATTTTTTCATTGTTCTTCCATAACGATATTGGTGGCGTTGATGTTGTTGTTCTGCATAAAGGCGAGAACCTTCAACATGCTTTCGACGCTCGCTTGTTTGTCGGCTGCAATCACAACCGGCTTATTTGGATTGGCTTTGATCAGCTCAAGCAGGGCATGGGCAAACAGATCCCATTCAGGAATCGCATCACCTTGTAATGCCCAAGACGGCGATCCGTTGAGAACGGTAATCGCAATCACATCCTGATTGGGTGATTCAAGCACCGCAGAATCCGAGGTTTGCGGGATCGCCACTTCCATGGTTTTGATTTGAATGTTCGCTGTTAGCAGCAGGAACACCATCACGATGAAAATGATGTCCAACAGCGGCGTCAAATCCGGTGTAAAGGAACTGGCTTCTTGTTGAGGTTGAGAACGAATCATGCGTTCGCTTCCGACATTTTCACGCCGTTAGAGGCAGCGTCTTGCTGATTCTCACAGTTCGATGGGCACACCTTGGTGCAGCAAATGCCTTTCTCATCCACAGACACGCCTGCAAGGTGTAAGTTGAAATGGTTCAGCACATATTCGATTTTCGCCAAGGTGCGATCTGCCCACAGGCTAAACAGCTGAGACGCCGCAATAGCAGGAAGCGCAATCAATAGGCCAGCAGCCGTGGTCGACATGGCCAAACCCAAACCGTCAGCAAGTTCCGACGGAGAAATCGCGCCTTGCGTGACCGACAAGCCTTTAAACATTTCGATTAGGCCAATCACGGTACCCAGCAAACCGATTAGCGGGCTAAGCACGCCAATAACATTCAAAAGCTTCAGGCCAGAGGTAAATTGGCGGCGCTTCTTCTGCAGCCAAATGCTCACTGCTTCTTCACGCAATGATTTGGTGAATTGACGGTGGCTGATCAACATACAAAGGCCTTGAGACAAGGTCGCTTTATCTTGATGGTGCGCCTTAACGTATTGTTCTAACTGCGCGTCGTCAGTCAGAGAAAGGGTATAGATCTCTTGCTGAAGGCTTTTACTGCGCGTTTTCGTATTCAGCGCGGCAAAGATTGAACGTTCGAAAATGAGCATAAGCATCAGTGCTGACAACAGTGTCAGCGGCCAAGTCATGATGCCAAGTTGTGCGTGAATGGAGGAGAAAAATTGTAGATCCAACATGATTAATCCAGATTAAAACGAACAGGAATTCTTACTCGGTGTGCTAAGGCCACACCGTCATTTTTGTAACCGTTAAAGTGCCACTTCTTCACCGCCTTCAACGCGGCGTCGTCTAATTCATTGAAGCCAGAACTTTGCAAAATATTCTGTTTGGTTTGGTTACCGTCTTCATCAAGCCAGACTTCAATCAACACGTTGCCTTCCATCCCTTTGCGTTTCGCAATACGGGGGTATTTGGGTTGGCTAGGACGAACCTTGAACGTAGGGCGCTGTACCAATACAGGGGCACTGTTCTTTGCTTGGTTAACGTGAGCATCAGCCGTGTCGACGTTGGGTTTCTTCTCTACCTGCTTTTCCTCTTTCGGTTTTTCTTTGAGAGGTTTTTTCTCAACAGGCTTCTTTTCGACAGGCTTAGGTTTTGGCTCAGGGGTCTTTTTCTCAAGCGTTTTTTTCTCTACCACCGGTTTTTTGACTATTGGTTTATTAACAATAGGCTTGTCAACAGCGGGTTTATCAACAACGGGTTTCTGGAGCGCTGGTTTTTTCTGGACAACGGGCTCTTTCACCACAGGCTGCTTAACAGGTGGCTTTTCAATGACTTTCGGTTCTGGTTTTTCGGGAGAGGGTTCAGGCTCTGGCTGAGGTGCGGCAATAAGTTGTATCGCAACACGCGTGCCAGTGTCGGCATCATTCATCGAAAATTGGGGTGGTGGTGGCGTTTGGGCGGATAGCGCCAAACTGTGTAGTGCAACTGAAACGACACCACAAACAACGTACCGTCGAGCGTTCACACTTTTCTCCTGCTTCGTGAAAACGACTGAAACTATGTGCATTATGCACGAAATACAAATGATATCAATTATCAGTTGCATTATAATTTGATATGCATAAGATAGAACCGAATTGAAGACAGCCCGAAGTGTGGCGCTGTTATCTGTATAAGGTCGTTTTCGGCGATGATGTTTGATTTAAGCAACGTTGAACTGGTTGGCCAACGCACACCAGACCCACTCCGTTTTGCCTTCCAACGTAAAAAAAGCCCGCATGCTGGTGGCATGATGCACGCTGTAAAAGGGGACGATATTCAGTCGTCTCTTGAAGCTGCACATTCACTGGTACCTGCGAATCGCTTCGCACCACGCTGCCTGTATATCCACATTCCTTTTTGTCGCGTGCGCTGCACTTACTGCAATTTCTTCCAATATGCGTCGAGCAAAAACCTGATCGACAGCTATGTGGATGCGCTTCGTAAAGAGATCGAATGGAAAGCTGCCCAAGCGTGGACGCAAGGCGCACCATTCCAAGCGGTTTATATCGGCGGTGGTACACCGACTGACATTTCAGCGGCACAGATTCACACCATTGTTTCGGACATTCGTCGACTCTTCCCATTGACGCCAGATTGCGAGATC
Source organism: Enterovibrio norvegicus (assembly GCF_002876705.1). Classification (GTDB taxonomy): domain Bacteria; phylum Pseudomonadota; class Gammaproteobacteria; order Enterobacterales; family Vibrionaceae; genus Enterovibrio; species Enterovibrio norvegicus_B. The sequence goes on along the minus strand of NZ_MDAG01000068.1, from coordinate 196,086 downwards.
ACCCTAGAAGGGCGCATTAACCGCTTTGGCACGGATAAGTTTGAAGCGGCACTGGAAGCGGGTGTAAACCGTTTCTCATTCGGTGTTCAAAGCTTCAACACCCAAGTACGCCGCAGTGCGAAACGCCTTGATGATCGTGAAGTCGTCATCGAAAAAATCCAACAATTGGTGTCTTACAATGCCGCACCGATTGTTCTCGATCTTCTCTACGGATTGCCTTACCAAACATTAGACGTGTGGCAGCAAGATCTTGAAGATTACCTAGAGACCGGCGCACACGGCGTCGATTTATATCAATTGATTGAGATGCAAGGTTTGCCAATGGCCAAAATGGTCGAGCAAGGCAAGCTGCCGCATCCTGCTGATACCCAAATGAAAGCGACCATGTTTGAAATGGGCGTGAATTTCATGGCGAAACACCATCAAAAACGTTTGAGCGTGAACCATTGGGCATCAGACAACCGCGAACGCAGTATCTATAACTCATTGGCTAAAACCACCGCTGAAATCATGCCGTTAGGCGCGGGCGCGGGTGGCAATGTTAATGGGTGCCAGATGATGCAAACCCGTGACATGGATACCTACATCGCGGCGATTAACGAAAATCGTTACCCTGTCACTATGATGACCATGGCACCCGCCAATAAAGCGGTGGCGGCTGAAGTAAAATCTGCCTTCGATGCAGGCGTAGTAGCGGAGCACAAGCTTGATAAGGTTGCAGGCAAAGGCACCTTTAACGCGCTGATCCCACTGTTTGAAGCATGGGAACAAAATGGCTTGGTCTACCTTGAAAGAAGTGATGCCGAGTTCGCACATCGTGGCTACGTGAAGCTAACACTGGCAGGGCAATTCTGGGCTGTCACGCTTGCACAAAACCTGATTGAAGTGATTCAAGGCAGTGCACCAAAAGCCTCAGGCGCGATGGCACCTAAGATCATGGGCGGTATGGCGATGCCAAAAATGGGCATGCCGGGCGCGTCCTCGATGCCTAGCGACGCAAAGAAAACAACGTCAGAAGACCAAAAAGAATTAGAAAGTAAAGCGGCTCACGTCGCTGCATAGGAGTAGTAACACAATGCAACAAGCGATTATCGTCACCTCTGAAACCAAACAGCGCGTTGCTGAATACCTTGAGCAAGATATTCATACCCCTGTTTCGAACATGGTAGACAGTCTGAAATTGACGGAAGGCGAAATCACGCTGGCACTGCCAGAAGAAATGATCGCGCGCGCAGATGGCGCATTGGCACAAAGCATTCTTGAAGTCATGCCTACGTGGGGCAAAGTGACCACCATCGTGCATTCTGGTGGTTCAGTCTTTGAATTTAAAGCGGCATTCCCGAAAGGCAAACTGGCTCACGGTTACTACAACCTGATGGGCCGTGAAGGCCAATTACACGGCCATCTTCGTCTTGAGCTTGTGTCTGACATCGTATTCGTCAGCAAACCATTCCGTGGCACTGAAAGCCATTACATTGGTTTCTTCGACAGCACAGGTCATTGTGTATTCAAGATTTACCTGGGTCGTGACAAAAAACGTCAGCTATTCCCAGAACAAATTGAACTGTTTAATGCCATGAAACAGGAGTTGGCAAAATGATTGATAAGGCAGAACGTCTACAAAACCGTCTAGGTCCAGAAATCCAAGAATTCCGCGATGCGCGTAAGACGTTGCAATTGGGTACTGTTGATAAAGATGGCAAACCGCATACCAGCTATGCACCGTTCGCGTTTTCAGAACAGGGTTACTACATCCTTGTGAGTGACCTTGCTACCCATGGTCAAAACCTGAAACACAGCAAAGCCGTATCGATCATGATGATCGAAGACGAAAACGAAGCGCGTTCTATTTTTGCTCGCCGCCGTTTGTCGTTCGACACCAATGCAGAGCTTATCGAGCGTGAATCTGCGCTTTGGCAGCAGGGCATCGACGTGATGCAAACACGCCTTGGCGAGATGATCGACAACCTTAGCCAGCTAGGTGACTTCCGTCTATACCGCTTAAACCCAGTGATTGGCCGTTACGTGAAGGGCTTCGGTCAAGCTTTCGACGTAACAGGCGAAGACCTGCTTTCTATCGTGCACCTCAATGAAGGTCACGTTCAGAAAATGAAAGAAGGCATGTAACGCTTTCAACTAAGGCTCTGGGTCCTTCAGAGCCTTTCATTATAAAAATAATAATTTTTTCGTGCTGAATTCAGCGTGAGCGGCCTTTTATTGCCTAAAGAAAGAGTGAAGGTTATGACAATTAAGAAAAACAAACTGGCACTTCTCGTCAGTCTTTTCTGTGCGGGAAGTGCTGCCGCACAGGAAGTGTACACGTTTGATGAAGTGGTTGTTTCAGCAACCCGTAGTGAACAAAACATCAGTGATGTTGCGGCTTCAGTCGATGTTGTTGATAGTAAAAACATCGAAGAAGACTTAGCGCAAGATCTAGAACAAGCCATTGCCAATGAGCCGGGCGTTTCTATGCCAGGTACAGGTCGCTTTGGTAACTCAGGCTTCAACATTCGTGGCTTGAGCGAGAATTACGTAAAAACCATGGTTGATGGCGTCGAACAGCCTACCTCTTTCGACCCTGGCGCAGATGTCATGCGCAAATATAACAACAACGTAGAAACCGACACGCTTCAGCGCATCGAAATCAACAAAGGCCCATCATCAAGCCTTTACGGAAGTGACGCTTTAGCGGGTGCCGTGATTATTCGCACCAAAAATCCTGAAGATCTTCTGGCTGACGAAGGCGACGATACCTACGCCGCAGTGAAAACGGGCTACTACAGCGTTGATGAAAGCTACAAAGCAACAGCAACGATAGCTAACCGCACTGGCGACTTGGAAACCTTACTGATTTTCACGCACCGTGATGGACATGAAACAGCGACGCACGGAAGTGGCGCAGACATTGAAAACCGCGATCGCGGGCAAGCTGACCCATTCGACATCAATTCTGACAACTTGCTTGCGAAGGCGTTCTACCAACTGAATGACGATCACCGTATCGGCATGACAGGTGAAATTTTTAATCGCGAAGCTGATGGCTTAATTCTGTCGAATGAAGGCTATGAAATCATGCCGGGCTTCGTGTATACCCGCAACAGTGCAAGCGATGAAGACAGACGCAAGCGCTTGACCTTCGAACACGATTGGCAAGCTAACCTGATTGCGTTTGATCGCTTGAAATGGCACCTAACAGGGCTAGAAAGCGAAAGCCTGCACAACACATATGATGAAACACCAGCGCACGGCTACCGTAATCGCATGCGTAACGGTGAAGACAAGAGCGTTCAGCTTGATGCACAGTTCGATAAAGCGTTTGAGCTAGACACGAGCTACCACGAAATCAGCTACGGGTTTAACTACATTACTAATGAGTTCAACCTTGATTACCGTGACATGTACTTAGAAGGACACAAAGCGGGCACGTTTGAAAACAAAGACGGTGATGTACCCAATGCTGAGTCAGTGAAGTGGGGCATCTTCATTCAAGATCAGGCTTTCTTCTTAGAAGAGCGTTTGGTGCTTAATGCTGGCCTTCGTTACGATAATTTTTCTGCAGAACCGAAAGGGACATCGGATTATGCTAAGTCAGAAAGTGACGCTGTAACGGCGAAATTAGGTGCAGTATACCATTGGAATCAGCGTGTTAGCTCTTATGCCAACATCAGCCAAGGCTTTAAAGCCCCAACGCTGCAAGACTTGTACTACTTCTATGAAACAGATGCGGCTTATGGCGCTGTTTATGAAGCAAACCCAGATTTGAAGCCCGAAGAGAGTGTTGGCTACGAAACAGGCCTGCGTATTACACAAGACTATGGCCGCTTTGATTTTGCCGTGTACTACAACGATTACAAAAACTTTATCGAAGGCACTAAGTTGGCTGACGACAATGGTGAAGGTAAAGAGTTGTGGTCTAAGCAGAACATCAGCAAAGCGGAAATCTACGGTGCTGAGTTCAAAGCACAACTGGCGTTGGATGTACTGATGGATGCGCCGACAGGCTTATACTCAGATTTCAGCGTGGCCTACACCCAAGGTAAAGACAAAGAAAACGGCGAAGCGTTAGATACCGTGTCTCCACTTTCTGCTTACTTCGCATTGGGTTATGCCGACGTAGAAGGCACTTACGGCGGTAAAGTGGCGGTGAAAGCGGTCGCCGGTAAGTCAGACGATGATTGGAGTAACGCAAACGGCAACGATAACGTCACCGCACCTGGTTACGCTGTCACAGACGTAACCGCGTTCTACCGCCCAATGACAGACTTAACGCTTCGTGCAGGCCTGTTTAATGCCTTCGACAAGAAGTATTGGGAATACACCAACCTGATTGGCTCGGAAGCAATAGACCAAGGACTTGATCGTCGCACGCAGCCAGGACGTAATTGGGGTATAGAAGCCGAATACGTCTTCTAACGCGATAAACAGAAAACCTCTGTAACGTGTTAGTGATAAACACCCCGGTTCAGCCGGGGTGTTTTTGGTTTCAGCTAAACGTGTTTCAAGTGGCAGAAAGCCTGCCGTATTTATTAATCCCGCAACAAGGTGCGTTACACTGTCTGAGTAGGCTTCATTCAACAGCGACAATGCCCCTCTATAACGATAAGAAAAATTGGAGACTCAGTGAGTAAAGGTGTTCTAACCGAGCTATCAACAGGATGGCTTATTCAACAGGCGAAAAAGCAAAAGAAACGCCTGATTATCGCAAACATCATTGCCGTATTCGCCACCTTAATCAGTGTGCCAATTCCTTTGCTTATGCCGCTGATGGTTGATGAAGTGCTATTGAATCAACCAGACAAAGGCATCGAATTCTTTAACCATCTTTTGCCAGAATCTCTCCAACAGCCAGCCAGTTACATTGTGTTGGTGCTAATGATGGTGATCGTCATGCGTGTGGCGAGCCAGGCATTAAACATTTGGCAGAGCCGACAGTTCACGCTGGTATCCAAAAACATCACCTGTTTCATCCGTCAGCAGCTTCTCGACAAGCTCGGGCGTGTGAGCATGAAAGAGTTCGAGCAGCGCGGTAGCGGCGGTGTGAGCTCGCATCTTGTGACAGACATTGAAACCCTCGACAACTTTATTGGTAACAGTCTTAGCCGATTTGTGGTGGGTGTGCTGACCGTCTTTGGCACCGCGATCATTCTATTGTGGCTGGATTGGATGCTCGGTTTGTTCATCTTGTTGGTGAACCCTTTGGTGATTTTCCTTTCCCGTAAAATGGGTCAGCGTGTTAAACACCTCAAGAAAGCAGAGAACCAATCCTTTGAGCGCTTCCAACAGCGTTTGGTGGAAACCCTTGATGGTATTTATCAACTGCGTGCAGCAAACCGCGAGAAAGCCTACCTCGATGTATTGAAGCAAGATGCTGATGCTATCCGTCATGATGCAGACAAATACGCGTGGCAATCAGAAGCAGCAGGGCGCATTTCCTTCCTCATGTTCCTCATTGGCTTTGAGCTGTTTCGTGGTGCTGCCATGTTGATGGTGTTGTTCAGTGATTTAAGTATCGGTCAGATCTTTGCTGTGTTTGGTTACTTGTGGTTCATGCTGAGCCCGATCCAAGAGCTGCTTGGCATTCAGTATGCGTGGTTCAGTGCATCTGCTGCCATGAAACGCTTGAATGGCCTGCTTGCGCTAGAAGAAGAGCAAATTATCGAAACTAAAAGCGAAGACCCTCTTGCGAAGTGCGATACCTTTGGCGTTGAAGTAAATGATGTCACGTTCGCTTATGACGACGAGAGAACCGTACTTAATGGTTTGTCACTGTCATTGCCAGCAGGGAAGCGCGTTGCCTTGGTGGGGGCGTCTGGTGGCGGTAAATCGACGCTTATCCAGCTTCTACTCGGCCTTTACCGTAAATCTGATGGCGACATTCTGATTGATGGTGAATCCGTTGATACCCTGGGTTATGAGACCCTTCGTCAGCATACTGCCGTGGTGTTGCAGCAACCGGTTATTTTTAACGACACGCTTCGTGCAAACCTGACGCTAGGCCGAACCGACTTTACCGATGAGCAATTATGGCAATCGCTTGAAATTGCACAATTGGGCGAAGTGGTAGAGAAGCTTGAAAACGGATTGGAATCGCAGCTGGGCCGTCAAGGCTTGAAGCTTTCAGGTGGCCAACGTCAGCGTCTTGCCATTGCTCGCATGATCCTCACGAATCCTAAACTGGTGATTCTGGATGAAGCGACATCAGCACTGGACACAGCAACAGAAGCGGCACTGCATGAAGCGCTAAATAACTTCCTGCAAGGGCGCACCACATTGATCGTGGCGCACCGTTTGTCTGCGGTAAAACAAGCTGACCTGATTTACGTGCTGGAAGATGGCAAAGTGGCGCAATGTGGTAGCCACCAAGACCTGGTGAATGCTGATGGCGTTTACCAAACCTTGTACGGCAACCTTCAAGCGGGCTAACACCTCGTACTAACCACTGATTGAAAGCCTCGCAAACGCGAGGCTTTTTTGTATTGGTTGTCCCGTCCTAAATAAGGTTGGCATGATAGATACGCAATTTGTTCCATGTACATAAGTGAGAACAAGGAATAAAAACTCAGCAAAACGTAAGGGTAAATTGTCAGGTCGTGATGTAAAGCCGAGGTTCTTAAATCCAAATTGGAAAGTGCGTGAAGTCTGTTCCACCATTAACAGACCCTAATGAGTAACCAGTAATTTACTTTTCTAGATGCAGTGAGAGCCAATGAAAGTCATTTTGAAGTCGGACGTAACGTGTCCCAATTGCGGACATACGAAAAAAGAACTCATGCCCATCGGGGAGTCGCAGCAGCACTACGAATGCGAAAACTGCCATGAGGTATTGTTGGTTACGGAAGGCGGGTGCTGTGTCTTTTGTTCCTATGGCAGTGTGTGCTGTCCACCTGTTCAGGTGAATGGCACCTGCACGAAAAAACTGCACTAAACGCGTCTATCAAACAGTGTTACTGACTCACTGATATCTCTTTGCTGACACCATTCATTCTTTATCGCGATAAAACACCGCTAACCAAACGGTTTCTTGGTCTGGATCTGTCCAGCTAACACGGTGTTTTGTATGGGCAGGTAGCGTTACCTGATCGCCTTTGCGCATTGTTAGGCGTGAACCATCCTCGAAGGCCAACTCCGCGTGTCCTTCCAATACCATCACCCACTCGTGCTCATCTTGGTCATACCAATCTGTATCAGGGGTTGTTTGTCCCCGCGACACTATTCTCTCAATTCGGACAAACGGGTGTTTAACTATTTCATCAAAAACTTCGGCATTTCGGGCGTTTGGAAGGTTTTCTAATAGGTTGTTTTGTTTAAACATGCTTTCACACTCACTGCTACGCAACTCATTGATTAAAAGTAATAAACATCTTAGCTGTATGTCGTCAAAGGTCAGAAAGAAGAGGGGGCATAAGGGAAACTTATGCTCAGAACACACGGCATAATTACAAAATCATAACAATTTCGCTTCCGTCTCATAAATGCATCACAAATCGAAAGTGATATGAAATTACACTCAGCGCGTTAGAGGTCAATTTATACCAAGGAGATAACGATGAGTGTACATATGTGGTATTGCGATAGCTGTAAAACTGAAACTGGTCACGAAGTGCGTGAGCAAGGCCACCACGATCCTGCCGTTCGTGCGAAGGCAACCCCGCCTGCAGGCACACATTCAGATTCAACAGAGTGTACTTGTACGGCATGTGCCAATGTTCAATGGGTAGATCCTGTCGATATCTTCCATCTCGACGTGCATGACTTTGGTGATTAACACCACTTACAGCATCTTCCATGAATAGAAGCTCACAGAAAGTGCGCCAACGTGGTCGGCATATGATGATGTAGACATGAATGAGGGCAGAGTTTTTCTGCTCTTTTTGTTTTACCTCTTGCCACACACCACCATCCTATTCTTCTTTTACGTTCTCTGTATTCCTATGCCATTTCATGTAGTGAATATTACATACCTTAACGCACTATAACTTAGACTTTGTAGTTTATATCTCAATGCATAATAACCGGTTTAAATTGTTCGCCGCTTACCTATCTAATTGATAATAAATAGATAATGTAAAGATAAGCCTATCAGGTGTAGGGGAGTATTCGCTGTGGAGGCTACGCAGTCACACAAAGAGTGATGGGTAATTAAAAGAAAAACGCCCTCCAATCACGGAGGGCATTTCTTGTTTTTCTGTCTTGGTTTCGGAGAAACCGACGCTTAAAGCTCTCTCACTTTTACGTTTTTGCCACATGAGCGTTCCATTTCTGCACAGGCTTCAGCGATGCCTTCTTTAGAGAAACAGATACGGATTTCATCGAGCGTGTTTTTTGGGCCAGAACCTTCATCACAGGCCAATTCGATCATGTTTGCTTTCAGGCGAGGGTTCTTGTCGATAACCGCTTGTCGGATCTCGTCTTGAGAAAACTTCCCTGACGACAGATCGGGCAAAGAGAGGGAATCCCATAATTGGCCGGTGAAGTCATAATACTCCGAGCGAGAAAGGCCAGAGCAGGTGCCGTGTTTCTTCCATTCATGGCTAATCAGGTAATCTGATGGCATAAACGCGAAGATTTCCTTCTTGTTAATCTTGTCCACCATGTTTGCTGGCACGTCGCAGTTGCCTGGGTAGCCTTTGTTGTATTGTGGCCACAAGCCATGAACTATCCATTCACGGGAACACTGTGGCTGGCCTTTGCCTTTTACAAGACAAAACTCTGGTGAATAGCTCAACGCTAACTTGTAGTAATCAAATTGTCCTGCCACATGCTTGTTATCGCTTCGCGAATACTTCTTCGATTTTGTTGGATTAGTGGTTTTAACCGTGCCGTTCTCCTTCACAGTGCCACAATCCGTTTTCGTCCATTTGTCGCCGCTGCCATCGATACGAATACGCACAAAGTCTTTGGCAGCGTTGTTGTAAGTCAGCGTTTGATACGTTGTACCGACATCTAACGTAGGTAAGCCTTTGGTTGATAATTGCTTAATGCGCTGCGCATAAGGACATTCTTGCGTGGCAGTAAAGGTGTCGGCGAGAGAATGCGAAGAAAAAAGCACCGCCGCGAAGATAAAAGGGACGTTAAGGCGTTTCATGTCTAAACCTGAATAGGGAAAGGAGAGATAAGCATACTGATAACCGCTGCCCATCTTGTCTAATTAGCGATACTTATGCCGCTGTTAGCATGGCATTTCAAGTGCCTGCTGGTGGATTTATCAATAAAAAACAACAAAACGTGAAAAAGAGATTGTCTCTTATCGCAACCATGTGATTGAATAAAACGCTGTACAATAAATTATGGCACATTGACTTTCGCCTGACATTTCAAGCTTTTCGAGCTCGTAATATCCGTCGAAACAAGCAATGCGCAAACATGCTCAGGATAGGGCATGCACAATAACAGTGGAGATCTCTCACTATGCGTAAATCGATCCCAGTCATCACATTGGTGGCAGCGTCAATTATTTTAGGTGGATGTGCGACAAACACAGGCAGCGGTGCTGCAATTGGTGCCGCGACAGGTGCCATCTTGGGTAAAGCGACGGGCAACCACAAAGACAAACGTATTTTCATCGGCGCAGCCATTGGTGCATTGGCTGGCGCTGCTGTGGGTCAGTACATGGACCAACAAGAAGCCGCATTCCGAGAAGAACTTGCAGGTTCAGGCATTGAAGTGGTGCGTGAAGGAGACAACATTCGCCTTGTCATGCCTTCAAACATTACGTTTTCGAGCAACCAAAGTAATATTTCACCAAGCTTTGACGAGTCGTTGGATGCCGTTGCGAAAGTCATGAACAAATACGACAAAACGTTCTTGAGCATTGAAGGGCACACAGACAGTACAGGCGATGCGGCTTACAACATGACACTGTCAGAAAAGCGCGCGGAAAGCGTGAAACGCTATCTGAAAATGCAGGCCGTGAATGCAGATCGTTTGTATGTGACGGGATACGGTGAAACGCAGCCATTGGTGTCGAATGATTCCGCGGCAAATCGCTCTAAGAACCGTCGCGTAGAAGTGCAGATCGTCCCAAACACCGCGTGATGATATGAAATAACATACTGTAAAGATTGAGAAAGGAGCCCAACGGCTCCTTTTTCTTACTTCAGATTCAGACAAGAGTATGAAAACGGTATGAAATTAACGCGAGTATCTCACTTGGGGCAGAAAAATACGCAATTAGGCTAGAGCACTTCGCAAGTAAGTAATACCATACGTGGAAATTACAAACCTAATCGTGAAAGGAATTTATTGATGGCATTAGTCGCTTGCCCAACCTGTGAAAAACAAGTTTCTAAACGTGCGCTTGCATGTCCTGGTTGCGGAGAACCTGATCCAGCGCGCTATCATTCTCGCAATACTTGGCTTGGCCGTCTTTTTTGGCTAGCTGTTTGGGCTGCAATTGGTGCGCTAGTTTGGATTAAAGTGGTTCCGCTTGTAATGGATGTATTCAAACAGTAATTCATTCCAACAAACACTGTACGGAGGAGAAGAAACGCAGTCATTTTGCGCTTTCGCTTCTCCGTTTTCTCTTCTTCTTCATTTTTCTTCGTCAGTCAGAATGCCATCTTCGACGCCACAGACATGACCCCCTGTTACTGCACGTTATCGTATCGTCTTGGTTGTTGGTAAACGTCGCAATCTTGCCAATCTGTAATGCTAAGGTGAGTGAGTAACACACCAGGCGAACAATCTCCGACCGCAATTTTATAGAAAATCAGTGCCGTTTCTTCATCACCACCGAAACATTTTTGAATAGAACAGATCGCATTGTCTTTTTCCGTCCCTTCGCTCACTAACTGGCGAACCCAGTCATACTCCATAGCGCCTTCGTTTATGATGGTTTTTCTTCCCAATGTGAATGCGGCCATCTTTCAGCTTCCTTATGAATATTAAAGAGTTGTGACAGAAACGTTATTACGTTTATTAAAACGTAAAAGACCACGTATTAACTCGATTCACGTCGCAAAAATATGCATCAAATATAATATGACATTCGCTAAAAAGTCATGAAAACGGCAGGAAATGCAGCGAAAAAAAGGCTTCGCATTGAACAAACTCTGCAAATTGAGTCAATTTTTATAACCCATAACACAATTTTTTTAGTCCATTCGAGGATCAGAATTAAATCGATGTTAGCCTGACCCGGTTCATTGGCCACATACTTAAAAACTATGAAATGGATTTTGTCGAACTGGCTTCGAAAGAAGAAATACGAAAAGTTCTTTGGTCGTGTGGAAGAGGATTTCTTCAAAAACGACAAGTACAGACCTTATATCGAAGAGAAGATCCTCGAATCACTGCGAGATAGTCAAAACACCAAGCCCAAAAGGGCAGTGAAAATTGTGCTTGCGTGTATTCGTCAGTCGTTACTTGATAAGTATTTAAGCGAAAACCGCTACATCCGCTTCTTGGAAGACAACAAGCAAGAATTCTTTGCAGCCAGCGAAGAGGGCACAGACGTTGCTCAAGGCTACGAGAGACTCATTCAGAACTTCATCCACAACAAGCAGATAGAATCTTCAGATTACATCGCTTCCCACCTTCCTAAATTCTACAGAAAGCTTGCCAAAGAGTTAGATGTTGATATCAATTACCCGATGGGCGAGAAAGGCGAACAAGACATGCTGGACGACATCATCATGATCCTCAACAACAAATAGTCGCCAGCAGAGCACGGCTCGTGCCCAATTTCACAGTCTCTTTCTCGAATTTATATATCAATATTCTGTATAACGTTATGTTGTTAAACAATAAAGCGAAGATATCGCGTGACCTAGGGGCATGGCGATGAGTCATAGGGTAATTGTTTTAGCAATGGCTAAAATGCACCCTTGCCGAATTTTCAAATTGGATTAATATATACTGTATATATAAACAGTAGTAACGTATATGCCAGCGATTAGATACCAGCACAATTACAAATCAGTGGTGCTTTCTGATAAGAATTTGCACCTCAAACATCCATTGCTCCCGGCTTTCCTGAAAGACGGGAGCCTTGTTTACTATCCGTTTGGTGGGTTTGTGCGACGTGAAGTGTTGACGTATGAACAGTACGTAAAACTCATGTTCATTAGCGCTTTCTCCCACACGGAAGAAGGCAGTGCATGGGAAGACATCACCAGCCACAAGGTGCTCGGTGTGTTCATCAAAGGGGAATACTTTGTCGTGCTTTCTGAAGGAAAGCCCATCATGGTGCAGTGAGCACGTGGCTTAAAACTTTCGCCGTAAAAAAAAGCGAGTAAAAACCGTCATATAAATCCCCCCATCATCATAGATGAGAGCTCTGTTATCTTCGTTTATGTATCGCCGTCACAAATTGTGTGAATGTTCAGATTTTCTTCTTCAGAAGGTGCTTCAAAATATGCGGAGACATGATTAAACATTTCTTCTGTATCAAAGGCTTGCCGTTCAGGTATCGCGAGTCTGCGTTGTGCTATTTGGCGTAAGCAACGTGCATCACTTCTATCTAGAAAGATAAGTTCATGTGATGCAGAGATAAGATTCGCCAATTCTACGAACCATTTTCGCTGCGTTTGCGTGTTTGCTGGGAAGTCCAACACCACGTTTGTTCCCGCCTTCAGAATGCGCTGAACATGGTCATGAACGAGGGGTTTCATGCGACGTGAGAACATCAAATAGTCATCAAAGCTGTTAATTTGATTCGGATACAAGGCAGTCAGCCATTCATCCTCAGAGAGTAAAACGGCATTCTTTTCTTGGGCCAACGTGCCAGAATACGTCGATTTCCCCGCGCCCATTTTGCCGCAGAAAAAGTAGAGGGTGCCAACAGACTGCATGTAACGCTCCGAATCATATGAACGAGATAGGTTTACCCATCAGCCTTGCACAAATTCCTGCAACGCCGCCAATGCAGGTTCTGCTTTTTCGGCCTGAACGAAAATATGATCGTGATAATACGCAGCAATCACATTGGCACTGATACCTTTATCCGCCAGTTTGGTGGCAACGGCCGCAGTTAGGCCAACCGCGTCAAGGCTTGAGTGAACGGTCAGCGTGATTTGCTTATATACGCCTTCATAGTTAAGCCCAGCTTGATCTGCCGCGGATTTGCTAACGAGCAAGGTCATGCCTTCTTCCTCTTGGAACGTCGCACGAGGGTTAAGCGCAATATACTCACTCAAGACGCCCGATACTTTACAAAACACCCACTCGCCGTCAATGAGCGCAGGGTGCATTGACGCTAACAACTGATCGAGTTCTTTGATGCCTGCCATGATGATGTCCTTATGGTGAGTGCCGATGTGTACCGACGACATTGATTCCGCTTTCTATGTTTCGCCATCATCTTCGATTCAGCATGGGCAACACAATGCCAAACGCCATGAAAACGCCCTGATCGAAGAATAAATGCCAACACCGTCAAACTCCCCAAAGTGCCACTTTTACGCGGAACTGTTTAAATATACAGTAGTGGTTGTATTTGCATCATAAAACCACGAAATAAGGAGCAAAGCGCAATGCATCCCATGCTTCGCGAGAAAATGTTGAAGGTGTGCCAACAGAAAATAGAGAAAAAAGGCGAGGGCGTGAATGTGTCCTTCTATGCCTTTTTTGCCAATAAGAACGACAACCCTGAACAACTCATGGACGCAGCCACATGGTGGATTCAAACGCACAAGCTCGACCACTTTGAAAAAGCCACCAAGATCTTGTCCTTGGTGCGCGAAGACGTTGATGGATGAAACATATCACCAACAAACGCACCAATAACCCAAAGCATTCTAGGAGTATGCCATGACCATTTTTAGCCACGTCACGTTAGGCACCAATGATTACGAAAAAGCCGCGTTATTCTATGATGCCGTGCTCGCGCCACTGGGTATGCATCGCGTGCCAAAGCCTGCCGGTAAACCGCTCAAGTATGCAAAGGGGGATGAATTCACCGTGCTCTACATTTATCTCCCGTTCGACGGAAACCCAGCCTCATGGGGAAATGGCACGCACGTCGCGTTCTTAGCAGAAAGCAGAGATGCTGTTGATGCGTTTTATGCGCAAGCCATAGCAAAGGGCGGTGTTGATGAAGGCAAGCCAGGGCTGAGAGAAAACTACAGTGCCAATTACTACGCCGCGTATGTGCGGGATTTAGATGGGAACAAGCTACAAGCGGTCTGTTATGCAGAGCAGGCGTGAAAAGGTTAACTTATGGAAATGAAGCACGTCGCCCAGCAACGTGCTTCAGTAATCATGATTGCACAAGCATCATTATTGAACAGGCATCATGGGATATTGTGGGTCAACCACTTTCACAAAAGCGACTTTTTCAGCCATGTGACAAGCGTTGCACACCGCTTTTGTTGTTTCGTATGTTTCCCAAATCTTCTCATCGTCTTTTGAATCAATGGCAGCCTGCATCACTTTCCATTGGGAATCAATAAACATGGCATCGGCGTTGGCTTTTCGTGCAGGGCGACGCACTGTGCCATTCACGATCGTTTTCTTTATCTTCTTCCATTGATACGTTGCCATATCGTAATTCTGGTTTTTAAGCGCAAAGTAAAACGTATTAAAGCGTGCGCCAGTCTCGAACATGGTCATGTCGAAGCCACGCATTTGTTTTTGAAGCACTTCGAATCGCTCATCATTGGTTTCTTTATTCATCACCCAATCGTTTTGGCCTTTGAATTGCGTCACGGTCGCAGTGGCCGTTGCGGATGAGAGCAGAGCAGGGGTTAGCACTAAACCGATACACAGGGCGCGTTTTAATATTGGCAACATTGTTCACCGTCCTTATTTCATTGTGATTTATTGAGCGTTGACAGGCTAACGCAATCAAGAAGACGAGGGATACAGTGAAAGCAGGGTATTAGAACGAGAGAGCATGAATAGAGCATCAATCAATGTATTAATACGCACTGCGTCATGATGAGAAAACGACATAACATCGACAAATTATTGATAGATAACGCTTTAAATTTCACAACTCCTGACAAGTGCGCATTAATAAATAGTGTTATGGTAAATAGGAAGGCAAGAAAAGAGGCCATGAGTCTTGCAGAGAAAAGGGCGCACTGACACGGCTAAAGCACGTGCTGCGCACCCCAATCGTTAAAGATTACTTCTCGATGTCAGAAAGCAGATCTTTGTTAACCACAAGGTTTCTTACACCGTGTGCGTGGTCTTCATCAAAATCATTGCCTTCACACCACTCGCCAACGGTCGCGATGTTAACTTTGGCAATTTTTGGACGAACGCTCCATGTCACTTGGAACGGTGAGCCTTCTTCATTGTAACCTGGGCCCGTCGTTGAACCTGCGTACTGAATAGGCTTGCCTGTGTTGTTAGGAATGTTGATCGCCTGATGCACACCGTCTTTTTTCTCGTACTCATTCAGTTCTTCAAAATCCAGCGCATCGGCATCATTCACTACCACGTAAACTTGGGTTTCTACGCGCAGTTGTGGGTTTTTGTTCGCATCGTTAAAGCATGAACCCAAAGTCGCGCCTGGTTCAACCTGCGCAGTGGTATGTACATAGTGTACTTCAATGGTGTCACCCGGCTTTACGTCGCCATGTTTGCTTGGGCACATTTCGCCTTTCACCGGCGCCAGTTCAGCCGCCGTCAGTTGACCAGAATACTTGAAGCCGCTTTGGTAACCATGACCATCGCCATTACCCGCGTACTTAGTGAATTCCCCACCTTTATGCTCCGCATTTTTATGGAAGTGGATATTACACAAATTCATCTCTGTGTATGCCGGCGCAGCGTTGAACGATAACGTGTTGCTACCTGCAGTTGAATCAATGTCACGTGGCGATTGAGGGCCAAAGCCTTCGCCTTCAGTATTCTCTGCCAGCTCTTGACGCTGTTCCGCAATCACCTTGTCAGATACGTTCTCATGGCCGCTTTTTGCCATCGCACCAAAAGACGCGGAGACGGCGAATGCGATGATGCACAATTTGGTAGTTTTCACTGGTTCATTCCCTTATTCGTTGAAATCAGAGGGTCGGCACATAGAAATACGCAATGCTTTACGCGCCGATCTGCATTCACTAAGACTGCGAACACCTTAGAAGAGTAACGAATGTTAGACATGTTTTTTACCCAATCACCAAAGACCTGCCACGTATTTGAGGCAATTCTCTAAATTGCATCACATTGAAACAGACAGGTCGGCATGACTGTGAAGCAAAACAGAAACAGGGCGCATATTGATAGAAGCGTTGATAGAAGGGCGCTGATCAGAACGTAGTGCTGCACAGAAGAAACAAGCAACTTCCGCTCTTAGTGCATTACGTGTCGAATCGACCGCAAGCCTTAATTCAAACTCAATATTGACTCAAACCTCCGCTCTCATCCTCCAACTTTCCAAGGGGGAGTTAGTGGGGGGTGTTTGCTCGAAGAGCAAAGGATTTTAGCTTTGAGTCAGAGACAAAGTGAACGACCATGAGCGCCGCATTCGTGAACTAGAAGCCATGGTGACGAAATGTCTAAATCACTCACAGTAAAACAAGCAGGCCGTAAAGGTGGTAATGCGACGGCCAAAAGCTGGAAGAATGACCGCAAGTTTGCCGCCACCATGCGCAAGAAATTGAGCGCCGCAGGTAAAAAGGGCGCAAAGGCTAAGAAACAGGGGAGACTGTTTTGATAAAGCACGCCAGAAAGACAGCACGCAAGGTTGATAGAACGTTTGCGAAGAAGCGCAAACAGGAAGAAGAAAAAGCCCGCAGTTAGCGGGCTTTTGCATAACCTTGGTGATATAGTGGTTACTTGAGATGTCAGATAGTCAATGAGAAAATGAAAGACTTCCAAAACCTATATTCCGCAATAAATCCACGTTACCTTCAAACAACACCCAGTTTCATCCATAGCCCATTTAATGAAGATGCAGAAATTGTATTTTTTAATGAAGAAAGCGCTATAATATATAAATCAGAAGAGTCTTTCTGGATTGATTCTTTATTTGTCATGACGCCACTTGGAGAAGTATCTAATGGTTCGTCACTTTCCATTGAGTTATTTAATGGGGATACAAAATCCACAATTGGCTATTCAAGAAAAACAAATGAAAGAGGAATGGATAAATTCCATTTCACTATCGAAGGTTTGTTTAAACAGATATCATTAAAATCAAATGATTTTAGTAAAAGTGTTTGTGTCAAAGGAGCTTCTGTTTTAGGGTGGTCAGTTAACAATTTAATTTCCATAGGTAGTGAAATTAGAGACGCTAGGGAAGGATACAAAAAAGAGCTCCAAGATATTACTAATGAAGTAAGTGATAAAAATCTAGAAATTACTGTATTAAGTGAGCAGATTGAGCTAAAAAAAGATGAGGTTGCGAGTCTTGATACAAGCATTGCTAACAAAAGTGAATTCAGAAAACAGATTGATGAGGAAATTTCATTATCCATAGGAAAAAATGGCGATTTAAACACAGAGTTTGAATTACTCGAAGATAAAATCAAGGTGCTATCGTTAAATTTAGAAAAAAAGAAAAATGAAAAAATAAAACTTAGCTCAGAGTTATCTAGTGTTAAAAATAGTATTCTTACATTGGAGGCTACAACAATAGAAAAAAAAGAAAAACTAGCTAAGTATGAAAGTAAATTGCGGTTTTTCTCAGAGGACTATGAAGGATTAAAAGCAGAGGTTTTCTCTCAGAATGGAACGTTATCATTCGGCGTGTTTTTTCTATTAATAGTATCATGCATAGTGGCAACCAATATGTTCACATCTGCGACCATGGTGATAAATGAATTCACAGCCTATCAAAGTGTAAATGTTTTCAATCTATTTCTTAGTAGGCTCCCTTTATTATCTATAAACTTGATGGTTTTGGGTTTTGCGATAAAGGTTATAACTAAGTTAATAGATGAGATTCTATTGAATAATAAGACAATCACAGACATTAAAAAGATTGAGTTCCTTGTTAGTCAGACGGTAACAAGTGAGGCGTTAAACGACGAAGAAAGAAGAAAGAAAAATATTGAACAGAAAATAGATGTTATAAAGTCCTATTTGAATTTTAAGAATGAAAATACTTAAAAATATCAATAATTCATTGAAGAGATAAAAAAAGCCCGTAGTAGCGGGCTTTTTTATCACTTCAATTTATCCCGAATCGGTATCCACGGCGCAGGCTGTTGGCGTTTTCCGCCACGATACGAGCTCATAGAGTCGAGCGGTTTTTGTGGCTGCACAATCTCAATGACGCCATAACGCTCACGCAGCGCATAATATTGGTCTCTCCATAGCGGGAAGCCATCAAGCTCACGGAGGTTAAATTCTTGGCCGTCTGGGGTGATAACAACGGCACGGTGCTCACTGACGCGAAAGCCTTGCCAGTTCATTTAATTGGGCAAATACCCACGGGCTTTGATGAGAAGCAGCTTTTCAGCCATCGGATTGACCATCACGGAGCTATCGAGCCCGCGACGAACCGTGACAGGTTGAACGTGAAAATAGGTCGCTTTCAGTAAATGTTAAATCATCACGATTCAGTGCGCATTATCTATCTTATGTTAAATAATATATGCAGGAGAATGAAATCTGCTTCCCTCGTGTCCGTAATCACCTTCTTTTGGTGCACTTTTCTCTTGTCCTTCAATCTATTGAACGTAATTATCTATTTACCATAAAGTAGATAATTACCATTCTACTAAGACGCCTGCCATGAAACGTGGTTTCCTGTGGCTTCTTCTTACTCTGGGAATTATTTAAGAGCGCGCGGATTTGAATCCTTTTAGCAAACGACATCATTTACGTTTTGTTGTTGCGTTTGATTCTGCACGAAGCACAACAATGCAATGTGGTTTGTCGTTGGGTGCAGACTTCACATGAACCTTTGCCAGATTAACCGTTAGGTTGTTAAGCGCAAATGGATGAAGGCTATTGCCATACCTGGATGGTGAGAATGAAATCCTTACCGGTTTTCACAGCGATACCATTTACGGTTTGTTCGCTACAACACAATGACAACCTGTGGAATCGTGACCTTTTATCCAGATCCTAAACTTTTCAACTGCTCGCGCTTGTGGCACGTAATCATGGCGCTATATTCCACAATGGTCTAAATAATAACATATAGACATTAAGGGAATAATAACGCGTATGGATATCACTAAACCCTCGTCGTTGCCGCTTGTGCCGTTGTTTGATGCGGATTATCAGTTCACCTTTGATGAGCTTCTGGCGCAATTGGCACAGACGAAAAAGCCATTGTCATTGCCTAGCATTCGGTTTGTGCTTGAAAATCTCGCACTCGGTGACGAGCAGATCAGCACTCTGTCGAGTTTTACATCCGATACTTACTGTCGTAAGCGTTTGTTTAAAAATGAATGTTGTGAGATTTTGATTCTGAGTTGGCTTAATGGTCAACGCAGTAAAATTCATGATCACAAGCATACGTCATGTGGCGTGCGTGTCCTGAATGGCGAAGCAACCGAAACCACCTTTGATACCGCTGCAAACGGCCATATTTACGCGACACAATCATCGTTATTTGCAGAAGGTAGCGTTACGGCGAGCAAAGATGACGACATTCACCAAATATCCAACCTTCAATGTGACAACAAACCTTTGGTGACGCTGCACATCTATTCACCACCATTGCATCAGTTCAATATCTACAGCCTAGAAGACGGCAAAGTGACACTGCTAGATATGCTCGAAGATTCATGGATTTACGAGATTTAAGCAGCGTGTTTTCACATAACATTGATTTGAAATCTGGTAACTCTCTGCCTGTTTGATATATTGAGCCCATACCAATAACGGAAAGCAAGATACCAGCATGTCATCAGATTATTACGGCACCAGTGCCAGTTACGCGCGTCAAGAAAGCGGATACCGTGAAAAAGCGTTGAAGCTCTATCCTTGGGTTTGTGGCCGTTGTGCGCGTGAATTTGTGTATTCAAACCTGCGTGAACTGACGGTTCACCACATCGACCATGATCATACCAACAACCCGCCAGACGGCAGTAACTGGGAATTGTTGTGCCTTTTCTGTCACGATCATGAGCATTCAAAGTACACCGATCATGACCAATATGGCTCTGAAATCAAAGCTGGGGATGATGATCACGTAGCCGCTACGCACAATCCTTTTGCCAATTTGAAAGACTTAATGAAGAAATAGCATCGGTTTTTATTGCCATTAAACGTCAGCGTTTAAGGCCTAATTATCGACAACAGAAGCCAGAATGAGCGCGTTTAAGACACGCCAATCTGGCTTTTTTACGTCTGCTTTTCCAATAAATACATCATATTCTCAAACCTCAATCACCACGCAACCCTTGATTAGCCCTATGGTAAACAAGCAATTGTTAGAAATCAGTGGGTCGACAAATGCAAAGACATGATGTCTGTAAGGTCGGTTCACTCTACGCAGGAGTTGTACAGTTGAAACCGGCAAGGATTGTCATCGTAGACGACGAAGCGTCTATTAGGGACGTTTTATCTGATGCGCTGTCCCAACAAGGGCATGATGTAGTGTGTGCTGCCAATGGCCAAGAAATGGCGGCAGTGGGTGCCGTTGATTTAGCTGTCATCGATCTCAGGTTAGACAATGAAGATGGACTGCAACTGGCTCGAGAAGTGAGGGAAACCAGCAACATTCCCATCATGATGCTCACGGGGAAAGGCGATGAAACCGATAAAATCGTAGGGCTGGAAGTCGCGGCTGATGACTATATGTTGAAGCCATTTAACCTCCGCGAGTTTACGGCACGCATCACCGCCCTACTTCGCCGAAGTTTCGCTCCGCAAGCCTTGTCTGCGGCGACAGAGCCAGTCACCACAGAAGAAACCGTCTACCGTTTTTCATCCTGGACATTAAATGCAACGCGCAGGCAATTGACGCATGAAGACGGCCAACAACCCGTGTTAACCCATGGCGAGTTTACTTTGCTTGAAGCCTTGGTCAGCGCGCCTCATCGCGTGTTATCCCGCGAACAGTTGATCGTACAAACGCATGGATACAACTGCGATTCATTAGACCGAACTATCGATGTGTTAATACTGCGCTTACGGCGGAAAATTGAACCCAACCCACGCGTACCTTCGCTGATCAAAACCGAACGTGGCATTGGCTATGTCTTTGCGCACGATGTACTGCGTTCCTCTGGTGTGAATCAGGATGCGTTCGCATGATGAAAACAACCAGCATCCGATTTCAGTTGATGTTAGCGTTGTTTGTTTTGCTCGCGCTCACCACCGGCATGGCTGCGGTGTCCATGTCGACGCTTTGGAAAAACCAAACCATTCTGGATACCGTCTCCACCACCACACTGACAGATACCAACACGGCGCTCAATTTGTCAGAGGGGGTTGCGCAAATCGCCGCGATTGCACCGTATGCCGCCAACTCTGTTAGGCCTATTTTGGTACAGATAGAAAGAACGCACCTTGAAACCCGCATTGATGAATTAAAGCGCCAAGCCTTGAGCCTTCACCAGAAAGAGTTCTCTGACGAGCTGTTGTCGCGAGTATCACAAGTAGAAACCTTGATCTATCAACTGCTGGCAAACATCGAGAACGAGCTGTTCATTCGCGAAGATCTGCTGGCGAGCCAGTTTTCCCTCGATCCTTTTTTATCTTCGCCAACGGAATTGAGCTTCATAGAAGCCTTGTCTCAAGACCCGTCATCCATTCCTGATGGCTGGATTGCTTTCATCGAAAATGCGCTCACTCAAACCTACCGTGCGGATTCTGTTGTGTTGCAACAACTGCTGCCCGTGCTTTCGTCACTGCGCCGCAGCAAGGTGCAAATCCAAGCCCTTAAAGCAGAAAATGCCTTTTTACTGTCGTCCATACGCGCCCAATCAGACCGAATGGCAGCGTATGTACTTAACCTGGTGAAAACGCATCAAGCTGACGTTAAGCAGCAGCAAAAAGAGAGCCGTGAAGCCATTAACAGTGCCTCAGGAATCATGGTGTTTATCTTGGTGATCTTTCTTGGCGGGGTGTATTACCTTTACCGATTCAACAGCAAGATGACGAAAGATTTATCTGCCGTCACCGATGAAATGTTAAGCCTTGCCATGGGGGAAACCAACATGACTGCGGCGCATATTCCTCGGCAAGATGAGATTGGGCAATTGGCGAAAGCCTTTCGCGCATTTCATCGCAATGCGTTGGATAAACAACGTGTAACGGCGGATCTCAATAGACAAAACATCATGCTCGAAACCATTTTCAACCAGATGCAAGATGGCCTGAGCGCGTTTGATGGGAACAACCGCTTGCTGGTGTGGAATCAACGATACCCGATCTTGATGAAACTCAATCCCGCCTTGCTCTCCCCAGGCATGCACCTCGACGACATCAAAGCACTGATAGCAAACACAGGACATGAAAACCGGTTGCCCGACCGATCTGTTGCGGAATACGACGAAATGGCGGCAAATCGACACATCAAGCCCGTGGTGTTTGAACGTCATTTTGAAAACGGCACCATCATTGAATTCAGCAGCCGCCCTATTCCGTCCGGCGGCTTTGTCACGCTTTACCGAGATTTAACAGAACGCCGCAAGATAGAACAGCAGCTTGTTCAGTCACAGAAAATGGAAACGTTAGGTCAATTAACGGGCGGGATTGCCCACGATTTTAATAATCTACTCGCCGCGCAAAAAGGCAATTTAGAGCTCATGGACATGACGGCCAGCCTCGATGATACCAATCGACGGTATTTGAATCGCGCGCTGACGGTCACGGAAAAAGGCATTCAAATGGTGGAACGTTTGCTGGCCTTTAGCAGCAAACAAGCTTTGAACCCGAGTGCGGTGGTGATTGATGCGTTGATTGAGGAAATTCTCGACCTATTAGATTACACCGTATCGTCTGGTGAAGAGCTTCGCGTCGAACTCTCTACGACGCCATCTGAGGTCTATGTCGACATTGGTGGCTTAGAAAATGCATTGTTGAATCTGGCACTTAACGCCAATGCAGCCATGGATGGACAAGGTACTCTCACCTTGAGTACCGGGCATTGTTGCTTGGTCGCGTCAAAACAAATGGCCGTTGCCATTGAGGTGCGAGACACAGGTAAAGGCATGGATAACGATGTGTTGAATCGCGCCATTGAGCCTTTCTTTACGACCAAAGAAAAAGGACAAGGTAGCGGATTAGGATTGAGCATGGTGTTTGGGTTTGTGCAGCAATCCGGCGGGGAATTATGCCTTTCATCCAGCCCTGAACAGGGTTCCTCTGTGGCTATTCTGTTGCCTCTTCATGAACGGGAGCACCTTTTGAGTCATGAAGAAACACATGGCGATGATGAGCGGAATAAAGCACACGACAAAGACGCGGCATTGTTGGCCAATGATCAGGCAGCCTTAATCGGAAAACGGGTGTTGTTGGTGGAAGATGACGCGGATGTCGCTTCGCCACTCATTGAAATCCTCACACATTATGATCTGGATGTGTGCCCTGTTCGCAGTGCGGAAGAGGCACTCAATGTATTGCGAGATACAGGCAATGAAAACAATGTCGATCTGGTTCTGAGCGACATTAACCTCGGCAGCACCCGCACTGGCGTTTGGTTGTATGAAGAGGTTTCAACACAATATCCAAACGTACCAGTGGTGCTCATGTCGGGGCTGCCCGCGCATGAACTCGAAATGCACTATATGCTCAAGCCACATTGGCCACTGCTTGCGAAACCTGTTTCCCGCCAACAATTGCTTCGCGCCCTCAGTATGCAATTAAAAAGGCACACTGAGTCGGATTAACGTGCGCCTTTCTTAATGTAAACCCTTGAACTATCAGCTTCTTAGTCGTTTTATTTCAATTGTTAATGGCAATTCTTCAACACTGAAACCGTTCATTCGTATTGCACCGTCATTCTCTCTATTACGGAATGGAGGATGCGACTTTCCTTCGAATTTAGCGTGTTACCGTAATTGGAGAATAGACATGAAGTCTTTGTTTAGAACTACCCTTCTCGCAGCCATGATGGCGTCAGTCCCTTTCGCAAATGCACAAGCTGAAGACGTGCTTATCGGTCTTATCACGAAAACCAATACCAACCCTTTCTTCGTCAAAATGAAAGAAGGGGCAAATGCCAAAGCGGAAGAGCTGGGTGCAAAAATCAGTTCATTTGCAGGACGCTACGACGGCGACACCGATTCACAAGTGCAAGCGATTGAGAACCTGATTGCGGCGGGCGCAAGCGGCATCCTTATTACGCCAAGCGACCCTGATGCACTCGCACCTGCGGTTAAACGTGCGCGAGATGCGGGCGTGCTGGTCATTGCTTTAGATACCCCTTTTACGCCAGCAAGCATGGCAGACGCGACATTTGCTACGGATAACTTCCTTGCAGGCAAGCTGATCGGCGAATGGGCAAAAGCCAAAATGGGCGACAAAGCGGCGGATGCAAAAATTGCACTGTTGGATTTGAGCACTTCAAACATTTCTGTCGATGTGGCGCGTAATCAGGGCTTTTTGACCGGGTTTGGCATCAACGTGATGAAGCCAAACATCATGCGGGATGAAGACGACCCACGCATTGTCGGCAATGACGTTACGCAAGGTTCGGAAGAAGGCGGACGCCGCGCCATGGAAAACCTGCTGCAAAAAGATCCAAGCATCAATCTTGTTTACACCATCAATGAGCCTGCTGCTGCGGGTGCGTATGAAGCGTTAAAAGCCGTTGGCAAAGAGAAAGAGGTGCTGATTGTGTCTGTTGATGGCGGTTGCCCTGGCGTTGCCAATGTGGGCGACGGCGTGATTGGGGCGACATCCATGCAGTTCCCGTTGCAAATGGCCTCTTTGGGTGTAGAAGCCGTGGTTGAGTTTTCTAAATCAGGCGTGAAACCCGGCGCGACACCCGGTAAAGCCTTTTTCGATACCGGCGTAGAGCTCATTACTGACCAACCTGCTGATGGTGTTCCTTCTTCGACATCAAGCGAAGGCAAGTCGAAATGCTGGGGCTAACTTAACCCGCCAGCCCCCAAGCGCAGTGCTTGAACTCTGATGCCTTGGGGGCAATGCCTCATTTTACATCTTTGTTGTTGGCCACTCTCTACAGGATTATTCATGGGAACTTCACAAGGAAATGAAGACCAAGATCAACGCCGTACAGCCGGTGAATCGCTAGGCGATCAATCTTTACCGCTCGGGCTTCGCGTCCAACGTTATCTGCATAACCACCCTACTGCCGCCCCCATTTTGGTGCTATTGCTCGCCGTGACCGTGTTTTCTGCGTTGATTGGCGATCGCTTTTTCCACCCCTTTAACCTCTCTTTGGTGGTGCAGCAAGTCACCATCATTGGCATCATCGGCATTGCTCAAACCTTGATCATTCTGACAGCAGGTATCGACTTGTCCGTTGGTGCCATCATGGTGCTGTCATCTGTGGTCATGGGACGTATGGCCATTGATTTTGGGCTGCCGCCCTCGGTGTCATTATTGATTGGTATTGCGGTTGGTGCTGCCGTGGGTGCAGTGAACGGCTTTTTGGTTTCTCGGATCAAGCTGCCGCCTTTCATTGCAACGCTCGGCACCTGGAACATTTTCTTTGCCCTCAACCTTTGGTATTCGAACAGCCAAACCATTCGTTCTCAAATCATTGCCAGCCAAGCACCGCTGTTACAGTGGCTCGGCACCACCATCGACGTGTTCGGCGCACGGGTGACGTACAGTTCCCTCTTAATGTTGGCGCTCTTTGGCTTCGTTTGGTATTTGCTCAACTGGACAGCATGGGGCCGCCATGTGTATGCCGTGGGTGATGATGCGGATGCCGCACGCTTAGCAGGTATTCGCGTGCGTCGCATCCAGCTCTCTGTTTACGTTCTCGCCGGTGTGATTTGTGCGATTGCTGCGTGGGCACTCATTGGGCGTATCGGCTCTATTAGCCCGCAATCAGGGTACACCGCCAACCTTGATTCCATTACGGCGGTGGTGATTGGTGGCACCAGTTTATTTGGTGGACGCGGCTCGGTACTGGGCACCTTAATTGGAGCATTGGTTGTCGGGGTGTTCAGAAATGGCTTGGCACTGTTAAGCGTTGATGTGCTGTGGCAAGAATTCACGGTGGGGTTATTGATCATCATTGCGGTCAGCATTGACCAGTGGCTAAGGAAGGCGTCGTCATGACTGTAAATCAAGAGACAAATGTGACCCCCGCACTGCAAGCTCGAGGGTTAGTTAAGCGTTATGGCAGAGTAACGGCGCTAAATGGGTCTGATTTTGACCTGATGCCGGGTGAAATCCTGGCGGTTATCGGCGACAACGGCGCAGGAAAATCCAGCTTGATAAAAGCGCTCTCCGGTGCAATTACACCGGACTCAGGCGAGATCATGCTTGAGGGTAAACCGCTACGCTTCAGCAATCCGATGGAAGCGCGAGAGATTGGCATTGAAACCGTTTACCAAAACCTCGCTGTCGCACCTTCACTGAACATTGCGGATAACCTGTTTTTGGGGCGTGAACTCTTGTGCTCTGGCTTTCGTGGCAAATGGCTGCGCATGCTTGATAAGAAAGCCATGCGTGAAAAGGCAAAAAAACAGCTGACAGAGTTGGGGCTTTTGACGATTCAAGATATTACTCAGGCGGTGGAATCCTTGTCTGGCGGTCAGCGACAAGGCGTAGCAGTGGCGCGTTCGGCTTTATTTGGCAGCAAGGTAGTTATCATGGACGAACCCACCGCTGCCCTTGGTGTGAATGAATCTCGCCGCGTGCTGAATCTGATCCAAGAAGTGCGTGCAAGAGGTTTGCCCGTGATCCTTATCAGCCATAACATGCCCCATGTGTTTGAAGTCGCGGATCGGATCCATGTTCATCGCTTGGGCAAGCGCATCGACATTATTTCGCCACAAACGCATACTATGTCGGATGCTGTTGCCATCATGACCGGGGCTATGGCCCCTAGCGAGGTGACAGCGTAACGTAGGAGCTAACGGAATCAGCCCTCGTTTATACGCAGATAAAACCGACGACTAACGCTTAAATATCATAGAGATAAGGACGCTTACATGAAGCAATGTTTGTACCGAATAGGCGGGTTCATCGCTTTATTGTTGGCTTTCTTATCCCCTGCAAAAGCCACGTCGGAATCCATCACCTCTGGCTTTGTTTTTAAAGAGAAAGTGACGGTCGGCATCAGCGTATTTGACCTGAGCAACCCTTTCTTCGTGACCATGGTGAGAAGCATTCGCGATGAATTAACCGTGATTTATGGTGAACCGCCGCATTTATTGGTGCGCTCAAGCGCTCATATGTTTGAGCGCCAAGAACGCCAATTGGCGGAGTTCATTGCGGAAGGTGCAGACATGATTTTCTTGGTCGCATCAGATGAACACAGGTTGAAGCCCACTATTCAGCGTGCAATCAGCAAGAACATTCCCGTGATTGCCGTTGATGCGCATGCCATGGGTGCATCAGCCAGTATCACCACAGACAATGTCCAAGCAGGCGAAATAGCGTGCCAACGCTTAGCTGAACATCTTGATAATCAAGGCAACATCGTGATCCTCAATGGCCCTGCGGTTTCTTCCGTGATTGAACGTGTTGATGGCTGCAAACGGGCGCTGTTGGGCACTGAGATTAACATTCTGTCAGACGAGCTAAATGCGACAGGCAGCTACGAAGGCGGGCTTGAAACCATGGCCTACGCGCTTCAAGCCTTTGAACGCATTGATGGTGTGTTCGCCATTAACGACCCTTCAGCCTTGGGCGCAGAGCAAGCGTTAAAACAAGCCGGGGCAGACGCGGTGTTGGTGTCCGTTGATGGGAGCCCAAAGGTGCGTGAAGCATTGCAGCAAAAACGTCAATGGTGGTTAGCAACAGCCACACAATTCCCTGACAGAATGAGCCGTGAAGCGGTAAGAATTGGGCATCAAATTCGCCAGAATGGCGTGTTATCAAACACACATAAACTGATCCCCACCGAACTCATCGACAGTGAAAACGTTCACCAGTTTGTAAGGTGGTAAGGTGGTAATTGAGATTGAAGCTGCGCTTGATGGGCTTTTGAAAAGGCGCTTGAGATAGCGCGTTCAAGAATGAGCGTAAAGCCTTTGCTTGCCTTAACGCATCATGCGTTTTAAGCGGCTATCGTAATAGAAATCACGCTCATCGATGATTTTAATGGCGCGGCTTTCTGGGTGCATAGGGTTAATCAGGAAGTTGTACTCGCTGGCGATAATGGCGGAAGGCAGCTGGATCACCGGTGTGCTCATGCTTTGTAGCCACTCTGTACCATAACGCCTTGATACATCCGCATCCGGCACGGCATCCCACCCTTCAGGCAGCTCTTTTTCGCTAACGCGCACCATGGCAATATCGTCGGGAATGTAGATGGTCATCATCACCAACTGCGGCATTTGCACTGGGCTTTCATGCACAAAACGTTCAAGCGCTGACAATGACCGTGAGCCTGCAGTGTAAAGAATAGGCTGCCCTTTTTGGTGCCAACGTCCTGAACCAAACATGCCGCCTGTGCCCGTCAAATCGGCATAGCGTTTTACGGAAAGGCGGAACACTTCCATTATGCGGTCATGCCATGCATGAGGCGGTTCAAGATAGTTTCGACATATTGAATGCCGGTGTTGGTATCCAAGTAATCCACGGCAGCTTTCCCACCGAAGGCCACTTGCGGGGTTTTCAACCAATCCAATGCGACAGGACGGCTCCCGTAGTAATCGACGGCTAAATCGACGACTCGGCGGATTGCTAAGGTTTTTTCTGATTGAGAAGGCGTGAGTAAGTCAGTATCACTTTTACGCTGCAAACTGCGCGGGCTTAAACCAATCAGGCCTACCCATTCGCCGCTGCTCATGGCCATGTCTTTCATGACTTTGCGTGCGTGCTTCACTGACAAACCGTGTCGGATAATGTCCAACTCTGTGTCTTGGTTAATCACCTGCCCTTTCTTTACAAGGCCAAGCGACACTAGCTGTTCTGCATACATACACACCTCCACATACCAATGGTTAAATTATGAGCGCCATTTGTCGTATTGTAAAGCGTCATTTGTCGCACACCTACTTTCAAGGGCCTACCGAATTTCAAGAACACGCCTTACTCCAAGAGCACAACCTATCTCAGATGCGCTGCCTTCTCGTATCCGACGTTTTCTTCAAAACAACAACGATGCCATAGCGATGCGGGTGATAGAACTTACAATGGAAGACGAGAGCGTTTCTTCACTTGCCCAAACGCGAAGCTGGATTCAATGGCCGCGATGTTTGGCAGCGGCGTGAGCTCTCGTCGTATAAAGCGTTCATAGGTTTTAAGCGACTCACTGACCACGTGCAGCAGGTAATCATGGGTGCCTGTCATGAGGTAACACTCGAGTACCTCATCCATGTGATTGATCAGGGATTCAAATTTACGCATGTTCTCTTCTGTGGGCTTTTCGAGCTTTACTGACACAAACACATTGATGGCGAGGCCACACATGTCTTGGTCCACATGCGCGTGATACCCAGTAATAATGCCTTTCTTTTCTAATGCACGAACGCGCCGCAAACAGGGCGATGGCGAAAGGGAAATACGATCAGACAATTCTTGATTGGTTAAGCGCCCTTCTATCTGAAGTTCATCAAGGATTTTCTTGTCGATATTGTCCAGCTCATTAAGAGGATGCGCCATATCTTCATTCTCCTTTGCCTTTAGCTGCCCTTTTGAAGACTTCAATCACATGATTGATTAAAGGGTATATA
This sequence comes from Enterovibrio norvegicus, assembly GCF_002876705.1. Classification (GTDB taxonomy): domain Bacteria; phylum Pseudomonadota; class Gammaproteobacteria; order Enterobacterales; family Vibrionaceae; genus Enterovibrio; species Enterovibrio norvegicus_B. Next base: position 166,468 of record NZ_MDAG01000068.1, on the reverse strand, counting down.
CCTAACGGTAGTAGATATAAGCGCAGTGAGTTTTGATATTGGCAGAAGCTGCCAATTTTATGGCCAATCCAGGCAGAATTAGCAATGATTCACCCTGCACCCTTAACTAACTTGAAAGTAAGCATGTCGAATTTTCAACGTTAAGGGATCTAGCCATGAATAAAGCCACGCAATTGAGCCCACTACGAAAAAGTACACGTCACGAAGATGCGAGCGCCCTAGCGACCGAGCAAGCTGAACATTTTGGGATTGATACGCAGTCCGAGTTTGGCCAAACGTTGATTGAGCTTGCAACCACACTCTACACCGCGAACCATCACACCCATGATTTGTGGGCCATCACGTTAGATGGATTGTCAGAATTAGACAAAAACGACCGCATTGCCTGGTTCAATGCAAAACGGTTCTTGTCTTTTCAGTTAGCGAAGATCCTCGATAACCTGCAAAACCCGATGCGTGCGACGTATAAAACCATCGCCACAAACAATGGGCATTTTGCGTCCAAAGGGGCTTACCCCATTTTCGATAATGTCGCGGCCATTTTCTCTGCCAGCCCCGTGATAACAAGAACGGCAACTTACCTCTTCGCGTGCACGGAATGGGTGGAAGATGCGTTCAATGGTCGTGAACCTTTACACGACATTTACTCACGCCTGCTCAACCCCACCTCAATCAGCCTCGCGAACCACATTGTGGATATCGAAGCCGGTGACATGGCCGATCAGTATTTGGCATGGAATTTCAATTCTGGCATGGCGGCGATCGACGGTTTACTGAGCCACCTGCTGGGGCGTGAAGACATTGTGCTCGCCTCACGCAATGTTTATGGCGGGTCGTATCAGTTGCTGCAGGACTGGTACCGAAAATCATCAAACCTCGACGTGGCCGTGGAATGGGTTGATGGCTATGATGCGGCAGCTTTTACCAACGCAATGGATGCGGCGGCAGTGAAATATGCGGACCGTATAAAAGCAGGACGGAAAATTTATGTGTATCTAGAAAGCCCATGTAACCCACATGGTTTCGTGCTGGATGTCGCAGGTATCAGCCGGGTAACCCATGAGCGTGGATGGCGGATAATGGCTGACACCACAGTGGGCACGCCCTTCTTACACCCCGTACTGAAACGCAGTGATCCAATGGAACGCCCAGACTTTGTGATCCACTCTTACACCAAAGAGTTAGCAGGGTCCGGCACGACAACGGCTGGCGTGGTGATTGGGCGAAATGAAGACATGTTCATTCCAAAGGGTGACACTGTCACGACAAAAACACCCAATGGCGAAGATCGCACAGTCAGTTGGGATAACACCCTGTTTTGGAATGTCTATTACATCAAAGGCGCATTCCTGGATGCAGACAAAGCGTTCGAAGTGCTGAATGGCATGAAAACCTATGAACTCAGGGTGATGCAAAAAACCATCAACACCTTAACGCTCGCAAGAATATTCAATCAGCACCCTGACATCAATGTCTCTTGTCCGGCGCTCCCTGACAGCCCGAATTACGCTTTGATGCAAGAGAACATGCGACTGGGGCTTCCGGCTGCCCTTTTTACCATTGATATGGAAGGTGCACCTGATATGGAAGGAGCACCTGGTCGGATGCCGATTCATCCCGACGCCTTCAAACAGTTTTTCGACATGCTTGAGCCTGCCATTGGCATGCAAGTTAGCTTAGGGCAAACCAATACAGTGGCACTTTGCCCTGCAATGACAACACATTCAGAGCTCTCTGCCGATGCATTAGATCGCGCGGGCATTAAGCCAACCACCTTGCGCATCGCTGTTGGCTTGGAGGATCCGCGCCAATTCATTGCCCATATTCAACGCGCAGCTGAAATGTCGATAGACAATAAGCACCCTGAGTTTTCTTCCTCGTTTCCTTCGCCAGACCGCATTGATGCGCTGTATAAGCAAACGTATATGGATGTGCAAAAGCGCTTTTTAGAAGACCTACCAAGCTATGACACTTTGCTGAAATAGGTGTGATTAAACGGCTCTTTATGAAATGGCTATTGATCAAATAGCTTGTAGTGAAATAGCTCGTGATCAAATAGCTCGTGGGGAAATAGCATGGGGGAAAACGGGCACGTTGCTCAATGGAGCGAGGTATTGTCAAAGTAAGGACTGTATCGAGAAGGCCAAAGTAGAACGCGTTGGTGTGAGTGCTGCTGTTTACTGCCTACTGTTGATGGAACACAGGTAATGATGACGCGCTCACGCGAATGTGTTGATCATGCATATCGACATAGCACAGCGTTACTTGGTACTGACTCGTCATGTCTGAATGGTGCCTCAATTCTGTATGCATCAGTTGAATCCTATCTATCAACTGATGGTGAGGCTCACAACCATTATCGCCAAATCGATAAAGTTCGCTGTGAGGCTGGTGATTTATGTTTTCCCTCACAATCTCTATTTTCATCGCCAGTTGCTCGCGTTCAAACAACGATGATTGCTTCTTTAGATCCCTCGCTAAACTTTCCTCTAAGCTTGAGAACTGAGTTGGAGTTAAAACCTGTGAACCACTATCTATTAGAGAACTTTGTACTTTTACCATCTCTAAAGCGATGGGTGTCAGTATGTGAAGATAGCCGATGAGGATTCGCTCTTCTGTGCATTGGCGTTTCTTGAGCCAGATAAAACCCACGGAGATAGTCAGGACAAGGCAGGAAGCGACAAATAGATATCGCCGAGTTAATCCTTTTAGTGAAGTTTTTTTCATGTTCGCCATAACCGAAAATTACATTATGAATACCTATTCTAATGTCTCGAATTTCTATTCAAGTCACTGCGAAATGTATACAAAAGCCATCATATAAATAAAAGATATATCTTATACTCCGTAGTTTAAATATGGGTCATGTTGCATGACTCATTTGTGAGAATTGCGTTATTTATACGTCACTAATACTTTTCTAGTTATAGTGTTAATTTCTTATTAAATTACATTTGACTCATATTTGAGACGAGGCTCAGCTAAGAGAAATAATCATTAAACCCCGAAATAATAGGGTTTTTATTAGTGCAACAATGACGAATTTTACACCCCCCACCAACACCCCTAAAGCCTTATACACAAAGGCTCTCAGGCACTATGAGTAAGTGCCGTCATTTCGTTGCACTATTTATTGTGCAATACATGCACACATATAAAGCCATCCTCAATATTTACTGACATATATATTAACGGCGTATCATTCGAGAAAAGTGTGAGCCTTATATCTACTTATAAAAAATGAAGAATTAGCGCATCGAAAAATATTGCAAATATGTTTATAAATGGAATAATCCGCAACGTAACAATTGTTAACATTCCTGTTACATGGTTACGGTTCGGTAGGAAATACATATAAAGCAATAAAAACTGAAAAGGACTCGGTAAATGAAGCGTTTAATGACGATGCTTGGCCTTTCGTTATTTGCGAGCTCTGCAACAGCAGGGATCGATGAGCAAATTAATGAAATTGTTGCCCCAATAGTAAACCCATTCGTGGGTATGATTTTCTCAACCATTCCCCTCCCCTTCACAGACACGCAAGCACCATGGATTGTGCTTTGGCTTGTAGTCGCAGCTATTATCTTCACCCTCTACCTCGGCTTCATCAACGTTCGTGGTTTCACTCACGCTATCCGCCTTGTTAAAGGTGACTACACAGACCCTAAAGAGCCTGGCGAAGTATCACACTTCCAAGCACTGACTACAGCACTGTCTGGTACTGTTGGTCTTGGTAACATCGCAGGTGTTGCAGTCGCAATCTCTATCGGTGGCGCTGGTGCAACGTTCTGGATGATCCTTGCAGGTCTTCTTGGTATGTCTACGAAATTCGTAGAGTGTGCCCTTGGTGTTAAATACCGTAACACGAACCCAGACGGTTCAGTGTCAGGTGGTCCAATGTACTACCTGAGCAAAGGTCTGGCTAACCGTGGTAACCCAGCACTCGGCCGTACTCTAGCCGTTTTGTTCTCAGTTTGTGCAGTTGGTGGTGCACTGGGTGGCGGTAACATGTTCCAAGCAAACCAAGCATTTAAGCAAGTGGTTGGTGTAACTGGCGGCGACATGTCTTTCTTCGCAGATAAAGGCTGGTTGTTCGGTCTTATCATGGCTGTCATCGTAGGTGTAGTAATCATCGGCGGTATCAAGTCAATCGCGAAAGTAACCGAGAAAGTTGTACCACTGATGGCTGTTGTCTACGTTGGTGCTGCTTTGATCATCATCCTTCTGAACCTGGGTTCTGTTGGTGATGCGTTTGCAGCTATCTTCAATGGTGCATTTACTGGCGAAGGTGTTGCGGGTGGTATCATTGGTGCGATGATTCAAGGTTTCAAACGTGCAGCGTTCTCGAACGAAGCGGGTGTTGGTTCGGCGGCAATTGCTCACGCAGCAGTAAAAACCAAAGAACACATGTCAGAAGGTTTCGTATCTCTGCTTGAACCGTTCATCGATACCGTTGTTATCTGTACGATGACTGCACTGGTAATCATCATCACTGGCCAACTTCACGATGGTCAAACACTGACAGGTGTTGAACTGACGTCTGCAGCATTCGGAAGCGCAATTTCTTGGTTCCCGCTGATTCTTGCAGTTGCCGTTGTTCTGTTTGCTTTCTCTACCATGATCTCTTGGTCTTACTACGGTCTGAAAGCATGGACTTACCTCTTCGGTGAGAGCCAACGCGCTGAGATGATTTTCAAAGTTATATTCTGCTGCTTCGTCGTTATCGGCGCATCTATGAACCTCGGTCCAGTTATCGACTTCTCTGATGCAATGATCTTCGCAATGGCATTGGTGAACATCATCGGTCTTTACCGTCTTGTTCCTGAAATCAAAGTCGACATGCATGATTACCTTGCACGTTTAGACAGCGGTGCAATCGCACGCTTCAAAGGTTAATTGCACCCCCTCTTGCAATGCATAACCTAAAACAAAAAGAGATGCCAAATGGCATCTCTTTTTTTATGTCTGTTGGTATGCGTTAAACGCGTAAGCAGCAAACAGAAATCAGCAGACTGAGCGCTTAACCGCCAGCAAGCTTTACGGTATGGCCTTTCTTCTCAAGGTACGCTTTGATTTGATCGCGCTTGTCACCTTGAATCTCGATAACACCGTCTTTCACTGCGCCACCACAGCCACACACTTTCTTCAATTCAGCCGCGACCAACTTAAGTTGCGTGTCGTCCACGTCTAGCCCTGTTACCAAACATACACCTTTACCTTTACGGCCTTTGGTTTGGCGTTGAATGCGAACAATGCCATCGCCTGCATCACGTTGAGGTGCTTGCTTCTCTTCCTTAATGCGCCCGGTTTCCGTAGAAAAGACCAAGCGGCTGTTATCGTCGTTCATAATCCACTCTATGACGTGTCAATTTAGCAATATGGTATCAAATGTTCCCTGCCTGTATATACAGAAAACAAAAGGCATTCACCTTTCGGGAATGCCTTTAAATACAGTAATGTTATCTACAAGCGCTCTAAAGGCTCGTGTTTAGCGAGACAGTGAGTTTTGGTCGATAAACTGTTTTAGCTTCGGCAGTGGCCCTTTTAGCAGTTGACCACGGACAAGCATGTACCAAAGCCCAGGTTGCTTCTCGTCGACCATGATTTGAAAACCTTTATAGCTTTCAGAAGAACGCGATTGCGACGCTTTGAAACCTTGACGTTCGAATTCAGCAGGACGACGGAAAATACGCGTGTCGCACCACCAATCAATGCATTGTTTAACGCCTAGCAAGCTGCCAGATACACTTTTTCCACCCACATTTGATGAGTAAACCTCATCACGGCTTTCGATGGTATGCCCACGATGCGTGAACCGCTTCTTCATGCTGACCTTTGTTAGATGTGTAATATTTTACTTATGGTGGGATTTTAATGAATTGCAGATGTATTGACGATATTTATTGATGCATATGACGCAAATATTCTGTCTATCTGCTTCACAATTAAACAAATATTTGCGAGCGGTTAAGTCTTTGTAACGACATTTTTATCAATAAATTGCTTTAGTGCAGGAAGTGAACCTTTGAGGAGGTTGCCTTTGATGATCATGTACCATGCTTTATCATCGTCTTCGGCGTCATTCATGATCTGAATGCCTTTATACTCTTCTTGTTTCTTGGTTTTCGCATCGTCGAAATCTTGCTTATCAAAATCATTCGGCTCACGAAGGATGTTGGTATCACACCACCAATCTATGGACTGCTTTACGCCAAGCAGCGAGCCTAAGACGCGCTTCCCCCCAATGCGGGCACTGTATTCTTCCGTTTTTTCATCAGCAAGTTCTACATTGTAACCGCGATGGTAGAGACGCTTTTTCAAAAGACTCACCCTAACTCGTTATTAATGATAAACATACGACATTCATACTGCATTAATCACAAATTAGACCAGTTTTTATTGCAATGCCAAATTTCATCATTAGCTGATGATTCTATGGTATTTAGTCCATCCACGGCTTAATAAGCATGAATACTGTTTAAATCCACATAATTTATGCTAATGTTGTAGATAACATTTAAGTTATAGTGCGCTATATCATGAAAAAGATACAAGCTCTTACTGACCCTGAAGAAATCAAAGCAAGCGTGACGACGTTTCGTAAAGGTGATGTATCACTTGAGACGTGGAAATCGCTGACGCATGGCGCGTACAGTCACAATTCTCTATTGAGCTTTCAAAATGACTGGGAAACGTTTTTGGGCTTTTGTCGTGAGCACAAGGTGTCACCCCTTCCTGCAGCCGTGACCGCCGTCAGACGTTTCGTCGAACAAGCCGCGAAGACACGCAAAGCAGCGAGCATAAAACGCTACATCATTACCATTTCAATGATTCACCGCGTTCATGCTCACCCTGACCCCACCAAGCACCGTGAAGTACGGTTTACGTTGAATAAACTCTATCGTGAAAAAGCGGATGACGCAGGCCAAGCGACGGCATTTCATCTTGAACACCTGAATGCCCTTCATGAAAAACTGAGCGACAGTGATCGTTTGAAAGACATCCGTGACTTGTTAATTTGGACGCTGTGTTTCGAAGGTATGCTTAAACGCAGTGAGCTTTCCGCGTTGTCTTATGATGCACCACAGAAAACAGACAACGGTTTCGTACTGCATGTCGGTGAACACGTCATTTCACTCAGCGAGCAGGCTGGCGATTTGATTGAGCGATGGTTGTTGGTTTCAGGGGTTGCTGATGGCCCACTCTTGCGCGGTATCAATAAGCACGAACAACTCGGTGATACACCCATGGATCACTCTTCTATTTATCGTGTGTTTCGAAGAGCTGCCAGTGAATTGGGTGAAGAAAATGCATTTACGTTTTCAGGCCAATCACCGCGCGTTGGGGCGAGCCAAGATCTGTCACAGGCAGGATTGTCGATAAAGGAAATTCAGCAACAGGGAAGATGGAAAAGCCCCGCGATGCCCGCTCAGTACGTGGGTAATAAGCAAGCAAGGGACGAGGCTATGGATAAGCTAAAACGCAAAATCGAACTGGATTAGTTCGCAGCAACTCCGCTTTTAATGCAGCTTTCTAAATAGTCGGCAAAGACGTGGCCGTTATGTTCTACCAGTTTAGGGAACATAGAAATCGGCGTCATACCAGGGAAGGTATTGATTTCATTCAACAGCACTTCACCTTCGTCCGTTAGGAAGAAGTCGATACGCGACAAATCTTTCAGCTTCAAATGCACAAAGGCTTTTTCCGCATACTCACGCATTTTCGCAATGTTTTCTTCCGTTAAGTTATCCGGCGTTACCGTCGTCAAACTGTGGCTTGATGTGCTGTATTTCTCTTCGTAGGTGTAGAACGTATCTTCCGGCGCACAGATCTCACCTGGGTTAGTCACAATCACCTCGCCATTAAAATGGTAGGCCGCAATTTCAAGCTCGCGTGGGCGTACTGCTTTTTCAACAAGCACTTGATGAGAAAAAGTAAACGCGTCTTCGATGGCCTGCTTCACTGCCGCTTTGTCTGTGACTTTATAACAGCCAACAGATGACCCCTGACACGCAGCTTTCACGAAAATAGCGCCCCAAAGGTCAAACGCTTCTTCTGCCTGTGCAATGCTTTCGGCGTTATTGTCTGTTAAGAAAACATACGGCGTGTTTGGAATACCAATCGCATCAAACCAAAGCTTTGATGTGATTTTGTTGAAGCAGACGATGCTCGCTGACGCATCACACCCCATAAACGGCAAACCCGATAACGCTAACAGTGATTGAATGTCACCGGTTTCGCCCGGGAAACCGTGAATACAGGGAACAACATAATCAATGGCGACTGTTGTATTGCCTACATTTAGGGTTTTATCGAGGTTTAGACGGCAAGGTTGTCCATTTGCATCTTTCCAGCCTTCGTCTTTCGTGATTTCAACGCGAATGACAGAGACGGAAGACACTTTCGAAAGCTCTGATTCGAGATAATTCGCGGAAACCATTGAAACTTCATGCTCTGCGCTGCCACCGCCGCACAGGAGTAAAACTTGAGTTGGGTTCATGACCTTACATACTCCGCCCTAAAACAGTTTAGGGATAACAAAAATTCTGCTGCACAATCCGGTGCATAACATGGAAGGTGAGCCGCCTATAGTAGACAAACCCCTGCCACCTTTCATCCAATCGAGATCAATTAACTCGCAAAATTTGTCCAATCGCTCAAAAACGCGCCGTATTGCAAGGTTCCAGTCGTTACACGACTGAATAAATATAGAAAAAGAGAGCAAATGCTCTCTTTTTCAGCGTTCTTTTTGTCCCAAGCTCACCCAGGTATTAGCGAGTTAGACGCGTTAATTCAGTCGTGTCATGTCTGGCGTTGACGAACCTTTAATCGAAGAGAAGGAACGAATAAAAGGACCGTACTCTTTGATGGTTTTCGGCAGCGCATTCAATGCAGATTTCGCGGCTTCTTTTGATGGGAATTCGCCATACAGCAACGTATACCAAGGCAAACCTTCAACCATTTTCTTGTTTGACCACACAGGCTTGTCAGACGGCAACTTGTCCATGTACTCGGTGAAACCTTTATTGTGGCTGAGTGCAATAACCTGAATGGTGTATTTTTTCGATGATGTGGTTGCCGTCGTTTTCATCATCGGTTTTTCAGCTTTCGTGCTTGCTACCATGGGTTTTTCTTTCATGGGAACAGGCATCGGCTTAGGTGTGGCCGTCGCTGCAACCTTGGGCGCAGGTTTTGGCATTGGCTCAACGTTTGCCGGCATCTTAGGTGCCGGTTTTACAGTCTCAGGCGTAACATTCGACGGCTCAGTAGTAGACAAAGGCATAACCTCAGCCCCAGAGCTTTGCGTCAGTAGCAACTGAGTTGTATTCGATCCACCAGCACAGCCGGCAAGCGCTAATGTCAGCGCGACAGAAAGGATTTTCTTCATGAATATTCTACTTTTAGGACTCACTTTCTTTATTCTGACCCCAGCATAGGATTCATTCAACCTTAACGACAGCAACTCTCCCAAGTATCTGCCACGTATCACACATCCCTACAATTAGCGTGCGACGGATGATCCACTTTCTTGGTCAACCCTCCCTTATTTCGCGGTGGATCACAGGCAAGTCAATGGAGACATGCAGCATTGAATAAACACGGTAATATATACCCAAACAACTTGAAGATGCCGGATTCAGCGAGCACCGTCAGGTTGTTTGTTTATACTTCAATAACTTGAAGATTCTTCAGGAGAGGGAAATGACTAACCTCGATGCGCTATTCAAACCAAAATCGATTGCTGTTATCGGCGCGTCTAACACTCCAGGGCGCGCGGGCAATATCATCATTAGAAATCTGCAGTCCGGTGGCTTTCAAGGCCCCATCATGCCTGTCACGCCCAAATATCAGGCCGTGGCTGGGATTCTCGCGTATTCCACGATTGAAGAACTCCCCCTTGTTCCTGACATGGCAGTACTTTGTACCCATGCGAGCAGAAACAGTGAACTGATTCGCCAGCTTGGCGAGAAAGGCGTTAAAGTCGCGATCATCCTTGCGGCAGGCATGAAGAATACACTGAACGAAAACGGGCAAGCTGAATTTGATGTGATGCGCGACATCGCATCACAATATGCCATGCGGGTGATTGGCCCTAACAGCCTGGGGATGATCCAGCCTTGGATTAACCTCAATGCGTCGTTCTCACCGATTCCCGCTAACCGCGGCAACATTGCCTTTGTTTCTCAATCCGCCGCGGTGTGTACCACGATCCTCGATTGGGCGAAAAACCGCCGGGTCGGATTTTCAACCTTCATTTCTCTTGGCGAAGCCAGCGACATCGATTTCCCTGAGTTGCTCGATTACCTCAGCCGAGAAAGCAAAACCGATGCGATTTTGCTTTATATCGACAACATCCAAGATGCGAGGCGCTTTATATCCGCTGCCCGTGCCGCATCACGTAACCGCCGTGTGTTGGTGCTGAAAAGCGGACGAACACCAGAAGGTGCAGGCGCACTTCCCCACCTTTCTGAGTTCTCTCATGGCCTTGATGGTGCCTATGATGCAGCTATCCGCCGTTCAGGGATGCTGCGCGTACGCACGACGCATGAACTGTTTGCAGCAGTAGAAACCCTCTCCCATTCTGTGCCTCTGCGAGGCGAGCGCTTGGCCATCATTTCAAACGGGGGTGGCCCTGCTGTTATGGCGGTGGATACCTTGGTGGAGATGGGTGGAAAGCTTGCCGTGCTCAGTGATGAAACCATTGCGAAGCTCAACGAGGTACTGCCCGTGAGTTGGTCGCATGGCAATCCCATCGACATCGTCGGCGATGCAGACACCACGCGTTACCAAAAGGCTACCGAGATTCTATTGGAAAGCGATGAAGCGGACGCATTACTGATACTGCATTCCCCTTCAGTGACGGCGCCAGGGTTAAGCACGGCGAAAGCCTTGATCCAAACGTTGAAGAACAACCCAAGGGCGAAACGCTTTAACATTTTGACCAACTGGCAAGGTGAAAGTGACGATGCCACCGTAGCGAGGCTTGCCTTTGCCCATGGCGGTTTTCCTGCCTACCGTACACCGGAAAGTGCGGTTACCGCATTCATGCACTTGGTCGAATACCGCCGAAATCAAAAACAACTGATGGAAACACCGGCTTCAATGGGTCAAATTGATTACGACGTCGAAGGCGGAAATGCGCTGATTCAGCAAGCATTGGAAAACCACCAAACCACATTAACAACCCACGAAGCTCGCCCTTTCTTGGAAAAATACGGCATCAATGTGATGGCGACATGGCTAGCCGCAGACCCATCAGAAGCCGCACAAATTACCGAGCAAGTGGGCTATCCCGTTGCCGTAAAATTACGCTCACCCGACATTCCACACAAATCAGATGTCAACGGCGTCATGCTGGATTTGAACAACGCAACTGAAGTGGCCAATGCAGCACAACTGATGTTGAACCGTGTGTCCTTGGCGTATCCAACCGCACGTATCCAAGGCTTACAGATTCAGAGCATGGCAAGCCGTGCTGGCGCACAAGAATTACGGGTTTGCGTTCGCCATGATCCTGTTTTCGGGCCCATTATTTTGGTGGGTGAAGGCGGTTCAGAATGGGATGTAAACCGAGACGCCGCGGTTGCAATTCCTCCATTGAACATGGCACTCGCTCGTTACTTGGTCATCGGCGCGGTTAAATCGGGCAAATTAAGGCAGCGTAGCCATCCTTATCGCCTGAACGTGAATGCGCTTTGTCACTTCCTAGTGACGCTGTCACAAATAATCATCGATTACCCTCAAATTGCAGGGCTCGATATTCATCCGCTGCTCGCTTCGGGCGATGAGCTGCGTGTATTGGATGCCTCTATCAAGCTATCTCCCTACGAGGACGACATACATTCTCGCCTTGCCATTCGCCCATACCCGAAAGAATTAGAACAACGCGTTACGCTGAGAGATCGCAGACCCGTGTTGCTTCGCCCCATTCTCCCTGAAGATGAGCCTAACCATAAAACCTTCATCGAACATGTGTCCGTTGAAGATCTATACAAACGCTTTTTCTCCGATGTGGGCGAGCTAAATCATGAGGCGTTAGCAAACCTAACCCAAATTGACTACGACCGCGAAATGGCGTTCGTCGCCGTTTACAGGAACGATGAAACGCAGGAAGACGACATCCTTGGCGTGGTCCGTGCGCTATCAAACCCAGAACACACTGATGCCGAATTTGCCGTGCTGGTTCGCTCTGACTTAAAAGGTGTTGGCCTAGGACGCATTTTGATGGAGAAAGTGATCGACTATGGTCGTGTAAGCGGATTAAAGCGTTTCAACGGCATGACGATGCCATCAAACTCCGGCATGATCGCCCTCGCACAGAAAGTCGGATTTAGTATCGATGTGCAGTTGCAAGATGGCATCGTTGAAATGGAAATGATGTTATAGCGCGGCAGTTAAAGCGACAATTCAAACAGATAGAAAAGGCTGCATAGCAGCCTTTTTTCGATCACACACCGACCAAGTCAAGTGACAGTGTAACCTTTATTAAGTCGTTGGTTTCAAAGCGTATAATCAACCACGATCAAATCTTCGATGTGAGGACCAAACACCACTTTGAGTGCATCGTGTTCTGGGTCAACAAGGTAACGCTGACGTGCATCTTCATCTGCAAACGTCATAAAGATGACATGGGTATACCCTTTGTTTTTACCTTCAGGGCTGTCGTTTTCACCCCACTCTACGGACACAACCCCTTCCACACGCTCTGTCATTGATTCAAACTCTTCACGAATCTCTCCAAGATCAGCTTCATTCGTGGTTGTTTTGAAGGTTACCAGTAATATGTGTCGGATCATCTTGTTGCTCCATAAAGGTTTTAGCGAAACAACCGAACACAATGCTTAGCATGTGTTCGGCTGATTTATGATGGTGTTTCCAGCCTACTCATTCTTTCGGCATAGGTTGAATTACTTTTAGTACTTTCGGCAATTCACGGATCATCCAGCTTTTCGCATTTCCCATACGGTTCCGCTTCCACGCCATCACCCACTCCAAGCGATACACCTCGCTCCCTTTAATGATTTTCAGGTCACCGTCATCCAGTTCCTTTTGTATCCACCAATCCGGCATGGTACCTATGCCCAGCCCCTTCTTAATGGCGTGGTATTTTTCTGCCATCGAGGACACGGTGAGTCGTGGCTGTTCATCCAAAATGTTAAAGGTGTACGTTTTGGCATTGCGCGCCGTATCTGCAACCGAAATACTGCGATACTTACGTCGCGTGTCCGCGTCATACGGATTGGCTTCGCTATGAATAGGATGGTCTGCATGTGCCACCCAATACCCTTCGGAGAAACCCAAAGGTTGCACTTTCAAACTCTGAGGATAACTTGGTGCTGTTGGGCAAATCAGTATATCTGCGCGATCTTCTTCCAACGCTTCCCATGACCCCGCAAGAATCTCTTCCTGCAAGCGAACGCGGGTGGTTGCCTCATTGCTTAACTTATCAATAAGTGGAAAAAATTGGCGAGCTGATAGCAAGCCATCATAGGCGATGGTGATATCTAATTCCCACCCATGCGCTAGCGATTTCGCATCCGCAACGAGCTCGTCCGCCGCATTGCTAAGAATGCGTCCTCTTTCTAGTAGCAATCTTCCTGCATCAGTAAACGACGCCTTATGGCCAGAACGGTCAAAAATAACCAAATCTAAATCTTGTTCGAGCTTTTGCACCTGATAACTCAGGGATGAAGGCGCACGGCTTAAGGAGTCTGCGGCAGCGGCAAAACTTCCCTTTCGATCAATCGCGTCCAATACTTGCAGCGCTTCGAAAGATATCATTGTTGTGTCTCCCTCTTCGTGTACTCGCTTTTACTCAAAACCTTCTGAAACAGGGTGGCTTCTTGATGAGCCTATCCCCCTCAATGTTGCATTGTTCAGGGTTGTGTCAAAACTGTTCAGTTCTTTATCATATGTACCATTGCGAGTTGACCTGTCTTTCAACTATTTCTATTCATAGCAATGCATAATTTTAAAAAAACCTCATTTTAATCTGTCACAATTCACTGAATAAAAACAACTTTTAGGCACCCAATCGCTAATTTCGTGATGTACACATCGCCATAAGCCCCTTAACTGTCTTACTCTTACTTAAGAGGTGCCTATGAAGTTAGATCGCATTGAAATAGCAGGGTTTCGCGGCATTCGTCGACTATCGCTAAGTCTCGATGAACTCACCGTGCTTATTGGAGAGAATGCTTGGGGCAAAAGTTCACTCTTAGACGCACTGACACTCTGCCTACCATCCACTGGAGAGGCATACCCTTTCCAACGTTCCGATTTTCATATCGACCATACCCTTGGAAATGCCCAAACCAACCAAATCCTCATCGTCTTTCGATGGCTAGAAAGCTTTTCAGGTGAGCACCGAGCAAGGCGATACCGGAAATTCTCCCAAGTGTGGAACGGAAATACTGAAGGGGTACGCCGAATCGATTTTCGTATCAATGCAGAATTTGATGATGGAAAGATCACCGTGAGTCGAGACTTTCTGACGGAGCAAGGCGATGTTATTGATATCAACAACAATGAAGAACTCGCTCACCAGCTCGTCGCACTTCACCCTATCATACGTATGCAAGATGCACGGCGCTTGCGGGACGCAGAGCTTCTGCAAAATGGCAACAAAACACGCTTAGAGAAGCGGCTAGAAAACACCGTACGTCGCTTACAGCAAAAACCCGGTCATGTGAATAAGGGAGAGGTACGAAGCGGCCTAAAAGCCATGCGTACTTTGCTCGACCATTATTTTGCGTTCGATTCCCATAATCGCTCCCCCAGCGATGTTGAGCCTGCACGCCACCTCAACATGAGAGCTAATTACATTCACCCGCTAGAACATGTCGCAAAAAACACATCAAACCAAAGTCGATTGCTGTTGATGGGGTTGCTCAGCGCCTTTGTGCGAGCCCGAGGCCCCAAACAATTAAAGGCCAATGCGCGTCCTATCGTTATATTTGAAGATCCCGAAAGCCGCTTGCACCCAACTTTACTGAATCAAGCATGGCGCTTGATTCGACTGATGCCGATGCAAAAGATCTTAACCACCAACAGTGGCGATCTTCTCTCCGCTACGCCTTTGGCAAGCATACGACGATTAGAGCGCGGTTCGACACACACAGTGTCGCATCAGGTATCACCCGATGCGCTGTCGAAAGATCAAGAAAGGCGCGTCTCATTCCACGTTCGTATTCATCGCCCGAGCGCACTCTTTGCGCGATGTTGGCTACTGGTGGAAGGCGAAACGGAAGTCTGGTTGTTCAACGAATTAGCGCGGTTACAAGGCTATGACCTTGCCGCGGAAGGGGTGCAACTGATCGAGTTTGCACAAAGTGGCCTTAAGCCGCTGATTAAGCTGGCCATCGAGCTCGGTATTGAATGGCATTTGATTGCTGATGGCGACATGGCGGGACAGAAATACGCATACTCAGCACGCAATATGCTCAATGGCGATCAAGAAAATCATCGATTGACGCTCTTACCCGATCGAGACATTGAGCATTACCTTTTTCACAATGGCTACGAGCCACTGTTCCGACAAATGGCTCATCTGGAAGGACAAACAAAACTGTCGACGAAGAAGATCATTGATAAAGCGCTGAAGAAATATGCAAAGCCAGACGCGGCGTTAGCCATTATCGAATACACAGAGCAACATCACGATGAAAACATTCCTCTCTTGCTTCGCTGGACGCTTCAACGTGTTATTGGCATGGCAAGAGGCTCAGGGTGATTGTCGGGCTTCAGCCCGCTACTGCTTTTCAAAGAAAATGGTGATGCGCCCTACTTCAATGCCGAACTTTTTCATGGAGGTAAGGTTGAACACGCGCTTATCGTCTTGTCGGTACAACCAATCATCCAGCGTCAGCACATAATTGCTTTCTCCGACATCAACGCTCAAGTCATACGCCCAATTTAGTGCGTTACCTTCTTCACGCCCCGTCGCAATACCCACCACATCGCCCGCTGTGCCTTGATATGAACCGTCCGCATTTTGAGTGATCGTCCACACTCGATTCTGCTTTTCACCGTCCGCGAAATCGAAGTCTTCATCCAAGATGAGTTGATTGCCCTCAACAGTGCCTTTAATCACCACCTCAAAGCGACGTGTTTCCATTCCTGTATAGTCTTGAACCATTCCCCAAGCTTTCACGTCGCCATCGAAATACTCAAACAAATTGAACGCAGGTGTCGTGGCTTTGTAGTCATCGATAGAACTAGAGCATCCCACCAATCCAAAAAAGATGGCGCTTAAAAGGGCGAATATTTTCATGTTTATTTCCTGTTTGAAGCCTCGCCGCCAATCAGCGCGAGCCTAAGTGTCGGGTAAGCGGTATCTGGGGAAAGCCAAATGTTGGCGAAAGCATCAGCAAGTACCGCTTCGTTCAACGAACCTGTCGGTTTTGCCGTGTCGTTCAATGCTTGGTAATAGAATTGACCTGTTTGATTTGAAAGCACATAAATCAAACGGTCACCCTCTTCCACGTTTGGCCAGACGCCCTCCATGTTCGGCAACCAAGTGTCAATCTGGCTTTTGGTGTACCCGAGGTGTTCCCATTGTTCAACGGTCGCATCCAGTAAATCTTCAGCATCAATATCTCGGCTATAGGTAATCACCAACGCCAAAGGCTCGTTGCTTTCAGCGACGTATTTGCCGTTTTGAGTGCGCAGCTCACTGTCGTAGATTTTCCAAAAGCCCCAGGTTAACGAGGCGTTGCCGACAGGTTTCCACCACATCCATTGATCACTATTGGCATTTGCATTTAGAGCGTGTTGAGCGTCCACCACAGAACCAGATGACGCTTCTGTCGCCATCGCATCTGCAAACGACGTTGATGACGCTGTTAACGCCGCCATAAACAAGCACATAACCCAAGGCTTTGTCTGTCGCGAACAGACTTGGCTTGATGTTGAGCGCTGGTTTTTCGTAATTGCAGAAAATGGCTTCATCGGTATCGAGTCCTTATTTATTTCCAGATACTGTTTCTTTGCAGCTTCTATTTTTTAGCAGGTATTGCAGAATGACTGTCGGGGCCAGACTTTGCTTTTCTGGTTAACACCTTCAGCATGGAGAGGAATACCACGGTATACATCAGCCACATGCCAAACAAAATCAGCGCTGTTTTCTCAATGGGCTCTCCAAACGTAACAGCATCCAAGCGTTCTCCACCAAGGTAACTAAGCATTCCCCCTACACTGCCTGCGATGAGCAATATCCACGTCTTTTGAGACATCATCCAATCGCGAAGCAACCAAAGGTACGATGCAAACCCCGCCCACATCAGGCACAACCAAAGTGGCAGATGCGGATGGGGAAATTGAAGAATGCCCAAATGAGAGAGAACGCTGTCACCGACGATGCCAACAACAGCAAACAAAGGCATCGCCCAATACAAGGAACGATCAATCAACAACGCCCCAATGAGCAGCACCACCAGCACTGGGATCCAATCGCTACGACCAACAACAGCGGCGAACCAAAACACATTGAACGTTAATGAAAGTAAAATGACGCGCATACGTTCCCCTTTATCGACCTTGCCGTTGTTTACGAGCGAATACTCCGCAAAAAATGTTGAATAACCTGTCGTTACTCTCTCCACCCCGGACGGCTCATGACCAATTGCACCGTGCTGATCGTGCGCTCACGGAAGCCGCCTTCGCAGTAACAAAAGTAATAACGCCACAAGCGGATAAAGCGCTCGTCATACCCCAGCGAAATCAGCTCTGATTGGCGTTCGTTAAAGCGTTCATGCCAGTCTTCAAGGGTTTTCGCATAATCTAACCCGATGTCTTTCAAGTCGCGCACCACTAAGTCGCTGTGGCGCGTGAAATGAGAAAGCAACACGTTAACAGATGGCAGGAAGCCCCCAGGGAAGATGTGCTTCTGGATGAAGTCCACGTTGTTGCTGTAATAGTCATAACGTTGGTCAGCGATGGTAATGGCTTGAATCGCCATCAGGCCGTCATGCTTGAGCAGTGATTGGCATTTCTTGATATAGGTTGTGAGGTATTGCTTGCCCACCGCCTCGATCATTTCAATGGATACAAGCTTGTCGTACTCACCGGTCAAATCGCGATAGTCCTCTTTGAGCAAGGTAATCTTGTCTTCCAACCCTTCTTGCTCGACTCTGCTTTTTGCCCATTCAAATTGCTCGCTGGAAATCGTGGTGGTGGTCACGCGGCACCCGTAGTGCTTTGCCGCATGTATCGCCATTGCGCCCCAACCGGTACCAATTTCGATCAAGTGGTCTGTTGGCTTCAATTCGAGCTGGCGACACAGACGATCCATTTTCTGAAATTGGGCTTGTTCTAGGGAATCTGACTCTGCTTCATAGATACCGCTCGAATACAGCATCTCTTGGTCGAGAAACTGTTCATACAATGCATTGCCCAAATCGTAATGCGCAGAGATGTTATTTCTGGAGTTCTCTTTCGTATTGCGGTTTTTCCAATGCGCAATTTTTGTCACGATGTCTGCAAGCCAACCTACTTTGCTTTCTAATCGGTCAAGCGCCGGCATGTTTCGACAACACACGCGAATCACGTTGGTTAAGTCTGGAGAGTCCCACCAGCCATCAACATAAGCTTCTGCCGCACCGATACTGCCACCTGTCAGCAACCTTTGATAAAAGCCTGGGTGTTTAATAATAATTTCCGCATGTAGTTCGGCAGACGTATCGCCGAGCTGATGCGTTTGTCCATCATGATCAACGAGCGTGAGACCCGCGCCTTCGATGTATCCGAACGTTTTCAACAGCACATTTCTTGCGAAAGTGTCTTTCTTTGTCACTGCGCAGGATGTGGTTTCGATTTGGCTTGAATACATAGTTACTCCTTAACCTGAGCCGGGTGAGAATAAAACGGTGCGCCTTTGATCCAGAGCTTCAATGCTTGCCAATAGATGGAGGCCACCACTTTTACCGTCATCACCGGGGTCTTAACGATGAGTTTGCTGAGTTCTTTTGATGTGAAAGGCTTCTTTGATAGCGCAAGTGTTGCATCAAACTCTTTCTCGCCACGGTGCGTTTCCAAATGCACAAACGCGGTTTTGTCCAAGGGACGAAGCTTCCA
Organism: Enterovibrio norvegicus; assembly: GCF_002876705.1. Taxonomy (GTDB): domain Bacteria; phylum Pseudomonadota; class Gammaproteobacteria; order Enterobacterales; family Vibrionaceae; genus Enterovibrio; species Enterovibrio norvegicus_B. Next base: position 147,394 of record NZ_MDAG01000068.1, on the reverse strand, counting down.
CACATATTTTTGATCGACCGGGTTAAACGGAGAGACGTGAAACGCTTTGTCGTTCTCCCAACGTTTACCCGCTGGAATCGCATAGTAATGACGCTGATTCCAAGGTGTATTGCTCACTTCGGCAAGAATGTATTGCCATTGGTCGTTCTCGTCGTACAGGTAGTAAAAGTTCACTGGGCTAAAGTAGAGCCCGAAATACCTCAAGTGACAAAGCGCGAGTACTTTCCCCTCAACACGCTTGCCGGTTAACGCATGGATCTTGTCTTTTACCGCTTGTTTGGTGTCTAAACGCCCTTCCATGTAATCAGGACGGTGAAAGGTTGCCACCCCCCACTTTCTTAACGAAAAGCCACGCACGTTCTGTGCCAATGCGTCTAACTCGTCAAGATCAATCAACGGCATGAACATTGGATAGGTGAATCCGTGCTCCACCGGCGTAAAGCGCCGATGGCGAACACTGCCGACAAACAGACCGCTGTTAGCGTCTGAATTCATGACGCGCTCCTTAGCGGAACAGGTAATTCATTAATACCACTCACCACGTCTAGCGCGCTTCTTACACCGTCTTCATGGAATCCGTTGTACCAATACGCACCACAGAACCAAGTGCGATCAATTCCGTTTACCAAATGACGTTCTTTTTGTGCGTCAATGCACTTTTGGTCGAAAACAGGGTGCGCATAAACAAACTCACGAAGTACTTTTTCGGGCGTGATGTGGTCAGTTTGGTTGAGCGTGACACAGAAAGTCTCTGGCGCTTCAATCCCTTGCAGGATGTTCATGTCATAGGTCAGTGCCGTGGGCCTTTCTTCGCGTCCATCACTCGCGCCCAAGTGATAGTTCCAGCTTGCCCATGCCGCTTTTCGGCGGGGAAGCAGTGATTCGTCGGTGTGTAAAACCACGTCGTTATTCTGATAATCAATCGCGCCAAGAATGGATGATTCATCGTTGGATGGGTCTGCCATCATTTTGAGTGCTTGATCGCTGTGACAAGCGAAAATCACGTGATCAAATCGCTCAACGCCTCGAGACGTTTCAATGATCACGTCATGTGATGTACGTTCAACGCGGTGTACTGGCGTGTTAAGGCGGATTGAGGATTCAAAGGCTGGCACCATTTTCCTCACGTATTCACGAGAGCCACCAGGGATCACGTACCACTGCGGACGGTTGGTCACATCCAGCAAACCGTGGTTTTGGAAGAAGCGCAGGAAGAATTTGAGCGGGAAAGCACGCATATCTGACAAGGTAGAAGACCAAATGGCCGCCCCCATTGGCAGAATGTAGTTCTGACAAAAGTAATCGCTGAATTTGCGTTGCTCGAGAAAATCGCCCAGTGTTTGTTCGATCAATGGGTCGCCGTGGGTCGCAATGGAATGTGATTCTCTGGCCTCTTTGTTAAAGCGCAGGATCTCACGGATGAATTGGTAGAATTTCGGATTGAACAAATTGCGCTTTTGCGCAAACAAAGAAGACACACTGTGGCCGTTATATTCAAGGCCGTTATCTTCGTTACGAACGCTAAAGCTCATCTCCGACTCTTGCCCAGTGATACCAATGTCTGCCATCAATTTCTGAAAGTTTGGATACGTGCGATCGTTAAACACGATAAATCCGGTGTCGATGGCGTATTTGCCGCTAGCGACTTCAACGTCGACCGTCGCCGTGTGGCCACCAATGTAATCGTTGGCTTCGAACAACGTGATGTCATGATCTTTATGTAGGTAATGCGCACAGGTAAGGCCTGAGATACCTGAGCCGATGATTGCAATTTTCATTGGGCATTCCTTGTTATTTTTTTAACGAGCGCAAACTGACATGCCATTGGCAAGGTGGCTAAAAATTTGAGGATATAACTGAATTTTTTCGGGAAATGCACTTCGGCTTTTTTCTTCTCTAAGCCTTGGCGTATTGCTAACGATGCTTCTTCAGGAGAAACCATCAGGGGCATCGCAAAATCGTTTTTATCCGTGAGAGGTGTTTTGACAAACCCCGGAGAAACAAGTGACACCGTCACCCCTTTAGTTTCTAAATCCACGGAAAGCGAGCGAGAAAGATAAGACACTGCGGCTTTCGACGCGCCATAAGCTTCTGCGCGCGGCAAACCCAAGTAAGCGGCGGTAGACCCCATTAGTGCGAGGTGCGTCCCTGAAGTAAACGTGTCTTGCAAGGCTTCAATGCAATTCAAAATACCAAACACATTGATGTCGAACACACGTCGAAACAAGGTCACGTCAATGCGCCCATCTTCGATATATTCGCACGTGCCAGCATTTAAGATGATTAAGTCGAAACGCGCGTCTTGAGATGCCAAAGCACGCTTAGTGTCATCCAAATCCGTGGCATCAAAGCGTAATGATGTGACATTGTCACGCTCCTGGGCCAGCGCTTCGATGTGCTGTGTATTGCGGCCGCAGCCCACGACGCTCCAGCCATTGTCTGCGTAGTCTTTGGCCAGTTGAAGACCAATGCCCGATGATGCGCCAGTGATTAATACACGTTTCATTGGCCCAACCTCTTTTTGATCATTTTGACCGCAGACCCTAACACTGGCAGCGCTTCATACAGCATTTCTCCCAAGTCAAAGAAATCGCGGTGCATCACAACACGCCCTTCTTTCAATGTTAATTTGGTGCACCCTTTAACGGCACGCTCTGCTCCACCTTCGAGCTTCGGATGAGACAAGGTCATCGTCCAGCTGATAAAAGCAATGTCGCCGTTGACAGCGTGATCATGAATCTCAAAGCGGCAATCCGTCACGTTGGTGTACATGGTGTCGAAATACCGAGCGAGGTTGTCATACCCTTCGATGCGGTGCGCAGGGTCTTCGAACACGACATCATGGCTGTAAATGCTGTCTAGCGTATCTAGGTTGTCTTTTCTAAGCGCCTGATAAACGTGAATAAATCGTTCAAGCGTTGCCGCTTCTGATGAAGAAATGTGGTCTGACGTTGCGGTGCTTTGCATCATGATTCAACCCTTTGTTTGGACTGTCCCGATTTCGCCGTTTCGAACATTTCTATCGCTTTTAGACGCGCAAGCTTGTGGTCAACAATGGGTTTCACATATGACAATTCGATGCCATTTTTTTCAGCCCATTTATGCGGTTCATGTATCGACTTATCAGGAACAGTTTCTAATTCTTTCAACCATCTACGGATGAATCTCGCATTGGGATCAAACTTCTTTCCCTGCGTGGTTGGGTTAAACACTCTGAAATAAGGTTGGGCATCGGTGCCCACTGATGCAGACCACTGCCAGCCGCCATTATTGGCAGCAAAATCGCCATCAATGAGTTTCCAATTGAAGTAACGCTCTCCCCATCGCCAATCGATGTGTAAGTCTTTCACTAGGAAACTTGCCACAATCATTCGGAGACGGTTGTGCATCCAGCCGGTTTCATTCAATTGGCGCATGGCGGCATCAACGATCGGGTAACCCGTTTTCCCCTGCTTCCATCGCTCAAACAGCAGCTCGTCTTGGTTCCACTCAATGTTATCTGTCCATTCGAGGAAGGCTTTTCCTCGACTGATTGCAGGATACGTTGCCGTGATGTGCTGATAGAACTCACGCCATACGATTTCAGACAACCAAACGTTCGCCCCACCCGTGCCTTTTTCTAAGCAATCTTTCGCTTCCAACATCAAACGCGCGATGCATTGTCTCGGCGACACCGCTCCAATCGCGAGGTAAGGCGACAATTGGCTGGTGGCAGGAATGGCGGGGAAATCGCGTAAGTTTTCATACTGCTCAACACGGTAGCGGCAAAAATCACGCATACGTTGAATGATGGCACTGTCATCTACAGGCCAGCTCACCGAGTCATCTTGGCGATAGTGCAGTTCTATGTCACCTTGCCCTCTAAGCATGCCTGAGGTGATGGAAGAGGCTTGCACAGGTTCAGGCGATGGCAATGGCGACACGCCATGTAAGGCAAGTTTCGCTAACCACGTTTTCTTAAACGGCGTGAATACGCGATACATTGATCCTGAGCCATTCGTTATTGAGCCTGGTGCAAACACGCATTTGTAATCAAATGCATGGAAGCATGTCCCTGTGAGGCTCAACAATCCTGCAATGGCATTGTCACGGTTAATTTCATCGATCTCATGGTCGCGTGTACAAAACACGTCCGAGATTTGATATTGCTGACAGAGCTGTGCAATCAAAGGATTGATATCACTGTAGTAATCCGCACAACGCACCATCAGTGGAATGTTCAACGCCTCAAGCTCTGTGCGTAACACTTGCAGGCGTCGACGAATCAAATCAGCCTGAATGGGAGCGTTGCAGTACTTTTTCCACTGCAAAGGCGTTTCGTAGTACACCGCAATAACGGGCTCTCCTGACTTACACGCTTCTGTAAGTGCAAGATTGTCCTTTACGCGTAGATCTCGCCTAAACCAAACCAATTTCATTGAAATTGCTCCCTCTCGCTTTTCTCTTTCATGGATGCTGATGAGTCTGACGTGACGTCTTTGCGCGCAGCCTTATCGACATGTTGAGTGTTTAGATTAGTGAATAAGTCGGAATGAATGACACTGCATTTCCCCAACAAGGAAACAGACACTGCACCCGTATCAACAATGATGACAATATCGCGTTTCATGGAAGCAGAAAGCGCGTCTTCAGAAAAAATGAACAACTCGGTCACGTTGCTAGGTTTTATTGTTTTCACTAGGGAAAAAAGATTAGAATCAAGCCCTTCAATTATTGTTACAGCGTAACCTTTCGCTTGATAATTGAGTGCCTGACCGTAGAAAAGGTGCAGGTCATTAAGAGATGTCGAAACCAGAACACAGCGTTTTTTACTCGATGATTTTTGCCCCAATTGAAAACAGCGCAACAGCTCGTGTCGCAACACGGTCAACCAAGTGCTCAAACAAAGGCCTATCACGTCAGATTTCTGTTCGGAAAAGAAATCCGTCAAAGGCCCGAATAAGTTCTTTTCCAATACCGAAATAGGGTAATGCCGTGTTAGCTCAGACAACTGGCGCTTCACGCGCAGCACGTCAAAATCCATCACGGCTTTCTTAAGCTCATCCGCTTCCCTCGCGATTTCTGCATCAGGCGACGTTTTCGGCGTGAAGGTTTCATCATTCAATAACGCTTTTACTTGGCCCACCGGAACACCACGGTCGAGCCATTTAAGAATGCTCTCGATAACTGCCACATCTTGACCGGTGTACATGCGATGACCCTTGGGCGTCCTCTGAGGCTTTAATAAGCCATAGCGACGCTGCCAAGCTCTTAGCGTGACGGTATTAACACCCGTTAGCTCAGAGACTTCTCCGATTGAGAGCAGTGCCTTTTCATCCGAAGGGTTATTCTCTGTTGAATGGTCATTCATCGCTTTCATTACGCTACCCTCACAGTCCGTAACGTAGTCGTAAACTGTTTGGGTACGGGTTGAGATAGCTTTGCTGCGATAAGTACGCGTCTGGGTGCGTTTGCAAATGGTGATTGATCAACGTGAGTGGCGCGAGTAACGGCATTTCGCCCTTACGATAAGCAAGGATCAAATTTGAAAGTTCTGCTTTGGCAGTTTTGTCCAAATCACGCTTGAAATAGCCTTGAAGGTGCATCAACACATTGGTGTTGTTCTTTTTACTGGCACAGTGGGCAATGGCTTTCATGAAGCGCGTGCGGTATTCGGTGAAGAACTCGTCAAGGTCGTAGTCAGCAATGTTGGCAACATACTTTCCGAGGGATTTGTATTCTACTGGGCGATGCGCCATCAACACCAATTTATAGCGGGAGTGAAACTCTACGATTGCGCGGCGTGTAACACCCTCTGCCATTGAGTCGTGTAAATCTTTCAGCGCAAAAACGCGGAACACAAAGTTTTCTCGAAGCACGGGGTCATTCAAACGACCATCTTCTTCTACCGGTAACCAAGGCATACGTTCCATCAATTGCTTGGTATACAGACCCACACCGCTTTTCTCAGACGCTGCATAGCCGCTTTCTTTGTATACCTTCACACGTTCCATGCCGCATGTCGGCGATTTTGCGCACACGACATAGCCACATAGATCCATACCTGCCAGTTGCTCCGTCTTTTTGCGACTGAACGCTTCCATCTTTTCGGTGTGGTCAGCAGTGCTGTCTTTGGTTTCTACCAAGCGGATGCCGATTTCATCTTTGTCCAACAAACGAATGGTTGGACGAGGAATTGACATGCCGATAGCAACTTCAGGGCAGACAGGCACGAACTCTACATACGGCAACAATTCTTTCGCCACAAAGTGGCTGCGCTTATGGCCACTATCAAATCGGACGTTCTCTCCGATAACACACGCGCTTACCCCTAACTTAATGCTCATCACACATCTCCCTGTTGTACATGCTTTTATATTTGTACAACTTCGATAAGAAAAAAGATCACTCTTGTACAAAACTTTTTATGTGTACAGTTTAGTAATAGCAAAACGCCCCGACATTTTCATGTCGAGGCGTAACAGTTTTCTTATTAATTTTTAATGTGTTATTAGTCAATAGTGGCGGATTTCTCGGCTTCTATAGCAAGATCAATTTCTTGCTCAAAGGCTTTCAAGCGTTTGTGAATAGACATTAACTCAACAATTGTTTTCCAAGAGTTCACCAAGAATTGGAACGACTCTTCGACTTTGCCAAAGGCGCGAACGATTTGCTGAAGCACACCCAGCGTTATCACACCCGAAATGATGGTCGGGCCGAGTGCAATATAAGGAACGATCACGGTGCCCTGTAGATAGGACCATTTTGCGATGTCGAAGTATAAATAGTGTTTATACAGGTTGAAGTAGTTTTTACGGACATTCGCAAAAAGCTCTTTCAGTGTTTCAGGCTGAGCGCGATCTTCATAATCTTCCCCGTAAACCAACTCTTTGCGATAAGCCGCTTCAACTTTTTGATTCTTAAACTCAAGCCCTGGCAGTTTAATACCCACAATGGCCAGCAACACCGTACCGAACAACGCTGAAATGATCGCGATGTAGACAAGGGAGTGCTCTACCGGACCAATCCAAGGCAATTCAGTCACATTCTTACTGAGTTCCCAAAGTATTGGTAAGAAGGCCACCAGCGTCATCAATGAGCGCATAAAGGCCACACCCAAGGTTTCGACAATGCCAGCGAAACGCATCGTGTCTTCTTGAACACGCTGAGACGCACCTTCTATATGACGAATTTTGCTCCAATGAGAGGTGTAGTAATCATTCATCGCGGTACGCCAGCGGAACACATAGTGACGAATGAAAAAGTCGAGAACGACGGCAACGGTGATATAAATTGTCGCGATTTTCAGGAAGGTCAAACACGACGCGAGATATTCTTCGAACGTGACTGAGTTTGGCGTCGCAAGCGCCTGTTGAATCAAGTTATAAAAAGAACCAAACCATTCATTAATTTCTACATCCAGTTCTACTTTGTACCAAGTCACGTACAAGATAAGCGCACTACCGAGGATGGACCAAAGAAACCATCGCTTATCCAGAAAGAAAGACTTAAACATCCACACATCCTTAATATTTTGTGTCATTCGCTCTTTGAGTCGTAAAACCACAAAGAGTTTATTCGCGCATTCCTAGTTGAACGATTTTCGACCGAACATATTTCAATTCTAGACGTAATATTCGGGAATAACATCCAGTTAACAAATTGATCTTATTGATAAATGTATCAAATTAGAGGGGCATTGACGACTGTGTTTTCGAGGAAGAGTACGGCATACGCGGAAATCAGGACGTAAATATACCCAAACGACAGCCACGGCGTTTGGGTATAGATCGAGTATTTGCTAAATGGCGAGCTCGTTGTTCTCAGAAATATCTTGGCTCAACACGAATTGCTTGAACGCATCGAACGGGATGGGATCAGCAAAGTAAGAGCCTTGAAGCATTTCAACACCGTTATTTATCAGGTGTACCGCCTGCGCTTTGGTCTCTATCCCTTCCGCAACGACATGCAGATTAGACTCTCTCGCAAACGCTAAGATTGATCCTAGAATGTTATTCTTAAACTCTGTAAGGCCAATGCCCGTGACAAACATGCGGTCGATCTTAATCGTATCAATGTTTAACGTATGGAGATAAGAGAACGCCCCATAACCCGTGCCGCAATCATCCAGTTTGATCGAAATACCCTTGGCCGTTAACGCCTCAATGCAAATGGCAGCCTTTTTCAAATCACTGAACTTGGTGCGTTCCGTAATTTCTAGAGACAACACATGAGGGTCAAGCCCCGCGCATTCGATTTTGTTTAACAGTTTTTCAGCGGTATCCCACTTTTCTAGGTAGCTTGGCGAGACATTGACACTGACAAAGAAGTCTTTTGGCAAGGACACCGTCATAATGTCTGCCAGCACATTATCAATAAGCTGATCCGTGATTTTATCTATCGCACCGTTTTGTTCTGCAATGGGAATAAACGAATCCGGTGGAATAAACTCTCCACTGTCCGCCAGCCAACGCACCAACACCTCTGCGCCAACGACTTTATATTTGTCGCCTTCAGGCATCACTATCGGCTGATAAAAAGGAACAAGCGCGTTTGACTCTATGGCCTCATTCAGCAGACCACTCAGCCCTTTACGATCCGACGTGTTTAATTCCACACCGACAGCGAGAAGTACACCAAACAAAACCACGAGAATAGAAAAGAGATCAACCAAATCCCCCACTAAGAATTCAACACCGCGCTGGTTGATGTAAAGCTTCACGCCCATACCATTATCTAGCGTGCCATTAAAGGCTTCTTTATAGGGCTCTTCAGTGCGCTCATACAGTTGTACGTCGCGCCCACTGACGTCTACCGTCATGAACAAGCAATTATTGCAGTTTGTGAGGAAGTTCCTAGGTTGTTGAAATGCAAAACGCAGCATGCCATCTTGGCTGCTGAATCGCATTTCTTCAAATTGATTACCACTCAGAATGAGCGAGACATTACCGAATTTGAGTTGATCGTGATCTGCAAATACCATTAACGGTCTGCCAGCATGATCATTGTTATAAATTGAGCATGACTTTCCGTTTTTAAGATGCAAATCGACATATTCAACGAAGATATTGCGCGCTTTTGCCTGACTCATAAGCTCAATGTCGCCATCATCACAGACGAACGACAATTGCTCTGACAGGCCCCTCATTTGTTCAAACCCTTGTCGATATAAGCCGGTATATAATTGAGAAAGGACAGCGACGTCTTCTCTAATTTTTTTCTTTACCAGCCAATCAGACACAGGTACTTGAGAAAAATAAGCAACTAGTACAGCAACAACAAGAATAATTAGTGCTTTAAGGTGTTTCTTGAGCCAATCCACTTAGGCTCCCACAGTTTTCCCAACAGATAGCTATAAGAATAGGACAAGTGCAAGCCTAAGCTTTGAAAAAAAACGAGACTTAAGTGAATTTTTTTTCAATCTGATGATTACCAACCTATCTATATATCAGTAACATGCCTCGTAGCTGATACAATCACCCATTCGGTATGCCAATTTCCATGCATTCACTAGCGTTCTCTAAAAATCCCTCCTCTCTCTTTAACCCAGAAAATAACGTGCCTGGGTGCTATGCAACTGATTTTCCACGTAGACACATTAATCGCTCTACGCATTATCGATGTATATTTATTCATTTTCATTGCCTTACGGTCATTTTACTGTCAAAAGAGATTAAAGATAGAAATCCAACGTTTACACGTTAACTTCGACCCACAGATCCTCAATACGTTCTCCCTCCAAGCGTCCCATTTTTAAGACTTTTTTGGCTACACCTCACATTGCGCTTTACCATATTTGTCATAGACTTGATACAGAGACAAGTGACTCACAATTAAGGCTGCCCTCTTTGTTAAGCACACCAAAAGAAGACACACCCGACTATCAGAATCCTAACGGTCCTCGGTTTACCTCGATGGTCGCAATTTCTGTCATTTGTATGCTCATCCTGATCTCGACCTTCACTTTGTATAAAAGCGCGCAATCTCGTCAGGTAGATTTACAGGGGAAAATGCTCAACGTAGAAGTAAACCGCGTTCAGCGAGCTATTGAAGTCAACCTTCAGAAAGAAGCCTACTTTCTTGTGTGGCTTGCCAGCAGTTTCGAAGCGGAAGGCGTGATAGACGGGAAATCTTGGCGCGTAGCGACACAAGATGTCACCCGTACTTTTCCTTTTTTCTCGGGACTGTATTGGCTAAACCTAGAGCATAAACTTCAGTGGACAACACCAGGGGCATTCAGCCCAAATCATTTGAAAGCAGATTGGAAAATTTCACCCCCCGTCGGCCTTAACAACATGCCCGTTTTGTCAAAGCTGTCCACATCGGGTGTGATCAGACACAGCAACGGCGATCTATCCATTGAAATGCTCCACCCCGTGATCATTGAAGGAAAGGTTGTGGGGTATTTGGGGGCAAGCTATAACATCAAAAAAATGGTAGAAGCCATCGCAACCCAATTTCTTACGGGTAACCAAACCTTAGTGTTAAGCGCTGGCACAGTGCCTTTCTTCGGTGGACTACCCGACGCTTTTGTTGCGCTGTCCACCATGGTCGAAGTCATTGCGCTGGGTGATGTATGGCAAATGACGGTATGGCAACAATCCAATTTCGATATGTCTTATTTCTCATTGCCTATGCTGATTTTCATCGCAGGCATTGTGGTAACCGTTCTGGTGGGTATTTCTTTATATCTATTGGAAGTGAATATCATTGGTCGACGCGCAGAATCTGACACCGTATCGATGCTAAAGGAAGAGATCCTGCAACGCAGAGAAATGGAATCGCAACTGCAGTTCACCGCAAATCATGACCCGCAAACCCATTTGCCCAACCGTTTTGCAATGGAAACCTACTTAGAGCGATCTATCCGTTCGGACCAAGACATTGTTCTACTGTGCGTAGCGCTTGATAAACTACAAGAAATCAACGATATGTACGGCCACATCGTGGCAGATCAACTCTTGATGGAAGCAGCGAAACGCTTTAAAACCGTCCTCCCGCCCCATGCAATTCTGGCACGTGTGAGCAATGATCAATTCATGGTGGCCTGTGCAGGCATGTCACAGCTTGAAGCAGAAATGCAGGCAAATAACCTCAAGATTTGCCTCGAAGAAGAATTCTACATTGAAGATAACGACATTCTAACGACCTGTGCGATTGGCATCGCTTACCGTTATAACAACGATTTACAAGCAGAAGAACTGCTGCGACACGCAGACACGGCAGCGCATAAAGCCAAAGCACTTGGCAGCCGAAAAGTGGTTGCCTACAACCAGACCATGCAAGAACAACTGACGCGCAAAAAAGAACTCGAGCGCGCCATTCGAAATGCCATTAACAACGATGAACTCAAATTGCATTTTCAGCCGCAAGTTGACCTGCGAACTCGCCAAATTGTTGGCGTGGAAGCACTGGTGCGCTGGGAATCTGACAATGGCACGATGATCAGCCCCGACATCATCATACAAACCGCGGAAGAAACCGGGCTGATGCAGCGTTTAGGCCACTGGGTTGTCGACACGGCACTCAAGCAATTTTCGCATATGCTGGATGAACGCTGTGCGCCAAAATGCATTGCTATCAATGTGTCAGGTCATGAATTTCAAGATGGGTATTTGGCAGATTACGTGATTCGCTCCGTCACTCGCTACGATATTCCCCCTTCTCGCGTTCAGATAGAATTGACGGAGCAGGTCTTTATCGAAAACCTAGAGCGCAACCAACACATTCTTAATCGCTTAACAACGTCTGGTATTAGCTTGGCAATTGATGACTTCGGCACTGGATATTCATCCCTCGCCTATCTCAAGCACTTCCCTGTAAACACAGTGAAAATTGACCGAGGCTTCATTAAGGATTTACCGCAATCAAAAGATGACTTAGTGATTTGTCAGGCGGTCGTCAGCATGGCGAACTTGCTGCAATTGAAAGTGGTTGCGGAAGGCGTGGAAACGTTAGATCAGCAAGAACTGCTCAGAAATATCGGCTGTAACTTTGCACAGGGCCATTATTACTACACCCCAATGCCTGCGGAAGAACTGATGGTGCTGCTCAAAAAACAAAGAGCCGGGCGTCTATTCCCGGCATCTAGTTAAACGCATATTGGTTAACGAGTAGCAAACTGCAATATGCAATGCGATTCGCTACTTGTCTATTTGGCTACTTAGCTTCGCCGGTTTTCCACATATCAGGCTGGATAGAAATCACCATTTCCCCGATAGAGAACCAAACTTGTCCGTCTTCGATCGTTGCTTGAATGCTCATGTTGCGGCTAGATGCTGCCGCCGCTGCATTAAGTACTTCATCCATCACGTTAATCACGGTTAGGTTCTTGTAAGGATGGAGTTTGTTTAGCAACGAGGCTTTCCATGCCGCTGCGGCATTATCGCCATAGGTGAAAAGAACGACGTGTTTTGACTGTGTGCAGGCTTTCTTGATGCGCTTGTCATCCGGCAAACCTAGTTCAACCCAAAGTTCAATTTCATCACTGTAGTTTTTGATCCACAACTCTGGCTCAGACTCGTCACAAAGGCCCTTGGTAAACTGCAAACGTTCATCAGCATACAGGGTCCATGCGAGTAATCTCAGCATAAGACGTTGTTCTGTTTCAGATGGGTGCTGTGCAAGCGTCACCGTATGATCGATATAAACCTGACGGGTCATATCGGCCACATTGATGGATGCTTTATACACCGTTGCTTTAAGTGCCATGGTATTTCCTAATTAAATGCTGTCGTTTATTAAGACCTGAATCAGGCCATTTTCAGTACAAAGACGTTCTTTCTCTCGCTTACTCAAGCGTTTAATTTTCCACTCAAGTGACATTGCAAGCCGCTTATCCCCTACTTCGTAGGACCAAGCCAACGTCAATGGCTGTTTTCCTCGTAAATACTTTGCAGTTTTTGTGCCGTTTTTCTGGTGCTCATCAAAACGCCGCGCAACATCTGTCGTTACACCACAGTACAATGCGTTGTTTTTGGTTCTGATGAGATACACATGCCAAAGAGGCGCAGAAAGCGCCTCTTTATGTTCGTCGGATTGGGGCTGAGTTGTCATTGTCTGCCTGTCGTCGGCTCGTTATGGTCGGCTTCAGGCTTATACGTTCAGCCTATCTGAATTGAGCAATACGTTAAGAAAGGAGTGAGTTCACTAACTCTTTCAATTCTTCCACTTCACGTTCTAGCGACTCTACACGCGCAGCTAGATCAGAAGATGGCGCTGAAGTAGGTGTGCTTTCAACGAACGCCACAGGGCTTGCTGTTTCAGGCGTTTCCGTCCCAAATAGATGGGTATAGCGACTTTCACGTTTACCTGGCTCTCGCGGCAATGCGGCAACATACGCTTTTTCTTGCATTACAGCCAGCACACTTTCCACTTCTTTCACGTCTATGAATTCACACAAGCGGTTTGTGCGTGTTCTTAATTCGCCCGGTGTTTGTGGACCGCGCAGCAACAGCACGCAAACCATGCCGCGTTGTTGGTCGGAAAACTGGAGAGAACCAAACTCTGTATTGCAAAAGCGGTGCTGATATTTCGTCACACGACTACCGAACCCTTCAAGATCGCTAATCAATCGTTTTGCTTTGAGCTGCTCAACGGTATCGAGCACTTCTGCTTCCGTCAGTGAGTAAACCGGATCGCGGTTACTCTTCTGATTCACTGCAGTGGTTAGGCCATTCAGGGTCAAAGGATATTGTTCAGGGGTCGTCACTTCTTTCTCAAGCAGACAACCAATAACGCGTGCTTCGTACGGAGTAAGTTCAATCGCCATGATATCGCCCTATTCAGGAGTTTCCTTATAACTCGCGGTTATAGCAATCAAAACCCATGACAGCAATATGAAGCCTCGCATATTCGTAAAAAGTAAGACACGACTGACGGAATTATCGCCATGTTTAGAGGAATTTAAGACATCAAGCGGCAGAAGTGTCGCACTGTTGTGAATTCACTTGGATGCATAAAAAATAAAGTCACGCCTCTTTTGCAATTTCAGATAAAATGACCTGTATTCTGATTTTTGTATGAAATAACCATCTCCAATCACGCGTTTTGGGTTGGAAGAAAGGAGAGAGAAATGGGACTGTTTGGTAAAAACACTGCGTCAAAACCATCAATGTCACTGATTGCAAAACAATGCCGCGTTGTCGGTGAGTTCGATTTGGACGGTGATATTCAGTTCGATGGAAAAGGCGAAGGTGCAATTCTCAATGCCCGCAATGTTGTCATCTCTTCAACTGGCCACTTCAAGGGTGATATTCACGCTGAACACGTTACCATCAACGGTCTGGTTGAAGGCAGCATCGTTGCACGCGAAGTGAATATCCTGAGCGAAGGTAAAATGAAAGGCCAAATCCAAAGTGAACAGCTCACCATTGCGAAAGGTGGCTGCCTATTGGGTGAAAACACACAAAAAGACGAGCCTTCGCTGTCAGTGGTGAACGAAGACGCGCCAAAAGCAACATCGCCTTCGTCCGATTCTAAGCAAGCGTCTGCTTGAGCCTTTGCCACAAAATTTACTCACAACCGCTTTAATTATCATCAGTTAATCGGGATGAAACGGCTCAATGCTTGACTTCATCCAAGTGCGATATACGATGCCTGCTGATGAGCGTTATCAGGAATAAAGAAATGTCTGAACAAGCAAACGAAGCCGTAGAGACAGTAAAACTGGAAAACCTTTCAGCTGAACTGCAACAAGTGATCAAATACGAACAAGTACCAGCAGAGCTATACACTATGCTGGCGTCAGTGCATGAAGCGGCTGAAGACGTTGTTCGTGAAGCATGGGATGCACTTCCAGCAAGCGCACAGAACATTCTGGACAACTTTGAACAATTCCACGCGCTAGTGAGCCTAAGCCAAAGCTACGCGGGCATTGATTTCCTGCAAGAGTGTCAAGATCTTAAGTTCGACGACATGACGCAAGAACAAGCAGACGACTACAAAGCAACCTTGCTTGATAAGCTTCTGTTCAACTGCGTAAAAGACCTTGCTAAGCAATTAAAGCAAGCACGCATGAAGCCAACAATGAAGCGTGAATTCCGCGAAATCTTCCAAAAGTAAGCCTTCGCTAAAACGAATAAAAAAAGAGGTGACGTTGTCACCTCTTTTTTTCATGTACAATCAGTTAACGAATTCCACGTCTCTTCGTTGATGATTTCAGTTCTAGCGCCAGCCAACCTATTTCCCAACGCCAATTCAATTTTCCGACCGTAACTCGAAAATCTCCAGTCTCTACTAGCCACGGAACCTAGAACTAATATATCCAGATTCTTTGCTACATTACTTTTAATTTCCCCACCGAGCTCTAAAGCTTTTCTCTGCTGTGTGGCTCTAGAACCACTAAGAAACTTTCCGGTAAAACAGACACTTTTTCCCTGCAAGCAAAGACGGCCATCTTGAGTTGTAGAGAAATCAGCAGACATTCCATATGCAAGGCCAGTATCCATTAAAGACTGACCAGATATAGACTTTATGAGACTAAGTAGCTCAGTTCGCTCCGACTCATCGACTTGACCGTCAGCGAGTACCTCGTCAACCCGATGCTTAATTGCATTCGCTGGCCAAGTGCTGGATAAATTCATATCACTTCGTAACAACTTCGCTAATGAGCGAATTTCACGGTCGTTTAGCCTTTCATCAACACTAATACCGCTAAGAAAGCCAAGTAAATGATTAACGGTAGACTCATACCCTCCATCTTCAAGATCACCGTAGTCTAGAATGTCCTGAAGCATAGCCTGCATATCTTCAAGTTCTAACTTGGTTATAACGTTGTCTTCGAGGATGTCTTCTATCTGTGCGTGTATATCTACAAAATCACCATCTCTATAGCTAAAAGCGTCATTATCTTTCCAAGCTCGCAGGTAAAGAATCTCGATGTCATTTAACTTGGCATCTGCATTGATACCATCAAGTATTCCCTTGAGTGAGAGAATTGCTTTCGCTTTGTTTCTTTTATAATTAAACGAAATGTTAATAGGTTGGCAGTGCTTGTCTAAAATTGCATCTAACTCGTTTGGCATTTGGAATGTCCAGAAATTGATAACAACCACATGAAACCCTCATTATTCATAATATACAATGAGTTATGTTTAAATATTCAATCCAAATAACAAATAAATTATAAAGCAGATTTGTAGGTTAACTGATACAAAAAAGCCCCGAAGTCGGGGCTTAATAGATTCGATAATATCTATGTACGATAAAGCACTTTCACCACGTGCCAACCAAACTTGGTTTTCACCAGGTGTGGTGTTAATACTTCGCCCGAAAAACACACTTTATCGAACTGTGGCACCATCTGGCCTTTACGAAATTCACCCAAATCCCCGCCCTTTTTACCTGATGGGCATGTAGAGTGTTTACGAGCAAGATCTGCGAACTTCGCACCTTTGTTAAGTTGCTTGATGATGTCTTGCGCTTGCTCTTGATGCTTCACCAAAATGTGAAGCGCATGTGCTGTGCTCGCCATGCTATTTACCTTTTACTGACCGTTTTGGTTGGTGCGCGATTATAAGGAATCGCTCTAAAAAAGCGATACCGTTATACACCGCGCTAGTCTTTTGTTGGCAATTCCGACAACGGTAGCCAAGTGACGTTCACGCCTGATTGCTCAAACATGTCCGCACTGATCTTAATTTTCTCGCCCCAGCGCGATAAGAAATCTTCGCTTTGCTCTGGGCAGTAAACGTGGGTAATGCCCGTTTGAATGATTTTTGCAGCACAGTTCGGGCAAGGGAAATGCGTTACCCAAATGTCGCAATCACTCAGGTCACGCTTAGCGAACAAGATGGCGTTTTCTTCGGCGTGTAGTGTTTTAAGCAGCTTCATTTCGCGATCATCGGTCGCTGCGCTGTCAGAAATACCATGCGGGTAGCCGTTGAAACCAACGGAAACGATGCGGTTTCCTTTGGTAATCACTGCGCCCACTTGCGTTGAAGGGTCTTTGCTCCAAGAGCCTACAAGCTCTGCCATTTGAAAGAATCGAACAGCCCACTTAGAGATCATTGCGTTTCCAATACGTTAACTGAATCAAGAATGCGGCTATTGTGCAAAACTGTAGCCAATTGCTCAACGAAATTTAAACAGAATACGAAAATGGCACCTCGTAAGGTGCCATTTATCAGGTATGAACGGTGTTATCTGGCATTTGGTCTAAAACGCGCCACCGTTTAGCCACAAATGGCACAAAATAGAGGCTGCGTATCCGAGCAAGATAACCGGCGCCCATTTAAGGTGCCCGAAGAAGGTATACATACCACGCGCTTGACCCATCAAGGCCACACCCGCTGCAGAACCTAATGACAACAAGCTACCACCTACCCCTGCGGTGAGTGTGACAAGCAACCAGTTACCCAATGACATGTCAGGGCTCATGGTAAGTACGGCAAACATAACAGGAATGTTATCAACCACCGCCGATAGCAAGCCAACAATGACATTCGCCCAAATCGGGTTCCATTCTAGATACATGACGTTCGATATCATTGAGAGATACCCGATCAGGCTTAAACCACCCACACACATCACGACGCCATAGAAGAACAGAAGTGTGTCCCACTCTGCATGAGAGACACGGCGGAACACATCAAATGGCACAACAGAGCCAAGGCGTTTCAGCGCTGCTTCATCTTTCTCGGCCATGGCAATAGCACGTTTACGTGCTAACGAATTGGGTAGCGTTTTGCGTAAGAAGAAGCCAAAGAATTGCAAATAGGCCAAGCCCATCATCATGCCGATAACCGGTGGGAAGTGAACCAGACCGTGGAAACCCACCGCGGTGAGAATCGTCAGCAAGAACAACACGACAATACGCCTTGCCCCGCGTTTCATTTCAACAAACTCTTGGACCACGTTCGGTTGTTCTTTAGGAATGAACAGCGACATGATGAACGCAGGTATGACGTAGTTGACCACTGAAGGGATAAACAAGGCGCCAAACTGCCCAAATTCAACAATCCCAGCCTGCCACACCATCAGCGTTGTGATATCACCAAATGGACTAAATGCCCCGCCCGCATTCGCTGCAACAACGATATTTACACAGGCAATGTTGATGAATTTCGGATTGTCACCGCCAATTTTTAACACCACCGTACACATAAGCAGCGCGGTAGTGAGATTGTCGGCGATAGGTGAGATAAAGAAGGAAAGAATACCCGTGATCCAGAAAAGCTGACGAAGATCGTAGCCTTTACTGACGATCCACGCTTTCAGCGCATCAAAGAGCCTGCGCTCTTCCATTGCGGCGATATACGTCATCGCCACAAGTAGGAACAACATCAGTTCCGCATACTCGAGCAAGTTATGCTCAATGGCAGATTTGGCCACATCTATTTGCCCTGCCCCCGAATAGGCAAAGCCCAACAGCAGCCAAATTAGGCCAGCCGCTAAGAGTACCGGTTTTGATTTTCGAAGATGCAATTGCTCTTCGAGCATGACGAGGGTGTAGGCTAAAACGAATATAAAAAGGGCGATATAGCCGACAGCAGAACTGGTTAAATCGAGATGGGTACTGGCATCACTACCAGACGCACCAACACTGCAAGAAAATAGCAGTATTAGCGCAGTAAAAAGCTTCATCCTTGTGCCTCCAAAGCAAACAATTTTGGGAAAATTAGTGACTAGGATGCCTTGCGCACTCATGAAGAGTTTGGTGGTGAGAATTCCC
This sequence comes from Enterovibrio norvegicus, assembly GCF_002876705.1. GTDB lineage: Bacteria > Pseudomonadota > Gammaproteobacteria > Enterobacterales > Vibrionaceae > Enterovibrio > Enterovibrio norvegicus_B. Next base: position 128,742 of record NZ_MDAG01000068.1, on the reverse strand, counting down.
AAAAAAGCGCAATCAGCATCGCTTCATTCCTTATTAGTGTTTGAATTATATCGCGAGTCTTTGACAGCAACGGAGCTCGCGCTAAAGGAATGAGTAGATATAACGGCGTTATAATAGATGCAGGGAGAGACGATTGCAGAGTGATTAATGTCACTTTTCAGCCCCCAGCCACAAACATCATCATCCGTCGCAAATTATTCCTAAACATCTCCGTAAATGAGAGAACGATCGTCCAAATTATTATCGAAAAATGATACGCGGCGGGAATTGTTCAATGGCTACCTAAAAATCGTGGGTAGCGGACCAAAGGATGTTCATTCTATGCCACTCTCTATTTACAGTGTAAAAATTGGTCATGCACTTAAACGCACTTCAAATTTTCTCATAAAAAGAATGGTTGTCTCACAGCTTCAACATTAACAATATATCAACCTAATTATGTAACTTATATTAGAGACATATACTCGTATGTAAGAATGCACTAGAGGTTACGGTGGATCTTCATGCATATGCATGAGAAAGCTAGACATAAAGTTTAGCCATTAAATACAGTGAGTTACTGAACATGGCGAGAAATCAGGTTGGTTTATGCTCAGAGAGGTAGTTTTAATCTGCAACATTACCTCCTGATTTTCCGTCAATTTTTGGATATAACAATGGATTAACACGTGACAACGCCATGTGGCGAACTTGTTATATGTCACTCATCAGGGAGATATAAGATGAAACTATCAAAATTCTTGGTATCAGCGTGCTGTGCCGCAACACTGTTTACCACCCCTTTTACCGTTTCTGCAAAAACAGCCACGGTTGCCGTTTCTCAAATTGTTGAGCACCCTGCCCTCGATGCTACCCGCCAAGGCCTGTTGGATGGGCTCGCAAAGCTTGGGTATGTTGATGGGGAAAACTTGGCGTTTTCTTACCAAACTGCGCAAGGTAACCCTGCAATTGCCGTGCAAATCGCACGTCAATACGTTGGCGAACAACCTGATGTGTTAGTAGGTATCGCAACGCCTTCTGCACAAGCTTTGGTTGCTGCGACCAAATCTATCCCTGTTATTTTCACCGCAGTGACCGATCCGGTTGGTGCAAAACTCATTAAGGATATGGCTAAGCCAAGTGCAAACGTGACAGGCCTTTCCGATCTTTCACCGGTGGCTCAACACGTTGCGCTGGCGAAAGAGCTGGTCCCTGGCATGAAAACGATTGGCGTGGTTTACAACCCAGGCGAGTCAAACGCAGTCACTTTGGTCGAGCTGCTGCGTGAAGCGGCCGAGAAAGAAGGTTTGAAAGTGATTGAAGGTACGGCATTGAGAAGCGCTGATGTTCAATCCGCAGCACAAATTGTGGCATCACAATCTGATGTGATTTATGCACCAACGGATAACACCGTCGCGAGCGCCATTGATGGACTTGTAGGCGCAGCCAACCAAGCGAAGAAACCAGTGATCGGTGGCGCAACGTCTTATATCCCGAACGGCGCTGTTGCGGCACTTGGTTTCGATTACTACCAAATTGGAGTTCAAACAGCTGACTATGTCGCTGCCCTTATTGAAGGTAAGTCGGTTGCCGATCTTCCTGCGAAAGTTGCTGTTGGTTCAGACCTTGCGATTAACTTGAAAGCTGCACAAAAACTTGGTCTCGACGTTCCAGCTTCTCTGCTAGACCGTGCAACGACTGTAGAAAAGTAAGTCAGGAGCAGTAAATGACCTCAATTGCCTTCTTTGGCACTCTGGAAGTAGGTCTGGTTTATGGCCTAGTCGCACTAGGCGTATATCTGACTTTCCGGGTTCTCGATTTTCCGGATCTCACCGTAGACGGCAGCTTCCCAATGGGCGCTGCTGTCGCTGCCACTCTTATTGTCATGGGCGTTGACCCTTGGATCTCAACCTTTGCTGCGATCCTTGCGGGTGCCTGTACTGGCCTGATTACCGCATTTTTAACCGTGAAATGCGGCATCTTGAATTTGCTTGCCAGTATCCTGACCATGATTGCAGCGTTCTCTATCAATATTCGTATTATGGGCCGTCCTAATGTTGCTCTGCTGGGCGTAGACACCATTCTCACGCCTTTCGAGAACATGGGCATCGACCCGGTTTATGCCCGTCCACTGGTGGTGTTTATTCTGGTTGTGCTCAGTGCTTGGTTCATCATCCGCCTTTTGAGCAGCGATTTTGGCCTTGGTCTTCGTGCTACTGGCGTCAATGGGCGCATGGTGCGCGCACAAGGCGCAAGCACAGCATTTTATACCTATGTTGGTCTCGCCCTCTCTAATGGCTTTGTTGGCTTTTCTGGAGCGCTGTTCGCACAGACAAACAGCTTCGCCGATGTCACTTCCGGTGTGGGGACCATTGTTGTTGGTCTCGCGGCTGTCATACTGGGTCAAACCCTGTTGCCAGGACGCAAAGTCTGGGTTGCTGTGGTCGCAGTAATACTTGGCTCAGTGCTTTATAGGTTGGCAGTCGCATTCGCACTAAGTTCAGGCATGTTTGGCTTGAAAGCGTCGGACTTGAACCTTGTCACGGCCGTATTGGTTGCACTCGCGTTGATTGCACCAAAAGCCCGTGAGCACTACCAAAAAAACAAGAAAATGAAAGAAGCGGGGGTAGCAAAGTGATTGAATTAAAAGATATCCAAGTTACCTTCAACCCAGGCACCATTCTCGAAAATCGCGCACTTCGCAGTGTGTCACTCACCGTGCCTAAGAACGAGTTTCTCACCATTATTGGCTCCAACGGTGCGGGTAAATCTACCCTGCTTGGCGCAGTAAGTGGCGAAACACCGATGGTGGGTGGAAGTGTCGTGATTGACGGTATCGATGTGACACATCAACAAGTCCACCAGCGTGCTGCGCTTGCGGCGAGGGTATTTCAAGACCCGCTGGCAGGCACCTGTGCATCGCTAACCATTGAAGAAAACATGGCGTTGGCATTTAGCCGTGGTTCTCGCCGAGGGTGGAGCCTGGCGCTGTCGAGCAAACGAAGAGACATTTTTAAAGAGCGTATTTCCATTCTTGGTTTAGGCCTAGAAGATCGTCTTAGTGACAGCATTGGCCTTCTCTCAGGTGGTCAACGCCAAGCGGTAAGTTTGATCATGGCAACGCTCTCAGACAGTAAATTACTGCTTCTTGATGAGCATACTGCCGCCCTCGATCCTCGCATGGCTGCGTTTGTTATCGACCTGACAAAGAAAGTCATCACGGAGTTTGGCTTAACCGCATTGATGGTGACGCATTCGATGAAAGATGCCCTCGCCTGCGGTGATCGCACCGTCATGTTGCATCAAGGCAAAATTGTATTGGATGTAAAAGGTGAAGAACGCGCCGGAATGGGCGTGCCTGATTTACTTGAAATGTTCAGTAGAGTGCGTGGTGAAGAATTGGCAGACGACAGTTTGCTGCTGAACTAACCGCTAACTGCTAACTGCTAACTGCTAGCCACTAGCCACTAGCC
>NZ_MDAG01000068.1:0-124568 GCF_002876705.1 Enterovibrio norvegicus | reverse complement strand
AGCCACTAGCCACTAGCCACAGATTGTTGATAGAAAAAAAGACGGCATAGGCCGTCTTTTTTATTGCTTACTCATGGCGCGTTTACTGTCGAATGAAAGATTTAGAAACGCTTCAACAATCGTCCCATGAGTGATGGATGATAATCCCACACATGATCGAACATGCTCATCACCGCCGGGTTGCCGTATTTAGAAAGGTTGATGGCATGAAAACGATTATGTTGCGCTTTGAGTTCATCGACCTTCTGTTTCACCTCATCAGGCTGCTCTGGCGCAATGAAATCTGAAATCACCACCAGATCCGCATTTCGATATTTGTCTGTGCCCATCAAATCAACAGAATGCGTCAATACTGGCTCAAGATCTGTGCCGCCGTGGAAGCTGTAAGACAGGAAGTTCAGCGCTTCTTTTAAGCCATCTTCACCCGTGAGTTCATAACCGATATGGTCCGTTGAAAATATCATCACACTGCAGTCTCGATCTTCTTTCACCGCGATTTGCATGAGTGCGTACGCCATGGCTTTCGCACATTGCTCAGGAAAGCCACTCATTGATCCCGACGCATCAACACAAATCAGGAAAGGCCCTTTCTCGATGTCGACTTGCTTGCTTTCAGGTTTAAAAGCTTTCACCTTTCTCAATGAACGTTGCATGCCTTGCATGCGATAGGTTAACAGGCGTTTGTCTGCAAAGTGTTTATAGAAAAGGATTTCGAGTGCAGGTTCAGCCAAGTAAATCGCCTCATTCGGCACCAACTTCTCAAGATGGTCGCTTTGGTGAATACCGACAATGTCATCGGCGACATTGTCAGCGGGTTCTTCCACCATTTGCAGTTCTTCAGCAGGTGAGCGCTGCAATGAAGGATCATCTACGTCATTCGCCATTCGGCCAAGTGTTTCAGCGATGTCTTGAAGGTCTTGATTATCCTTTAAGAAAGCCACAAAACGCTTTAACAACGCCACGTCCGATTGGGTGACCTTAGAAGACGCTAAATCCCACAATCGACCGGTTTTCTCTGCATCACCGTGCTCTTGAACATCTTCCAGTTCACGGTACGTTTCCATGCGTTGATAAAGCTCTTTGAGTAACTTCTCTTTGTGGGCTTCTAACTCTTTTTCTTGAGCCGCTTGAATCGCCGCAGCCAAATGTTGGTACCACTTGTTGCAGAAATACGCTTGGAACATCGGCGTTTCTTGTGCGATGTTTTTCTCGATCATCCGACGGGCTTTCAGATAAAACAACGATTTACCTTCTAACGACTTCATCAATGATTTGGCGTTATCCCTAAACGCCTGCTGAGACATGGCAACCGCGTCTTGGTAAGCCTGAATTTCCTGCTTAAGCTCCTCAGTAATGCAGTCATTACTCAGGCGACGTTTCACTGAGTGACGCCATTTACGCACATGCCGCTTCACCGACGCTTTCGCGTTCGGGCTGGCTTCCGTCATGACGAGAAGCTGCGGCTTTGCCATCACTTCAGTCACCGCATGTTCCAGCATGCCCGTTTCTGCCAGCATCATGCCTAACTGTAAACTCTCCGGACTGATCATCCGCGCTCCTAAGCGAAGTATTCGTTCAACATACGAATACGAAACGCATCTTTTTCGAATTTGGCGGTTTGCTTTTGCAACGCTTCTTCTGCATCGGTAATACTGTTTGCCAACAATTCCAAAAGATCAGAGTTAGCAAAGTTATGTGGTAGGGCCGCATTCAACTGCATTCTAGCAACACGGATCATGTGCTTTGCATCGTCGACCTTGGCGATAGCCGCCTCCGTTGTCACTTGCCATGCATTGAAGGTTTCAGCGTCATCATCAATACCTGCAATCGCGACGGCAACAGGACGATTGGCGATGTCTTTTATCATCAATGCTAAATCACCGGTCACATCAAACTTGAGCATGCAAAGATTCGGGTTTTTGTTCACGTAGCCGTATACATCACACGCACCGTTTTTAATCTTCTTCTCGAACTCACTGGCTTCGACATACACCCAGCGACTGTCCCCTTTCTCTTTTTCAGAAACAGACGGGTTAGAATCTAACATCACCAGCTTGATTAAATTATGGCTTGAATTGACGGAATAGCGGCGTGCTTTAGACAGATCCACCAGATACTTCTCTTTACGCATCGACACTTCAGTACCGACATCGTGGCCGAGTGTATCAATCACTTCTTCTGCCAACTCTTTCACGTCGTCGTTCGCATCTGTCGCGACAGACAAGGCTTCTTGTTGATTGAAGCACACTTGTTTAGCGAATTGACGCATCACAGCGTTCACAACACTTCGAGACTCAGGACTGTGCCAGAGGCATTCTTGCAGCAACAGAAGATCAACCGGATTGACCTCATTTCGGCCGTTGAAGAAGGCACTCGCTTTCAGCAAACGTACCGCCTTTTTCCAGCGTCGATCTGAGATATACAGTTCTTCGGCTGGGAATGGGTGTCCGCCATCTTCCGCCTCTCGCTCTAAAAGGAGTTTCAGTGCGTAGATCTTTTCGAACACCTCATCGGAAAGTGAGACGAGATCAATTTGACGCTGCCACAGTTGGTATTCCTGTGCTTTGATCGCAATATCAGCGCCAATCTCCGCGTCAGTTTCACCTTGTTCACCAACGATCAAACGTTTGAAGTTACCTTTCTCTTGAATGCGGTTAACGAAAACACGCACAAGCATGCGGTCGTACAATGCATCGAGGCCACTGTCCGCTTCTGGCAGTTCATTGGAGGCGGCAACAAGCAAGCGCATAGGAACAGGCAAGACTTCGCTGCCGTTTCTAAATACGCGTTCATTAACCACCGTAAGGAGAGTATTAAGAATGGCTGGGCCGGCTTTCCAAATTTCATCAAGAAAAACAACGTCGGCCGTCGGCAGATACCCTTCGGTTAAACGCACGTATTTCCCGTTGTCTTTAAGCTCTTGGATAGAGAGGGGTCCAAACACCTCTTCTGGGGTTGAAAACCGCGTCATCAAGTATTCAAAAAAGCTGCTGTTATCGAAGGCTTTAATGAGACGTTTTGCGATATAACTTTTTGCAATCCCTGGCGGACCGAGAAGAAAGACACTCTCTCCGCTTAATGCTGCGAGCAAGCAAAGACGAATAGTATTCTCTCGCTCATAAACACCACTCGACAGCGCGTTAACCAGTTTTTGGATACGCTCAGGCAATAATGCATGATTTGTGGGCATAGCGATTTGATTCGTCACGGTGCTGCTCCGTTATTCCTTGATTTACCAAGAAGATGTAACAAGGTGTAACATATTGTTAATGTTTTGTAACCCTTTTAAATGGTGCGCCCATTGGTATACCACTTGGGATTTGATCTCATCCACCCTTCAATCTTAGTTTTCATTTTTGCAGCGCGAAAATCATCCAACACAAAGGGACGGTTTTCAGAAATTATTTCCCTATTCTCGGCACACGATCACACCCCTATGCCGTCGATTTTTCTCCCTTGGAATGATCATCCCAAAACCCACTGACACGTAAACAGCGGACAGAAAAAAGGCCTTCATCGAGGAAGGCCTTAGCATTGAATGCATTTGTTTTGACCGCTGAAGGCGATTACAGCACTTCAATGGGTAAACGATGATCGCCGCCCCACTCTGTCCACGAGCCATCATATACAGCAATCACTTTGCCAATGGTATGTTCGCTGGCGAGTGCTACCGTACACGCAGTGACACCAGACCCACAGGATGTAACGTTCGGTAACGCACCCGATACGACGGTTGCCAACAGTTGACTTAATTCCTGAGAAGATTTGAAGAAACCATCTTGCATGACCGATGGAAAAGGTAAATTGACAGCATTTGGCATGTGCCCGCTACGCACACCTTCTCTTGGCTCTGCCACACCGCCACTGAAACGGTCAAAAGGACGCACATCGATAACATTCAGAGAATTGGTGGTGATGCCTGCCAATAAAGCGTCTCTGTCGATGTAGCGCTCAGGTTGAAAGCATGCCGTGTATTCTGTCATCTGAGGCTGAACAGGCGGCATGTTGTCTATGTCCCCACCAACGCTTTCCCACGCAGGTAAACCACCATCAAGTAACGCGACATTTTGATGCCCCATCACTTTAAACATCCACCACACACGCGGCGATGAGAAGATGCCAGCACTGTCATACACAACAACCGTATCGGAATTGGAAATACCCAGTTTACTCACGTTTTCTGCAAACACGTCGGTCGATGGCAACATATGCGGTAACGACGTTGTCTGGTCTTTAATCTCGCCATCGAAATCAAAATATACCGCACCTGGAATACGTTTCGTTTTCCACTCTTGCGCACCGTTTCTTTGGCTGCCTGGCATGAACCAACTGGCATCTACGGTTTTGACGTTTGGCGCAGAAAAATGGGCTTTCAGCCACTCTGCGTTGACAATTACATCAATATTCTGGGACAAATCACTCTCCTTTCAAACGACAATCGTCAGGCGCAGGGTTATGAGTTAGCATAAGCGCCGACACTCCACTGAGTCGCATTTAAGACGCACATGGCGTCATATCCTAAACAATAGGGATTTTATGTTAACACGCAGATTAATTGGCGCTGCGATCATCGCCGCACCAATGTTCACTTTTCCTGTGCATGCTGCCACGGTTTCGCTGTCGATTGATAATGACGGCGTCATCGGTACAGACCGAGAATACACAAGTGGCCTTTTCCTACGTTGGTCTTCAGATCCAGGCCTCATTGGGTATAGCATTGAAATCGGTCAACAAATGTGGACACCTTCTGACATCGAACTCACCGAGCCACTGCCAAATGAACGTGCCTATGCGGGCTTTCTTTATACACAAGCCAGGCTTTACCAACAAACCGATACCTTCGCACTAAAAGGGGGTTTGTTGCTGGGTACTGTTGGCCCGAACTCTGGCGCAGAAACTGGCCAATCCATCGTTCACACTATCGTTGGTTCTCCCGACCCACAAGGTTGGGACTATCAAATCTATGATGAGTTCATCTATCAATTGAGCGGCGAAGCCCACCAACTCATCGCACGTAGCCCGATGGGCGAATTCAGTGTGTTTGGCCGTGGCCAGGGTGGCAACTTCCAAAGTGAAGTCGCTGCTGGTGGTACTTATCGTCTTGGTATCGATCTGGGCAACACCTTTGGTTCAACGTCTGTCATTGCGGGTAATACTGTCGACACGGGCATGTTGAGCAACAGTGCCGCCGGTATGTTTTTCTTCACCACGCTCGAAGCACGTTATCGCTTTGATGACGTCACGATTGAAGGCGATAAACCTGCCGAGAACAGTGATTTGACCATCGAGAACATCCAAGGCGCTGCATCTGCAGGCTTTACGTGGTATTCAAATAACTGGGGGGCGACAGCCTCTGCAACGGTGCAAAGCAAACAATACGAAACGGCAAAACGTAATCATCATGCTTACGGCACCTTCACACTGTTTTATCGTTACTGACGTTTCTATTGATTGCTGCTTTTCCAACGTAGACTTTTAACGCGTTTTTAGCATCTTTTTAGCGTAGATGAGCAGTGATAGACACGATCAAAAAAGGCGAGAGAACTCTCGCCTTTTTATCGGGGTAGAAACAACGCCCTGTCAGTTAGCTTACTTTCTGTTTTTCCATCAATTCAGAAGCAATCAGTTCAAGCAAGTACGTTTCACGTTGGATCGACAAACCTTGTTTCTCGTTTGTCGCCATGTTGTGCTTGTTGTGACGAATGGCTTCGTGGATATTCATCCAAACAGGCTGCATGCCGTTTTTGATTTCATAGTCCTCAAGCGACATTTCACCCAATTCTTCGTCAATATCACACCAGAAACAGTAAGACATCATGTGCATCACATCAAAATCTGGCTTGTACCACGGACGGTATTCTTCGTAAGCACCAAACGGGACGATGTTTCGAATGTTTTGTGCCCCCGTCTCTTCCTGAAGTTCCCGAATCAAGCCTTCTACTTCATTCTCATCAGGATCAATGCCGCCACCCGGCAACGAGTAATCTTGATAGCGCTCGGTATACAGCAAAAGAATACTCTCTCCACGCACAACAATGGCGCGAGCTGCACGTCGATGAAAAGTGATTTTGTCTTCCAAAGGAAGCGCATCTGGATGGATGCTGCTTTTAATTACTCGCATTCGAATTAAGCCTGCGTATTTCAATCATGGTCAAAGCAACGCATTCGCTGCGTAAAAATCCATCTAAGCAATATGGGCACTTAGACGTTCACGCAGTCTATAGATCCATCAGGAGGGTTCAAGCGCTTTCTATGCGTCGCATTCCGCACGCCATCTTGTTTACATTTCACAGATAACATTTATGATGCAGCGCACTTTTATTATGTGTCGCGGTGAAATGTACTAAACACATGTCAAAAGGCGCAGTTTTCATAGGGTTTAACGGCGATAACACACATTGAGTGGCATCAGGATCCGACGTTGTATTGTATAAAATTCCGCATTGCGTACTGTTATTCTGGATTTTTGTTCTAGATTCGTCTTCAAAACACCCCATTTTTTCGTACATTGTATATAGTTATAAACATTAGCTATTGTTTAATTACTCAAAAAGCGCGTCGATTCCGCAGTTCGACAACGTTGTTTCCTAACCCTTCACCCTTCTATTTTCCGACACGGAGCGAACATCAATGTTGCAAAAAGTCGCCATTGATAGCGTTGAGATTGGCATGTATGTCGAACAAATCGAATCTCAGCGTACCCGCACCCGAATGAAAAAGCCTGGCTTCATCCGCCGACAAGAAACCATCGAAAACCTCAGAGGCAAAGGCGTTGAATATGTGTACATCGACGCAGATCAAGTCACCACAACGGAAGACATTCAATACCATGCAACCCCAATCGGAAAGCATTCCTCCGTCACAGGAAACAGTGAATTCAGTGTAGCCAAAGACCTCGTAGACAAGTCTAAGGAACAATTGAGCAAGCTATTGAACGATGTCTACGCCAACAAACCTGTCGATATCGAACCTGTAAAAGAAGTCAGTGCTGATATCGTAGATAACATCTTTGAGCGTCGTGAAGCGGTTTTGTGGATCAGCGGTATCCGCCAAAAAAGTGCCTACCTACTTGAGCACTCGATGAATGTTGCCTTTCATTTGGTTAATTTCGGGCGTTATCTGGAACTCGACAGGCAAACCCTAGAAGAATTAGCGATTGGCGGTTTGGTGCACGACATTGGCAAGATTCTTATCCGAGATGAAGTGCTCAACAAGCCGGGTAAACTCACCGACGATGAATTTGTGCACATGAAAGAGCACCAAACGCTCTCTCAACCTGTGCTCGATAACATGGCTGAATTATCGTCAACCAGCAAAGACGTGAGTTTAATGCATCACGAAAAGATCGATGGAAACGGCTATCCAAACGGCTTAAAAGGCGATGAACTGACGCTAATAGGTCGCATGTCCAGCATTGTCGATATCTACGATGCATTAACCGCAGAGCGCGTCTATAAACCCGCTCTCTCACCATCAGAAGCCTTCAAGATCATGATTGGATTAACGCCCTTTCATCTCGATTCCGACCTGCTGAAGAAGTTCATTCGCTGCATCGGTTTCTACCCTATCGGTTCTGTTGTTGAACTCAGTAATGGGCGGATTGGATTGGTCTGCAATGAGAACCCTGACGATTTAATGACCCCAACCGTGAAGCTTTTTTACTCAGGCCGTACAGAATCATTCCGCGAAGTCGAATACATCGATTTGAAAAAACGCCCCGATCTGAAGATTGTGCGTGGCCTCACGGAAGCGAAACTCAAAACATCTTTTAAAGAATTCCGCTAAGAAGACTCTGATTTCCCCGCTTTTTGTTGTTTTCAGCATCAAACAAACCCGTCCTACCATCTTAATCCATGACCGCAGCACACTATTTGCCTATAATGATGCGCTCATTTACTCGTGGAATAAGAAAAATGCGAATTTGTGCCGTCGATTTAAAAAGCAACGAAGCGAACATCTGCCTCATTGAATTGGACCAAGGTCTGTTTGAAGTGCCGGATTGCCGCGCGCGTAAATTCACTATTACTAACGCATCTGACACTGAGCAAATGCGTCACTTCCAACAGTCTTTTGCAAAATTGATGGAAGACTACAAAGTCGACAAAATTGTTATTCGTGATCGCCCAATGAAGGGTAAGTTCGCAGGTAGCGCCATTGGCTTCAAATTGGAAGCCGCTATGCAGCTAATCGATAACATGGAATGTGTCGTTTTCACGTCTAGCGAAATGAAAGAGTCTCTCAAGCGCACCCCTGTATTGGTGTCGCTAAAAGAAATCGGTTTGAAGCAGTTTCAAGAACAAGCATTCATGACCGGTTGCGCATACTTGAACAAGTAAGTCGTAACACCGTGAAAAACAGGCTGCCTCGTGCAGCCTGTTTGCTATAAGCTCTCCCCCGTTTTCTTTCTCAATCCTTCCTCCGCATCAATTGACTCACCGTCTTACCGTTGAGTTCCGTTTATGGCTACTTTTATCATTATCCAATGTTATTGTTACTGCATCTTCACTTACGGATGTAGGCAAATGGACAACGTCAACACACTCAGACAACAAGCGCGGCTTTCCCGTGATCCTCGATTTGATGGCGTGTTTTATATCGGTGTGCTTTCGACAGGCATCTACTGCCGTCCTATTTGCCCAGCCCCTACACCAAAAGAAGAAAACATCCGGTATTTTGATTCCGCGATTGAAGCATCAGCCCAAGGGTTTCGACCTTGCTTACGTTGTCGTCCAGACAGCGCACCGGGCTCACCCGCGTGGATCGGTAAAGAAACAACGCTAAAACGCGCCCTAGGTTTGATTCAAGCAGGCTTTCTACAAGAAAACGCCATTCCAGCGCTCGCAGAAAAACTCGGCGTGACAGATCGTTACCTAAGAAAACTGTTCACGGAAACACTGGGGTGTTCGCCAAAGCAATACGCGCTGTACCAACAAATTTTGTTTTCGAAAAAGCTGCTTCACGAGACCCATCTTTCTGTTACTGACATTGCGTTTGCTGCTGGCTTTAACAGTGTTCGCCGCTTTAACGATTGCTTCCAACTACAAATGCAATTATCGCCAACACAAGTCAGGCGCAAGAAAACACACCACTCTGATGCCATCTGTTTGATGCTCTATTTCCGCCCTCCTTTCAATTGGCAGGCGTTCCATGATTTTGCGAACACAAGACAGATAACGGGCATGGAGTGGCTAAATGATAATAGCTACGGTAGATCCTTTATCTATTTGGATACAAAAGGTGAATTTACAGCCACCTTGAACCCGGATAAGCATGCAATTTCTATTGAACTGACGCTCGATAATCCAAAGTATTTGTACTTAATCATCAATAGAATCAAACGCATTTTTGATGTCGATGCGAATCAGACCGTCATAGATTCAGTGCTCGCTAATGTCCTCTCAGCAAACGAAAACGTACCACTCGGCGTAAGAATCCCTGGTGTGTGGAATGTGTTTGAGGCGGGCGTGAGAAGTCTTTGCGGTGAGTCGATAGGCATTCATCGAGATCATGTCGATGACAGCCGCTCGATACTTACACATATTGTGCAGTGTTCTCAGCTTCACTTGGGCGGTGAGGAAAACGTTCAAACAACAACGTATTTTCCAACGCCTGATGCGCTCTTGTCAGCACTTTCACCGCATGGCGAGCGCGCGAATAGCGCAGCGATCAATGACATCAACGAAGCGTTAGGAGAAAAACTTATCGCATGGGCGAAATTTTGTATCGAACACCCCGATCTTGATGCTCAACGTGATTTTTGTGATTCACCACTTTCAAGTCAACAAAAAGGCTACACCTTGCTGCGTGGCTTTGGGCTGCCCGACCTTTCACTGCCTCTTGATGACAGCGATGAAACACTGAATGACAACGCGAAAAGCCGTATGGATAACGCTATTCCTTGGCGAAGCTATCTCGCGCTGACACTTGCAAACAAAGATAACTGAAACACGCATTCTATCCATATACCTATTTCGGCCAGGGTACGCTCTGACCAACGGAAGAGAAGAAGGAATTGACCATGACAAATTATCGCTACGAATACGACTCTCCACTTGGCGTGATTATTCTGACTGCATCCGAGAAAGGTCTAACGTCGCTCACGTTACCAAACTATAAATATGACATTCCAACATCAGAGGATGACGTTATTGCTCGCGAGCCCTTTGAAACCGTCATTGCCCAGCTCGATCGCTACTTTGCAGGAGAAGCGATTGAATTTGATGTGCCGCTTGATTTGTTAGGTACGGATTTCCAATGCACTGTGTGGGAAGCGCTACAAACCATCCCTGCTGGTGAAACATTGAGTTACGGCGAATTGGCACAACGTATTGAGCGCCCAACCGCTTCTCGCGCTGTTGGCGCTGCCAATGGACAAAACCCCGTGTCCATTATCGTGCCTTGTCATCGTGTGATTGGTAAAAATGGCACATTAACAGGGTATGCGAGCGGCCTAGATGCAAAGCAATGGTTGCTAAAACATGAGCAAAAAATGGCCGCCGATACCTTTAGCTTATCGCCACTAACGTCCGTTGAGCCAACAGCTTAATAAAACGCATGGGTGTAATGCGATAACCCAAGTGAAGATAAAAGCCATGTGCCTCTTCACGACTAATGTGGCTGGTGACTTCAACGCGCAGGCATTGTCTCGCGTTGAAGTAGGTTTCCGCGTAATCGAGTAATTGACGACCCACAGAAAGCGCCCGAAAATTCTCATCGACCACCAGCGCAGAAATCCGCCCCCATGGCATGTCATCATGCACCACATCGACGATGTGAACCGTAATAAAACCAACGACCACACCGCACAATTCAGCAACGAAGATATCGCCGTTTTCGCTGTCCAGCACTCGCGTTAGGCGCGCTTCCGTTTGAGAGAGCGACGCTGGGTAGCCCAGCGTCTCGCAGAGCGCGCACATGCGCTCTGCGTCGTGACGGGTTGCTTGTCGAATATCCATATCAAACCGCCCTGCTTAGTTGTTGGCTGTTTTGGTTGATTGCGGTGATGCTTTTAGGCTGACACGGCGGTCAAAGAAATAGCCTTCGCGGTCGCCTTCCGTTTCAATCGCCAACTGTGCGCCGAATGCTGTTTGAATCAACTGCTCTGGCTCGACACCTTGAGAAACGAGGTAGTTATAAACAGATTCAACACGTTTTTGAGAAAGCTGCAGGTTATAGTCTTGATTGCCGCGCACATCCGCATGTCCTTCAAGATCCCAGAACATGTCTGGTTGCTGGCGCATCAAAAATGCAATTTCATCAAGTTGGTACTGGAAGTGCGGTTCAATCTCCGCCGAGTTGGTGCGAAATTGAATGTCCATGGCCAACTCTAGCTCGATGTTTTTCTGATTTAACGCGGTTTTAAGATTGGCAATTTCAACTTGGTTTTGCGCATACAGTTCGCTCACTTCCTCTAACTCAAGGTTACGTTGGCTCATGTTAGCAATGACGTCATCTTGCTCTTTGCTGTAGTCCTCAAAGCTCACTAGCTGTCCAATTAAGCCACCGACAACTGCCCCAGCCACAGCGCCAACAGGGCCACCAACCACTGCGCCCAGTGCCGCACCACCACCGAAACCAATCGCGCCGATGTTTTCATCTCGGTCAGTCGAGGTTGTGTTACCAGACGCGAATGCCGTTGATGTTGCCATCGGAATAGTAAGCGCCAGTGCGATCAAAGTTTTGTTCATCTTTTTCATGGTGAATTCCTCATCCGTTTAGGTGTTAACGTTTTTTGCTTGGGTTCGGTATGAACCGGTTACTGCGTTAATGTGTGTTTCGATGAGTTCATTAAACCAAGGTAAAATGGCAAGCTTTGGGAACAAATCGGGCAATGTGCCGATCAAATGTGGCAAAAAAATGGCTTTTCACTTATGACGCATTTTCCCCCCTTTTTCATGGCATGATTTCGGGTATAGTCAAACCAACTACTGATTGATTACCAGAGAAAAAATGAAACGTATTGCTATCGTAGAAGATGAACCCGCTATCCGAGAAAACTATGCGGATGTGCTCCGCAAGCAAGGTTATGCGGTATCACCTTATGCCAACCGACAAGATGCGGAAGATGGCTTTAAGCAACGCATGCCCGATTTGGCGATCATTGATATTGGCCTTGCTGATGAAATCGATGGTGGGTTTCACCTCTGCCAATCTCTACGTGCAATGTCAGCCACCATTCCCATTATTTTCCTAACCGCGCGTGACAGTGATATTGATACCGTTGTGGGCCTTCGCATGGGCGCGGATGACTACTTAACGAAAGACATTAGCCTGCCACACTTGATGGCGCGTATTGCTGCACTCTTTCGTCGCAGTGAATTACTGAGCCAAGCCGCGACAGACACAGAGTCTCTGCTTGAACGAGAAAAACTGACACTCGATCTCAACCGTATGCAGGTTAAATGGGATGATCAGACGGTTGATCTCACCGTCACGGAGTTTTGGCTGGTGCATGCCTTAGCTAAACGGCCTGGTCACGTAAGAAGTCGTCAAGATTTGATGCAAGAGGCACATGTTGTTGTCGACGACAGCACCATCACTTCACACGTAAAACGTATTCGTAAAAAATTTATCGCATTGGATAGCAACTTTGACCATATCGATACGGTGTATGGCATGGGCTACCGCTGGGATAGCAACAAATGACATCGCTGATTGAGCGCGTGCTTCGCTGGGCATCAGGCATTCGCACCAAAGTCGTTTTGCTCTCAGGTTTACTGCTTTTGTTGCCGTTTATTGGTTACAAGTACGTGTGGGAACTTGAGAATGTGCTTCGCCAGGGCCAAGAACAAACCGTGATGGGGTCAGCGCGAGCATTCTCAATGGCGCTTAATCAGCAACCTCGCTTATTTGAACGCCAACGCTTTACGAAACCACGTTTAGACGATGGCAAAGACCTGTATGCCTTTGACCTCAATTCGCATATCGATATAGATGGCAGCCCCCTTGATTGGGAGCGCTACCGCGAGCATTTTAAACCCTACACATCAAAGCACGTGGTCTTCAGCAAGAACACCTACAGGCCTGACAACATTAAGTTTGATTTGGTCATGGGGAGTGACGGTGACGATGTGTATGCCCTACTTGATGTGACCGATGCGAACCCAGTATTAAAACGCAAAGGGACCAGTCGCATTGACAGAAACGACCACCTAATAGTGGCATTAACCACCCCAGAAGGCGACTTAAAACGTTACGCCGTCACCGCAACACAAAGCGGACGTGCACACGTTGATTTAATTGAAGATTCTATTCTTTCAGAGAACGGCGTTTTTCCTTCAAATGCAATAAACGCGTGGTGGCAGGAAACCTCGACAGGTCATGTCATTGAATTGGCGATTCCCAACTGGCTCGTGGGCGAGAAATTGGGGTTAGCGTTTTATAACGTTAACGACCCATTCAATCGAGAAATAGAAACCATCATTGCAACATCCAATCCCAAGAACGCCGAAACCCTAGGCACGTTACTCACGCCATCACCTGCACTGGAAAGCGTACTCAATACCATCAACGATGACGGTTCACGGGTGTGGGTGGTCGATCGTCATGCCCGCGTATTGGCCAAAAGTGGCGACCTGCAAACCGCCAATGGCGTATGGGAAACCACCGTTGAATATCAAGAGCCGCCGAACGGTATCATGGGCTGGCTGCAAACCCACATACTCAACCCACTTTACTACCAATGGCTTGAGCGCCCTCCAGAATCTATCGTTGATACGATGCAAAATGCAGCGGTGTTTCGCGGCATCGAAGTGCAACAAGCATTATTAGGTCGCCCTTACGCCAATTGGCGATTAACGCCAGACCAAGGGTCGCTGATCTTATCCGCCGCTTACCCCATCAAGATCAATAACCACGTGGTGGGTGCGGTGGTTGTTGAAGAGAACACCAAGGGCATCAAGACACTGCGCAACAAAGCTTTAGAGCAGTTGTTTAATGTGTTGCTGGCGGTAATTTGTATTGGGGTTGTGGTCTTGCTGTTGTTCGGTTCACACATTTCTCGCCGCGTGAGAAAACTCAGAGATGACGCAGAGAGTGCCATTGACCCTCAAGGCCGCGTTCGCCACCAGCTTTCTCCTGCGCAAAGTAAAGACGAAATTGGCGACCTCTCTCGTACGCTGTCTAACATGGTTAATCGACAATCCGAGTACAACAGCTACCTAGAAAAAATGTCGTCCAGCCTGTCTCACGAACTTCGAACGCCAGTTGCGGTTGTGCGCTCTTCTTTGGAGAACCTTTCCTTCGTCACCACGGATGATGATCAGCAACGCTATATTGATCGCGCTCAAGAAGGTGTTTCTCGATTGGCGACCATCTTATCCAGCATGACGGAAGCGACACGTTTAGAACAAAGCTTTAACCACGCAGATACGCAGGCGTTTCCGCTTGATGAAGTGATCAAAGGCTGCGTTCAGGGCTATGAATATGCGTATCCGGAACAAGTGTTCACGATTGAGGTTTCCTCACAATCAAACGGTTACGTAATGCTTGGTGTGCCTGAGTACATTGCTCAATTGCTCGATAAATTGGTTGCCAATGCCGCTGAATTTCGCACACCAGAGACAGCAATTACGGTTCAGCTCAACCGTGTTGATAGCCGCGCCTGCATCACAGTTTCAAATTTTGGGCCGACACTGCCTAAAAATATGGGAAATCAATTGCTCAATTCCATGGTCTCTGTTCGGGAGGAAAAACAAAAGTCCGATAAACCGCATTTAGGTTTAGGCCTTTATATCGCCCGTTTAGTGTCGGAGTTCCATGGTGGAGAGCTCTCTATCCAAAACTTGCAGACACAGAACGGTGTAAGCGTGTCGGTGTGGCTTCCTCTTTCACCCAAGTAACCAGAAATTCACCCAAA
The DNA here is from genome assembly GCF_002876705.1 of Enterovibrio norvegicus. GTDB lineage: Bacteria > Pseudomonadota > Gammaproteobacteria > Enterobacterales > Vibrionaceae > Enterovibrio > Enterovibrio norvegicus_B. Next base: position 109,711 of record NZ_MDAG01000068.1, on the reverse strand, counting down.
TAGAGAAACCAGTCGCCCATGAAAACGGCAAGGAGAAACGATGAAGATCTACGAAAAAGGCCCTGCGCCCAGCGCTCGACGTGTCAGTCTGTTTCTTGCAGAGAAGAACATTGAAATTCCACGTGTCAATGTGGACATAGGTGGCGGTGAAAACCTTTCCGACGAATTTGCTGCGCTGAGCCTGAATAAAAAGATCCCGGTATTAGCATTGGATGACGGCACGAGCCTGTGTGAGTCCATGGCGATTTGCCGCTACATTGATGCCGCCTTCCCCACAGATAATCACCTTTTTGGTGATACGCCTATAGCGATCGGACAAGTCGAAATGTGGAACCGCATTGTAGAGCTGGATGGTTTGTTTCCCGCGTTTCAGGCATTTCGAAACATCACCGGCATTTACAACGACAGAGAGCGTTGCGTACCCGCGTGGGGCGAAGAGTCAAAACAACGTGTGATTGAGTTCCTGCCGCGGTTGGAAGCCCGTTTGCAGCACTCGACGTTTGTCGCCGGTGACACGTTTACCGTTGCAGATATCACTGCGTTTGTCATGTGTGGTTTTATAAAAAATCTCGACATACACATTGATGAAAACGTGCCGGCGCTTCAAAAGTGGCAACAAACTGTGGCTAACCGCCCTGCAATTGCCAACGCCTCATAGCCACGTTCACTGCCTCTTTCAGGACTGAAAACCCAAAAAGCCATCTAACGATGGCTTTCTTTATGGCAGCGTTTCAAATTCTATGAAGACTTGATTGCCTTGGTATTCCACTTTTGAAATGGTGCCATCAACGGTGAGTGATGTTCTTACTGTGACAGGACCAGAAGGTGCAGATACGTTTCGAAGGGCTTTTAAGCTTGGAAGAGATTGGTCTGGTTCAATGCCAATTTCCTTACAGAAACGGTAAACAAAGCCTTGCTCCAAAGGTACGTCACCTCGCAGCACGCGAGAAAAATCCAATTGATTGATCCCTAAGCGCTTTGCCATTTCAATTTGAGTGATTCTCAGTTTAGCTTTGTAAGACATCCAAGCATCGTAGAGTGTTTGTCTGTCTTGATAAGTGAATTCCATATATCCGCCTTCTTACTACTTAACGCGATGTAGCGCCAATAGTAATCAGGATCGGCCAAAACTGTGTCAGATTCCCGTAAGGGGACGGTAAGCGCTTGTCGTTAATGCGAGTCTCAGCTATGTTATGCACGTTTTTGAGGTTTAAATTCTACAGAGAGTCAGCATGAGCCAAAACTTAGCCCTATTGCCACCCGATGAAAAACAGATGATCGAGCTTGATAAGCAAGCCTCATACGCCGTATGGCAGGTAAAAAACGGGGTGGCAGAACGCGGTATTCTATTGCAGCAAGCACAGGCGCAAACTGAAGATAGCATGCGCGAACATTTTGAACACTGTGTGGAAAAATATTCAAAAATCATGGGGCTATAATTGCCCCACTTTTATTTATTTCATAAATATCTGACAGTTACACTGACACATTCACCACTCGTGAAATTGTGACAGTGTCACTCAATCAACGCTTTGTTAGTAACGCCACGTACTTGTTGCTGTCATCACAATAGACAATTCGGCAGTTAAAGTTCTTACTTTCCGCTACACGCCTTAGCGTTGACATACCAATGTCAAACCACGGCATTTCTTCACTCACCCTTCCATCAAACTCAAACGTCAAATGACGAGTACGGTAACCTTCATAGCGAAGGTTTTCTGAGCTTAGGATCAATCGCCCGCCCGGGTACAAATTACGATGGGCAAGATCCAGAAAATGGAAGAAATTGCGAATGTTCCCGAGTTGACCCACGACGCCACGTAAAGCGAGCCATGTGAAGGTGCGATCGAACATAGGATGTTGATCAAAAAGATGACCGCAGATAACGGACGGGACGCCTCGCTGATGCATGATGGCACACGCAATAGGAGAACTGTCTATTGACGTTACTTTTATACCTTTTGCCACGAGGTACAGCGAATGCTCTCCGCTGCTTGCTCCGATGTTCAGAACACTTCGTCGGCAGTAAGACAACGCGATGCGATCTGTCGCCACATCTTCTGGTCGTCGAAAGAAATCAGATGTTGGGATCACTGATGTACCATTGTTTTCCCTAACAATGAGTTTCCCTGATTTATTACCGTTGTAATAGCTGGCTAGCGCAGTACCGAAAACTTCCACAACACTCTGCATGGTAAATCCCTCTGTTATACAACTAAGAGAATACTCTGATGCAATACAAAGAACCGTCTCAATAAAAATACAACTGCACTATATCAGCAGAAAGTTCTAATACTCGCTTAGAGCAATAAGAGTCACTGTGTTTTTAGTTGCGATTTACGAGCACGTTTTCGTGCCCTTTTATTGTGATACATGGTTTTATCAGCGTCGTTAAGCCACTGTTCTGCCGTAATAACTTCGTCACTAAGATCATAAGCACCGAGACTCAAGGACACCTTCATGTCTCCGGGTAAACTTATGTCATGTATCTCACTGCACAATCGCTCAAGGATTTGCGCGACATCTTCTTGTGAAGTATGACGAAGCAAAACGATGAATTCGTCGCCGCCAATACGTCCCGCTACATCGGTGTCACGAATATGGCTGGTTAGGTGTTTTGCGATAGCACAGAGCACTTTGTCACCAACATCATGCCCCAATGTATCGTTGATACCTTTAAATCCATCCGCATCAATGTACACAAGAACCGAAGGATCATTGGTTTGTTTAAAGTGCTGAAAACTCTCTTGAATATCCGTCATGATCGCATGGCGTGACTTCAAGCCCGTGAGGGAATCATAATCAACAAGCTCTTTCAGCTTCTTCGCCATAACAACCATATTGTCGCGCTGGCTAATTTCAGCAGTGATGTCGGTTGATGTACCCACGCGGTAGATCAATTCGCCATTGCTATCAAAAACGCAATGGCCGCTGTCGCGCAAATGTTTGACGCGTCCGTCATCAAACAGCAAACGATAATTAATACTCCAGGAGTCACCGGATGTATTAAAACGAATGGATTCAGCAATTTCCCTGTCTGCAGGGTGTACTTTATCGAGAAAAGAACGCGCATCACTGTATAGTTTGTCGACCGATTCTTCCCACACACTGCGATAGCATTTATTCGCGTAAAGCACGCGTTGCGGATCAGCGCCCGACATCCACACAACAGAACTGATGTTTTCCGCGATGGCACGGAAACGACGTTCAGACGTGGCAATGACATTTTGCAATTGCTTTTCTTCGTGAATATCAATAACCGCAATGACATAACGAACGTTGTCATTGGCAGAATCACATTCTGAATCAGTGGTGAGCGAGACAAAAACGCGCACCCAGATCTGATGACCATCTTTGTGTATGTAACGCTTATCAACGCTATATTGTTTGTCTATGTGACACTTAAGGTTGTTACGAAGCGGTGTTTCACTGTTGGCGTCTGGCGCAAACGTCACATCCGCTTCCATGCGATCCACTAGCGACGCTTCGTCGTAACCCAATAAATCACAGAAAGCACGGTTAGCCCCAACAAAGATTCCGTATTCGTCCAGCATTGCCATGCTGACTGGCAGCTGCTCAAGGAACGCTTTCCCTTGTTCGAGTGCTCGACGTTTAGGCTCCGCTGTATTTTGCGATAGCGGTGAAAGCACAACGACAAAACTGGGGGATGGAAATGTGGTGGCAACATTTGCTTTGAAACGATACCGCCTCTTTGTTTGATGCAATGTAATGTCAAATGAAAAGGGTTCATTAGGGATCGAGCTAGGAAGCTCTGAAAAATACGCGTTCAATGCAGACCAAACATCTTCAGCCACATAGTCGTTAAACACGGGTCGTGATGGATGGATATTAAAAAGCAGGTCGCACTCTGCATTTCGATGAACAATTTCACCGAAATCGTTGAGAAGGATCATGGGAACCGGTGCTATATCGAAATACGGCTGGTACGGCTGATTAGTTATCTGAAACATCCTCGTCCATCGCGTCCTATAAGTTTTGAGCCAAAAAAACTGAGCCATTGTCAAGAAACGACCGAATTCTCAAGCTATTCACTCAACCACCATACTAGCGGTGAAACGTATAGACATTTGTCTCTGTTTTGCGTCGAACGCATACTTTTCAAAGAGGCTTAGGATAAGGGAGGTGCCCTACTTTTACCCAAAGCAAGGTATCTTCCTCGGCATAAGGGTTATATTCAAACATGTGCGGGTTTCTGATCCAGGTGCCAGGTCGGTAATGACCAAACTCATCGCGATACTCCCCACTCAGCACGAATACCTCTTCACCACAAAAGTGTGAGATAGAAAAAAAGTGCTGACCAGCAGGCCAACGTATCAGCGCAACCTGCTCTCCATTGAATTCATGGAGCAACAGCATTTTCAATTTGCCCTGCCCGTCTACCCATTCCGCATCACGTGTATTTATTTGTACTTGATGCGTATCATTCGGAGAGAACTGATGAAGTTTTACCAATAAGGTGCACCCCAAACGGCTAAAAGGCGCGTGAGATGTTCCAGGCGGATTACGAAGATAGGTGCCCGTTGGATAGTCACCAAACTCGTCAGAAAATACGCCATCGAGCACAAATATCTCTTCACCCATGGGGTGCTGATGAAGGGAAAAGGCGCTGTTGGGGACGTACTTCACAATACTGGTGGCGTGTCCCCGCTCAGCATCTTCTCGTGCCAACGGTTTTCTAAACACACCTTCGGCGGGGGATGGTTGCCAACCGAGTGATTGGGTATCAATAATGACGCGTCTATCAAACTGCATGTTCAGCATAAGACAGTCCTCAAACTGAAGGAAACATGAACGTTTATTTGACACATTCCCACTCGCGAGCAGCGGATAGATGAAATATAGCAAGGAAGTGCATACGACTACGTAGCAAAAGTGGGAGAAACGTATGACCTGTGGATCAACATTCAAAAGCAGATTTGGGTTGTTCGCTGTGCCGCGTCGCCGTTGTACGCAAAAAATCACGGATGTGGATGGGGGTAAGCAGAAGCAGAAGCAGAAGCAGAAGCAGAAGCAGAAGCAGAAGTAGCTTAAGCATTTTTTGCACAAATAGGACTATCGATACATACAAAAAGAGCCAGCATAAGCTGGCTCTTTTTTATAACGAGGGTTCGTTATTATGCGTCAGCGTGACGACGCTCACCACGGAATGATGAACGGCTGTCGCTACCACGGTCACGGTTAAAGCGACGTTGTTCGCCTTCACCACGTGGAGCACGGTCACCGCGAGGAGCACGATCACCACGGTTGTTACCACCGCGTGGGCCATTGTTGTCAAAACGACGGCCGCCGTTACCACCATTGCTGTTGCGATCACGGTCACCACCGGTACGACGGCGTGGTGGATCCATGTTCACTGAACCTTCAACCAACTGAGCTTCAGTTGCTTTTTGGCGAATACGCAGTTGCTTAAGTTGACCCAATACTTCTTTTGGCATCTTCTTAGGAAGTTGCACGTAAGTGTGGCCAGTTGCTAGTTTGATAGAACCGATTGAGTTCTTATCAAGACCTAGTTCATTCGCAATTGCACCAACGATGTCTTTAACTTGAACGCCTTGGTCACGACCAACTTGAAGTTGGTAGATATCCCAATCTTCAGCGTTGTAGCTACGACGCTCGCCACGCTCAGGACGGCTACCGTCACGAGGGCGCTCATCACGACGTGATTCACGACGTTTGTTTTCACGCTCAATAGCTGCAACCATTGGGTCTGGACCGGTGTAGAACAACGGACGCTTACCTTGTTGGCGCTGAAGAAGCATTGCAGCAAGAGTTGCTGCATCAACGTCGATCTGCTCTTGAAGCTTCTCAATCAGACCAACGAATGCTTCGATGCTTTCTGATTCTTTTTGCTCTGCAAGGTCAGTAGCCAGTGCCGCTAGGCGACAAGCAGCAACTTTATCACGTGCAGGAAGCTCAAGCTCATCCATACGCGTTGAAGTTACACGTTCAATGGTGCGCAGCATGCGGATTTGGTTGGTACGAACCAACAGAATCGCTTTACCAGCACGACCAGCACGGCCAGTACGACCAATACGGTGAATGTATGACTCAACATCGAATGGGATGTCGTAGTTGAATACGTGTGTAATACGTGGAACGTCAAGACCACGAGCAACAACGTCAGTTGCTACTAGGATATCGATTACGCCACGTTTGATGTGGTCAACAGTGCGCTCACGCAGTGACTGTGGAATGTCACCGTGAAGTGCCGCAGCTTTAAAGCCACGTGCTTGCAACCAATCAGCCAGACGCTCGGTATCTTGACGAGTACGAACGAACACGATTGATGCGTCAGTTTCTTCAGTTTCAAGAAGACGAGCCATTGCTTCATCTTTCTCTACGCCTTTAACAACCCAGAATTGTTGCTCAACTTTCTCAACAGTACGGTTGCTACCTGCAACGTCAATGCGCGCTGGGTTACGTAGGAAACGATCAACGATTTCTTTAACGATTGGAGGCATGGTTGCAGAGAAAAGTACGCGCTGCGCAGTTTCTGGTGCTTGTTCCATGATCCAAGTTACGTCGTCAACGAAACCCATTTTCAGCATTTCATCGGCTTCATCTAGTACGAAAGTTTTCACTTCGTCTAGCTGTAGGCGTTCGCGGTTGATAAGGTCTTTAACACGACCAGGAGTACCAACAACAACGTGAGCGCCTGAACGCAGAGCACGCATTTGATCGACGATAGATGCACCACCGTAGATCTCTAGCACTTTCAAGCCAGCGATGTTTTTACCCAGAAGTTTAACTTCTGCAGCAACCTGAATAGCCAATTCACGAGTAGGCGCCATAACAATAGCTTGTGGCTTGTGTTGGTTCAGATCGATTTTGTTCAGAACTGGCAGTGAAAACGCTGCGGTTTTACCCGTACCGGTTTGTGCCTTGCCCAGTGCATCAGCACCAGTCAATAGAAGAGGAATCGAAGCCGCTTGAATTGGCGTTGGTGATACGAAGCCAATTGAATCTAAAGCGGAAAGAAGGTTTTCAGACAGATCTAACTGACGAAATTCAGTAACAGTATCTTGCATTGGGATCCCAATATATAGACTAAAGTAACGGGGCCCCTGTTAGCGGTTTTGCACTGTTATCCTTACTGATGCAGGGTCAATATGAATTAAATCAAATGACTTCCTACTCACTGCAACAGCATCCAACGCTACGGGCCTCGACAAATGAGGCGAGAATTCTGCGCTAATAAACCAAAAAAAGCCAGAAAAAATTGAACAAGTTCACAATTCTTTCTACGACTGATGGCTTTTTGACTGCAAACGTCTAATTACGTAGCAATTTGCTGTTAAATCAGGCAATCAAACTTCTAGGCACCGTTTTTTCTAGTCTACGCAATAGCGATTTTTCCCTAACTTCTCCGCCATCAAACACGCTTTTTCTGCTTTCTTTAACACTTTGCTTTGCAAACTGAACAAAGAAACACAATTTGTCGACAGCCCAACACTCAGTGTCACGCGTTGATAAAAGGGTGACGCCTTGTTTTCAATATTTAGCGTATACGCTGTTTTTACAATTTTATCTGCAATCTCTTTCAACAGGACTTCATCATTGCAATGAACCAATAGAGAGAGCTTTCCTGGTTGGGTTGTGAAGAGCATGTTCAGTCCCACCGGTTTAATGATGGATTTCACTTCCCTTGCAATGGTTTGGAAAACCCGAATGGTTGCTTCTTCCCCATAGGCTTTCTGAAATGCTTTATAGAAGTCCATGCAAATAGAGAAGCTGGCAATATTCCGTCGCCTGTCTCTGGCACATGCAACAAAAGAGGCGAAACTCAAGTCGAAGTAACGCGTCCCCAATAATCCCGTTGACGCATCATGAATACCTAGCCATTGATTTTGTGCATTGACCACGTCCACACGAGACTGCAGATACTCTAGGTCTTGAGTCTGACGACGGCAGTGTTCTTGTAACTGATAGAAGCGCTCATCCGCTTCTTCTGTTTCTCTGAGCTTTATGATTTTTTGACACACAGACGCCGCAAGCAATTTGATGGCTTCTTTTTTAGGCTCATCCAATGGCGATTTATAGATAAGGTTATCTGCCGCAATCCACCCTATGCATTCATCATTGTTCCACATCGCCATCATGATATTCCAACCGATCCCGACTTGTTCCTGACCGAAGTACAATGGCACGTTCTCTTTCACGATGAGCTCATTCTTTCGAGCCAAGGCTTCTTCCATGAACGGGTTGTTGGGTAAATCTTGGTTTACATCCGATCTGTCTATCGTATTACCGTATTTATCGGTGCCCCATGTCCCCCACATCATGCAGGTTTCCATGTCACAAAGAAAAATCGCCATACGGTCAATTTGAAGCCGGCTCTTTCCTAGCTCTACTGCAATACGGCATAACGAACTGATGGATGTTGCCTTAGTAAAGCGAAGGGAAATCTCATGCAGACTTTTTAAATGAGAGAGCTGAGAAGCAAGCGTATGGTTATTCAATGCCAGATCGAGTTCATTTTTCTTACTGGATAAATGGAATTGATTAAGGTTGTGAGAAAGGATTCGACATTTTAATTGTCGTTCAGCGCGATCTTTTAGCCACAGTAAGCTGGATTCGGAAAATTTCTTCTCTTCATTAAACAATTCCACTTCCAGTAGCATGTAGCCAAGAATTTCTTCATTTTCATAAAGAGGAATAACTGCATGTTCCCACTGCATTGAACTTTGTCGCCATGCCGCATTGATAGGAAGTTCTGAAATGTATGAGCCGTCGTTTTCCTTAACGCTTTCAGCGAGCTTTTCCCAATCAATACGATAACCGCTGTATTCTTCTGCAGGGCGAAATTGTTGAAAGAAGCAAAACTCGCGCTGGGTTTGACTGGCAACGAGTTTCAAACCTTCTTCATGCCAAATGAACAGAGCGATATTTTGCGCTTCGTTCCTCTGTCTAAGGCGATCAAAGACTTCTTCACACCATCCTTCTAACGAGTCGGCTTTCTTAACAATTCTTGTAGGGCTGCTTAACTGCGCATTTTCCATCTATGCCTTCTCATACTTGGGACATTTCTCAAGTCATTCTGTCATTTCAAGAACATTAGGCATACTGATTACATCCAGTTTGGGAGGCTCCACTAAGTTTTTGCACTATTCATCGTCGGAAATTCTAACGTGGTACACCTTGGTTTTAGCGTCCCGAATACGTATAGTGTGGCGGTTCACATTCTGAGACCAGGCTAATGTTTCAAGACAATCCGCTACTTGCACAACTAAAACAACAAATCAAAGAAAGCATTCCAAAGAAAGAAGGCACGATCAAAGCCACAGAAAAAGGTTTTGGCTTTTTGGAAGCTGACGATAAAAACAGCTACTTCATCCCACCTCCGTACATGAAAAAAGTCATGCACGGTGACAAGGTTGTGGCTCTAATTCGTACTGAAAAAGACAAAGAAGTCGCTGAACCCGATGAGTTGCTTGAGCAATCAGTGGAGCGTTTTATCGGTCGCGTTAAGCTTATTCGCGACAAATTGAACGTTGTTCCAGATCATCCTCAGTTAAAAGATGCTATTCGCGCGAAAACACGCAAAGGCATTAGCCACAGTGAATTGGCAGAAGGCGATTGGGTTGTTGCTAATTTAACGCAGCACCCTCTTAAAGGCGGTAACGGTTTCTTCTGTGAAATCAGCGAAAAAATCACCGACGCCAATGACAAAATCGCACCTTGGTGGGTAACGTTAGCAAAGCATAACTTGCCGAACCAAGAACCTGCGCCACAAGCGCAATGGGACATGTTGGATGAATCACTCGTACGCGAAGATCTCACCCACGTTCCTTTTATTACGATTGACAGTGAATCAACCAAAGACATGGATGATGCACTCCACACCGTAGCGAACAACGATGGCACGTTTACACTGACCATCGCAATTGCAGACCCAACCGGTTACGTTGCTGAAAACACCGATCTAGATCGTCAAGCACGCGAGCGTGGCTATACCATCTATTTGCCTGGTCGCAATATCCCAATGCTTCCGCGTGAACTAAGCGATGACTTGTGTTCACTGCGTGAAAATGAAGTACGTCCATCTCTTTGCTGCCGAGTCACCGTCGATACTGACGGCACCATCAAAGACGACGCACAGTTCTTCTCAGCGTGGGTTAAATCACAGGGCCGTCTGGCTTACGACAATGTGTCGGATTTCATCGAAACAGGTCACTGCGAGAAATGGCAGCCATCTGAAGTCATTGCAGAACAAGTCACTGCCCTTCATGCACTTGCAAAAGCACGTATGAACTGGCGTGAAACTAACGCAGTCACCTTCCCTGACCGTCCAGACTACCGTTTCGAACTGAGCGAAGATAACGATGTTGTTGCTATCCATGTGGATGCACGACGCATTGCTAACCGCATGGTTGAAGAATCCATGATCACCGCCAACATCTGTGCGGGTCGTGCGCTTCGCGAACACTTTGGTTTCGGCGTGTTTAATACACACGCGGGCTTCAACCCTGAGAAAATCGCAGAGGCGGTTGAACTACTCAATAGCCATGGCGGCGAAACAGACGTAGAAACCCTAGCAACGCTAGAAGGCTTCAGCGCGCTACGCCGTTGGTTGAATGAACAAGACACGAGCTTCTTGGACAACCGCATTCGTAAGTTCCAATCTTACAGTGAAGTAGGCAACACCCCAGCGCCGCACTTCGCAATGGGCCTCGATGTTTACGCGACATGGACTTCTCCAATCCGTAAATACGGTGACATGCTGAACCACCGCTTATTGAAAGCGATTGTGCGCGGTGAAACTGCTGCACAAACACCAGATGAGCTCATTGGTGATGAATTGGCTTTGCATCGTAAGCACCACCGCATGGCGGAACGTGATGTTGCTGATTGGTTGTACGTTCGCCTGTTGAAAGACAGCGTGGCAGCCAAAACAACCTTCACCGCTGAGATTTTCGACATCAACCGTGCTGGCATGCGTACCCGCCTACTTGAAAATGGCGCAATGGCCTTCATTCCAGGCTCATTGATTGTTGATAACAAGAAGCGTGTTGAATGTAATGGCGATCAAGGCACCATCTCTGTAGATGGCAACAAAGCATTCCAACTGGGTGACCAAATAGAAATCGTATTGGCAGACATCAAAGAAACTACGCGTTCTATCGTAGGTAAGCCAACACGTGAATTTGCTGTCGTTGCTGAGAAGCTAGAAACAGAAGAAGCCGCTAAAAGCGAATAAGCGTTAGTGCATTAACTTCGCGGTTAAATTCAGAAAGCCAGACAACAGTCTGGCTTTTTTGTATCTGTCGTTTGAGAAACGAGAAGCGAGAAGCGAGAAGCGAGAAGCGAGAAAATATCGAACGAATGCGAGTGAATCACAAACGTCAGGCAATAAAAAACCCGGTCCATGTGCCGGGTTGGTTACTCATTTTAACTTTTCAATGCCGAAGCAACGTAAAGTCCAGCTATGCAGTAACGCCAAAATTGGACCAATCACTAGGCAGTCGGCGACCAAACCAAAACCTGATGACTGTATGTGTCCATAAATGATCCACTCAAGGCAGATCTTTTTGTTATTAACTTGTTCTCAATGGGACAAACTATCTGGGCAGCAATAACAGCGTGTGAAGATTCGCGTTCTAACCTTTATTGCTGACCTAAATCTCTTTTTACAGACCAACTTACTGTATCGACTCAATCTCTATGCGACCAGCATCTCACATTTGAATCATCATTGCAAAAGCCATGTGCCCTGTCGCACATTAATGCTGGGCTAAACAATATCTTTAAACTCAGTGTCTTAATAAAAGAATAGTCAGGATTCTTTCCTTAAGCAAAACACAACAAAAGAAATTTTTACACATTGATGTGTCTGCGTTATTTAACGAGAAGGAACCAATCACACCGAATATCAATGGCATGTATATTAACTAAACAGAGGCCACGCCGCTGTCTCATTGCCTAGAATTTAGTGCGAGAAATGATTCATACACTGATGTAAAGCGTGTTTGTAGACGTCAGTTAAAGCGCTTTGGGTAAATAAAAGAAAACCGCAAATGACAAATCATTGCGGTTATATGTGCAGAAATCACCTGCTAATGGACTCGAACTCGGTAGTATTGAACCTAAACTAAAATGGCTTCTGCGCTCTCAGTTTCTCGATCTCTCGCTCAACATCCTTTTGCGTTAAGCCAATATCATTCAAAAAATGCGGATCGTTTTTTCTTCGCTCAAGAGAAGAAATTAACTCGTGCTTTCGCCATAACAACCAAGCGGCATGAACCATACGTGCTAACACATTGCGCTTGAATTGCTCAAACGGTGTTTTGCTCTCAGACTCAGTTGCATGTGAATTTTTTGCGCTATTGATTTTCATGCTTCACCCCGCTTAATCGCTTTTAGACCTCTTGCTTGACAGATGCAGTTTTAACCAATTTAATAATTCAGAAAAGCCAATAGTTTTTGCCCAATACTTCAAAGGAGTTGAAGTAATGACAAATTTCGATTTAGACCAACTCAGAACCCTCGTTGCCATTGTTGATTGCGGAAACTTCGCCGCGGCCGCCAATAGCGTTCACCGAACACAGTCTGCGGTAAGTATGCAGATGAAAAAATTAGAAGAAGTTTCCGGTGTGTCACTTTTTCAAAAAAAGGGAAGACGACATGAGCTCACCACACACGGTTTAACCTTGGTGAGTTATGCCCGACAAATGCTCCAACTCAATGACGAAGCACTGGCCCACTTTCACTGTCCGGACATGAATGGCTTGGTTAAACTAGGGGTCTGTGACGACTACGTAAACCTCGTATTTCGACGTATTCTTAACGGATTTACCGAGAGATACCCAAACCTTCAACTTTCGGTTCAAAGCAACAGCAGCCAACGTTTACTGAGACAAGTCGTGGATGGCAGGTTGGACTTGGCATTGATCAATATTCACGACAACACATACCCAGCGACGCCTTTGTTCACAGAAAAACTGGTGTGGGCAAAAAGTAAGCATGTCACTTTCTGTAAAGATCGCCCTATTCCTATCGCGATTGAAAGTGATTGCCGTTGGGGAAGGCTTGCATTGGAGTTACTTGATCGTGCAGGTGTGCCCTACCAGGTTGTGCTGTCTGCTGCTGATTTCCATGGGCTGAATGCCGCAATTGAGTCAGGCATGGTGGTTTCTCTTATTGCTGCTTGCTCTGTGACAGACAAGATGGATCTACTCGACTGGCTAAATAACGATAACCTTGAAACATCTATAGCCAGTGGATTGTGCCTCAAGCCTGGCGCGAGTGAGCCCGCCGTTTTAGCGCTTTCAGACTATATTACTGAGTGGTATCTGCGTAGAAATCAGACCGCGGCATAAAAAGTTGTAAAAACACGGTTCAAGGGTGAGACATTGAGCCTACCGCTGAATGCAGGCTCTTGCGCATCGTCATTTGCACTTTTAGACTTTTCACATCATTTGGACTAGCCAGTCGATATTTCTATGCGTTTCTCACCGAATTATCAACGCCGATTGTTCACTGCCATTATCGCAATGGCAGGCTTGGCGCTTTCTGGCTGTGAATCAACACCATCGAATGAGCAAGCTTCCGCTTCCCACCATTACACAACGCCACGGCCCGACACGCTTGCAGCGTTCGGAAACATGGAATCCCCTACAAATGTGGCACTCAGTGCTTACTATGAGGAGTGGCAAGGCACGCCTTACCAATGGGGTGGCGCAAATAAGAAAGGCATTGATTGTTCCGCTTTCACACAGATTGCGTATCGAACCGTTTTTCAACATGCATTGCCAAGAACCACACGTCAGCAAGTCAAATTAGGTGACAAAATAACGTTGAATGCGGCGAAGCACGGCGATTTGGTGTTTTTCAAAACAGGCGCTCAACGCTTTCATGTGGGAATATATGTAGGTGAGAAACAGTTCATGCATGCCTCGTCGTCAAAGGGCGTCATTATCTCGCGACTCGACAACCCGTATTGGGCGTCTAAATTCTGGCAAGTAAGAAGGTACTCAACACCCTCGCTGCTCGTTAAGAACTAAACACGCTGACAGCAACCTCATGCTATAGCACACCCCCTACCAAGGGATTGATGAATGATCATGGTGGTATAGCTGTCCACTGTCAGTGGGGGTCATGGATGTAACCATACTGACAATGCGCGACGCCGTCATCTCTGGAGAATACAGCTTTTCTTTGGGCCAGTTTTTCGTGAACGGTTCAGATAAATCACTGGAGGTTGTTCCAGGGTGCATGGCAATAACACTGCTTTCCGGTGACTTTCGCCCCCACTCAATGGCTAGATTTTTGATAAACATATTCAACGCCGCTTTTGACATTCGATAGCTGTACCAACCACCCAGCCCATTGTCTTCGATGCTCCCTACTTTTGCGCTTAATGATATCCAACGTACCGAGGACTTACGATTTAGCAAAGGTGACAACGCTTGAGCAAGAACCACTGACGGAAGCACATTGATACGCATGGATTCATGCAGCCACGCTTCATTCAACTGCATAAGATTCTTCTCAGGTTGATACGTCTGATTGTGGAGCACGCCTGCACATTGAATAACCCCGTGTAATGTCGAGATATGCGGCGTGAGAAAGCGGGTAATCCTCTCAACGTTGCCTTGGTCTGTCATATCAACACAAAGGTGCTCGTCCGATGGATCACCATGACGGCTTATGCTGATGACGTGATAACCCTGACACCTAAGTGTATCAATAATTGCACGACCAATCGTTCCATGTGAGCCAGCCACCAATACTGTTTTCTGCATCCTCACCCCTTAATTCGTTCTGCTAATATCTTCTAAACGTATGATTTTCATTCAAACACAGCAAGAAAATGATCTTTCTCCACGCCCATGCGTATTTTTTCCTGCTGTTTATCATCGGAATTCTTTTATATGGCTCAAGAGACCATTTTGATCACAGGTGCAGGACAACGCGTCGGCTTAGCCCTTGCCCAACATTTTTCAGAACGCAATTATCACGTTATTGTGTCCTACCGTACGGAACACAAAGCAATTTCTGATTTAAGAGAACGTGGCGTGGAGTGCATCCATGCGGACTTCTCCACCAATGAAGGCATCACATCTTTTGCAAATCACATTGCCGGTTTAGGCGTTCAAGTCCGTGCATTGATACACAACGCATCAGACTGGAATGCGGAAAGCCAAACCGATGACTACCCCGCGTTGCTTGATCAAATGATGCAAATTCATGTTAAAACACCTTATTTACTCAATTTAGCGTTACATCCGTTCTTAAAAGGATCAACCACAGGCAATGAAACTGGGAGCGCCGACATCATTCACTTTACGGACTACGTAGTGCGCAAAGGAAGTGCCAAGCACATTGCCTATGCAGCAAGTAAAGCTGCGCTGGAAAACCTCACCCTTTCATTTGCCCAGAAGCTGGCGCCTAGAGTGAAAGTGAATAGCATCGCCCCTGCCCTTATCATGTTTAATGCGGGCGATTCTGAGAGCTATAAAAAGAAAGCCCTTTCTAAGTCATTGATGGGTATAGCACCTGGCGAACGTGAAGCAGTAAACGCCGTAGACTTCATATTAAAAAGCGCATACATGACGGGTCAAAGTGTCAACTTAGACGGCGGTCGCGCGCTCAAGTAATTCACCAAAATAACGGATACCGACTATGCAAAACGCCATCATTACTATCACGAACCTACGTCTTCGCACCTATATTGGTTTCAATGATGAAGAGCAACAGAAGAAGCAAGACGTCGTCCTCAACATAGAAATTCATTACCCCGGCGAAAAAGCCTGTATGAACGACAACGTTGAGGACGCACTGAATTACAAGGTGATCACAAAAACCATAATCGATCACGTGGAAAATGGACGATTCCTGTTGCTCGAAAAATTAGTTTCTAGTGTTCTAGACATTACGACGGAGCATCATTGGGTAACTTACTCGCGCGTAACCATAGACAAGCCCCATGCTTTAAGGTTTGCGGACTCTGTATCACTCAGCCTGAGTTGGCAGAAAACGTAATAGAACTCTGGTTTGTTCGGCATAATTGGACAACTGGCGGTGAGTTCCTTCTATTTTTTCGAACAAGTTGTTCAATCGTGGCTGGTTAAACTCTGGCCACGATTAATTATAATTCTCATTAACAACAATACATCGGAAACAAAAAGGAATGGATAACCCTTCACACTACAATTTGACGCTACGCGTCATTCATTGGTTAACAGCACTTGTCGTTGTCGGACTTTTTGCCGTAGGTTGGTGGATGGTTGATCTGACGTATTACAGCAGTTGGTATAAAACAGCCCCTTTCTGGCATAAATCTATCGGTATTTGCCTCGCTGCTTTAACGGTATTCAGATTGGTTTGGCGCGTCGTTAAAGGCACGCCAGCAATCGAAGGAAAACCGTTGGAAAGAAAAGCAGCACACGCTGCACACCATACGATTTATCTTCTGCTGTTCGTGATTTTTGTTTCAGGTTATCTCATCTCTACCTCTGATGGTCGAGCAATTGAAGTCTTCAATGTCTTCTCTGTGCCATCAATGGGTGAGTTATTTCCAAATCAATCTGACATCGCGGGTGCAGTTCACTATTACGCTGCATTCACGCTAATTGGCTTAGCCATTTTACATGCTGCCGCTGCCATAAAGCACCATGTCATCAATAAAGACAATACATTACGGAAAATGATCGGAGACAAAACATCATGAAAAAAACACTTCTAGCTCTAGGACTTGCAGCTGCAACTTTGTCACCAACTTTTGCGATGGCTGCTGACTACGTTATCGATACAAAAGGTGCGCATGCGTCGGTAAACTTCAAAGTTCCGCATTTGGGGTACAGCTTTATCAAAGGTCGTTTTAATGACTTTGGTGGCGAATTTTCATACGACCCTGCCAATGTATCAGCCTCAGAAATCCTAGTGACTATCGATACAACAAGCCTTGATTCTAACCACGCTGAGCGTGACAAGCACTTGCGCAGTGACGATTTCATCAACGCATCGAAGTTTTCTTCAGCAACCTTTAAGAGCTCTTCTGTTGCAGAAAATGCAGACGGTACGCTCACAATCAATGGCGATTTGACACTGCACGGCAAAACAAAGCCGATTGTTATCGCGGCTAACTTCATTGGCGCAGGCGATGACCCATGGGGCGGCTACCGTGCAGGCTTTGAAGGCACAACACGCGTAGAGCTGGCAGATTTTGATATTCCAGTTGTTGGCGCATCAAGCTTTGTCGATCTTGAGCTTCACGTTGAAGGTGTGCGTAAATAATCACAACGTAACCTGCTCACTTTATTAGTTTTATTTAAGGCGGATATGACATCCGCCTTTTTTCTTTTCCTTTTTCATCCGTCAATTTCCTTCTAAAATCACACCCTAAAATGCCCTCTCCCCGCCACAACTGTTACAGTTTTTAAACCCTCTACGCTTTCACGTTTTAGATAAGATCTATGTCACAAAATCTCATTAACTGCGCGCGTATGGTAGTGGGCTAATTTTCATAATCACGAGGGTTGCTATGTTTAATCCGATTCTATTTCGCCACCAACTTCATCGCTCCCCCGAACTTTCTGGTTCTGAAAAAAGAACGCATGAGCTCCTTGTGAAAACCTTACGAACATTTGGTTATTCACCCATTGAAGATGTAGGTGGGCACGGTGTCGTGGTAAAAATAGACAGCGGATTACCGGGACCACACTTACTTTTTCGAGCAGACACGGATGCGCTTCCCATTAACGAAGTCGCTGTTCACCAGCATAGTTCAGAACATGACGGCATCATGCATGCATGCGGCCATGACGGGCACTCTGCGAGCCTCATGGCGTTGGCATATCGATTGTCATTGTTCACCTTGCAGCGTGGCACCGTGACGATGATTTTCCAGCCATCAGAAGAAAATGGCCAGGGTGCACTCGCGATGCTAAGTGATGAGAAATGGGATAAGGGTAAAATTGACTATGCCTTTGGATACCACAACGTTCCAGGTTATCCATTAGGGCAAATACTGTGTCGAGAAAATACATTTGCTTGCGCTTCTACGGGGCTGTCCATCACCTTTAAAGGCAAGACAGCACATGCGGCATACCCAGAAAGTGCAATTAACCCAACATTTGCTATTCGGGAGCTCATGCAAGACATCGAAGCTCTCCCTATCACATTGGGTAGTCTAACGATGGCAACCCTTGTCCACGTAAACCTAGGACAACCTGCATTTGGCACAACACCAGAATCTGGGCAACTCATGGTTACACTGCGAAGTGATAGTAATAAATGCTTCCAACAGTTGTGTGACGGACTTGAGGAAAAAGCAAAGGCATATGCAGATCGCGATGGATTAACACTTGATATTGATTGGGACGATAATTTCAACGCAACCATCAATCACAGTGAAGCCAACATGTTGCTCAAGCAAGCCTGTAAGGACATTGGTTTTCATTTTGCCGATCTCAATGAACCCATGCGTTGGTCAGAAGACTTTTCAGCTTACTCCGCACAATGGCCATCGGCTTTCTTTGGCCTAGGTAGTGGCACAGAGCACCCACCATTGCATGACCCACATTATGATTTCCCTGATACCCTCATCGATATCTCTAGCAAAATATTCGAGCAAATCATCAGAGACATGAACGGACTTAGATAGCGTTTATTCTCTCGTTCTCCTTTGTATCGCTTGTTTTTTCTGAAGACCTTTATGCTTAACACCTTTTGTTTAGTGCAAAAAAAACGGCTCACCGAAGTGAACCGTTTTCTCGCTTAGTCCTGTGTTAGGACTCATCGATACTCGTGCTTACAACTCACCACGAAGTGAAACCAGCTTCGCTTTAATCGCGCGGGCTTTCTCTTCCGTAAGGTCGTAGTTCCACATAACGAGGATAGCGAGTGCAGCCGTTGATGCTGGAATGATGATGTCTGCAAGACGCAAATTAATCATCGTTTCAGCAGATTGACTTGCTGCGCCAGGATCAAAGCCGACCAGCTTAATCACTAGACCACCTAGGATTAGAGCAAGCGCCTGACCGAGTTTAACCATCAACCAGTAGATCGCGCCGAATGTACCTTCGCGACGTGGCATACCGTTATCCAGCTCATCCATGTCACACACATCCGCCGTCATACTCATCATCAATGTGAACAGACCACCAATACCAAATGACATCAGCGGGATAGGCATGAAGATCATCCAAGGGTTTGAAGGATCGAAACCCCACCATTTCAGCGCATAACCGACAATAGAGATCATGGTTGAGATGACGAAAGCGTTACGTTTGCCCCACTTGTTTGCCATCCAAGTAATGATCGGGATAACCAAAAACGCGGTCGTGATTGCACTGATGGTAGAGAACCATGCTGGCCAGCTACCTGTTGCACCATAATCGCCGTCAAACATGTGGAATACGATGATAAAGAAGCTAAACGAAGCAACAAGCTGGAAGCCATTAAAGACAAGGAACGTCGCGCCACACAATCTAACGAATGGACCGTTTTTGAACACTTTCTTAATGCCAGAGAATACCGCGGCTAAGTTTGTCCAAATGGTTGCAAACGAAATTTCAGCACGGTTTTCCATTTTGTTCGAATCAATACCCTTACAGAACAAGCCCGGAAGAATACCCAATACGATACAGGCACCAGCCACATACAACGAGAGCGTGCGAACACCTTCAGCTTGGGAGTCAAACAGCTCAGGGTCTGCAATCATAACCCAGAACCAAGGTACGATCATCCAAGCGATTTGACCCATGGTTTGAGCAAACGCCATCAGACGCGTACGTTCGTTGTAATCAGAAGTCATCTCGTAACCCAAGGCAACAAACGGTGTTGCGAACATGGTGTTACCAATGGTGAAGATCAGCGAGAAAATGAGGAAATACCAAAAGTTATACGCTTGAGATGCTTCAGGGTCGAGTTGCCAAAGTAACGCAAAGAATACGCCACTCAAGATTGCACCAACCACGATATAAGGTCTTCTGCGCCCCCATCGTGATTTGGTGTTATCCGTGATAAAGCCCATGATTGGATCGGTCAAGGCATCGAATAATCGAGGAAGACCACCCAGTAGACCGGCTAAAAACGGGTCAATACCAAACGCGGTGATCAAAAAGAACGAAAATACACCAAGCGCTCCAGGCAGGAGGTTTAGTGTGAGTGTACCAGCACCGTATGCTCCTTTTTGCTTTATAGGAACATCGGCTCTGACTACGTTGCTAGGATTGGCTGTTGCTTCAGTTTGCGACATAACTCATTTGTTAACCATATGTGAATACGTGTACTGATAGTAACGGTCTAGTGCGAGTGACTTCAAACCGGAACCAAACAACAGATACCTCTAAAAACACAAAAAGAAAGCGCTTTCTTTGGCCTCTTCATTTGAGAACAAACAAATATCCCAACATGGCCACCCAGAATGGGCAAGTTACATAACAATCCACCAAATATTAAGATATTTTCGGCATCTTTCATTTCAGTGACACAGGTTACACTTATTTTTACGGGTTATTGGCGCTCCCGTCATTTTATTGTCACTCGTGTTAATCAAGCTTTTCTATCATGTGTTAATTTATCGTTAACCAATCACCGTATTTCATGCGCTAACGTGTCTGAGAAACCCAAACTCTGACCCTGAAAATTTGACTAATACGTACTTATACCGCTTTCCCTACCCTCTTCGTAAAGAAAGGGCTTTCATTGAATTTCACGCATAAAAAAAGCCCGCAGCATCATGCTGCGGGCCTCGAATTCAATCTATTGTCTGTTGCGCATTATTTAGCAGCGCGACGCTCTTCTACAGCATCAGCGAGACGTTGAAGAACCTGCTCAGTCATTTCCCAGCCAATACAAGCATCAGTGATACTCTGGCCGTATACTGCAGCTTTGCCATCAACCAGATCCTGACGACCTTCAACGAGATGGCTTTCAATCATCACACCGAAGATAGCATCATTGCCACCAGCCACTTGGTTTGCTACGTCATCAGCAACAACCGCTTGACGTTTGTAGTCTTTGCTGCTGTTTGCATGGCTGAAATCAATCATCAGTTTGTTACGTAGTTTTGCAGAATCAAGCTGCTCTTGAATCGCAGAAACATGCTCCGCGGAATAGTTAGGCTCTTTACCGCCACGCAAAATGATGTGGCAATCTTCATTACCTGCAGTTTCTACAATCGCCGAATGGCCGTATTTGGTCACAGACAAGAAGTGGTGCGGTGACTCTGCTGAGCGAATCGCGTCTGTTGCGATCTTGATGTTGCCGTCGGTACCGTTTTTGAAGCCGACAGGACAAGAAAGGCCTGACGCCAGTTCACGGTGAACCTGAGATTCGGTCGTACGCGCGCCGATTGCACCCCAGCTGATCAAATCACCCATGTACTGAGGTGTGATCATATCGAGGAACTCACCTGCCGTTGGAAGGCCCATATCAGTAATGTCCAACAACAGTTTACGACCAATACGAAGACCATCGTTCAATTTGAAGCTGTTATCCATGTATGGGTCGTTGATAAGACCTTTCCAACCTACTGTTGTACGCGGCTTTTCAAAATACACACGCATAACAATTTCAAGCTGACCTTTCAGTTTTTCGCGCAAAGGTTTTAGTTTCTTTGCGTACTCAACAGCCGCTTCTGGATCATGGATTGAACATGGGCCGATAACAATCAGCAAACGATCATCTTGGTCGTTAAGAATGTTATGGATGGATTGGCGAGCATTAAACACGGTTTCTGACGCGTTATCTGTTGCCGGGAATTTTTCTAGGATCGCTACTGGCGGCAAAAGTTCTTTGATTTTGCTGATGCGAACGTCGTCTGTTTGATAAATGCTCATATTTCACCCTTTTTCATTTCTTGCCGTCATTTTGTTTGTTCAAAACAACGTATGCTTCCTTCATATGTCGTTAACTTATCGCCAATCCAACGTGAGTGCAAACCTATTTTTACAGGATTTTAAAAATATTTATTACCACGCGGTATTGACTGGCGATAATTATGTGCTAGCAATAAATAAAAGGCATGAATTCCGATACTTTTATTCTCACACTATCAGACAGTTAATCGCCGTTTATCGCTCTTCCTTTGAAAGCAGTTTCAGCTTAGGAAAAAGCAAATCAAGATCTAAATTCGCCTCCAAAGCATCAGCCAACACATCAATACTCTTCTCTCGAAGCGCATCTAGGTTTGATTGTTTCGCTTTTTCCAACCCCGCCCACTGAAGGATCAATGCACAAGCATCTGGCGAATCAAACACACCATGCCAATAGGTTCCTAACACCACATCATCCTCACTCACCAAACCATCGAACAAGACGTTGTCACTGTCTTCGTTTTTATATGATATGGGTGATTTACCATGGACTGTCGACACACCCATGTGGATCTCATAGCCTTTGACGGGTGCTTCACGCCCCAGCAGTGCCAATGTGCCTGTTTTCTGTGTAAGTACCTTTTCTTTTTCTATTGTGGTTTCACACTGCAAGTAGCCCAACCCCTCTACCGATGCAGGTTCACCTTCAATGCCATACGGATCGGCAATACGTCGTCCCAGCATTTGATACCCACCACAAATACCCGCAATCTTGCCCCCATAGCGAAGGTGTTTGGCGATTTGCTTGTCCCAGCCATACGCACGTAACGATGCCAAATCGCTGATCACACTCTTACTTCCAGGAAGCACGATCAAATCTGCAGCAGGCAATGGGTCTCCCGGACGGACAAATTGAAGATTCACCTGAGGGTGCATTCTTAGTGCATCGAGATCAGTATGGTTACTGACACGTGGATACACAGGAACAACAATATTGAATAACTCCGATTCTTTATCGTCTGACTGTGCAGTATCAATGGCATCTTCCGCATCCAGCATCAAACCTTGCAGATAAGGAATAACCCCAATCACAGGCTTGCCCGTCTTTTCTTCCAGCCAATCTAAACCGGGCTCTAGTAACTTAATGTCGCCGCGAAATCGGTTGATCACAAAGCCAATAACGCGGTCTTGTTCTGATTGAGACAAGCAATTCAACGTGCCTGTTAGGTGTGCAAACACCCCTCCACGATCGATATCAGCAACGATGATAACGGGCACATCGGCTTCTTCAGCAAACCCCATGTTTGCAATATCATTTGCGCGCAAATTCACTTCTGCGGGGCTACCCGCACCTTCAATCAAGATGGTATCGAACTGGCTTTTAAGAATCTCGAACGACGCCATCACAGGCGGCATCGCAAATGTTTTATAGGATTGAAAACCAATTGCGTCCATCGACGCCGTCGCTTTGCCTTGTACGATGACTTGTGCTGCACAATCAGAGTTTGGTTTAAGCAAAATGGGATTCATATGAACCGTCGGCTCAACACCACAAGCGAAGGCTTGAAAAGCTTGTGCCCGCCCTATCTCGCCACCGTCTTTTGTCACAGCACTGTTTAACGCCATATTTTGAGATTTAAACGGGGCAACAGAAATGCCTCGACGCGCGAGTACACGCCCCAAACCAGCGACCAAAACACTTTTACCAGCGTCTGACGTTGTACCTTGAACCATGAGGGCTTTGTGAGTAGAAAGCATGTAATAAACCTGAATATTCTGAGGGGTGTGCGTGTCTGTGAGGTTCAGTGAAGTACTGAGATCGTCAACGTAATGCGTGAACCCCTTGTCCGCAAAGCGAAATCCCGCTTCTTTGACCTAGTGATTAAATGCAAAGATACCACACCGTTTGCATAAAAATGTTACCGAAATCCTCGCACAAGAAATTGTTTGTAATCTTCATCAAATTTATGTGCTTCACACCTGCAAATTTCGTCCAGCTACCCATACACTCAAACGGTTGTAATACTTTATAGATAAGGCATGGAAAGCTGTGAATACTAGAAAAAGAACACGCGTTATTCGAACTATTGCACTCTCACTTGGCCTGTTTTCCGCTGCTGCCTCGGCAACAAATTTTAATTACACCAACCTTGAGGTTGGTTTTACCTCTAATCCGTCAGGGTTAGCAGCGAAAGCAAGATTGGCCTTTATGGACGGTGCGCATTTCATTGTGAATGGCAGTAGCCAATTCGAGGGAGATTGGATTGCGTCTGGTGGCGCGGGATTTCACGCACCGATCAATGGTTTTGTCGATGTGCATGGTGACGCGCAAGTCTATTCGGTCAAATTCCCTCAAGATGATAAGCATGACTGGGGCGAACTTGCCTACGGCGTCAATGTCGGCGTCCGCGCTTGGGTGCTTCCGCAAATGGAGGCAAACATTTTGGTTGGCCAAGTGGCGTTTGATTCAGATGACACACGAAGTGTGGTTGAAATTGGTGGGCGCTTTCACTCCACTGACGCACTCTCTCTTGGCGGGGTTTATCGTTTCAATGGCTTGTACAAAGAGCAGTTCTATCTCAATGTGAGATTCGAACTCTAGTCTTCCATAGTAAGGTTCGAGACGAAAACTCGAACCTCGTTTCCTGTTTTTATCTGCCTATCTTCTAGCCAATCGCAATCACCGCAGACTTGGCTTCACTCGGCGTAATCCCAAAATACCGTTTAAATTCACGACTGAATTGGGACGGACTGCTATAACCCACGGCATAACACACCTCCGCGACTTGAGAACCCAAAGACAACATCGAACGCGCTTTATGCAATCGCAACGATTTCACATATTGCATCGGCGATACCGAGGTCACTTGTTTAAAGTGTTCGTGCAATGTTGACGCGCTCATCCCCGCCACATCGGATATTTCATCAATCCCCAGATTTCGCTCAAAGTGCTGCTCGATATAATGCACAACAGGTGTAATTCGGTTTGCACCCGCATGGTTGTTCACACTGTTGCGCAATAGCCCACCTGATGGCCCTTTCAATACCTGATAGTAAAGTTCGCGGCACAAGGATGCAGACAATACCTGCCTGTCCATTGGATCATCCGCAGTGCGAATCAGCCGCGCGAGATTTCCCATTATCTCTGGCGTGATTGCTGTGGATTGCGTGAGTTCCATTTGCTGTTCAAGCGCATCATCACTTTGCCATTGACTCATTTCCATCATCAACTGGCCGACCATCTGCCGATCAATGCGTAAACTCGCACCTACATATGGCCTATTGGGGTCAACACGCGACACGCTGGCATCCACAGGTCGTGTGACAGAGTTGATCAAGTAGGTGGATGGGTCATATTGATAAACACTTTTCCCCGAGCTCAATTGCTTGCTGCCTTGCAGCACAAAACAAATAGAAGGCTGCAGAACAATCGGCATCACAGGAATATTTTGTGTCGAGGAAAACAGTGTCAGCCCTTCAATGTCAGTGGGGTGAACACAATCGCCGCCCACATGTTGGAAGACATGTTCAGCCAATACAGAATTGAATTCCATGCAAACTCTCTTTCAAATTAGATCGTAGGATTATGACACCAATCGCGCACCCAAGCCTGTTAATGACATTAACTTCGGAGTAATAGGCAAGAATACAGGAACATCTCGATAACATGTCCCCAAAATTCTAGCCATAGTTACTAGGAGAATACCCCGTAGACCACTATTGCCTGAAATCAGCACCCAACACCTTGCAGTGCTTCCTATCAACTACGCTAAAAGTGAATGCGTGGCTTGTAGCAAGTGCGGTTTGGGATTGAATGCGTTGTGCATTCTCAAGGGGTGATATCGCCACCCTGCTGAACACCGAGCAACCTCGTCATTCGGGAATAATAAAAGCCCTATCGAAGGAGAAAAACATGACCGTTTCTATCAATATTAACGGGCAAGATCATGAGCTGGATGTCCCACCTGAAACGCCACTTTTGTGGGTGCTTCGAGACAATGTCAAACTCACGGGCACTAAGTTCGGCTGTGGTCTTGCTCAGTGCGGCGCGTGCACCGTCCACATGGCAGGTCAACCGATTCGATCTTGTGTCACCCCTGTCTCTGCAGTCATTGGGCAACATATCACCACCATTGAGGGCATTGAAACAAAAGCCGCCAAAGCCATTCAAACTGCGTGGGAAGAACTTGCGGTACCGCAATGCGGGTATTGCCAGTCAGGCCAAATCATGGCGGCGAGCGCACTCCTTGCTAACAATCCTTCGCCCACAGATGACGATATCGACGCTGCAATGAACGGGAATATTTGCCGCTGTGCAACGTACGTTCGAATCCGTGAGGCCATTAAACAAGCCGCGAAAGAATCAGCACAGGGGTAATGACATGCAAGAGTTTATTCGTGCGTTTCAAGCGAAACGCAACGCCGATCTAGCGACACAATCCTCTGGCACATCACGTCGAAGCTTCATTAAACTCATGACCACGGCGGGTGCAGGTTTAACGTTGAGCGTTCATCTTCCTGCTTTTGCTACATCAGCAGCAGACGCCGAAGGAACACAGTTTGAGCCGAACGCGTTTATTCGCATTGGCAATGACAACACCGTCACCATTTTGATTAAGCACCTTGAAATGGGACAAGGCGTCACAACAGGGCTCGCGACCATTGCCGCTGACGAGCTAGATGCGGATTGGGCATTGGTTTCAACCGAAGCGGCCCCCGCGAATGCAAACCTCTACAACAACCTCTTGTTTGGCCCAGTGCAAGGTACAGGCGGCAGTACAGCCATCGCTAACTCCTTCATGCAGCTTCGTGTAGCAGGCGCAAAAGCCCGCACCATGCTGGTGAGCGCAGCAGCCAAGCTGTGGAAAGTACCAGCAAGTGATATTTATGTTAGCAAGAACATGGTTTCTCACCAAGCCTCAGGCAAATCTGCCTCTTTTGGTGAACTGGCTGAATTGGCCACAATGGAAGCTTTACCTGCTGATGATGCTGTCACGTTGAAAAAGCCTGATCAGTTTTCGCTGATTGGTAAGACGGGCACCACGCGCAAAGATCATGGAAAAAGCAACGGCACGGCAACCTTCACACAAGATGTCCAAATCGAGGGCATGTTGACGGCCGTTGTGGCTCACCCGCCTTCCTTCGGTGCCAAGCTCATCAGTGTCGATGCTACGGACGCTAAAAAATCCCCTGGTGTGGTCGATGTGGTTCAAATACCCGCAGGTGTCGCCGTAGTTGCGAAGGATTTTTGGAGTGCCAAAGTGGGACGCGACAAACTAAAACTGGTGTGGGATCGTTCCGCATTCACCAAAAGCACGGATGACCTCCTAAAAGAATACAAAACACTGGCCGATCAAAAAGGCTTACCCGCACGGGTTGAAGGCGACGCCAGTGGAAAACTTGCCACCGCTGATAAAGTGCTTGAAGCCACCTATTACTTCCCTTTTCTCGCCCATGCCGCCATGGAGCCGATGAACTGTGTGGTGTTGGCCGAAGATGACAAATGTGAGATGTGGTATGGCGCACAGCTACCGACCATCGATCAATTTGTTGCGGCGTCTATCTTGAACATCAAGCCAGAAAACATCGCCATCAACACCGTGTTTGCCGGCGGTAGCTTTGGTCGACGCGCCAACCCACAATCAGACTATGTTGCTGAAACTGTGATGATCGCGAACACACAACGCGGTGTGCCGATCAAACTGGTGTGGACGCGAGAAGATGACATGCATGCTGGTTATTATCGCCCTATGTATGTTCAAAAAATCCGAGCATCATTGGATAACCAAGGTAATGTCGATGCATGGGAACAGCGCGTTGTGGGCCAATCCATCGCAGCGGGCACCTCGTTTGAAGATTTCATGGTGAAAGATGGCATCGACAGCACGTCTGTTGAAGGCTCTTCGACACTGCCTTACCGCATTCCACACTTTGCTGTTGAACTGCACACTACACAAAGCCCGGTTCCCGTGCTGTGGTGGCGTTCGGTTGGCCATACTCATAACGCGTTTTCGACCGAAACCTTCATCGATCAACTCGCGCATACCGCAGGAAAAGACCCCGTGGCTTACAGGTTAAACATGCTAGAAGGCCACCCACGTCTTAAAGGCGTGTTAAAGCTTGCTGCAGAAAAAGCCGGTTGGGATAAGCCCTTACCTGAAGGGAAAGCGCGAGGCATCGCCGTGCATGAATCCTTCCGTACTTTCGTTGCGCAAGTGGCCGAAGTGTCGGTGAAAAACGGAGAGATCGTTGTCGAGCGCGTCGTGTGTGCCGTTGACTGTGGCGTTGCTATCAACCCCAGCAACATCGAAGCACAAATGCAAGGCGGCATAGGTTTTGGTCTTTCGCAGACACTGGAAAGCGAAATCACCCTCAAAGATGGCGCTGTCGTGCAATCTAACTTTCACGACTACAAGGTACTGCGATTTGCTCAGATGCCCACCGTAGACGTGCACATTATGCCTTCAGCCGAGCCGCCAACAGGCGTTGGTGAACCTGGTACGCCACCGATTGCACCTGCTGTCGCGAACGCGGTGTTTGCGTTGACGGGTCAGCGTTTAACCGACTTGCCGTTACGCTTGGCCAAAAGCTAACCGGTGAAACAAACGGAACGGATGTAAAGGACAGTCATGTCGAATCATTTACTCCATTTGCTTAGCCAATGGTACCCAGAAAAAGACAATGCCGAGTGGGTGCTCGGCACTGTCTTCAACACGCATGGCCCCTGCTATCGAAAAGCAGGTGCCATGATGTTCTTTAATGGCTTTGGTCAACAACTGGGCATGCTTAGCGGCGGATGTTTGGAATCAGATATCCAGCGCCATGCAAAGAAAGTGATGGCCACAGGTGACAGTGTCACGCTGATTTATGATAGTCAGGATGAAGATGATCTCTCTTTTCAACTTGGCATCGGGTGTGGCGGCACGGTTGAAGTCATGCTGCAATCTTTGTCGGCTGCTAACAATTATCTCGCATTAGAGGCGGTGTATACCCACCTAATGCAACGACAATCCGGCCACTTCTATCAGCGTATTCCAACTAAAAATGCTCACCGTTCTGGCTCGCTATCAGACGCGGCATCATTCATTCCGTCAGAGCAGGCGCACCACTATGTTAGTGACGGCGTCACGTTTGGGAAGCGCTTTAAAGAAGGTGAACAAGACTGGCTACGTACCTATGTTCAACCGCCTATCCATCTCTTGATTGCAGGCGGAGGGTTAGACGCAAAACCGCTCGTAACGTTAGCAAGTCAATTAGGTTGGCACGTTTCACTTTGGGATCCACGCCCTGCCAATGCAAGGCGTGAATATTTCCACACCGCAAATACCATTCTTAGAGGTTCTGCCGAATCACTCGCCACATATTGCCTCAACCACCGTGTCGATGCTGCCGTCACGATGACCCACAACGTGACCTTGGATGCACAGGTATTGTCATCCCTCCAGCATGCTGAATTACGCTACCTCGCGTTACTTGGGCCGACACATCGCCGTGATGACGTATTAACGGCTGCGGAAATTAAGATCGACGATCTTCCCTGTCACTTATCAGGCCCCGCGGGTTTACATCTCGGCGCAGCGTTACCAGAAGGCATTGCCATGTCGATATTGGCAGAATGTATGGCCAGATTAAATGATGCGTCTGGGGTATCGTTCAGTGGTTCTCTGTCATGATGACAAAAACCACGGTCGTCATTCTCGCGGCGGGAAAAGCATCTCGATTTGGATCGTGTAAGACGCTCGCTATCGCCAATGGAGAACCCCTCGTTGCACGCGCTATTAAGGCTGCAAAAGCCATCAGTGACGACATCTACCTTGTGACAGGATGTTGGCATAACGACATAAGCAAAGCCGCAAAACAACATGCGTGGCCAGTGCAATTATTGTATGCCAAAGAGTGGGAATCAGGCATTGGACGTGTGATTGCCAGTGTCACCGAACAGTTGGAACAGACATGTTCAAAAATGATGATTCTATTGGCTGACCAACCTGATGTTTCAGGGGCGGATACGAACGCGCTATTGACCGCCTTTCACGTCGAAGACGTGGATATTGCGTGTAGCCAATATGCGGATACCTTAGGTGTGCCTGCTGTTTTCAATCAAACGACGTTTGACCGCCTTAAATCACTTGAAGGAGACAAAGGCGCAAAGGTGTTGTTTTATGAAGATGGGTACACGATAACAGCGGTATCGCTTATACATGCCAGCGTTGACATCGATACGCCACAAGCGCTAACGGCGTGGGAAACCAAATAACAAAAAGGAGAACAATGACTGTTCTCCTTTTTTGTATATTTCGCTTATCTTGTTCAACTCGTAGTGACGAGCTTCCAACGCTTTTCTTGCTTCGATTGTTTGATCATCCAAAAAATCGTCACAGGCGCAGATATCAAGGTCGTCGCGATGAGAATCGACACAGGAACGGCAGTGATCACGATAAAGGATTGAAGCGCACTCAATCCGCCCTCACCCGCCGCCAGCAATACAGCGGCAACGACACCCAGCATGATCGCCCAAAACAGACGATGGTACTTTGAAGGCGTTGTATTTTCTGACGTGACGACTGCAATGGAATACGCCATTGAATCACCCGTGGTCGCCACGAATGTCGTCGTCAGTAACAAGAACGCAGGAACGAGAATGGCTTGAAGCGGTAACTGTTGAAGCATGGCAATCAAAACAGCGGGTAAACCAGCGTCTGATAACGGCCCAGAGATACTGCCAGGGTTCGTCATCTCAAAGAAGATACCCGTCCCGCCCAACGCACTGAACCAGAAATTGGTCGCGATAGGTGCGCAAACACTGATAGCCAGAATCAGCATTCTCACGCTTCGTCCTTCAGAGATCTTGGCAATGAAGATCGCCATCATCGGCGCAAAACCAATGAACCAGCCCCAAAAGAACCACGTCCACCCGCTCTGCCAGCCTTCATTTGCAGCATCAAGCCCCAATGAAGAAAAATGGCTGATATAGGTGCCGAAACCTGCGGCAAATTCACCGAAAATAAACTGTGTCGGCCCAAGGAAAAGTACAGCAACCAGCAATGCAAACGCCCCAATGACATTCATCTTACTCAACCACTGCAACCCTTTGTCCAATCCAGAAAATGCTGAAATTGAGTAGACCGCGACAACACCCAAAAGAATCGAGATCTGAAGCGTCAGCGTATTCTCCATACCCGTCAGAGACTCCACACTATAGCCGAGTTGGCTCGCCAAGAAGCCGATTGGGCCAATCGTGCCCGCAGCAACACCAATGATTGCACACGTATCGACAACCGCGCCTAACCAGTGGTTCTCTAAGCGATCACCACACAATGGGTACAGCAATGCGCGAGGACGCAGGCTCAAGCCTTTATGATGATGTGCATGCATCAGAACAATGGTCGCCAGTGTGCCAAGCACAGCCCATGCAAGAAAGCCCCAATGGAAGAAGCTTTGCCCCAATGCTGCAGAGGCTGCTGCTTCTGTGTAAGGTTCTGCCCCAGAAAAAACAGGCGGCGCTGACATGAAGTGATAGACGGGCTCAGCAGCAGACCAGAAGACACCGCCCCCTGCTAGCAAAGTACACATGATCATAGAAAGCCAGCGAAACGTGCTCATTTCAGGCTTGAGCTTCTTACCCAGCGTCATTCTACCCGCAGGTGAGATGGCGATGATCAATGCAATAGCAAAGTTAAGCACCATTAGCCACTGCCAAGCGTAGCCAAATATATTGGCTGACATCGCGTACAGAGAATTGATCGTGTTAGTAAAAGACTGCAGGTCAAACAATGCAGCAAAGAGGAAGCAAGAGAAAAACCCGATAGTCAGTGTTGAAACGAGTTTGTCGCTAGCAATTAGAGATTTAAAAGTCATTGTGCTCTCACATTATGCGTGAGGGACGGGACTTTATCAGCTTGTTGGAGTGATCGCCATCACTTTTATTTGAACACTAAACATTATCACTTCAAGATTTTGCGAACCAAGTTACTACACATGCTCTTATACACTACACGATTGGCAGCATATCGTGATAAATCCCCTTCTCTGAATTCGGAATTTCAAAGAGCTCTAAATATTGGGCGTAGTATGCGTGGCTATTGGTTGGTATCACTGCGTATCCATAGCCCGCGTCCTGCATAGCCCTTAACGTGACACAAAGGAGTGATTGACCGACACCGCAACCTCGCCACTCAGGACTCACACCCATTGGGCCAAAATAGCCTTTAGCAGTGCCGTCAAAACTCGCAAAACCACAAATGCGACCGCCTTTTAAGGCGATATAAAGGCCATTGCTATGGCAATACGCAGTCTCCGCTTCACATCGCCATCCCATTGAAAACGTCGCTTCAATCCATGACAACACGGTATCTTTTTCGGGACCAATCGGTTTTCGAATCGTGATCTCATTCGCGATGTATTCCTGAGAAATAAACGCGGTGTTATATAGCGGCACTAAATAATCCATCTCTAATCATTCCTGTTGTTTGTTGCGTATTTTTACCCAACGAAAATCAGCGAAACACTGTCGGAAAATCATTCCTAAACGAATGAATATCAGCATTAAAAACACATCCAAACAAACCGTTTCACATGGATATAGTCTCTTTATTTTCAGACAGTTATCCATAAAAAATCGCACTGTAAACTTTACTCAGAAAAACGCGAATTGGTACGCTGTTTTGTAATGACAGTTTCATCAAATCTGATACGCTGATGCGAAAATCATCCGATAAGAAAGGTGTTGTAAATGGCGTTTTGGAACAACAAAAAAGTCGCTCTTGATTTTGAACGTAGACTACGTGAACTAGAAGAAAATCACGCAGAAGAACGTTTAAATTTCGACCGACAATTGGAAGAAAGCAAGGCTGAGATAAATGAACTCGAAAACATCATTAGCAATCTTACAGAAACGAGCCAGTGTCAGCTAAAAGGGGCTGAAATGCTCACGTCCATTCGTGAAGGGCTCGTCACGAATGCAGAGAAACTCCTTTCTGAAAAACATGAACTTTCCGAACTCGATGGCATGTTTGCGCAGACACTCACTGCAATTGAGAACCTTTCGATTCGAGCAACGCGAATTTCTAAGGATGTGGAGCGCAATCAAAGCGCTGTTGCTGAACTCACAGAAACCACCACATCAATCAACCGCTTCGTTGCTGCCGTCAAAGAGATCTCTGAGCAAACGAACCTTCTCGCATTAAACGCCGCCATAGAAGCAGCCCGTGCAGGTGAAGCTGGCCGTGGCTTTGCTGTCGTCGCCGATGAGGTTCGTCAACTGGCACGAAAAGCCGGTGAAGCCAGCCAACAAATCGAAAGCCTAGTAAAGAAAGTGATCCTTCAAAATGCTGAGATCCAAGAGTTCGTAGAAGAAAGCCAACGCGGCGCAGAGGAAGTTGCAACCTCCTCCACGCAAATTGGTAGCGTCGTACATGATGTTATCGACAAATCCAAAGTCATGCAGAAAGTGATTCAAGACGCGGCAACCACAGCATTCTTAAACACGGTTAAGCTCGATCACGCTGTATGGAAATCCGTTGTTTATGGCTACATCAGCAACAGCGATTTTGGAAAGACAGTAAACAGCCATACCGAATGCCGATTGGGAGAATGGTACTTCAAAGGTGATGGTGCGAAATACTTCAGTCAGTTTTCGTCATTCAACAAGCTAGACAGGCCTCACAAGCTGGTTCACGAATCAGGAAAATTGGCATTAGAATCTGGCGCACGCGGTGACTATACATCGATGGTGAATCATCTAAATACGATGGAAAATGGCAGCTTAGAAGTGACGGAATCTCTCGATCACCTGATTCACGAAAGCTGTAGATCTCACTGAACGTCATTTTAGGTTCGACAGTACTTCTCGCTAACTCGCCCTATCATCCAACTTTTACGTCGAACATAAAAAAAGCCTGATTCATCAGGCTTTTTCTTTTCGCTTCTTCATTTTCGAATTCGCGTGTGTTTCGATAATTTGCTTATGCAGCGCGGTTGCAGCTCGCATCAAACGTGGGTGGATTTGAAGCTGCTTACTGTCGAGTAATCTTCTATTAAAGTTAATCACTGACGCTGTTACACATGCAGCCACTTTGATTTGCCCTAGCTTATGCGCATACATCGCGGTTTTAATCGCTAGAAATGCACGCTGATCATTCTTCTTATAAGTTTGATTCGCAAAGCGCTCAAATCGAACAAAGTCTGCGTGATACGTTTTGTGAATACGCACAACGTGTTTATCGTAGTATTCCTTGTACTTGCTGTAACTGCCCGTTTTATTGGCCTGCATGAGTTTTTTGACCCAATCTGTCGACTTGAGTTTTTCCTTGCCAAACAAGCCGGTTAGCCAACCAAACATTTAGTCCCCCTGTACTCACCTCGAGTAAGTTCTCTAAATAGAGTATCTAATTCGCTCACGATAATACTTCTTATACATATATTTCTAGGACGTTTGCGGCACACTACACACAGTGTACGGTAACGGGGATTCTACTGAAAACTCACGAAAAGTATGCAAGTAATTTGTTAGAAATTACTATGATGCTGTGCCAGATCGCTTTTCGCGATACTGATGCCTTTTAATTGAGCAAACACCTTGTCACCCGTCGATAATGCAAGTTCATCAGCTGCCCACTCAGTGATATTTGCAATCAATACCTCGTTACCCATTCTTAACATCACTTGGCAGTAACCTGTCGACATCTCACCCTGCTTCGCTCTCACCACTGACTCAATAAAACAAGGCAGCACGTTACGAATACTGGTGTCTGATGCAGGTGTTTTCACTATCGAAATGTCATTAGCAAAGACACGCAATCTCAGGCGAGAATCTAGCGCTGCCTCAACACTCGGAACCCACAATGTTTCACCTTCAAGATCGAGTTTCGACATTGCATAGCGCGGATGCGTCCCTACCACTGTGGCGGTGACCAAGGCACTTTGTTCTTTTACCGACAGCCACGGCTGCATGTGCTCTGAACTCCACACGTCATGCAGTGAACCATTGGCGATCACCCTGCCTTTGTTTAGCAGCAACATATGATCAGCCAATTGCAGGATTTCATCCAAACTGTGACTGACGTAAATCATTGGAATGGAGAGCGACTCCGTCAGGCGAAGCAAATAGGAAATCAGCTCCTGTCGGCGTGGACCATCGAGAGAAGCGGTGGGTTCATCCATGATCAACAGCTCAGGCTCAGAAAGCAATGCGCGCCCTATCGCTACACGTTGTTTTTCGCCCCCCGACAAATCACGAGGGTAGCGAGCAAGTAATTCTCCAATGCCAAGCAACTGGGTGATTTCTTCAAACATTGAAGGATTCGCACGTGATTGCCCGTACCGCAGGTTCTTCTCAACAGACATATGAGGAAACAAACGTGCATCTTGAAACACATACCCGATACGTCGTTTTTCGGGTGGCAGTTTGATGTTTTTTTCTGCATCAAACAGTGTTGATTCACCCACCGAAATCTTGCCTGTGTCTGGCACTGATAGCCCGCTGATCGCATTTATTAGCGATGTTTTTCCCGCGCCAGAACGGCCAAAGATCGCAGTAATCCCCGACGATGGAATAGTTTCGTCTAATGACAATGAAAAATTGTCGAGTGCTAACGAAAAATTCAAGGTGATCATGACAAGCCCATCCTTTTCTTCATTCGGCGACTCAGCCATTCCGAACCAAACAAGGAGAGCAATGCGATAACTATCGAAAGAATACAGAGTCTCGCGACACTTTCTTCAGCGCCTGGGGTTTCGAGAAATGCGAACATGGCCAATGGGATGGTTTGCGTTTCCCCGGGAATGTTCGAAACAAACGTAATGGTTGCGCCGAACTCGCCCAAACTTCGGGCAAACGCCAACACCAAACCTGACAAAATACCCGGGGCGATTAAGGGCAATGTTATCGAATAGAAAACGCGCCATGGCGGTGCACCTAAGGTTCTTGCTGCATCCTCAAGACGCTGATCAACCAACTCTAGCGACAAGCGAATCGCCCTTACCAGCAAAGGAAAAGCCACCACGGCAGACGCCAATGCTGCGCCTTTCCAGCTGAATGAAAATGACACACCAAACGTATTGTATAACCACTCCCCGACGGCACCACGACGTCCCATGACCACCAGCAATAGATAACCAATGACCACAGGTGGCAGCACCAAGGGCAAATGAATCACACCATCGAGAACAGATTTACCTGGGAATTGTTTACGCGCCAACAGCCAAGCGACAGCAATACCAAGTGGCAAACTTGCAGCAACGGCAACCGTGGATATTTTCAAGCTCAGCCCGAGGGCTTGCCATTCAAGAGGAGTTAACAACATGCGTTAAACATTACTCCATAGAAGGTTCATTTCGAGAGTTCCTGATCGGATGGCGAGGATGACACCACGTTGAAACCCTGCTCTGCCAGAATGCGGTGTGCGTCATCTGAAGACAGAAAATCAAAAAACTGCGCCGCAGCTTCAGACGCATCTTTAGTCATCGCTTTCGGAAAGATAATAGGTGCATGGGATGAATCAGGCACATCGGCAACAACATGTACTGCCTTTGATGCAATCGCATCTGAACGATAAACAATGCCAATGGGCGCTTCTTTACGCTCTACCAACGCCAACGCAGCGCGCACACTGTTTGAGTAAGCCAATTTATTCGCTAACACCGGCCATAGCTGAAGGTTTTCGAGCGACTCTTTTGCGTAAATACCTGCAGGCACGTGCGTTGGGTCTGCGATAGCCATACGCGCATTACCAATAGCATGAAGGAAAGACGCATCATCGAGGTTGACCTGAGAAATATCATCACGGGCACTGACAACAACCAATGCATTGCTGACCCACGGAGATAATGTATTGGTGTCAACCACCGCTTGGTCGACGGCGTAGTTCATCCACTTTTCGTTTGCGGAGACATAGATGTCTGCTGGTGCGCCATAAGCGAGTTGCCGAGCAAGTGCAGAAGAGGATGCATAAGACAAAACAACAGTACGTTCAGTTTGTTTCTGGTAGGCCTGAGCAATCTGGTCTAACGCCGTTGTCATCGAGGAAGCAGCAAAAACGAGCACCCTTTCTCTATCACTGGCATGAGAGAAAGGCGAAAGCAACAGTGAAAACAACAAGAAGAGTGTGCTGACAATGACGCGAAACGTGCGTTGCATGAATTCCCTATAAAAAGCGCGATTGAGAAGCACATCATACCAACGATCGATGCGACAAAGGTATCGAATCAAGCCTTTATTGATGTGTCTGATGATAATGCGAGCAGATAACCAGATAAATTCTTCTGTCACAGTTACACCGTTAACCTGACCATTTCCCAATCAGTTAAGCGAGACCAGAACTTAGCCCAAGACGCTCACGATACTGGGTGTAGCGACAAGGTAGCGAGGTGCTTATGCTTCCGTGTTCATCGTAATGGTGTAGTGATTGTTCTTTGCAGGGATCATGTACAAGATTTGCTGGCCCATGGAATGGTGAGAGATGAGATAGTTGCCTTGAGGAAACTCTGCATCCTCAGGACCAACGAGTACAATGGTGTAATGTTCGACGAGACGATCATCAATGGTGGTACCGTTCCCTTCCTCTTCGTTGACGGATTCAACAAGCACTTCGTACTCATTTTCTGCGCCATCGATCAGCTGGACAGATTGGCCCTCTAGTTTTGAAATATTCTCCCACGACAATACGTTCATCGACTATCTCCTGCGTCTTACTTTTTACGTCCACGCTCAACGAGCTGTATAGACTAAATTGTAGCCACTTTGTGCAGGATAATACGGATTTATAACGGTTTTTCTGACAGTTACCCCAATTTTTCGGGTTCAGTCTGAGATTCGGTAAAGAAGGTAAGTAAATGACGCTTGAAGGAAGGTATTACAACCAGAAACGCCGTAGCGACGTTTCTGGATTTGTTGCGACTAGCGCATTTTTAGTGGACGCGTGGTTTGTGGTCTATTTTGATGGTAGAACCACAGGCGTCTGCTTTTATTACTCATAAACACCTCTTTTTTTTATCAGGTTAAAATGCGCAATTTCGCGTTCACCTTGATGAATCACAAAACGACATTACATTCCTGAGTTGATAAACCTGCCTCCTAAAACACGGATGCCATTAGCTGGCTAACTTCCTCTTTTTTTGTAGAGGACCTCTTCTCCATGTGCTTTAAAGAAGCAGCACAAGCGACAGCGTTAATTAGATTGGTTTTTAATCAACTGTCACGTTATGACCATTTTTATTACATTAGGTTTCAACTTTCAAGTGATTCTCGCCGAATCTATGTTGTATAGATCACAGATAATATGCACCAACACACTTAATGGCTGAAATTTATACGATTTATTCAATTTCACCGTCTTTTGGCGAGCCCACACGCCACTATTCGTAGTGTCAAAATGCATGTTCAGTTACACTGCCTCGAAATAGTGATAGAGACATACAGACATGACACACGAAGAATTTGAAGTTGAAGCGATCGGCATCGAAGTAAGCTCTCAACCTGTCGAACTCTACAAAGTGCTTAAACTGGCCAATGTAGTCAGTGGCGGCGGCGAAGCAAAACATGCTATCGCTGAAGGCTACGTGATTGTGAATGGCGAACTAGAAACGCGTAAACGTTGCAAGATTTATGACGGCGATGTGATTGCTTTTAATGAAGAGTTCTACGTGCTGCTGTGTGATAGCCCACCAGCACCCACGGAGCCGCGTTTAGCGCGTGAGAATAAGCAAAGCCACGAAGCAGCGCCTCAACCTGCACCGGCCCCTGTTGCTAAAAAACAAAAACAACCAAAGAAAAACGGATTAAGTGCAACAGCAGCGAATAGCAAAGGCAAAAGCCAACAAAGCGAAAAGCCTGTAAAAGAATCAGATACCGACACCCACTCTCGTTCCACATCTGGTCGACGTTCTATTTCTTTCTGATGTTCTATTTCTTTCCAAAGAAAAAAGCCACCTCAGCGGGTGGCTTTTTGATTATTCTACATTGATTAAAAGAAATACTGTGAAATTGCTTTACGTCGATATTTCGTGCCCTGCATTGCTCATTTCGTTGAGCATCGTTACCTCGCGAGTTTAATAATCACGGGTTGTTAGAAAGCAAGGTCTTATCTCTATCTGTGGCGTATTCCTACGCTAATGTAACGCTCCAAATTGTTTTGCAACCCAAATCCACATCGGCTTTCTGTTGCCCGATGATGTGTAGCGTTGTCGCTCAGTCCTCTATTCGTCATAAGGTTCTCTTTGGGTGCATCTTGAGTATAGGCCGCCCTTTTACCCCTTCCACATCTCATTTCTATGAATGTGACCTAGTTTCCGTAAACAACAATTTGTTAACATCATCACATAATGTCGGCAGGGATTATGCTTTGCGTTCGTTGCATATTGTGGGTTTTACGCATCGCTCTTGTGTCTTCATCACACATACGGTTTAAAATCATTAATTAAGGTCGGATCGACATTCTTAATTGTTCATAACCGCACGTATAATGGCCGCTCGAAACACAGCATTAAAATAGTCATGGATACTGAACTTTCCGTTTTTCGCTCCCCTTTTCGATTTGTGCCAACCGCACAGTCTTCTCTCGCGATGGCATTTTTTGGCCTCGGCGTCGCATGGACGCTTTATCATCCTCCGACAGGGGAACTCACACGCCCGCTCTTATCGGTCATTGGCATTTTCTTAATCGCGCCTGTGTGGCTGAAATACGCCTTCGAACCTAAACGCTTTTTACAAGATCTTCGGGATCCTCTCTATGGCAGTCTCATGGCACCGATGACCATGTCATTGCTATTGATGGCCGATTTCCTTGCGGAATTTGATACCAAAGCCGCAGCCATGATTTGGTATCCCGCCATGACGATGCACGTCTTTATGGCTTGTTACTTCTTCTTTCACCAGTTCAAATCGTTTGAGAAGTGCAATATCTACCCAAGCTGGTTTTTATACCCTGTCGGCTTAATTAGCAGCACGCTGGCCGCCCCGAAGCTAGGGTTTACCGATGAATCGGCCTTGCTGGCGCACGTTTGTATTGGTGCATACTTCTTCATGCTGCCCTTTGTGCTTTACCGTCTGTGCTTTTTAGAAAGCTTGCCGAAAAACAGTCGTCCAGTACTCGCCATTATGGCTGCCCCCGTTAACCTTGCCCTCACTGCCTACTTGGTTAACTTGCCGAACCCTGATCCTGTTTTAGCCGGCGCACTTGCCGGTGTAGGGATCATGATGACGCTCTTTGTCTACCTGTGTTATTTCGACTTATTGAAAGAACCTTTTCAGCCGACGATCGCGGCACTGACCTTCCCTTCAGTGATCAGCGCCGTTGCAATGGAACGACTCACATTATGGCTTGAGAAAGATCATGCGCACTGGGCTTGGCTCGAACGGCTAGGATTAGCAGAGCTAACCGTTGCAACTCTGCTTGTCGCCTGGGTTAGCGTGGGTTACATACGACATTACGGTTTCGGCAAATAGCAAAAAGCGTTTAGCCATTAGAAAGCAAAAAAGCCCCTTCTTGGGGCTTTTTCTATTGATGTGTCCCGTCCTAAACAAGGAGCCGGCGCTAAGCGCTATACGACAAGGACCATTGGATCTATTCCTCGTCCATGGCGTCAATAAGAAAATCGATGAAACAGCGTACCTTCGAAGACATATGTTTACGACTCGGATAAACAATAAACACATCAATATTGGTTCGCGGAAAATCGGTGAACAATTCCACGAGCTCGCCAGAATCAATCTCACCATTCAAGTTGAACAGCGGCATACGCGTTATGCCTTCGCCAGAAAGGCACAACAAAAGCTCTAACTGCGAACTGTTACTCGCGACAAAGCTTTCAAGTTCCACATCAATCGCACTGCCATCATGATCTTTATAACGCCATGTGTTGTAAGACGGGATGTTGCTATAGCTGATAACTTTATGATTAACGAGCTCTTTAGGATGCGTCGGTATTCCATGCTTTTCGAGATAAGCCGGTGAAGCAATGGTGACCGCGTGTGACGAGTGAATTTTACGGCTAATCAAGCTTGAATCATCGAGTGCCTGTGAAGCGCGCACCGCGATATCAAACCCCTCCGCCGCCAAGTCAACTTTTCGATCATTGAGTTCAATGTTTAGTGTAATGTCAGGGTATGCATCGGCAAAGCCCCGCAAAAGAGGCGCTAAGCGCGTCAAACCAAAACTGGTTGGACAGCTTATTTTCAGGTTTCCCTTCGGCGTGACCTGACGTCCCAGCATGGCGTTTTCGAGCTCTTCTGCATCCTGAACAATCTGACGACACTGCTCGTAATACAACTCACCTTCCGGCGTTAGACTCAATGAACGTGTTGTTCGGTGCAACAAACGTACGCCTAAACGTTCTTCTAGCTTGTTGATTTCCTTACTGATGTAGGATGTTGAATGGCCAGTACGATCAGCCGCTTTGGTAAAGCTACCAACCTTCATGACCTCTCGAAATATCACCATTCCATCAAGCAATTGTGTGTTCATTTTTATCGCCTCACGCTCTCTCAGTGAGAGATCATAGTTAATTACATGTCATATGGAAACAATCCTTCTTCAAAAACATCATTAATCTTCATATGGCGCAGAGTTATAGTGAGCTCAAGACATAAGACGTCAACCAAACTCACAGGCTTATGACCTGACGCCACTCGGCGAGAAAAACACGAATTCTTAGAGGAAAACACAATGAAAGTACTAGCATTTGGCGCAACCAG
The DNA here is from genome assembly GCF_002876705.1 of Enterovibrio norvegicus. GTDB lineage: Bacteria > Pseudomonadota > Gammaproteobacteria > Enterobacterales > Vibrionaceae > Enterovibrio > Enterovibrio norvegicus_B. The sequence goes on along the minus strand of NZ_MDAG01000068.1, from coordinate 68,239 downwards.
CAGCTCTCAATCAATCAACAAACAATTGGCGGTTTATGCAGCAAACCTTGTTGAAGGTGCGGAAGTAGAAACGCTCGATTTGAACGATTTTGAAATGCCGATTTACAGCTCAGACCGCGAAGCAGAATTGGGTCAACCAGAACAAGCGAAAGCATTCTTTGCAAAAATCGGCGACGCGGATGCCATCATCATCTCTTTTGCTGAGCACAATGGTTCTTACACGGCAGCGTATAAAAACGTGTTCGACTGGACATCACGCATCGACATGAAAGTGTTCCAAGGCAAGCCTGTGGTATTCCTTGCAACATCACCAGGCCCTGGCGGTGCAAGCTCTGTGCTTCAAGGCGCTGTCGGTTCTGCACCTTATTTTGCCGCAGATGTTAAAGGGTCGCTTTCTGTGCCAAGTTTCTACGATAACTTCGACATGGAAACGCAAACGCTGCGCAATGAAGAACTAAAAGCACAGCTTCAAGATGCAGTAAATACACTGGCGAAATAAGCACGCGTTGCAAGGGTCTGTTCACCTCAAAAATCACCACTAAAGGTCAACAAACCCTCGCTAAGAAATCAATTAAACGCGGGTATTTAGCCCGCTTTCTTTAGCATCCCTGCTGTTTCGATAAAATCGATGATCTCGCTTAAACCTTGTTTCTCTTTTAAGTTGGTAAACACGTACGGTTTGTCTTTACGCATCCGTTTCGTGTCAGCTTCCATCACGTTAAGATCTGCGCCAACATAAGGGGCTAGATCGATTTTATTGATAACCAAGAGATCTGAACGCGTAATACCTGGACCACCTTTCCGCGGGATCTTCTCCCCTTCCGCCACATCAATTACATAGATAGTGAGGTCAGCGAGTTCTGGGCTAAACGTTGCACTCAAGTTGTCGCCACCACTTTCAACAAACACCACATCCAGATCTTTATGATGGCGCGCCAAGCTGTCCACGGCTTCCAGGTTCATAGAGGCATCTTCCCTGATAGCCGTGTGCGGACACCCGCCTGTTTCAACACCCACAATCCGGTCAGCATCTAAAGCTTGTGCTTCCGTCAAAATTCGTTGATCTTCGCGGGTATAAATATCATTCGTGACCACGGCAATGCTGTATGTGGTTCGAATGGCTTTACACAATACTTCAAGCAATGCGGTCTTCCCTGACCCAACCGGACCACCCACACCGACTCGTAAAGGTTGTTTGTAGCTCATCTTCGTTCTCCTTGTCGCCTTAACCTAAGTGCGCTAAGACCGAAATAATCGTGAATATTGTGTTTCATGCTGGCTAGACGCGATGGCTTGCGCAGGCGAAAAACCACCGACTTGATCATCCATCACATCATGTGATGCAGCCACCACATCATCGAGCACCGGCGTCATCGTCAACAGCACTTCTTGCCCTGCTTTTTGCCCTAGAGGGATAAGCTTTACACCTGCCATCACGGTATTTTCTAGCCAACTCCAGATATAGCCCTCACACAGGGTTTCTTCTTCAATGCCCCAACGAACGCCTGCAAGTGCAAAGCCCGCAATTTGGCTTTTTTGCGCAATGCTCGCCCAAACGTCTCCCTCATCCACCACTTTGAGTTGCTTGAGCAAGGTCAACATGGTTCTGCCGCGTTGGGTTTCTTCTTTCCTAAACTCCGCAGTTTCACGACTGGCATATAACCATTGGCACCAGTACTCCGCCGCTTCAACATCGTGTGATTCAAATGCACGATATAAACGACGCAACACAGGCAGTTCGAGGTATTGCATCGAATCAAACGCCAAGCTATTAAGCCAATCCGTTAAATCGGATTGGCTCCCTACCCAGCCACACTCAATCGCCCACTCAAGCCCTTGGGAGTAACTGAATGCACCGACAGGCAGAGACGGGCTAATGAGTTGAAACAGGCGATACTGTGCAGTCATCAGCAGAGGTCTCTTTTTCACTGTTTTTGCCCGCACAAGCGTTTGTCGTGACAACGCCGCCAGCATGATCATGCGTGACCGTATTAACAATAGAATCGCCGCTGGCTGACTCTTTATGAGGGTGTGCCGATGCTGGCAGCGCAATTAAACCAATAAACACTGCGCATACTGCAGCAAGTTGTGTTGTCTTTTTCATGCTTACGTTTCCTTGTTCATTATTTCTTTTTGCGAATGCTTTCTCTTGGTTCATTCAGTGATGATGGTGATGCCCAGAGGAATGACCGCCATATGCCCCTGCTTCTGGTTCAAACGGCGCCATTTCGACGACCACCTCTCCCCCCAACAAGCCCACCATTTCGTCGAGCACATGATCGTGTTGATAACGTACCCAGCCGTCACCGACTTGAAGCGGCACATGCCGGTTTCCAAGGTGATAACTCAATCTTGCTAACAGAAGCGGAGAATCGGCTTTCGCCGTTGACACTTTCTCTTCTGCTGCCACCACGCGGACATGTTCGCCCTCTGTGGAGACCAACACATCGCCATCGCGAAGCGTGATACCACGAGGAAGAAATAGCCCCGCATCTCGCCCATCGTCTAAAGCCACCTTGATGCGACTTTTGATTCGCGCATCAATGCCCAAACTAACCGTGCCAGTAACAGGAGATGCGTGGTTTTTGTCATGTTCAACGCTAATTCGCTGAGTGAATTCAATCATTCTCCCCTCCACTTAAAATAAGAAATAACGCTGCGCCATCGGCAACACATCTGCGGGTTCACACACTAACAATTGACCATCGGCGCGCACTTCATAGGTTTGTGGGTCAACTTCGATATTGGGCTGCCAATCATTGAGTTTCATGTCTTTTTTCCGAATGGTCCGACAGCCTTTTACTGCGCTAATACCGCTTTGTAGATCCAACATGTCATGCACGCCGTTCTCAATGGAAGATTGCGACATAAAGAGCAGTGAACTCGTCGCTGGGCCACGGCCATAGCTGCCAAACATCGGGCGATAATGCACAGGCTGAGGTGTAGGAATGGAGCCGTTCGGGTCACCCATCGGAGCGGTAACGATTAACCCGCCTTTGATGACCAAAGATGGCTTCACACCGAAGAACGCAGGTTTCCAAAGCACCAAGTCTGCAAGTTTCCCTGCTTCAATCGACCCGATTTCATGCGCCATACCGTGAGTGATGGCGGGGTTGATGGTGTATTTCGCGACATAACGCTTAATGCGTTGGTTATCGCTATGGCTTGGGTCGCCTTCTAGTGCGCCAAACTGCACCTTCATTTTGTGCGCGGTTTGCCAGGTTCGGATCACCACTTCCCCCACACGCCCCATGGCTTGCGAGTCAGAAGAAATCATCGAGAAGGCACCAAGATCGTGAAGAAGATCCTCGGCTGCGATGGTTTCACGGCGAATACGAGATTCCGCGAAGGCGATGTCTTCTGCAATGGCCGGTGACAAGTGGTGGCAGACCATCAGCATGTCTAAGTGTTCGTCAACCGTGTTGACCGTGTAGGGTCGGGTCGGGTTGGTTGAAGAGGGTAAGACATTTGGCAAACCCGCCGCTTTGATGATGTCTGGCGCATGACCACCGCCCGCCCCTTCTGTGTGGTAGGTATGAATAACACGATCACCGATCGCCGCTAAGGTTTCTTCTACAAAGCCACACTCGTTCAGGGTGTCCGTGTGAATCGCGACTTGTACATCAGTGGCCTCCGCGACGGACATGCAGTTGTCGATGGCTGCGGGTGTCGACCCCCAATCTTCGTGGAGTTTTAACCCACACGCGCCCGCGGCGACTTGTTCTTCAAGCGATTCAGGCAAACTGGCGTTGCCCTTCCCAAGCAAACCAAAGTTCATTGGGAATGCATCCAACGATTGCAGCATACGGTGAATGTTCCATGGTCCTGGTGTGCAGGTTGTCGCATTCGTGCCCGTGGCTGGGCCTGTGCCACCGCCAACCATGGTCGTGACGCCTGACGTGAGTGCTTCGTCTATCTGTTGCGGGCAAATATAATGAATATGGGTATCAATACCGCCAGCAGTGAGAATTTGACCTTCACCCGCGATCACCTCGGTACCCGGGCCAATCACAATGTCGATGCCATCTTGAATATCAGGGTTACCGGCTTTGCCAATGGCTTCGATACGCCCTGCTTTCACAGCGACATCGGCTTTTACAATGCCCCAATAATCCAGCACCACCACATTGGTGATCACCAAATCCGGCGTTTCCGCACTTGGGCGCTGGCTTTGTCCCATCCCATCACGGATGGTTTTACCGCCGCCAAACTTCACTTCATCACCATAGATGGTGAAGTCTTTTTCCACCTCCAACCAAAGCTCGGTATCCGCTAGACGTAAACAATCACCCGTTGTCGGGCCAAACATTTCGGCATATGCCTGACGTGAAATCTTCGCCATGTTAATCGTCCTTATCGTCGGTTGGGTTGCTATTCACCGCGCTGGATGTGCCATTCGCACCATCCAGAGCACCCATCACGCGACCTTGAAAGCCATACACAGTGCGTGTGCCGGCATACGCGACCAACTCAACAGTTCGGCTTTGACCTGGCTCAAAACGCACCGCGGTGCCGGATGCAATGTTTAAACGAAACCCTTTGGCGGACGCTCGGTCGAACATCAATGCATCGTTCACTTCATAAAAGTGATAGTGCGAACCAACCTGTATGGGGCGATCGCCTGTGTTTGCCACGTCTACCATCACCGTGGCGCGACCCGCGTTAAGTTCAATTTCGCCGTCTTTTGCACGCAGTTCACCGGGCACAAAGCCATGAACTGCGGTTTGAGAACCGTGTGACATATCAACACCTCACACTATGGGATCGTGAACGGTCACCAATTTGGTGCCATCAGGAAAAGTCACTTCAACTTGCACGTCGTGGATCATGCTCGGCACACCGTCCATCACATCATCCACCGTGAGGATCGTGCGTCCAAAATCCATCAATTCTGCAACGGTGCGACCGTCTCTCGCGCCCTCCATAATGGCGGCACTGATCAGGGCGACGGCTTCAGGGTAATTGAGCTTTAACCCTCGATCTTTTCGCCGCTCTGCCAGCAATGCCGCCGTAAAGAGCATGAGTTTGTCTTTTTCTCGTGGGGTTAGCTCCATCGTGCTCTCCTCGTTGTGTTGGTGATGCTTTCTGTTCTTCTCGCTGTTCTTGCTGATCTTGCTTGGCTTTTCTGTGGCTAGCTTCGCTCGTTTTTAGGTACGCCAAATACGCGGAATAGCCGGTGTTATACCCGTCCATTCATGCCGCACTTTTTGCCAAATGCGCGTGTACACCTCAAACAAGGCTTCGGTTTTTTCGCCTAGCCCACGCACGATCAGTAATCCATCGCAGTCGGTGAAACCGAAAACGATGCTTGGATCTTTTTGCTGGACGTTTTCGCGTTCGCTTTCCCACCATTCGACCAATTGCTCGCAAAGAGATTGTTCGCACAGGGATTGTTCGGTTTCGTCCGATGTCCTTTTTTGGCGATGGCCGTCGTACATGATGAGGGTGCTGCAAACAGGGTGATCACGCAGAGATGATGCGGAGAAACGTTGCGTTTCTGGGTTGACGCGAAGGCGCTCACAGAGGATCAAGGTGTCATCAATGAACACTCTTGTGAGGCCATTCAGATCGCCGTTTCCGAAAGGGGTTTCCGTTGCGGGTTGTCCCAGCGTCCAAATATCCCAGCCAATAAACTGGCTCGTAGTACTTAGACGAAAATCGGTTTGTGTGGTCAAAATCGCCCCTGGGAAGGCAATGTTTTCTAACGGCACCCACTCTAATCGTGCATGTTCGCCCACAGTAAAGTGCTGCTCTAGGTTGGCGACGCGTCCATCAGAACGATAAAAACGCGTGGCACCCGGCGTTGTCAGTAACACTTCAGCCCCCGCAGAAACACACACGTTTACGTCGAGCGAATCACCACCAACAACGCCCCCCGGCGGGTGCAATAAATGGCTATGGCAAACGCCGCCTTCTGGGTACAAAGCACGTTGAATCGCCAATGGCCCACGGTGCGAGCTGTGTCGAAGCACGGTTTTGTCTCGGCTGACTTCATAGCCAAGCACCAGTTCCGCTTCCCACCCTCTCGCGGGAACAGACGCCGCAGGCAAAGAAGTGACGGACGAGGTCGCCTCGTTGCTTTCTTCTCCAGCCATGTCGTTGCACAGGGTTATTTGTGTCATGCCGTTTCTATCATCCGTTCGTCCACCTGTTTGTCCTCGGTTATCCGCGTCTATACCGTCAAATAACGACGGATCAAATCGTCTGACAACGCATCCATTTCGCCACTTGCGACATTCTTGCCGCGATCAACCAAACAAAAATGGTCGCCAACCTTGCGGGCAAAAGGCAGTTTCTGCTCCACCAACAACACGGTTAATCCCATGTCGCGATTCAGGCGTGTAATGATGTCGCCAATTTCTTGCACAATGTTGGGCTGTATCCCTTCCGTCGGCTCATCCAGAAGCAATAAGCTAGGGTCGATGACCAAGGCGCGCGCAATGGCGAGCTGCTGCTGTTGACCACCTGACAAATCGCCGCCAAATCGGCGCTTCATGTCAGCAAGCACAGGAAAAAGCTCGTAGATAAACGCAGGGATTTTCCTGTCATGTTTTGGGCGAATAGGCAGTCCAATACGTAGGTTTTCTTCCACGGTTAACATGGGAAAAATCTGACGCCCTTGCGGCACATACCCAACACCGTCTCTCGGTCGCATCTCAGCGCGGGTTTTCGCAATGTCTTTGCCATCAACCACAATTTGCCCATCATCAATCGACAACAGCCCCATAATGCTTTCCATCAAGGTGGTTTTGCCGACGCCGTTTCGCCCCATCACCACCGTGCATTTGCCCTTTGGCGCAGTGAGGGATAAATCCCACAATGTTTGGCTGTCGCCGTAACGTTGATTCACGCCAATCACTTCCAGCATGTCTTTTCCTTATGATCTTTCGTCCATCAGTGGACTATTGCCCGAGGTACACTTCTCTCACACGCGCATCATCTTGAATCGCTTGCATTGAACCTTCCGCAAGCACATGCCCTTGGTGCAGCACCGTCACGGTTGATGCAATGCTTCTGACAAAATCCATGTCGTGTTCGACCACCATCACGGAATGTGAGCCGGCAAGAGAAAGCAGCAATTCCGCGGTGCGGTCCATTTCTTGGTGCGTCATCCCTGCCACGGGTTCATCCACCAGCAACAACGTCGGCTTTTGCATCAGTAACATGCCAATCTCTAGCCATTGCTTTTGCCCATGAGAGAGTTTTCCAGCGATCATTTTCGACAGCGTTTTTAAGCCTATTAGCTCTAACACTTGTTCGATGTCGCATTTTTGCTCACCGGATAACACGGCTCGAAACATTTGCCACGTACCCTTGTTTCCCGCCATGGCAAGCTCGAGGTTTTCCCAGATGGTGAGTGCTTCAAACACGGTAGGTTTTTGGAATTTTCGGCCAATACCTGCATTGGCAATGTCGGCTTCATCCATCTTGAGCAAATCGAGTCTCTGCCCTAGCCACACTTCCCCTACATCAGGACGCGTTTTCCCCGTGATAATGTCCATCATGGTGGTTTTCCCCGCGCCATTTGGGCCGATGATGCAGCGAAGCTCGCCCTTCTTGATGTAGAGGTTTAAATCGTTAATGGCTTTGAAGCCGTCAAACGATTTCGAGACACCTTCGACGTAGAGCAGCATGTCGTTTTTGATGTCGACCTTGGGGTTGTAAGGCGGTTTGAGGAAGTTGAAAACCTGATCGCGGCGCGTCAGATCTTTAAGAAATGCAGACCCGCTTTCTGTCGCATCCGAGAGGTTTTCTCGCTGCTGAGCAACGCTTTGCTGCACTACGGTGTTTGCATTCATTGGCTCGTCTCCTGTTTGGTCCAAAGCCCAGTGACACCTTTTGGTAAATACAAGGTGGCAGCCACGAAGAGCGCCCCCAATGCAAATAACCAAACCTCTGGGAATTCAACGGTGAACCAGCTTTTTGCATAGTTAACGATCACTGCACCGATGACAGCGCCATAAAGCGTGGCCCGCCCGCCAAGGGCGACCCAAACCACGATTTCAATGGACAAAAGTGGAGCGAATTCGCCAGGGTTGATGATCCCGACTTGTGGCACGTACAGCGCCCCCGCTATTCCTGCAATTGCGGCGGAAACAACAAACAACCAAAGCTTGCTGTTCTCTACAGCAAATCCGACGAAGCGTGCACGAGACTCTGCATCTCTCACTGCGATCGCCAATGCTCCAAGTCGGCTGCTGACAATGGCACGGCACAGCAAATAGGTAATGATCAGTCCAAGGGCTGTCGCCATAAACAAGCCGACGCGCGTGGTATCGCTTTGCAAGCTAAAACCAAGGAGGTCTTTAAAATCGGTCAGGCCGTTGTTACCACCAAACCCCATTTCGTTGCGGAAAAACGCCAGCATTAAGGCGAACGTCATCGCTTGGGTCATGATGGACAAGTACACACCTGACACCCGCGAACGAAACGCGAGCCAGCCGAACACAAACGCGAGTACACCCGGTACGACAACCGCCATCACGCAGGCAAACCAGAACTGGTCAAAACCATGCCAAAACCACGGCAATTCCGTCCAGTTCAGAAACACCATGAAATCCGGCAGAAACGGGTCGCCATATACACCACGGTCTCCCACTTGGCGCATCAAATACATCCCCATGGCGTAACCCCCAAGTGCAAAGAAAGCGCCATGCCCAAGACTCAATATCCCGAGATAGCCCCATACCAAATCGACGGAAAGCGCGAGAATGGCGTAGCAAAGGTATTTACCAAGCAAGGAGACGGTGTAGGTTTCTAGGTGGAACGGACTGTCCGCAGGTACCCATAGGTTCAAGACAGGCACGAGCACAATGCTTAGCCCCAATAAGGCAATCAATGTGGTGCTTGGCTTATCAAATAATCGACGATCCATGATTAGCCCTCCGCCATACGGCCACGTTGAGGAAAGAGTCCTTTCGGGCGTTTTTGAATAAACAGAATTATGAAGACGAGCACGAGAATTTTGGACAAGACCGCCCCCGCCCAAGGCTCAAGAATTTTGTTGAACACACCAAGGCTTAATCCCGCTGCCAACGTGCCCCACAAATTGCCCACGCCGCCAAACACCACCACCATGAAGGAATCAATGATGTAGGCTTGCCCCATGTTCGGGCCCACATTGGTGAGTTGTGAAAGCGCCACGCCCGCAATGCCTGCAACACCAGCGCCAAGGCCAAACGTCGCCATGTCTACCCACTCAGAACGCACCCCCATTGCGCGCGCCATAGGACGGTTTTGAGAAACAGCGCGCACCTGCAAACCCAACGGGGTTTTACGCAGAACAAACAAGAGCGCGAAGAAAACCATAAGGCAGAAGATGATGATGTAAGCGCGACTTGCCGTAAGTTGCAGCATCGGCGTCACGTCAATCATGCCAGACATGAATTCAGGCGTGCTGACGGAGCGGTTAAGCGGAGAGAAAATGGAGCGTACGGCTTGTTGCAAGATCAAACTGATGCCGAATGTCGCGAGCAAGGTTTCAAGTGGTCTGCCGTACAAGTGACGTATCACGGTACGTTCAATCAAAATCCCGACCAAGCCTGACACCACAAACGCACAAGGAATAGATAAAAGTAACGATATTCCTGTGTAGGCAGGCATGAGTTGCTGCAACACATACGTGGTGTATGCCCCAATCATGATCAGCTCACCGTGCGCCATGTTGATCACGCCCATGACACCAAACGTAATAGCAAGACCAATGCCCGCAAGTACCAACACCGACCCTAAGCTCAATCCAAAATACAGCGTTTGCGCGACGTTAACGACACGCTGCTTTTCTTCATAACGGGCTAGCGCACGTGTTATCGCTTCACCCAATTCACTGTCTTTTGGTTTGAGGTTATTGGCGCTTTGTAACGCTTCAAATGCCTCAGGTAACCCTGACTCTTCTAACGTTGATACCGCCTGTATTTTTTCGTTCGTTTTTGATGATTTATCGGCCAGTGTTGAGACGGCTAACGCCACAATTAGCGTGTTTTTTGTGACGGCGTCACTTTCACTTTCAATGAGTGTAGGCAGGCGTTCTGCCAACGCGGAATCAATTCCCCCGAGGAGACGTTTAGCCCCGTCGCGCTTGGCATCTAGGTCTTCGCCCTGCAATGACAAGGTGGCCAATTGCGTGCGTATTTCAGAGCGCATTTTGTTGTTGAGCGATACGGCGCGATAGTCTCTTTTCTTCATGACTTCTTGTTCGCGACCATCTGACAATGCGGCAAGTTGGCTGCCTTTTTTCAACGGTGTTTGACCGAGAAACCACAGCGATTTATCGCTTTTTTTATAGACGATTTTCTTGTTTAACAGCCCTTCTAATATCTGTTGCTTTTGCGCAAGTTCACTGTTGGCAACAAGCCCGACAGCACTGTATTTCTCTGAAAATTTCTTGCTGGTAAGCAGTGGCGAAATGTCCTCAAGGGTCACGACTGAAGAATGGGATATGTCAGCATTCGCAGAAACACTTTTTACAAACAGCAGTGCCGTTATCAGACACAAAAAACAGAATGCCGTGACGAGAGGGAGAGGTTTTATTGAAGCGAAAAACTGCATTTTTCAATCCTTTGAAAAGCCCTGCTGTCACGGCTACAAAAATGCAGAGACGATCCGCACAGCAGGAAAACACAACATGGTTTAGCAACAGACACGCACGATTACTGCGCGCGCCCATCGCTATACGTTGGAATGAAAAATTATTCGCTCACGCCAGAACATTGGCCGGTTGTTACATTGAAGCTGCCGCAAGACATGGGCTTCAACCAGCTTGCAAAAAGATCTTTCGAACCTGATAGGAAATCAGACCAAGCATCTCCCGCAACCACATCCGGTGTTTCAAATACCGTGACGAATTGACCATCATCTTGGATCTCGCCAATCAATACAGGCTTCGTAATGTGGTGGTTAGGCATCATGGTCGCATAGCCGCCAGTAAGATTTGGCACGGTGACGCCAATGATGGCATCTTGAACAACGTCAGAATCTGTCGTTCCCGCTTTCTCGACTGCTTTCGCCCACATGTTAAAGCCTAAATACGTGGCTTCCATTGGGTCATTGGTGACGCGCTCATCATCTTTAATGTACGCATGCCATTTCTCCACAAATGCATCGTTCTCGTCGGTTTCCACGCTCATGAAGTAGTTCCATGCCGCCAAATGGCCCACAAGGGATGACGTATCCATACCCGAAAGTTCTTCTTCACCCACGGAGAAGGCAACAACCGGAATGTCTTCCGCTTCCATGCCTTGCGCGGCAAGCTCTTTGTAGAACGGCACATTGGCATCGCCATTAATGGTGGAAACAACCGCAGTTTTCTTGCCTTGCGCACCAAACTGCTTGATGTCAGCCACGATGGACTGCCAGTCAGAATGTCCGAATGGGGTGTAATTGATCATGATGTCTTCTTTCGCGACACCTTGATCGATCAAATACGCTTCGAGAATTTTGTTGGTGGTACGTGGGTAGACGTAATCTGTCCCTGCCAACACCCAGCGTTGAATGCCCAATTCATCTTTTAAGTAATCGACGGCAGGAATTGCTTGTTGGTTTGGTGCAGCGCCAGTGTAGAAGACGTTTTTCGAGGATTCTTCGCCTTCATACTGAACAGGGTAAAACAGCAGACTATTTAGCTCTTCAAACACAGGGAGAACGGATTTTCGGGACACTGAAGTCCAGCACCCAAACACCACATCGACTTTCTCTTTTTCGACCAACTCGCGGGCTTTTTCTGCAAACAACGGCCAGTTCGATGCAGGATCAACAACCACAGCTTCGAGCTTTTTGCCCAAGAGACCGCCCTGTTTGTTTTGCTCTTCCACCATCATGAGCACGGTGTCTTTCAACGTGGTTTCGCTTATCGCCATGGTGCCAGACAGAGAATGCAGTACACCGACTTTGATGGTGTCTTCCTCTGCGACCGCGTTGAAAGCCAGCCCCATCATTGCCGCGGTGCCTAACCATTTTCGTGCAAGTGATTTTCCTTTCATTGCTAACGCTCCGTTTTATTTAACTGACAACCATGTCAGCAAAACACTTGCCAAAAGCGCGACACACATCAAAATTTATTTCTATCCAAATGAATTAATTACATTAATTAAACGGCACGACGTGTCTTTTCATGTGGAAGCAAGATCGCTTGATGCATTTCCTTGGTGCAATGCACAGACAGTTCGCACCAATTTAGCGTTACCAAAAGTACATCCTAGAAACACAGCAAGCCGTAGGGCATTTCGCAAAGCAGAGCGTGCGGAATGAATCCACTCAGGCTAGGCTTTCGTAATGGTGAGTGTTACAGGAGGCAATGCTATGCGCTTACTACTCACGATATGTCTTGTGCTGTTTGCAGGGTTTGGAGCCGTTCCAAACGCATCAGCGTATCCCGAATATGGGTTCATCAAATCACACCGCACCTTGTTGTTTTTCGCGCCGAGTAAAGACGAGAAGGTGGAAGCTTTTGAACGCCAAATGTTGATTCACGGCTGCCAAATGGATGACCGTGATCTGCATCCGTTAATTCTGAACATTCAAGATCTCGCTGATTCGCGAGGTATTTTTACGCCCGAAGAAATTCTAGAAATGTACGACAAATACCGCGTCGCTAACGAAGAACATATCGTCGTATTGATAGGAAAAGATGGCACTGAGAAATTCCGCTGGCAGCAGAATGTGAACATAGAAGAGTTGGTGAAGGTGATAGATGAGATGCCAATGCGACGCAGAGAAATGACCCGTCAGATAAGCCGTTGTAGCGCATAGCTAACCATTACACTCGAGTTTGCGACCTTCGCTAACAAACTATCTCTACCCTTTGAAATGTGGCCGTAAAGCCATTACCGTCGAGAATATCCCCAAACAACTATCTACAAACAACGACGGTAGCACATGGAATTGCAATCAAACTTCAGGATGATGGCACGGTACAATCAGCGCATTAACCAACAACTGCTAGCAGTGTGTGGCACGTTGACGTGCGAGCAACTCACTGAAGATACTCACTCTTTTTTTCCGAGCATTCTCGATTACTGGAACCACATTTTGTTCGGCGATTTGATCATGCTGCAGCGACTCGCCGCTTGTCATGTTGCTGGGCTGAGTGCATCAACACTCGAAGGCTTACCCGTTTCCAAAGGCATTCACGATACCTTCGCTACCCACCTCGACACACTCATTCCTCTGCGGCAACGCGTTGATCGCATTATTCTGGAGATGGCAGAAAACCTGACTGATGACGTCACTTCCCAGCCATTTCATTACACCAATACCGAAGGCGTGAAGTTAACCAAATTGGTCGGAGAATACTGCCAACATTTATTTAACCATCAAACGCACCATCGTGGACAATTAACCTGCTTACTCAGCCAGCGAGGGCTGGATTATGGTTGTATGGATTTGCCTATGGTCGTCCCAGACGGCGGTGCCGTCTAACACCCTTCGAGAGAACATCATCACATCGAAACCATACTGGTGAAAACGAAAAAACCGCTGAACGAATCAGCGGTTTTTGTTTTGTCTCTCCTCTGAATGAGAGCAGGAAGCTGCTCTCAATAAAGGATTTATTTTTTAAGATCGAAGCGATCCAGCTCCATCACTTTCACCCATGCTGCAACAAAGTCGCTCAGGAATTTGCCCTTGGCATCTTCTGTCGCGTATACCTCTGCAAGCGCACGAAGTTGCGAGTTAGAACCAAACACGAGATCAGCGCGTGTGCCTGTCCAACGCAGTGCACCGGTTGCACGGTCACGCCCTTCAAACACATCATCACCATCAACAGGCTTCCATTCCACGCCCATGTCCAACAAGTTAACGAAGAAATCGTTGGTCAGTGCTTCAGGGGTTTCGGTGAACACACCATGACAATGGCCGCCCGCATTGGTGTTAAGCACACGCAGACCACCCACTAACACGGTCAATTCTGGTGCAGTTAGCGTCAGCAACTGCGCACGGTCGATAAGCAGTGCTTCAGCAGACACCGTGTATTTTGCTTTCTGATAGTTACGGAAACCGTCCGCTTCTGGCTCCAACACAGAGAATGAATTCACATCCGTCTGATCTTGGCTCGCATCAGTACGACCTGGCGTAAATGGCACAGAGATATTTTGACCGGCTTGTTTTGCTGCTTTTTCAACACCCACACCACCCGCAAGAACAATCACATCAGCCAGCGATACGCCTTTGTTGCCAAATTGCGCGTTATTGAAATCACGTTGAACGCCTTCAAGCTTGTTCAATACATTGGCAAGTTGCGCAGGTTGGTTCACATCCCAATCTTTCTGAGGAGCCAGTGCGATACGTGCGCCATTTGCACCACCACGTTTATCTGAGCCACGGAACGTTGAGGCAGATGCCCAAGCGGTAGACACCAATTCAGACACGGTAAGTCCTGTCGCATCGATGCTCGCTTTCAGCGTGCCAATGTCTGCATCATCAAGTGCGGCGGAGTTGTTTGCAGGGACAGGATCTTGCCAAATCAATACTTCACTTGGGATATCAGACCCTAGGTAGCGTGAATGCGGCCCTAAATCACGGTGCGTCAGTTTGAACCAAGCACGAGCAAAGGCATCCGCAAACGCTTCTGGGTTTTGGTGGAAGTGGCGAGAAATCTTCTCATACGCTGGATCGAAGCGAAGTGAAAGGTCCGTCGTCAGCATGGTTGGAAGCTGGTACTTGCCCGCTTCAAATGCATCTGGAATGTCAGCTTTTGCATCTTTCGCTACCCATTGATGTGCACCTGCCGGGCTCTTCGTCAGTTCCCATTCATAACCGAACAGGTTGTCGAAGAAGTAGTTAGTCCACTGTGTAGGCGCTTGTGTCCATGTCACTTCAAGGCCACTGGTAATGGCATCACCCGCTTTGCCTGAACCATGCGTGCTCGCCCAACCCAAACCTTGAAGTTCAATTGACGCTTCTTCTGGTGCCGCACCAACATGTGCCGCATCACCCGCTCCGTGGGTTTTACCGAAAGTGTGCCCACCCGCAATCAGGGCGACAGTTTCTTCATCATCCATTGCCATACGCGCAAAGGTTTCACGAATATCAATGGCTGCCGCAACCGGGTCAGGGTTGCCGTTTGGCCCCTCAGGGTTAACGTAAATCAAGCCCATTTGCACCGCGGCTAGTGGATCTTCAAGCTCGCGATCGCCTTTATAGCGCTCGTCGTCTAGCCAGGTTTTTTCAGTACCCCAGTAAACGTCTTCTTCTGGTGCCCAGATGTCTTCACGACCACCTGCAAAACCAAAGGTTTTGAATCCCATCGATTCAAGTGCGACATTCCCCGTAAGGATCAACAAGTCTGCCCACGAGATTTTCTGACCGTACTTTTGCTTGATCGGCCAAAGCAAACGACGTGCTTTGTCTAAGTTACCATTGTCTGGCCAGCTGTTTACAGGCGCGAAGCGTTGGTTACCTGTGCCCGCACCACCACGACCATCAGAGGTACGATACGTACCCGCACTGTGCCACGACATACGAACAAATAGCGGGCCGTAATGACCAAAATCTGCAGGCCACCACTCTTGAGAATCTGTCATGAGATCGTGAAGATCTTTCTTCACGGCATCTAAATCTAAGCTTGCAAATGCTTCACGATAATTAAAATTCGCTCCCAGTGGATTCGACTCGGGAGTGTGTTGATGCAAAATATCGATACGAAGCTGATTTGGCCACCAATCGCGGTTTGTTGTACCGCCACCCGCTACGGGGTGAAAAGGACATTTGCTCACATCAGACATGGTTTACCTCCAAGGTTTTTATTATGTCGCATCTTGTCGACTGCTTTAGGTATAGTCCTTTGAAGAGAAGCAAGCCAATAGGTAATTCCTACATCTCTAATAGGTAATACCGATGCATGACCAACCAAACATTTACTCGTTAATTATTAGACACTTAATCACCATCAAGATGTCTCATCTCAGTGACACTTATGTCATCAATTTGTAAGTAATTTGGCATTCACGCCCGCCTTATCAAACAAGGTTCGGTAAGCAAGTTGCATGAAAAAAGCCCTGCAATGCAGGGCTTCGTTTTAAGGTATTTTTTTAGCGATGGTTATTGATGCTAACCAACAGGTTTACATTAACTGCCAAGGGCCATTTGCGGTTCCTGGCGTGTCCCCGTTTGTCCACCATTTGGCTTTGTAGGTTTCACCTTGGAAGGTTACCTGATCGCCACCGTTGTAGACTTTGTCAGAGCGCCAATCTTTCAGTGAACCATCGTCAAACTCTGCCCACACTGACGCTTTGCCCGGCTCTTCACCTTTGGTCCACCATTTCGCAGTGAACTCAACGCCGTTATGAATGACTTTGTCACCGGTGTTGTAGACCTTGTTAGCATCCCAAGTGCTGTCTGTTGGGCCAGTGTCACCTTTCACGTTAACAATCACTGTCGCAGAGTCTGCGTCTGATCCATCAGTCACCGTCACGACAACCGAAATCACACTGTCCTTATCAGACGCTGGCGCTGTTACGGTCACAACCGCAGAGTTACCGTTTTGAGTAACCGCACCTTCACTTGCAGTAAAGGTCAATGCATCGCCTTCCGCGTCAGACGCTGAAAACGAAATATCGACAGACTCGCCCGCGTTAACAGAAACAGAGGCAGGAACAGTCAGTACTGGTGGTGTGTTTTCCACAACGCCCGAGCCTTTCACATTCACGGTCACGCTTGCAACGTCAGATTTTTTACCATCAGTGACTGTCACAGTGATGGTATCAGTAAGGTCTGTAGCGGTGTTCGGTGCTTTGTATGTGACGGTCGCAGTGCCATCACCATTATCGAGCACATCCGCGCCTGTTGCTGAGAACGACAACGCATCGCCGTCTGCATCTTTCGCTGATACTGCAAAGCTAATCACTTGACCTGAATCTGCCGCCTGCGCACCCGGAACTGAGATAACCGGTGCTTCATTTGGCAGCACGTTTGCACTGAACACATCATCAATTTGTTGTGCTAATGGTGACTTCAGGTTGGTACATTCTTTCAGTTTAGAACCGTGATTGATAAAGGTGCCTTCACACTGAATATCACCATGCACCTGCCAAACGATAATGCCGCCAAGGTCGTTATTCACGACGTATTCCGCTTTCTTACGAATGGCCTCTTCATCGTCATAGCTCAAGAAGTACTTTCCTTTCACCGCATAAGGCACTTCTGCATTGGCATCCCAGAAATGTTCCCAGCCGTTTTGCTTGATGATGTAGTTGTAGTTTGGTTGGCCTTCGAACGCTTTCCAGTTATCTAAATCCACAGAAGATTCAGTTGGGCCATCGACAGAGAAGTTCACTGTGCGCTTGTCAGTTGGCGCGCCCAAGTAAGCCGTTGTTTCTTTCGTTTGAACACCACGGCCGTAGAAAGCAGCGCCGAAGTTAATCTTGTTCGATGGAATACCACGTGCTTGCATCCACACGCGCAAGTCATCCAGGGTTAATCCGTCAAACTCTTCTTCTGGGTATGGGTAAAGTGGCGAGTTATGACCCGTGACATTCGACCAACCACCGTTAAGGTCGTAGGTCATCATGTTGAAGTAATCCATCGAGTTCGACAGACGGTTCCAATCGTAGCCTTCAAGCGCCGCTGGCACAGCTTTAAACGCTGCCGTAAGCAGTTTGTCATCCCCAATACGTGCACGAATATCGTCCATCAACTGTTCAAAGTTAACGTAGTCAACGTCCGTACCCGTGAAGTTCATGCCGCCAGAACCTGGGAATTCCCAGTCAATATCGATGCCGTGGAAACCCAATGCCATCAAACGATCAACGTCTTTCAGAAAGCGTTCTTTCATCGCAGGGTTTGACGCCATTTCTGGGAAGTGCTTAGACATACTCCAGCCACCAATAGACGCCATCACTTTCACGCCTTTTTGGTTCGCTAAATCGATCAAGCCCGGTGCGCCACCTTCTTTTTTCAAAGGAATAGGCATTTGGCCAGTCACACCTGACGGCGCGTGCTTCCAACCACGTCCGTCTTTCACAAAACCTTGCGCCTGAACTTTCGCTAACTGCTCAGCCTGCCAAGGTTCGTTTCCTGGGTACTCGTGAACATATTCCAGCTCACCCCACAAAATGTGGAAATCCCAGCTTGAGTAAACATCGGGATGCAAAAGTGGGCCGGGTTCTTGAACGGATCCATCTTGGTAGATGTTTTTGTTACGAAGGTCGCCACTGTGCAGAGAGCCATCTTTCGCAACACCGAAAACCCGCTTACAAAGTTACACCTTGAAAGGGCTATCACTCACCCAATGAAATCCACCAGCAAGTAAGAGGTTTGTTGTTTGATTCGATTGTAAGACAGCAGGAAAACCAACCTAGAATGCTAGTGTGTCAGTGGATTGCATCAGTTGAGCGATTACATGAAAAGAAAATCATCCCTGAGAGACGATCTGAGACGATTTAGGGATTAAGTAAGGTGATTTATCGTCGTTAGGTGCTAAAACGTCACTGTGAGCTAACGAAACCGTTTGCTGATAGCCTTCTGACCCTTATTTTTACTGAGTTTCACTGACCCAATTAAAAAGACTGCTTTTGCTTTAAGTTGTGGCACTGAATGAAAATGAATTCTCACACTGGATAGCAAGAAACATGCACTAGGGTTTACGTGAGGTCATTTGAGTGAAGTGTCTAAACTGCGATGCTGAACCAATCCTAAAAAGTTGATGGTTGTTGGTGTTGTTTGTTGTTGTCAGGGGAAAGTATACGTAACTCATGACCTCCAACCCTCAAGGGTAAACATGTGCTGATTCATCACGGCACTAAAGTGCCTATTCATCTAGCACCCTTGACCGTTGAACGTCATCGAGTTTTAAAATCATACCCCTGACAAGCAACTAAACTTTCAAAAGTTAACATTGAATAGGTATTGCTGTTTTCTATGTCGCTATCTGAAAGGTAACCCCTCAACAATCCAACCACTCAAACCACCAGCACAATGATGACCTCACCCCTTTAGAAAATAC
Source organism: Enterovibrio norvegicus (assembly GCF_002876705.1). GTDB lineage: Bacteria > Pseudomonadota > Gammaproteobacteria > Enterobacterales > Vibrionaceae > Enterovibrio > Enterovibrio norvegicus_B. The sequence goes on along the minus strand of NZ_MDAG01000068.1, from coordinate 49,302 downwards.
CAATACGTAAGCCTGTAAACTTTGGCCGATTTACGTGCTGGAAGCACGTCCTACAAACATCATCACTAACAAAAGTTATAGTGCTTTAAGTTTTAAGTGCTGGTGGTTGTTCATTGCTATGACTCAAACCCCTTTGTTTAGGCTGTCATGTCCTTTTTTTATCACCCTCAAAACATGCAGAATTTCTATTGTTTTTCATGCACTTAAAATTTTGGACATATAGGCTAATAAGAATGGATACATGTACTTTTTTCTATGCCCCTTAAAAACGACCTTCACTAATCGCTATAAGAATTCTCTTAGCAAATGGTGAGGGTGATCTTTACCTCTTAAAAACGACCCTCACAAATAGCTATATAGATATCTCTTAGCAAACACTGAGGGTGATTTAAAAACAACCAACTATGACGGATCGTCATAAACTCACAATCGGTACATTAGTTGTAAAGTGAGGGCTTTATTGCTTAAAAACCCTCATGTAAGATCACAGCCCTTAATCCCTACATTTTTAAAGGTTAATTTTAACCGTGCAGAAAAAACCAATAGTCACAGCAATTACAGCAGCACTAGGGACGGGTAAAACCTTTGAAACGTTAAAGCTGATCGGGAAAATTCATAAGCACCCCGATTGCAAAGGTGTTACCTATTGGGCATCACTTACAAACGAGTTGAGTGCTAAAAGCCTAGAAAGGTTTAATCATATGCACCCAACCGTTAAAGCTGTTCGTATTGATGGTGAGACGATTAAGGGTGATGATTTTGAAAGTGACCGTATACAAGACGAGTTAACCCGAGTTCACAAGCAAACTGTTTTAGGTGAGTTTAACGGTGTGGTTTTCCTTTCACATGCATCACTGTTACAGACTAACAAACATATACTGAATTTTGGTCGTGTGGTGGTCGATGAAATTCCATCTAGTGCCGTCCAACTTCTGACCCTGACCCAAACCGAACAAACCTACAAACACCTATTTCAATATGTCCAGTTTGAACCATGTCCAAAGAATCCCAAGTTTCAAAAGGTACGACTGAAAGACGATGAAGAAACCCAAGCCGATGCGATCAAACTTGTTGAGAATTCTGTAACTGGGATTAAAGCAAAGGGGAAACGTAGACGTGACAACACCTTTTCAAAGGAGTTCATTCAGCTACTTAAGTACATGTTAGACGGCTTTGAAATCATCTATTACACAACCGTAGCCGATCCAGATAGTGAATCAGCAGGGCAAATTCTGCACGTGTTTCAGGCCATTGTTTACCACCCAGCAAAGCACCTAATCGAAAGCACCAAAGATCTGATTATTCTTGGCTCAAACATTAAAGATTCGATGTTTGGGCTAGTTGCTGAAACGGTCATTGGTGCTGAAATATTCGAAACTAACGTGATATACGGTAAAGAGTTAACTCGTCACCACATGCACACAAACGTTAGAATTGTGCCGTACCTTACTAAACGTAACTTTTCCAAAACCCTCAAAAACAGCATGGTAAATACCTCACTCGTTGACCGTGAGACGGAATACAAAACCGTTGTTGAGGATATACAGGATTTTGCACATCAGGTACTAGGCCGTGACTACCTGCTGTTTAAAAACGAGGATGATAAAGAGTATTACAACTACGAAAGCCTTAACGTTGTGGTTCGTGGTTTGCACTCACATGGGATTAATGGCTATGAGCACATCACTAAAGCTGCCTTTGTTGGATCTGCTAATCCTGCACCTGACGAGTTAAAACTATTGGGTGTTGCTTCTCATGAGTTGGGTATAGGCTCAAAAACCATGAGTAAAGCCGTGTTAACTGAACGCTATCTAGATCCATGCTTTCAAGACATTGGACGTACAGCAATCAGAAACCATGATGAACTAGAAACACCATGCACTTTTGTAGTGCCTGACATGAGAGCGGCACTTTACCTAAAAGAAAGAATTCCGAACGCTGTAATCGACACCTCACTAGGCTATGAACGGATCAAGCAAACCTCACCCGAGGTACAAGCAAAACGCGACCTAGCAGCAGAAGCTAAAAAGCAGGTGTTGATCTCTTTCCTTTTGGACAAACGAGCAAAGGTCGGAAACCTTAAACAGCTATGTGAAAAACATGGGATTTCAAAATCCAGTTACGAGCGTTACAGAAAGGATTTTAAACATGATCCAGTGGTTAAACCGCTTCTGTAATCCACCAGCAAATGACGAGAATTGAACCAATGAAAACCCGTAAAACCCTAACACTAGTTACAGCCTTGCTTGTTGGTTCGTCGCTGCAAGCACATGCTTTTGAATGGGGTGATCGTTCAAGTGTTCACGGTGACATTGCAAAGGTGTTTGAGGGTAAAACTACAACCGTCATCTATGACAACATGAAAAAGGAATACGGTAAAAACTCGGGTATTTCCTTAACCGTGTTCATGAACAAAGACGAGTGTGTTTCCACCGTGAACCAACTTGAACAACTGGCATATTCAAAGGCTAGTGACGTTTCAACAAGAAAGGATTATGAGCACGGTGAAACCAGCTACATGATGTATATCAATTACGGTGAATTCAGCACAGAGAAACACCGTGTTAGCTTTAACTGTAAATACCAATACAACACATCCAACGGTGAATACCTTGGAAACCGATCCTACATGACAATTTCAGAAGGTTAACCAATGAAAAAACAAACAATCATCACCAACCAACACGGTGAAACGGTATTAAAACGTCACTATGATGCAGCAAAGGCAGAAATTGAAACTTTAAGACAACATCACCGCTATGCATCAGCCGTTGCTTTAGCTTTCGGATTGCCTGTGATCCCTCTAATCCAACATCGAACACCAGCTAACATGCTGCCATTTACCTTTGACGGCTATGTATTGCCATTACTAGAAACTGGTTTGCTTTCCTTTGGGAATATTGCCTCTGAAATGGGTTTAACCATAGATGCAGTTAATGAAAACACTTTAGCATGGGATATTGAGCCTGAAAATTTTGGTGGTTTGTGTGTCATCAGTGCAGCCCTAGCCCTACAAGGTAAAGCTGACGGTGATTGTGATGGTTCGTCTGTACGGTATATCCTAGATCGTGAAAGTGGTTCGGGTTTGCGCTATGAATGGGATTCAGTACTAGGTGAGCAAATAGCGTCATTGGTTCGTGGTGATCTAATTGTGTATTCGAAATCATGAAACAACAAACAATCATCGACTACACAAACCAACTGGTTACAGCCATCACTAACGACAACTTAAATGAAGCTGTAAGCCTGCTGTGTGACGTTGAAAGATATCCTGAGTGCAAACGTATTAGGGACGGTTTAAAGCTGCTTAACGGGGCTTGTGAGTTGCTGGATTCACAACGTTTAGAAGCACTAGAAAATGATGAACCAGAAAAGGCTAATTTGATCGGTATTCTGTTAGATATGGCACAACAAAACATAGCCATTCTTAAACAACCTCTGACCCATCAATTCAAAGCATGACCCAGTCATAAAACGCATTGATGCGCTTTCTGGCTGGTGTTTAGGTGAGCGCAGAAATACCCCAACCTCATAAGGGATTGATTAGCGTCATTCCCTTTTTTGTAGCTGGTGGAGTGCAATTTAATTAGCAGTCATAGAGGAGTCGTCGAAATTGTCGTGTCCTACAAAGCCCACCTATTGTGTATTAGCAAACCCTAATTAAAGGTGTATTCTGAATACATGTTTAACAACGAGTAACCATCATGCAAAAGAAACACTTTGAACACTTTAAAATGTCATATCAGGAAAGGGAAAACCTGAGATCTATTGTTACCGTCATGCTTTCTAATCTGCGAAATAGGTTTAAACGACGAGGTTTAACGATTAGTGCAGATGATGAATTAACACTACGCCTCATTGCTGCTAAAACGCTATGCAGAAAGCCTTATAAATTGAATGAGTCGGATGTGTGGATCATGTTGGAAATCAGCACAGAAGCCCATGACGAGCTTTGCAAATTGAACCCTGACGGTTACGAGGAATACTTTAAAACATTGATGACATTACCTGCTGTCGTTGCAGTGTGACCCAATAGAAAAAGCCCACCTTTTACAGTGGGCTAATTTGTTTCTAGTTACTGCCTTTCATCAACATAGCAATCACCTCTGAGTTTGTCATTCCACTAGCAGGTGTATAGTTAAGCTGTGATTCTGACTCAATCCGTCTTGCTTCTGCCTGAATTGGATCATCAGGTTGAACCATCGATTTAATGACTCTAGAAAACACGTCTGCTTCATCAATAGCACTTTGAACCATGCTAGTTGCATCATCCACCAGCTTATTTTTACGTGCTGTGTTTTCCTCATCCTTTAAACGCTTAAGACGATTAGCAATTAACACACGTTGTTCAGGTTCAGGCTGATTAGGTGTGCTGGTGTATTGGTTCGTTGCTGCCTCATCAACTTTCCACCCTTGAGGGATAGCCGATTGATTAGCTGATTCAGGTTGTGGTGCAACTTGGTTCGAACCTTCGGTGTTAGGTGTAGCGTTATAAGTTTCAGTGGTTGTAGTGTCCACTTTCCACCCTTTAGGAATACCGTCCATCACTCACCCTCAATTAGAATTTTACCGTCTTTGAACATTCTCAGTTTACCGTCCTCACCCATTGAAACATCACCATCAACGTATTTTCTAGTTAAGCTGAACGGTTGATATAGTGTGCCGTCTGCTGAACGTCTGTTAGCTACATTAATAGCGTCTCTTGTTTCTTGTGTTTGAAAGTGAACGTTTCCATCATCATCAAAGGTAATCCCGTTGTCACTCTCAATACGTCTTAATAGTGTTGTTCTTTCTGCTGGTGTTGGTGGTTTACCGTTACGTTTTGCTTTCAGTGCTTCAAAGGCTTTGCCATATTCAAGCTGTACCTTTGTTTTTAGCAATACACCCCTCATCGCTTCGGGATCTGCTAGTGCTTCCTCATATGGGATCACTGCTGAAATGTAACGTTTAGCATCAGCATCAGTCATGTTTGCTGAACCGTTTTTGTTTGTGGCATTGGTAAATTCTTTAGACGTAACCTGCAAACCACCAGCACGGAAATTAGTCCTATCACCTGCTAGATCTTCATCAATTTGACCAGTTGCCTCTGCAAACCCTGTTGCCGCTGATTCTGCAAGCCTTGCACCTGCACGGGTAGCTAATGTGAACCAATCCTCTCCTGTTTGTGAGGCATATTGAGCTAATCCACCAGTTGAAGCTTCTAAACCTCTGTCATTTGAAATCATGCTATCAACTAGCTGCAACTGACTATTAATGCCGTCAACGGTTTCTAGGGATTTGTTTTGTGCGTCCCTATATTCCTTTGCTGCTTCTGCTGTCTTGAATTGTGTAGGTTGTTGGAAACCCTCATCAGTCAAAACCTGATCTGCATATTTGTTACCAGTGCTTTCGAAATTAGCTTGTTGTGCTGGTGCGTTCGGGTTTGGCACTGGTTGACGTGGTGCAGTTGGTGCAGCTTGTGTAACTGGCTGCTGTGATTGAATTGATGCAGTATTTAACAGCACTTGCTCAAGATCATCTGTTGTTGGTTCACCTTGCTCAACTTCTGCAATAGCCTTGGATAGTGGATCAGTTGCTGGTGGCTTTTTACTAGAATTAGCCAGTGCAATATCTACAGGGTGATGACCTCCTAAGCCTCTATCTGCTTCTATTTTAGCTTCTATAGTTTCCAATTCTCGCATTAATGCATCTTTAGGTGCTGTTGAACCATCAGTAGCCTGTGTTTGTGCTGGGCTTACCTTATATGGGTGACCTGCTGACTCAACTTGCTCATGATTAGGTACAGCAATCGGTGCTGGTTGTGGTGCAATACCTGACGGTGACCCAACTCGATTAGGTTGATTGCCGTAAATTGAACTCAAGCCTTGTGCATATTCCCTTACTTGCTCGTTAGTCGGTTTAATAGGTGTACCGTCTGGTGCATAGCTCAAAGGTGTATTTGCGTATGTGATTGTTTGGTCATTAATAGATTGCTGAGTGTTTCTATTAAATGTATTTACGTTGCTCTGTTCACCTCTATTCCATGTATTAACTGCACTCTGTTCACCTCTAGTGTGTGCAAGTGTTGCAGCATCAGCACTCACCTCTGCTAGGGTTTTAGCAGCATCCACAGCTTGTTGATTTGTTACTTGGTTTTGCTGACCCCAATAATCATTAGCACGTGCATCACTGGCAATTGCATATTCTTCCTCAAGTGCCATTTTGTTTAGGTCATGTTCACGTTGAAGCAATTCCCTTTCTGCTAATTTAATATCGTCTGACATTCCAGTTAAACCAGCTAAAGCATTACTGAAACTATCCGTAGCCTGACCCATAGCAGCCGTTGATGCTGAGAAATTAGGTGATGACATTTGATTCCAAAGAAAGTCACGACTAGCCATTATTTCGAACCTCCCTGTAGACGGTTTTCAGCCATATATTCGTCAGGACGCTGGTAAGCGTTAGGATTGGCACTGTAGCGGGCTGCTTGTCTATCTGACATCATTGTGTTCATGCTATCCACTTGGTTCGTGAAGTTTTTGTTCCATGCATCACGCTCATGGGCAAATACATCTTTAGCATGGTTCAAGCCTTGGAAACCTAGGATAGCCCCACCAAGTGTATTAGCTAAATCCAGTCCCTGATCCCATCCAAAACCATCAAAGAAACCACCACCAGCACCACCATTCAAAGCATTAGTGCTGTACGTGTTTCCGATATTGTTACCACGTGTGAGCGTCTCTGACCCATCAATATTACTTGTACCAGTAAGGTGATCAGATAGGTTATTGCTCAACTGATTCGAACCAACGTTTAAATACTGCTGAGGCTGTGCTGTTCCTCTGCCTTGCTGTGGGTAATTAGGTAATTGTTTGGATTTGTCTAATTGTTGGAAGCCTAGCCAACCCTGCAAAGCTGGTGATCCATTAACTACATTAGGTTGTGCCTGACGTTGAGCCAAGTTCCAATTAAAGAAAGGTTGCTGACCTTGACCATTAGCGTTATTTTGTTGCTGTACCGTTTGGTTGTTTCTACTGAACGGTAAATTCCAATTTGAAAACATTTAATTTCTCCGCAGTGATTAAATGATTTGTTGTTTTAGAGAGGGTGATTGTATTTAGCAGTCGCCCTTTTCTTTTGTCTGAACCAACAAAGCAAATCCCCACTATTGATTTAATATGCTTCTCACCATGAGAAGGTTAAGCACACTTTACTTTGACTCACTACATTAGGAAACACTTGATTAGCTACATCTAATTTAAAAAATCTATAGGGATTTACTCACGCATATTTTTACGAGTTAAACGTATAGAATTCGTTTGCTGTGTGGCTTTGTGTTGGCTTGAATTGGATCGGCTAATACAATGAGTACCCCCACCTTTAAACCTGCTCATATTGGATCACACGTAGCATATGGTTAAATTAAAACCATATGGAAACCATCATAATTAAGTGTGAGTTTACAAGTGCCTAAAAAAACATCAAAAGTCCTAAATATTCCCCCCCATATGCAAGTTTTTTCCTAAAACATCATCAATACCCCATGAAACATAGGCTAACTCATTGATTCACATCTATTTAGTTGTGTTAGCTGGTGGTTGTAGCTGTGCAGAAAGGAAAGGATGTGTGTTAGTTAAGTCATTGAGCAATCAATAGAAACATAGTGCTGTGTGTAGCTGTGTAAGGCTGTGTGCTGTGCTGTGTACATAGTGAGGTGAATGGATAGATGTAGATATGGCAAGGGATATGCAGCGATTGAGCGACGATGACAGCTAGAAAGTGTAAGGAATACTGACAACATTAATCATGATTGAGAATGTTAGATGTGTTTAACTTGGTTCAATGATGAATCGTAACCATTGCAACACTGAGTTAACCGATTGAGTGCGATTTAAGCAGTCATGATTATAGTGTTCACTTTCGCTATACGACCGTTTGCTATAAGTGTACATATTCGATAGAATACACTCACACCAACAAACTAGCTTATAAAGTGAACAACTATGAAATTCGTCATCTATTACCGTGTGTCTACAGTTAAACAAGGCAAATCAGGTTTAGGCTTGGAAGCACAGAAGCGTGACATTGACCTTTACCTTAAAAGCTATGTAGCTGACGAGGATAAGCCAGTTGAGATCCTTGGTGAGTTCACCGACATTGCATCAGGCTCGAAATCAAACCGTGATGGTTACCAGAAAGCGATCCAACTAACTAAACGTGCAAAGGCTACATTGCTAGTTGCTAAACTAGATCGTCTATCTCGCTCGGTTGCTGACATTGCAAACCTGATTGAAGTTGTAGACGTTAAGGTTGCTTGCTTGCCAAATGCCACCAGCTTTGAACTACACATCTATGCTTCACTAGCTGAACAAGAAAGAAAATTCATTTCACTGCGAACCAAACAAGCACTAGAAGCAAAGAAAGCGCAAGGTGCTCAACTTGGTAACCCTAATTGGATTGGTAACAACGGTGATGAAAAGAAACTAGAAGGCCGTAACACCAACACCAAAGCAGCGACAGAAACACGACAAGCAACAACCAGCCTAAAAGATGTTGAGGTATATGAAGCAATCCAAGAAGCAAGAAACGCTGGTATTACGTCACTACGTGCAATTGCTCAATATCTTACTGACACTCACCACGTAACACCTAGAGGTGGTAAATACGGTGCAACCTCTGTTCGTCTAGTGATTCAACGTATGGAAGCGAACCAATGATTAAACGTATTGGTAAAGGTTTAATGCACATTGTCTACGCTTTCTCTGTGATGTTTTGTCTTTATCTCGTTTGGGTTATGGGATATTCGATTGTATTGGGTATTACTGATTCAAAAGGTTTTGCAGTGTGTGTAAGCCTCTATGCCTCATATCGTCTAATCAAATACGCATATTGATCAACACTACATAGCACACACTGGTGATGCTTCAATGGTAACTGGTGAGTGTTAGTGAGCATATATGAGAAAGCCCTAGCAACCTCATGACAAAGGAAACTAGGGCTAATCAGTGTTAACAACGCACAACCAACTCTACAAGGTTGAGCCGTCAATGTATTTTAGAATTCACTAATATTCAAGCAAACAAATCTAAATCAGGCACACAACGTAAATCATTTTTAACTGCTGTCATTTGTGCTGACTTTGGTAAAAGCTGTGTGTTGTACGGTGAGTGCAACTCATGACCTCTAAATGATCCGAGTGTGCAATTCAACACATAGCAAGTATTCTTAGTGTTTGGGTTAATACCTAGCTTTCTACACTGCTCAACGTACCAAACAGCAAACGTATTGAAACAGTGCCAATCTGGTGTGACTAGGTGACCATTATAGTTTTGATATGTCTTATCATGTCCACAATGCAGCATTGCAGCCCATCGATGATAGATGTAGTGGTGATCTTTCTTTGAGTATTCACCCTCACCAATGTAGCCAACACCTGCAACTGACTTTTTAAACAACCTTTCTCTTTTCTTTTCTTCTGTACTTAAATCATTCATAGCTAATCATCCTTAGCCAACTCATCAAAAAGGAAAGTTGGCAATGTAGTGATGATTTCTACACTTTCAATTTGATTAATTAGGTCAAATTTAGCCAACTCCTACATGAGAGTAACCTATTAATTTCAAATGATTTAACATCAATTTATGATAGTTAAGCTGTATATTCATCCAGTATATAAGCTAACTCAATTCAGCCATTTACTAGATCAACCCTATAACCTAAAACATGACAAACCTATACCAGCACTGATCCCACAAAACGCTAATCTATATCCTAACTATTCGATTTTTGACCAAAATATCTATACCAAACCTATACACTAACAGCCTTATTTTAATTGGTTCTAAAGCCTAACTTTCTTATTCCATTTTGATATTAAAATTAACCCACCTGTAAGCCTCACCACAGCCATGAAACCTACAATTTAAACCTATGTACCACCAGCACTAGAAAGCCTCTCACAGCTTGGTACACGTGGATTCACTACACTTAAAAAAGCATATGCTTAACCCTTGGATCTGACCCAATAGATTTACGGTGAATTAGGCTAGAATGACATATGTAGTGGGATAGGTATTATGATGATCGGTTACGACAAAACCGTAACCGTTAAAGGTGATGTTAGTGGATTTGACGGTTGCAGAAAATCTGCAACCCTAAATGAACCATATTGCTAACGTCTTACATCGATGTGGGATCAATGTGTGAGGTCATCCTCACTCATTAAATGGTATCCAACACTGGTTACCAAAAGACGCATCAAGGTGTTTTCTAATGTGACAGTTCATCCTGACACTTAAAAGGCATCAGTGCCTTTTCGGGTTTGTTAGATTTACGGTTAACTATGGGCAACCATGCCCAAAGCATGAACCATGAAACATAGGTGAGGAATGCCGTAGTGAGAGTGTAAGGTTACCCAATCATTAACCTTTACCCTGTACGGCTTGCAGTGGATTTAAGAAATGGATTTCAGTATACGATTAAGCAGTGGTGCTTTCTTTGTCCTGAACCAATAGAAAAAGGATAGCTTTCACTATCCCTTTTAAAATTAACTATGCCGTTAAAAGCAGTTGTTCGAGTGTCGCTAGTGTTGGAGGTTGTTTGATTGGTTCATCATCTAGCCATGCTTGCAAATGCCCGCCAGCTACAAACCGTTTAAAGTTGTCGTCATCCTCTAACAGCTTGTCGTCATGGTTCGATCCAGTAAGCAAACCAACCTTTAAAAGTTTCCCTTTCATCAGGTAAAGGTTAAGCACAAACCCATTCTTAAAATACATTGAGGTGATCGTGTGACCTCGTTTAATACGGTAAAACTTAAGTGATGTTGTCAGTTGTGAAAGGTGGTTTCGTAACTGCTCGGGATCTGTAGGCATGACACTAAACAAACCAGTAACGGGTGCATTGTTTAGCTTCTCATCCTCAATTGCTGTTTCTAGCTCTGTCACCTCAACACACTTTGCATCGTAAAGATTAGCCATTGCATTGGTGAAATTAGTTAACAGCCTTTCCTCAAACATAGCTTTCTGTTTCTGTGCTTCTGCTAGTTTGTCCTGTAACTCAATCAACTTTGAATCGTCGTAATCAGGCACTAGGTTTGTAAAGTTGAGGTTTACCGATTTAACAGCATTCAACAAGTAAACCGACAACAAGCAAACCACATTCTTACATGGATTTTTACGGTCACTTGAACCACGACACTTTAAGATTTCTTTGCCATTGCTCACCGTTGTAACCATAGGTGATCCACAGCTACGGCAATATGATTTTTTAAAACCAGTGAATACAGAAATCAAACCCTCTGTTCGAGTACGCGCTTTAAAATTCTCAGTGCGTAGCTGAACCAATTGGTAAAACGTAACCTCATCAATCAACGGTGGTACATGGTTAACTAGTGTGTGTTTCTTTCCACGAACCATGATATTAAATTCACCGTGCAAAGCCTTTCGTGTGTGAATCCTACGTAACATCATTTCACCCCAATCCAAGTCAGGGTGATGAACTACAAGCCAATCCTGTACACCACGAACCGACAAACCAGAAAGCAGCATAGTGATGACGGTTTTCATCACCTCGGATTTGTACGGATTAAGGGAGATCTCACCCGTTTCTGTGTTGGTGTCGATGTAACTAGGGTAACGGCCTGACGGAATTGCTAAAGGTAAACCGTTCACACCCTTAACACCGTCATGGTGATTTTGAATCCTGATTAGGTTTGCTTTCGTTACTCGCTCGCTTTTAGCTTGTGACTCATCGTTAGCACGTGAAAGGCAAATTAGTGCCATCATCAAATTAGGCATGAGGTTTGAATCATGCTTATCAAAAATCCGTCTTTCCTGAGTGATGTAAATTCTGCACTTGTCGATGATGCCCGTTAACGTGTTAATTGCTGTGTTGATGTCCTCACGTGACAAGCGATCCAAGTTACTCAACACAAGCACAGAATCACTAGAAACCTCACCACTATCTAACAGTTCGATGATTCGAGAAAAGCTAGGACGTTCACTAGCATTGATTTTGAAGGCACTGACAGCAAGATCTGAAAAGGTTTCATGGTACGGTGTTAAATCGTATTCATTGCAAAGGAAATCCCTTTCATCCTCTGTAAGTCGCTGACCTTTTAAACCCATCTTGTCGATCTGCTTTGACGTAGAAACACGAGAGTATTCGAGTAAGTAAGCTGTCATGATGGTTAACGTCCGACGTGTGTCGGGATTTCCTCAAAGGTGTCCATTGCTTTCATGTGTTGCTTAACTGCATCCAACTTTCCAGCAATCAAACCACCCATTTCTTTGTATTGCTCACACATGAGAGCGTAATTAGCACCGTTACACTCACTTTCTGAAATCTCACCAGTAACAACATAGCCCCTTGCACCGTTGTGACGTGGGATTACTGACCACTCGTAAGGGTTAACCATGAAATACGAACCATGACCACCACGGACAGCATGGTAAGCAACTAACCCATTCTTGGTGAGTGCCTTCACTGCTTTGTTCACCACTCCCTTACTCACTTTGAGTTTATCAGCCAACATTTGCTGACTGGCTGCAATGACGTTCTTTTCGTTACTGCACAACATCATGACCGAAAACACACGGTAACTTGTTGGACACTCGGTACATGCTAAATCTAGCGCGGCAATACCTGTAAAATTCATAAGCCCGAAATTCCTACGTTTAGATTGAATGTTAATCATGGAAACAATCCCTATCTGAGAGGATGAGGAATTTATGCAAAGTCATCAATGTGAACAAATCGAATTGCTTATGGTGACAATGAGAGGATTTGATTTAGGAGGGTTTGAGCGGTGAAGTTGGTCATTTTGGTGACCGTTCAAAGTTCACTGAAATGAACTACTTTTCTTGTAAGCCCTTGGATTTAAACAAGTTATCAAAAGCTTCTCTATATGATTCTATTAGGCTTCATTTCGGTGCTAGTTTAAGCCTGTGTAACCCCTAGCTTTTAAAATGGTTTTAGGCACACCAAAGAAGCTGAAGTTCAAAATAGAGTAGATATCCATATCTACGTTAAGGTGTGTGGCCTCGCCTTTCACGCTAAAGCCAGCATCCGTGCCTTTCCACGCTTCCCACTGCGTCAAATAACCGATAACGGCTTTGTCGTGAGTAGGCGCAGCATGTAAGGAGGCGCTCATCGCTAGCGCACTCGCAACACATGATGCTACAGCGCAGACCTTAAGTTTCTTATTCATATTATTTTTTTCTCCACGTCATGGATTTATGTTTGTCTTACTTTTAATAATCTTTCATTACTTAATTTTTTACGCGAATGAAAAATGCAAACTTTGGTATCAATGTTCGAAATGAAATCAGTCAGTTACATTTGTTTCCTAAAAACTTTGCATGAGTTCGATATCAAACAGATGAGATTCGCCAAAGGAATACCCGGTGAACGGTGAGATTAATTGCTATATATATCAGTAGGTTTGACTAGAAATCACAGTAATGAGGAATCAGAAAACACACGTAAACAGCTTGTTAATGGCACTCAAAGCATGACCACACAAAATGGTTCACACTTTTGAAGTAATGTGTTGAATGCTGCTAGAAATGCTGTGAGACAGACAAGAATTGACATGACGCAGGTAAAAAAAATCTCCGCCAGTGCGCTAACAAGACGGAGATAAGTCACAACGTAATCGCGTTAACTAAATAGTGAGTGTAAGTCGTGCTGATTCAGCACAATGTAGACAGAGCAAACGGTGTACCAACTTAACAAAATTACATTTACTACCTGTATTTCAATTACTTGAAGATATTCAGGCTAATATTTACCGCTTTACTGAAAATAGTTTGCTAACTACTGGCGCGCATAATGCGCCAAGTTGGGGCACTCAATATTACGAGAGAGTATTGATTGTGTTGAGATGGTCCTTCCCCACTCTATTGCGCCAATACCAGAGAAGGTTAACCAACCTCTCATTGATCACATCTTGTTGCTGATTATCATTTCCATTCTTTCTCTCGCTTCTGGATAATGATGCTTTCCTGCCATGTAGGCACTTTTTAAGGACAACAACAGGTTTGAAAATGTCTAATTACATTCTCGCTTTGGTCATTATTTTTATTCTCGGCTTCATCTATTTCAATAAACAAAAAGCCGCTAAATTGGCAGAAGAGAACATTGCTGCAGGCACCTTGTTCATGCAAGAAAACGCAAAATTGGATGGCGTAAAAACCACGGCATCTGGCATTCAGTACCTTGTATTGAAGGTAGGTTCTGGTGAAGAGCACCCTACCGCAACCACTCGCGTTAAAGTGCATTACCACGGCACATTGATCGACGGTACTGTTTTTGATAGCTCCGTTGAGCGTGGAGAGCCGATAGAGTTTGGTTTGAACCAAGTCATTAAAGGTTGGACTGAAGGCGTTCAATTGATGGTGAAAGGTGAGAAGACCCGCTTTTTCATCCCTGCAGAGTTGGCGTATGGCAATTCTTCGGCTGGCATCATTAAGCCAGGTTCAACCCTGATTTTTGAGGTTGAGCTGTTAGACTTCTAATGCGCCTCGCCATACAGTGACAAAAACAAAAAGGCCGCATTTCTGCGGCCTTTTTTAGTTTTGAATACAACGGTGAGTGTTAAAAAAAGGGTTTTGGTGCGGAACTCGGTTCTTCTTAGCAACCAAAAAGTACGAAGCTCACTAAGCTGCAGTCGTTATGCTTTCTATACGCTCGGTTCTTTCCTGCGCCCAGTCTATCGCTTCATTCAAAGGAAGCGGCTTCGCGAAAAAATACCCTTGGCAAATATCAATGCCACAGCTTTTTACAAAGGCCGTTTCTTGTTCAGTTTCGACGCCTTCCGCCACCAGCGCACAACCTGTTACGTCGCTGATTTTTGCTAACAGTTGATACAGATTCTGGCCGCGCTCTTCTTTTGCATCTATTAACAACGAGCGATCAAGTTTCACTTTATCAAAATTGAATTTCAGTAAGTGCGCGAACGACGCGTAGCCCGAACCAAAATCATCGATCGCCACTTTCACACCCAATGCTTGAAGCGCGTCAATGTTACGTTTCACTTGATTATGGTCTTTAAGAATCGCTTCTTCCGTGACCTCAATTTCAAGTGCACTGGCGGGCAATACGTAGTGATCCAGACGTTCTGCAACATATTCAACAAACCCCTGACGTGAAATCGTTTCTACACAGACGTTAATACCAATCTTGCACCCTGAGGTAAGAGGCATTTTGTTCATGTCAGCCATCACGAGGTCAATAACCATATGATCAAGCTGATTCATTGCGCCTAATTCAGTAAAGTCTTTAATGAAAATAGGGGGAAGCATGTTTCCCTTTTCGTCTTTGTAACGAACCAAAGATTCAAAGGCCAAGTGATTTTCATTGCTCAAATGCACTTGCGGTTGGTAGAACATTACAAACTCACCTTTGCTGAGCATTTGGCTCACACGACGGCTCACTTCATGCTTGCTGATGTAACTTCCCATCGAACGATGCACATCCCCTAAAAAGCTCTTCAGGGTTGTTTTTTCAAGTTCTTGCTGGTGCAGCATGGCCTTACTATCAATGACGCTTCGACCCGCATAGTGCAGGTAAAATGGTCGATATACTAAGATGCCTACAGCAACAACAACGATTTGTAAAAACACACCACTCATGCTGTTTTGCGTCGCCACATAGCCACTGAAAAACGGCGGTGTCATCCAATGCACAATGGCTTCAACCGGATTAACAAGCCCTGACCACATAGCACCATACACAATGACAAAGCTAACCAATGGCGCCAGAACAAACGGTACAATCAATGTTGGGTTGAAGATAACAGGCAAACCAAACAGCAAGAGTTCATTGATGTTAAACATCACCAAAGGCAATGCCGACAGCGCCAACGTAATATGGCGACGCTCTTTAGAGAACAATAAGATGCATAGCAACAAGCTCAGAGAGTTACCTGACCCCCCAATTTGCATAAACGCATCGTAAAACCCCTGACCAAGAATATTTAGCGGCGCTTCACCCGCATGGAAAGCGGCGATGTTCGCCTGCGTGCTTTCATACAAACTTTGCTTGACGCCAAACAAGAAGTTATGGCCGTTGATGCCAATTGCACCGAGCAGTCCCAGAATGAACTGGTATGCCAGACCACCACCAACGGTGAGAGGGTTAAAATCGATATCTGCGCGAACAATGTCCATCACTTCAAGAAATGAGGTTGTTAACCCTGACAGGGCCACCGTTAACAGCAAGAAGCCAAAGAAGTGCGCAACCTGTTTGTATAGATCTTTCACAAAATCGATGCGTGACGGATCCAAAGGATACAATCTGAACGACACACAGCAAGACGCAGAAATAATGGCCGTCACTAACGCGACTAAGGGGTTATTCGGCAACCCAGTACTGTCAGCGACAAGCCCATTGGTGAGCGACACTGATAAGTACATCAGAAACGCATACGGCACGACCACCATAGGGTTGATACTGTGTTTGCTCGACAGGTAATACGTCGTAACAATACAAAGCACGCTTGGGTAGATACCAATCAGCAAATCTGAGAAATAGAAAAACTTCTTCGCCAGCTCAGGGAAATGAGAAATATTTAAAGCGTGACCAACAAATATCGAAATCGCATTACAAATGGTGAGAGGCAAAAGTAGGAGAAAGACGATCGATATGTCACGGATATAGGTGTCGTAGCAATAACGCAACGAAGGCGGTTTCCACATAGACTGAGAATGTTCACACGAAAGGTCAAAAAAGTTGGCGGATTATATATGCGACCTATATCACTAGCAACGAAAATAGACAGTAAAAAGAGATTACTTTCACGACAACCCTTCGAGGGGTAACTCTCTCATTTTACTGGCAAGAATTCGTGTTTAAACGAGGAGCTTGTGCATCACAAAACAATCTACATAGCCGAGAGTAGGATGGCGATATGCTTTAGGGATAGTACCGATGATCGTAAAGCCCAATTTTTCCCACAGTAAAACAGCGATGGCATTCGTAGAGACAACAGAGTTAAATTGCATGGCTTCAAAACCCAGAGCCACTGCCACCCTTAACGAGTGCTCGCACAGTTCACGAGCCACGCCTCGCCCTCTCGCATTTTCGCTGACCATGTAACCACAATTACAAATATGATCACTCGGCCCCATGGCATTGGGTTTGATGTAATACGTCCCTAATATTTCCCCCTCATTTTCATAAACAAACGATTTCGACGTCGAAGTCACCCACAGTGCATGGGCCTCTTCTTTCGTCATCTCAGGGGAAAACGCATAGGTTTCTTGGGATTGAATGACGCTTTCAAAAGTTGGCCAAAATGCGTCAAAGTCATCTTTGCTCATTTCTCTGATCATTTTAGTCTCCTAGCATTTGTCATTAATACAGCGTTACTGTTACTCATGGTTCGCTTGGCAAGACACACAACATCGCACTTCTGGCTTTACCGCCAGTCGCGCTGCCGCAATATCTTCACCACATTCCTCGCAGTAGCCATATTCGTCTTCATCAATACGACTTAGGGCTGCAATCACTTCCTTGAGTTGCAGTGCTGCGGCTCGGTAGTTCGATTTTGCGAGCTCTTGCTGTTGAATCGCATCGATGCGAGATACTCGTCCGATTGACTGCTGATCAAGTTCCACTGGGTCAGTTTGTGACTGAAGCAATACCAACTCATCCATCAAGGTTTGTTTTAGTATCGAAAGCGCTTCTTTGTGATTTGGCATTGTCATTCCTTTGCAATAGGCCATCTATCCAAACTAAGCCAAACAGTGGCACATGCAAATCGCCAACACAAAAGCGTGATCAACTTTCGCTTTGGCATCATTAATCGAGATGTTTGCTGGCGCAGCCGTTATAACCCAAAGGTGAGAAGCGAATTCAGTGAATGAGCCATTTGATGACATTTGGCAAAAAAAAGGCAATAAGAATGGATAACAACGCAGAGCATTTATTGCGTTTAATAAAAACGTACCTCTCCCATTTCGATGATGAGCACATCGTTCGTTTTCGCGCGGCATTACCAGACGAAAACCACATTAAAAGCCTGCCGCTCGAATCTCATTGGTTACCGGTTTCAGAACAGATTCAACATGTCGGCGCTACTGCCCCACAGACCAGTGCAATCGTTTCTTTTATCCAGATGCATGCAAACACATTCGCATGGCGTCAGCCATACAAAACGGGGCAATTACCCGACGAATTTTTAGAAGGCTCAGCATGGTTTCCCATTGCTGACCGCCAAGGACCTTTCGTGTTCGAGCAGGGTTTGGTAGAAATCATGCTGCTTGATCGAGGTGTCACATACCCGCGTCATCATCATGAACCCGAAGAAATGTACCTTGTACTTGGCGGTGACGTGTATTGGGAAGCGAATGGCATGGAAGGTTCACCTGCTTGGAAACGTGCAGGAGATTGCATTTATCACCCCTCGCATCAACCGCATCAATTGCAAGCAGGCGCAGACCCCGTTTTGATACTGAGCCTTTGGCGAGGTGGCGGATTTGAAATGCCAAACATTCATTAACCACTCAACGATCAGTTCGGCTACTGAGCATTGATTGTTTTACTCATTATCGCGCTGCCCAGACGAACAGACGCTGCTCTGATACTCAGCATCTCCTATGAGCACATCACTCCCCTAGCCTGATGCAGAGCTGTTGAGTGTTTGCACATAACTTGTCAGGTCTGAGCTTGCTTGCTGAGGCTCCATATGAACCCGATAGTGATGGGTTTTAATCCCAGCAGCCTGAAAACGAATGGCAATTTCAGTTCGGATATCACTGGCAAGATTCCAAGCTCTAGACGGTGAATTCGTCCAACCCGCTACCCAACATTGGTAAGCATCTTTTTCAAGATCCATGACCCAAAAACCCGGGGGCTCTTGCGAGATAAAGTGCTTGCTACTCTGCACAGATTCAATCGCCAATTGCCGAACACGCTCTAAATCGTTGTCATAAGAGGTATAGAACTCAACATGCACCCAAATGTAGGGGTCGTTGTAGGTAAAGCTTTCTAGCTCTAGAGACAGCATTTTGCTACTCGGAATGATCAAACGCTTCCAATTCCAGAGCTTGATAATCGTATGGTTCAGGCTAATGTCTTCCACCGTCCCATATTGGTTTTCAACCACAACGGTATCGCCAACTCTAATAGCCTTAGAAAGCGAAAGCACCACGCCCGCAATGATATTTTCGATCACAGGTTTTGCCGCAAAGCCAAGCACAGTGGTGGACACTGCCACCACAAGTGACACCATCGCAGCTGGCATCGAGTTGAGAAATGGAAGTGACAGTGCCAAACCAAGCACGACAAAAATGAAAAAAAACGTGATCTTTCGGATAATAGAAAAGCGGTCTTCAATTTTCTCTACCGCTGCATCGATCTCGCCAACCTGATTTTCTGATTTAGGGGCGGACGTCTGAACACTGTTGAAGTTCTTTAGACGTCTCAGCCGTTTTTCCCTGTTCGATTTTGACTTCAATAGCGATGATGCCGCCCACCAGATCACAGCAATGCCAAGCACACTGACCGTTCCGAGGTAGATAGTTAAGTTATCTATCGCCATATCATTTCAATCCCTAAACATTGTTCACTTTGAATGACTAAATCCTTACCGGATTCTCATAGAGCCACTTTTAGTGGCTTGAATCGACGCCTTTAATTGCATTTGAGGGTGCGATCTCAACTACCGAAAATCCTATTTTTAAAACCTCACATTCCATTTGCCATTGCTTTCGTTTTTACAGCTATCTTCCGAGTTAAAAGTTACGTGTTTAGACTCGTCATTCAACCTGACATCAGCACACGCCAGCGCTTCTTTGATGAGGCAGATATCCCATCCTGATTCTATCTAGAGTGATTGAACTGCATACCAAAAACACAAAAAACTGAGCGTAAATTTGGGGAATTAACCCTGGTTAACAAAATGAGTGAGCCACACATTTCGAGCTATGCGCCGCGCTTATTGATTCATTGCATGGTATGCGCGACCAAAGACAAAAACCAGCACAGTGTCGGACAACGATCACTTGATATCGAGATCACGACATTGACACCGCTCTTTCGGCCTACTTCTCTGATTGCACGATTAACTTTCTATCATTTTTAGCTGCTCAAGACGGAATGCCAACCCCACGAATCGTGCGTATTTTTTAGGTTTCCCTCCATGCCGCAGACAGCTCATGTAAACACACTCCCGATAACATTTATCGATTCCTTTTTACCTAGGCACATGAAGAGGAAAAACAGAATAAAACCCTATACCACACGTCATTCTCAAACTCGGGGACGGACACAAAGAAGGTGACGTCATTGATGTGACTAACAATACTCTCGGAGTGGCGGATTTGAGATTCCGACAATGAGTTAGCATCTTGAATGTCTCACAATAGAAACTTTGCATGTAAATAACCCGACTGATATTTTCGGGCGAATTGACCATCTTCGCGCCTATCTTCGGCGTTCTTACCCAAGACTCCCCCTCATAATGCCCACATCGTGCTTAATTATTTATTGTACAAATATCAACCACTGGTGTAAGTCTAAAACAAGCACGTAAAAAACGTTCTTATCAGTAGCGAGCTCAATTCAGCATCGCATTGATTCAAAAAGATGAAAATTAGGAGATTTTCTTACAACAAAAATTCGCTTCCTTTTTCCCCTAAATTGGCGTTGAAGTGAAGCAAAGCTGAGAGGCAAAACAGCCATCTTGCTCATTTGGGTGAAATATCGACCCCGAATTTCACCACAAGCTGATGACTGGCGATGACTCTGTACACGTCAACGTTCGTCCGACAGGGCGGTATTTTGAGGAGAAAGGGGCATGAGTGACGTTGTGCTTAATTTTACGCTTGAAGAGTTCGGCGTCCGGTTGGCGAAAGTTCGTGCGGCCATGGAAACTCACGAAATCGATACCCTTATCGTCCACGACCCTTCCAATATGGCGTGGTTGACCGGTTACGACGGCTGGTCTTTTTACGTTCCACAATGCGTGATTGTTGGCTCACAAGGCGAACCGATTTGGTTTGGTCGCGCCATGGATGCCCGCGGTGCGCAGCGTACGGTCTACATGCATCGTGACAATGTCACGTTTTACCCTGACGTATATGTCATGAATCCCCATTGCCATCCCATGGAATACCTATCCAACCATATTCTGAATGAACACCTTTGGGATCGCGGCAAAATCGGCATTGAGAAAGACAACTACTACTTCAGTGCAACCGCATTCGAATCACTAAAAGACAACCTTCCCTATGCGTCGTTTGTCGATGCGACATCGTTGGTTAATTGGTGTCGTGCAGAGAAGTCAGACCAAGAACTCACCTACATGCGGATCGCCGCACGCATTGTCGAAAACATGCACCGTGTGGCCTACGAACTCATCGAGCCTGGCTTGCCGAAACACATCTTAGTGGCAGAAATAAACAAGCAAGCGGTGCTTGGCCACGAACACCACTTTGGCGATTATGCTGCCATCGTGCCACTCCTGCCATCCGGCATTGACGCTGCAGCGCCTCATCTGACATGGGACGATAAACCGTTCGTCAAAGGAGAAGGCACGTTCATCGAAATTGCGGGCGCACATCGGCGTTATCATTGCCCCCTTTCTCGCACCATTTACTTGGGCGAGCCCGGTGATGTTTTCAAGCGCGCAAATGAAGCACTGAACGAAGGCTTAGAAGCCGGGCTGGCAGTTGCCCGCCCCGGGAATACTTGTGGCGATATCGCTGCAGCACTCAATGCCACCATGCAAAAATACGGTTTTGACCGAGAAGGTACCCGCTGCGGATACCCTATTGGTTTGAGTTACCCACCGGATTGGGGCGAGCGCACAATGAGCCTTCGCGATTCTGATCAAACCGTCTTGAGAGAGGGCATGACGTTCCATTTCATGCCAGGACTTTGGATGGATGATTGGGGCATGGAAACCACAGAAAGTATTGTCATTACCAAATATGGCGCTGAAACCTTGTGTAATTTCCCACGCCAACTATTCGTTAAGCATTGAAGCGCGTAAAAATCGTTGTACGAGATGCGAGAGTAGAAACTAGAAACTAGAAACTAGAAACTCAGCATCTGGTGGGGACCACTCTCAATCGAAAACCCATTTGTGAGGAAATAACGTCACCATGAACCCAGTTCTTCCTGCTAATTCTGTCAGCGCGACCGTCGATTTTAATCAAGATGGCATTCAGCACGGATTCCTGAAGCTGCCCTACTCTCACGACGGATCTGCTTGGGGTGCGATAATGACGCCCATTTGCGTGATAAAAAATGGGGACGGACCAACAGCACTTCTCACTGGCGGAAACCACGGCGATGAATACGAAGGCATTACGGGGCTACTAAAACTTAGCCACCAGCTCGACAACAAAGACATTCAAGGCCGCGTTATCATCATCCCGATGATGAATCAGCCCGCAGTTGAAGGCGCGAGCCGTGTTTCTCCTATCGACGATGGCAACATGAACCGCGCTTTTCCCGGCCACCCCTACGGCACGATGACTGAACGTATGGCCGACTATTTCACTCGATATTTGATTCCACTGTGTGACACCGCGTTGGACATTCATTCTGGTGGCAAAACCCTCGATATTCTTCCTTTTGCTGCCGCACACCGATTGCCAGACAAAGCGCTTGAATCTCGCTGTTCAGAAGGTGCTCGATTGTTTGGTGCGCCTTATATGTTTTTTATGGAAGAAATTGACGCCACACAACTTTACGACACCGCAGTGGAAGACCAAGGGAAAGTGTTTGTCACAACGGAACTCAGAGGCGGCGGCACAACCACGCCAGACACTATCGCCATGGTAGACCGTGGCATTCACAATTTTCTCGTGTTCAGTGGTGTACTCAATAAAACCTACCTCACTCCACCATCAGAACCTATTTCCCTCGAAATCCCCGATGCCAATTGCTACCTCCACGCTGAACATCGTGGCATTTTAGAACTGTGTGTCTCCCTCGGCGACGACGTGCAAAATGGCGACCTCATCGCCCGCATCTATTCAATGGAACGCACTGGCGAAGCCCCTGTTGAATACTACGCCAAACGCAGCGGTATTCTCGCCGCAAGACGCCACCTCGCGAACGTAAACATTGGTGATACGTTCGCAGTGCTTGCGGTGAGGATTTAGTCGTGAGATGCGAAATTTGAGTGGCGAGATTTGAGTAGCGAGATGCAAGAAAGAGCAGATGGAAGAAAAGACCAGATAGCGCCTTATGCAATCAATCAAACAAACTTGCTTCCCTACGGCAATTCCAAAAAACCTTTATTAAATAATTATTAAAATTAGTACGTTACTGCACAGGCTTTTGGCGTACCGTCAATTTTGTCAGCAGCACTGTAGTTTCAAGGAACTGAACACATGTCAAACGTCGATAACGAATTTTACGATAGAGCGGATGCCCATATTCGCTTGTCTAATGAACAAATTTCAGTAGACATCAGTAAAGGCAAAGCAAGCGCATCAATGATGTACGCAACGTCTAGGTTTAACGCTTGGGTAAGTGCAACTGGTTGGGAAAACGGTGAAGAAATGCACGCGGCAAAAGAAGAAACCATCGCGTATTTTGTCGAACAATATAAAGCGATGCTTGAAGAAAACCTGAATGACTATATCGATAACTTTAATAGCTATATGACGAGAAAAGAATAAGCAACCTGAGTTCAGAAGGTTTCCGTTCAATCACGTAGTACAAAGAGAAAATATAGTGGCTAGTGAGTCAAACGAAAAAAATCCATTGAGAGCGCGCGCTAACGAAATCAAAAATGCGCAATGTAAGAATCTCATTGTGGTTCTGGAAAACCCTAAGACACTCAAAAACATTGGATCAGTGGTCAGAAACGTTAATGCCTTGGGTGCTGAAAAAGTTTATATCGTCGATGAAACAAACGTGTTGCCTCATGATTGGCAAGATATGCGGCATTGGAATCCATTGTCAAAGCCATCAGCGTCCGCCATTAAGTGGAGCTTCGTAAAGCGTTTTGACTCCACACTCGCTTGCATTGAGCACTTAGAACATAATAAGTTTGTCTCTATAGCCACATCTCCTCACGTGAAAGGAAAGGTCAACATCGACCTGAGCGAAGGAGACTTCACACAGAAACGACTCGCGGTCTGGTTCGGCAATGAGTCTAGAGGACTCAGTGAAAAGGCTATCGAGTCGAGCGATTTATGTGTAAGCATTCCCATGTTTGGCTTAATCGAGAGCCTAAACCTAGGCACTTCTAGCGGGATTGTGCTTTATGAAATCACGAAGCAACGCAGAGCGTTTCAAGACCGTAAATTTGGTCGTAAATAGATAGTTTTTCTGAGAAATAACTAAGCATCTTATGCTTTTATTGAATTGGATATATAGATGGATCTTGTTGCAGAAATTAACGCAAGTTGGGGCTGGATTGGCATTAATGCGACTGACGTCGTGGGAGAAAATGATTTTGGAAACCTCATTGTAAAGGATGATGAAAGTCGCTATTGGCGTATATTTCCTGAAGAACTCGCATGTGAATTAATCGCGGAAAATCGACAGGAACTCGATCTTCTCTCGAACGATCAAGAGTTTCTCCAAGATTGGTACATGCGTGTTTTGGTCAGCGTGGCTAAAGAAGCACTCGGTGAATTAACGGACAACAAAAAGTACTGCTTTGTCATTCCGGCTTCATTAGGTGGTGAATACAATGCATCGAATTTTAAAACGATCTCGCTCGTTGAGCTCATACGCTTCTCAGGCGATCTTGCACATCAAATCAAAGACCTGCCCCCAGGATCAAAGATAAAGTTGAATGTAGTCTAACCCTCATTCGCACCTGAATGAACATCGCGTTGATTTCAAGCAATACGCAACGCGATGATATTCACAACATCCCACCTAACTCCCACTTACGTCGGCGCTTCGTTCGAAATCGCTTTGGCGGTGTTTAACAGACTCGTTTTGGCAGCCTCGAATTGATGCTGCTTGTCCATGATTTGTTCTGCGCCCGATATGTTAATGGCGGCGATGATCTTACCAAGATAATCCCTGATCGGAACGGCGATGGCCGTTGCATTGTCAGAGCGTGAGAATGCGAAACCCTGTTTCTTCTCTGTTCCGATGAGGTGTTTGAGTTCCGGAAGCGTTTGGGGGTTAGGTTTTGCGTATACGTCCAATTGAATGTTTTGATAAACCGCGCTCAATTCAATGTCGCTGAGCTGTTGGAGCAAGATGCGTCCCATTGCATTGGTATGACAAGGAAGTCTTGTTCCCAGCGGAATGTTCACAGACAACCTTTGCGACGCTTGAGCGCGATAGATGTACAGGGTCTCTAACCCATCTCTTACCGACAAATGACAAGAAATGCTGGTTTCATCCCTAAGCCGCTGTAAGTGAGGCGCAGCAACATCCACTAAATTCTGCCCCGCGAGATAAGAGAAGCCACGGGAAACCACTTGAGGGCCGATGGTATAGGCGTTCCTTGCCACCTTTCGTAGATAGTTTTTATCAAGCAGGGTTTGAACAATGCGGTATATCGATGACTGGCTGACGCCGAGTCTCTCAGCAAAGTCGTGAGTGCTGAGGATCCGGTGTTCCGCATCATACATTTCGATGATTTCTAGCCCTCTCGCGAGCGATTGAACTTGGTAGTCTGCCTTGCTCATGTTTTCCCACCTGTAAATCCAATATTCATATTTGAATAAAATATGTGGTTATTTCGCGTTCATGTCCATCTTGATTGTTAATTTTATGTAATTTCACATATTAAGGTGAACATATCGACAGCAATCAAACAGGACGAAACATGCCAGATTCAAAGGAATTCATTCTCAAAGCAACGTGTGATGCATCAAGCGGCATTCTCGCCGCCGTCACTTCCTACCTGGCGGGTTTGAGTTGCTACATCTCTGAACTGCATCAATTCGATGATGAAGAGAACCACAACTTTTTTATGCGCGCGGTCTGCCGCATTGAATCTCCAGATGTGGATTTGGAGACCATCAAGGAAGGCTTTGAAGCACAAGTCAGCCGATTCAACATGGATTGGCAATTCTTTGATGCCGACGCCCCTACGCGTGTGTTGATCATGGTGAGTAAGTTCGACCATTGCCTAAAAGATCTGTTGTACCGCCACGAGAATGGCGAACTGCCGATGGAAATCACCGCCGTGGTCTCTAACCACAAAGATCTCAGACCCATGGTTGAACGTGCAGGCATTCGTTTCATCTGGCTGCCGATGAATGCGCAAAACAAGCCACGTCAAGAAGCTGCCCTTTTAGACGTCATTGCAGAGACACAAACCGAGTTGGTCGTTCTCGCCCGCTACATGCAGATCCTGTCTGATGACCTGTGTAAGAAGCTTCATGGCAAAGCCATCAACATTCACCATTCTTTTCTGCCAAGCTTTAAGGGTGCGAAGCCTTATCACCAAGCGCATGCTCGCGGTGTGAAATTGATTGGCGCGACAGCGCACTATGTCACGTCTGATCTCGATGAAGGGCCTATTATTCAACAGAGCGTTCAGCCTGTTGGTCACACCTATTCATCTGACCGATTGGTTGCCGTTGGGCGCGACACTGAAACCATCGCCTTGGCCCAAGCGGTTCGACTTCATTTAGAGCACCGCGTCTTTATGTACGGTAACAAAACCGTTGTATTCCAATAATCAACAGAGGTAACCATGCAAACAAAGACGCCGACAGAGACGCCAGTAAAGGTTATTGATGGTCGCCAACTGTCTGATTTATTGCTCGAAGAAATGACGCAGGAAGTGAAAGAACGAACGCAGAAAGGGTATCCCCAACCAGGGCTAGCCGTTGTCTTGGTGGGCGAAGACCCAGCAAGCACCATTTATGTTCGTAATAAAATTCGAAGCGCAGAAAAAGCGGGGCTGTTTTCACTGGTCATACGCCTCGATGCATCGTGTTCACAACAAGCGCTTGATGATGTGGTCGTGGAGCTTAACGAACGTGAAGACATTCACGGCATTCTGGTACAGCTCCCTTTACCCAAACATCTTTCTGAAGCGCGCATCATTAATCTCATCGACCCAACCAAAGACGTTGATGGGTTTCATCCTGTCAATGTGGGCCTTCTCTCGTCCGGACAAGCCAAGCTCGTTCCCTGCACACCCCTAGGCTGTATGGAGATCCTTGAACGAGAAATGGGCGACGTGTCAGGAAAGCATGCCGTTGTGATTGGGCGTTCGAACATCGTTGGAAAGCCAATGGCAAACCTATTACTTCAAGCCAACTGTACCGTCAGCATTGTTCACTCTAAAACGATTGATGCTGCTGCGCTTTGCCGACAAGCCGATATTTTGGTGGCTGCGGTTGGCGTGGCAGAACTCGTCGATCAGAACTGGGTGAAACCAGGCGCAGTGGTGATTGATGTTGGCATAAATGCCACTGAAATTGATGGCAAACGAAAGCTGGTCGGTGATGTCAATTTTGCGGACGTCGCAGATAAATGTCGCGCAATCACCCCAGTACCGGGCGGGGTTGGCCCGATGACGATTGCCTGCTTGATCAAAAACACGCTAACGGCAGCAAAGCAGCACGACATGTAAACCTGAAGTCGAACCGCCGAACAGTCTACATCAAGCAATCGGCGTGCTGAGCGGTCTACGTGTAAAGCGGTCAACATACGAAACAATCAAAGAACCAAACAAGTTTTGTCCAAATAGCCATTAAACGGATTGTAACGAGGGAACGTACAGTGCCTTTTTCATTATTAAAATATGGTCTTACCAATGACTATCCCTTTGAGAACGACATGGACTTGCCCGTCCCTACCGATCTCAAACGCCACTATGATGTTGTCATCATTGGCGGTGGCGGACACGGCGTCGCAACAGCGTATTACCTCGCGAAGTATCACGGCATTACCAACGTGGCTATTTTGGAGAAGGGATACCTCGGCGGCGGCAATACCGCGAGAAACACAGCCGTTATTCGCTCAAACTACCTGACATCAGAAGGTGTGAAGTTTTACAGCGAGTCCGTGAAGCTATTTCAAAACCTCTCGAACGAATTTGATTTCAACATCATGTATTCCTCTCGTGGGCAGCTAACACTGGCGCATACCGATGCCACGGTGCGATCTTTTCGACAGCGTACCGAAGTAAACAAGCATTTTGGTGGACGCACGGAACTCATCGATCCCCAACAAATTCGAGAGCTTGTCCCTACCCTCAATATGAACCCGGCGGATCTTCCGATTCTGGCCGGTCTTTGGCACATGGATGGCGCGACCGCCAGGCATGATGCTGTGGCGTGGGGTTATGCAAAAGGCGCGACACAGCGTGGTGTTGAACTGCACCAGCTTACCGAAGTAACCAACATCAACACCGAAAACGGAAAAGTGGTCTCGGTGGAGACCAACCGCGGAACGGTCGGTTGTGGCGCGGTGGTTCAGGCCGTCGCAGGACACAGCTCAATTGTTGCTGCCATGGCAGGCTTTAGAATGCCGCTCACCAGTTACCCACTGCAAGCCATGGTGACGACCCCCGTCAAACCTTTCCTTGATCCTCTTGTCAGTTCTTCTGCCCTTCATTGCTATGTGCAGCAAACGGGCCGAGGTGAAATTGTGTTCGGCGGCGGTTCAGATCCTTACCCGCTTTACAACACGCGCTCGACACTCGATTTGAAGGAAAGCCTGATCGCCAGCGCGATAGAAATGTTCCCCTTCATGGCCAATTTCAAATTGCTACGCCAATGGGCAGGCACCACGGACATGACCAGTGATTACAGCCCTATTATGGGGTTGAGTCCCGTCGAGAATTACTACTTGGATGCTGGCTGGGGAACATGGGGCTTTAAAGCCACGCCAATCTGCGGGAAATCCATGGCAGAACTTGTCGCGTCTGGCGGGAAGGTGCCTGATCTGATCGCTCCGTTTTCCATGGACAGGTTTGATGCATTCCGACAAGTCAATGAAATGGGGGCCACGGCCGCGAGCCATTAGGAGTAGTGATATGAAGATAATGCCTTGTCCTTTAAACGGCCCAAGAAACATCAGTGAATTTGTCTACGGCGGCGAAGTGAAAGCCATGCCAGACCATAAAAACTGCTCTGACAAAGCGTGGGCGGAATATGTTTTCTATTCAGACAACACCATCAAAATCGTCAAAGAGTGGTGGTTTCATAGCGCCTCTGGCTATTGGTTTATTGCAGAAAGACACACCGCCTCAGATGAGATTATTCGAACCTATGATCCCAGTGAAATATACAAGCAAAGAGTCAACTTCCATGCTGATGCGCTCGAAGTTAATGCTGTCGAAACTAAAAGCGGCGAAGGGAAAGGAGCACAATCATGATTGATGATAATCGATTGTCTCCGCCGATGGGCTCTTTGATTTCTCGCGACAATACCGTCAGCTTTGAGTTTGAAGGCAAGCACTACCTTGGATATGAAGGCGACACCGTTGCCAGTGCCTTGATTGCAAACGACCAATGGCTGATGTCACGATCGTTCAAATATCACCGTCCTCGCGGGCCATTAACCATGGCGGGTCAAGATGCCAATACACTGGTTCAGCTTCCCGATGAAGCCAATGTCCTAGCGGATCGCGTTGATATTTCAAAAGCACCCATGGTCATGGGCCAAAATTATAATGGCTCGTTAGAAAACGATAAGGATGCCTTGCTCGAAAAAGTCGGACGGTTTATGCCGGTTGGCTTTTACTACCGTGCTTTTTATAAGCCGAAAGGTATTTGGGACAAATGGGAACCACTGATTCGCAAAAAGGCGGGATTGGGGAAAGCTAACCTCGACGTCGAACCCACCTACCATGACAAAGCGTATCTGTTCTGCGACGTAATGATTGTCGGCGCAGGGCCTGCTGGTTTGAACGCTGCCATTACTGCTGCACAAGGCGGTGCAGATGTGCTCCTCATCGATGAGAACAAACAGTTAGGTGGCGCGCTCACCTATCACCGCTTCGATATCGACGGTGAAATAGCCGATGAAAAGCTTAACGCCCTTCGTTCAGCTGTCATTGACCATCCTAAGATCCGCGTATTGACGGACGCCGTTTGTAACGCATGGTTCACCGACAACTACCTACCCGTTCTCACGGGCAATCGCATGTACAAAGTCCGCGCAAAACAGTGCATCGTGGCATCAGGCGAATTCGAACAACACGTCGTTTTCCGAAACAACGACATCCCCGGCATTGTGCTCTGTAGTGCCGCCATGCGCCTCATGAAGCATTATGCGATCAAGCCGGGCAACAAATCCGTGGTATTAACGGGCAATGATGACGGTTACCTAGCCGCCCTCGAAATGGCACAACAAGGCGTGGATGTTGTCTCCATCATCGATATGCGTAAAACCCAGCGATGTCCTGATCTGGTCAATGCAGCGCAAGCACTCGGGATCCCCGTTGTGTTGGGCGCAACCGTGTATGAAGCGCAAGCGCGCAACAACCATCTTTCTGCTGTCGAGGTTTTTTCTCTCGATGAACATGGCGCTGCTCATCAACGTATTTCGACCATCCCGTGCGATCTTCTCTGTGTGTCTTCAGGCTACATGCCGACGTACCAGTTGCTTTGTCAGGCAGGCGCGCAATTAACTTACAACGACGCCTCTGCACGCTTTACGCTGAAGAACCTGCCGAGCAACCTCCACATTGCCGGCTCAGTAAATGGCATTCATGCGCTCGGCAAAGTGTTGGCTGATGGCGAAAGCGCTGCGCAAACCTGTTTAGTCAATCTTGGGCTGTCTGATGTTCTTGGTGGCGTGATCACCTGTGACCAAAACACGAATTTTCCTTGGCCTATCTTCCCTCATCCTAAAGGGAAAGATTTTGTTGATTTCGATGAAGACCTTCAATCCAAAGACATCATCAATGCGACGCGTTTGGGCTATCGTGACATTCAACTCGTTAAACGTTTTTCTACCGTGGGCATGGGGCCTTCTCAAGGCCGCCATTCCGCACTCGCCACTGCACGTTTGGTGGCAGAGTCCACAGAGAGAACCGTCAGTGAAACAGGCGTAACCACGGCTCGTCCGCCTTTCATTCCTGAAAAGCTCGCTTATCTAGCTGGAAGAATTTTCAATCCTGTACGTCTCACACCGATGCATGCAAGGCATGAAGAACTCGGCGCACAATTCATGCCCGCAGGCGCATGGCGTCGACCAGCTTATTATGGTGAGCCCAGTCATCGTCATGCGCTGATTCAAGATGAGGCGTTAGCGGTTCGACAAAATGTCGGCATCATTGATGTCAGCACGCTTGGTGGCATTGAAGTGTATGGCCCTGATGCACCTGAATTTCTCAATCGTATGTACACCTTTGCCTTCGTTAAGCAGCCCGTTGGAAAAACACGTTACGCGGTGCTGACCAATGAACAAGGCGTGGTCGTTGATGATGGCGTTGCGTGCCGTATTGCAGAAGATCATTACTACGTCACAGCGACCACCAGCGGTGTTGATGCGGTTTACCGTGAAATGAAAAAGTGGAACGCACAATGGCGATTAGACGTTGATATTGCCAACGTGACCTCTGCATTTTCTGCGGTCAATGTTGCTGGCCCTCTTGCACGAAAAGTACTTGAAAAAGTCTGTTCAGATGTGGATTTCGCACCCGATGCATTCCCGTATCTCTTCTATCGAGAAGGACACATTGATGGCATGCCCGTTCGCCTAGCGCGCGTGGGGTTTGTTGGCGAACTTGGCTACGAGATCCACATGCCAACCCTGTTCGCACTGAAAATTTGGGACTTACTGATGTCTGCAGGTGAAGAATTTGACATGCGCCCGTTCGGTGTCGAAGCACAGCGTCTGCTTCGATTAGAAAAAGGCCATATCATTGTCGGACAAGATACCGACGGCATGTCGCACCCCGGTGAATTGTCATTGGGATGGGCGATAGCAAAAGCCAAACCTTTTTATGTGGGTTCGCGTTCTGTAGATATTGTCATGCGTCGAGAACAAACGCGGAAACTGGTGGGGTTTAAGCTGGATAAATCATCGGCAAAACCCGAAGAAGGCCATTTGGTGTTAGACAAAGCCGGTCACGATTCAAACATAACAGGCAATGTCACCTCCTGTGATTTTTCCTCGACGCTGGATGCTTACATTGGTCTCGCTTTTGTCGGCATCAATCAACAAGAACCCGGCACACTGTTCCCAATACGTATCGATGGTAAGGAAGTGTGGCCAGAAGTTGTGCCTCTGCCCTTCTATGATCCAGATGGCGCACGCCAGGAGGTCATTTAGTATGTTTTCTTTTTTAATCAGCTCTCAACCAGAGCAAAGAGACAGCTGCATTGATCAAAATCAGCCGTTGTCTTCCCTCTCCTTCTACGATGCGACCACAACAAACCGCATTGGATTCAGAGGAGAGCATACTGCGTCATTTTTGACCGACCACCACATTGCGCTACCCTCTAAACCAAACCAAGCAACGGAAATGGACAACGGCTTGTGGGTGTTAAGGCTTGGCTTCACCGAGTATTGGATCATTGATGTTAAGAACCAACATACCGATCTCATGCTCAGCATGGAAAAGTCAGCAACGAGCCATCAACAAGTGACGCGTTTATATTGCCAACACAGTTCAGCGATGTTTGTTCTGACTGGCGATAAATGCCCACAGCTGTTTGCCAAAGTCTGTGCCGTGGACCTCCAACCAGACGCATTTTCATCAGGGCATATCGCACAAACATCGGTCGCGCGTGTCTCATCTGTCGTGGTCAACGCATCTAATACCGATCTCAAGCAAACTCGCTTTCTGATCCTGAGTGATATTTCTAGTGCTGCGTATTTATGGGACGCGTTGGATGATGCAGCTCACGAGTTTCAATAGAGCATAAAAAAGCGCTCTCCCGCAGTCGTTTTACCTGCAATCGCTTTACCTGCAAGACTAAAACACATTGAAAGCCCATTTAGGGATTGAATGGGCTAACCAATGGACACAAGATCGGGATTTTTGCTCTCAATGCAAACCACTGAGTGCAAAGCTCCTGATTTGAGTGACAAATTCTAAAGGAGTATGTATGCCAACCATCACCATTTCGGAGATCCAAGAGGTTTGTAAAACCGCATTGGAAAAGCACGGTGCTTTACCTTGGATAGCAGAATCTGTCGCACTTGCCGTCGCAAAAAACGAATCCCGACAGAATCGAATTTGTGGACTTTATTATCTGCAAAGTTATTGCGAACAACTGGTATCAGGCCGTGTTTCTAAAGACGCGGAACCTGTAATTTCAACGCCAAAACCTGGCGTGGTTCAAGTCGATGCGAAATTTGGTTTTGCGCAATCAGCGTTTGTTCGTGCATTTCCGACTGTCATGGACGCAGCTAAAGATAACGGTATTGCCGCGCTCGCCATTGGTCACAGCCACACGTGCACATCATTAGGCTACTTCACCGAGCAAATTGCTCGCCGGGGTTTTATCGCCATAGGGTTTACCAATTCCTCCCCCATCGTTGCCCCTCCCGGAGGGAAAATTCGCACCATCGGCACCAACCCAGTCGCTTTCTCTGTACCAGACGGCGATGGCGGCATTGCAATGCAGTTTGACCAATCCACCACGGTAGTCGCTCTGGGTAAAATCACCATGGCGAAAGAAGCGGGGGAAAGTATTCCTGAAGGCTGGGCACTGGATGAAGATGGCAACCCTACCACTGACCCACATAAAGCCTTAGCCGGTTCTTTGGTATCCGCTGGCGGATATAAAGGCTGGGGATTTGGATTGATGGCAGAATTGCTTACTGCAGGTCTCACGGGCGGTATTGCATCTCAGTTCGTTAAGCCATTAAAAGCAACCAACGGCGACCCCCACGATCTCGGCCAGTATTTTCTGGTGATTGATCCCGCAAATTCTGACACCTTCTATGAACGCTGCCAGCAAGTGTCAGATCTGGTTTCACAAGACGAAGGCACCCGTTTGCCGGGCCAATATATCAATGAGCTGACTGAGGTTGATGTGCCTGATTCTTTATGGCACTTGGCACTAAATCTGTCCGAAGGCCCTAAATAGCGCCCTTTTTTTAAAAACTCCCCTGAACAAGACCCCAGCATCTCCAATGGGGTTCTTGTCCTTACCCCGCGATATTCCGCTTCCAGAAAAAAACACAACTTCCCTCAGCCTATTCAGAAAAAACACCAACTCACCCCCCTGTTGAACAGAAAACAAACACGCCTAACCAGACGTACAGTTAATGAAAAGCAAGATCGTATGTTTTCATTGGGAGGCGCTCATGGGTGCAGTCAATCTTCATCATCACGATTCAAAAGCCAATAACGCCGTCCTGTCGGTATTGGATGACACGCGTCTGTTTCGACAGCTCGCATACATCAATGGCAAGTGGGTCGCGGGGAACAAAGACACCGCCGTGGTTAACCCTGCCGATGACAAAGTGCTCGGCTATGTGACTGACCTGAAAAAGTCGCAGATCGATAACGCCGTTAACGCAGCGAATCGCGCCTTTCCTGCGTGGCGAGCATTGTCTGCAGAACAGCGCGCTGAGCGTTTAATGGCATGGAACGACCTGATCCTTGAAAACAAAGAAGACCTATCAAAACTGATGGTGCTTGAACAAGGAAAAACGCTCAACGAAGCGCGCGGAGAAATCGACTACGGCGCATCTTTCATTCGCTGGTTTGCAGAAGAGGCTCGTCGTGCATATGGCGAAACCATGCCAAGCCATATTCCTAACGCGCAACTCGCCACACTTCGAGAACCGATTGGTGTCGCCGCACTGATTACGCCATGGAATTTCCCCAATGCCATGATCACGCGTAAAGCGGCTGCGGCATTAGCCATTGGCTGCACCGTGATAGTGAAACCCGCCAACGAAACGCCTTTCTCAGCGCTCGCGTTGGCAGAACTCGCTGAACGCGCTGGCATTCCTGCGGGTGTGTTTAACGTGGTTACCGGCGATCCTGAAATGATATCCGCGGTTTTGTGTAACGCCGACGCAGTAAAAGCGCTGTCTTTTACGGGTTCTACGCGCGTTGGAAAAATCCTGCTCGAACAATGTGCCAGCACAGTAAAAAAATGCTCGATGGAGCTTGGCGGAAATGCTCCCTTCATCGTACTGCCCGACATGAATATCAAAGAGGCCGCCAAAGCCGCCGTGGATGCCAAGTTTCAGACATCAGGACAAGATTGTTTGGCGGCAAACCGTATTTTTGTCCCCCGCGACAAATACGCCGAATTTACCGATGCCTTCGCCAACGAAATGCAGTCCCTCACGGTGGGTAACGGCATGAACGCGACGACGGATATTGGTCCACTGATCAACCGCAAAGCGGTCGAAAAAGCACAAATGCTCGTCGATGATGCGCTCGAAAAAGGCGCAACCATGATTGCCGGTAACCAGAAGAAAGCCTCAGGGAAGAACTTCTTTCACCCCGTCATGCTCACCAATGTCACACCAGACATGGCGGTGTATCGCGAAGAGAACTTCTGCCCTGTTGCGGGAGTGTTGCCTTACGACAACCTAGACGATCTGCTCATCGCGGCCAACGACACAGAGTACGGCCTCGCCGCCTATGTCTATGGTCATGACATTCGCGACATTTGGAAACTCATGCGCGGCTTAGAGTTCGGCATGGTCAGCGTCAACAGCGTGAAAATGACAGGCCATCCCATCCCTTTCGGCGGCATGAAGCAATCCGGCCTTGGCCGAGAAGGCAGTCGACACGGCTTCGACGAGTACAGCGAAATCAAATACTACTGCCTCGGCGGACTCGACACCGCCAGTGGCTGCTAAATCCACTCTGAACCCATTTAACGATTAAACGTTGAAGGCCAGTTAAGGGCCATTCAAGGAGCGAACCATGAAGAATATCGACACCAAAGCACTGCTCGAGATCGACCGCCAAAACGTGTTTCACGCCTCAACGCATTTGAAGCAATACGCGAATGGCGATCTACCCGGGCGCATCATCACCAGCGCCAGTGGTATTCGAATCAAAGATTCTGAAGGTATCGAATTGGTTGATGCATTCGCGGGATTGTATTGCGTCAATATTGGTTATGGCCGCCAAGAAATGGCAGAGGCAATTTATGAACAAGCGAAGCAACTCGCTTACTACCACACCTATGTCGGGCACACCAATGAAGCGCTGATCACCCTGTCTGAGCGCATCATAAAAATGGCACCGCAAGGCATGAGCAAAGTGTATTACGGTATGTCAGGCAGCGATGCCAATGAAACACAGCTCAAGCTTGTCTGGTATTACAACAATGCACGTGGCTTGCCTCAGAAGAAGAAAATCATCTCTCGTGATCGGGGTTATCACGGTTCAAGCATTGCATCCGGGTCAATGACAGGTTTGCCGTTGTTCCATGCGCATTTCGATCTCCCGTTAGAGCGCATCAAGCACACCATGGCACCCTACTATTATCGCCGTGAAGACGACGGTATGACAGAGCGTGAGTTCTCGGTGCACTGTGCGAATGAGCTGGAGAAAATGATCCTCGCTGAAGGGCCAGATACCGTGGCTGCCATGATCGGGGAACCCGTTTTAGGCACAGGCGGTATCGTGCCGCCACCAGAAGGCTATTGGCAGGAAGTCCGCAAGGTGCTCGACAAGTACGACATCCTATTGATTGCCGATGAAGTGGTATGCGGGTTCGGTCGTTTAGGTTCTGACTTTGGCTCCATCATGTACGACATGAAACCGGATTTAATGACGGTCGCGAAAGGCCTCACATCGGCTTACCAACCCCTATCCGGTGTGATTGTCGGCGAACGCGTGTGGAAAGTGCTAGAAGACGGCACCGATCAATGGGGTGCGATTGGGCACGGCTATACCTATTCCGGTCACCCATTAGGAGCTGCCGCCGCGTTGTGTAATCTGGATATTATCGAGCGAGAAAACCTCACCGCAAACGCAAGAGACACAGGTGCGTATTTCCAACAGAAAATGCAGGCTGCTTTCGCCGATCATCCGTTGGTCGGTGACAGCCGAGGCATTGGCTTGTTGCACGCCTTGGAGTTCTCGCCAGACAAACAGCGCCGCACGCACTTTGACCCGAACTTAAAGATCGGCCCTCAAATTGCTGCAGCCTGTCTGGAAGAGGGCCTCATCGCCCGCGCCATGCCCCACGGCGATATCCTCGGCTTCGCCCCACCGCTCGTGGTATCAAACGCTGACGTTGATGACATCGTCGACCGCGCTAAACGCGCCGTGGACAAAGTCACCGATAAATTGGTACACAGTGGGAATTGGAAGGCGGCGTAACAGGAATAGCCTAGCCCATCTGTTAGTCAAAAAAATACAAACAAACGACACGCTAAACTGGGGAAAATTTGGTTTAGCGTGTCGTTTCTCCGTTAAAGCAACACACTCTTATCCACCATCCCTTTATCAATGAGATGACTCAGCACTTCAGCGGTTCTCTTTTTCAACATATCGCGCAGTAATCGGGCTGCGGGGGTTATGGATTGACGGCTTGGGAAGATGAGCCATAACTCTGTGGGTTTGAGTTCGAAATCAGGGAGAAGGCGAATCACACGGTCATTCAGCAGATCGTCAGACATGTCTATGCCGGATTTTGACGCAATACCCTGCCCTGCGACACACCAACGTCTTACCAAGTCACCGTCGTTAGACGCACGGTTTGCGCTGACTTTGATTTTGAAATCCGTGCCATCTTTCGAAAATTCCCACACGTCATGAATAATGTCAGAGAGCTGATAGACCAAACCGTTGTGACACGGTAAATCGTGAGGGTGTGACGGCTCGCCGTGCTTGTCGATGTATTCCTGCGTTGCACAGACGAAACGCGGGACATTGCAGATCTTGAAGCCGTAGATATTGGCGTCGGTTGGTGAGCCATAACGCAGCGCCATATCAACGGAATCACGGTAAAAGTCGATGTTGCTATCACTGATATGAGTGCGCAAAGACACCTTGGGGTATTCCGCCAAGAACTCATCAATCCAAGGCAGCACGATATTGCGGCCTAAATCAGAAGACACAGCAAGCCTCAACTCCCCATCAACAATATCGAGATCGTCTTTCATGTTTTGCTTCGCCCTTTCTAACATGCTCAAAGCTTGTTCGCACTGCGGGATGTAACGCTCCCCTGCGCTAGAAAGGCGTAATTGGCGAGTGGTACGAATGAATAGCTCAACACCAAGTGCAGCCTCGACACGTTTTAACGCGGCACTGGCGGTGGCGGTGCGCATATCCAGGTTCGTTGCGGCAGCCGTGATGCTGCGAAACTCCGCAACTTTAAGTACGACTTGAAGATCTTCGAGCAGCATATTATCAAATATTATTTGAGAATGATTCAAACATTCTACTGTTCAAAGCTTATCTATCAACCCCTATTATTCATTTCAACAGAACATGACTTAACGCCAACGCTCGATGTAAATGCACATTGTTGTCATCGCGGCATGACGCATAACGATGCGAACGAATAAGCGAACGAAAAAGGACACACATCATGAAAGCCATTGGTTACACACAATCACTTCCAATCACTGACGCAGCATCGCTTGTTGATATCGAACTGCCGCAACCTATCGCAACGGGTCACGACATTTTGGTGAAAATCAAAGCCATCGCGGTGAATCCTGTGGACTACAAAATCCGCCAAAATGTGGCGGCAGAAGAAGGCCAACACAAAGTTATCGGGTGGGATGCGGTCGGTGAAGTCATCGCAACGGGTGAAGCTGCCACATTGTTCGCACCGGGTGATACCGTTTTCTATGCGGGCGATTTAACGCGCCAAGGCAGCAATGCTGAATTCCAATTGGTTGATGAACGCATTGTTGGACGCAAGCCAAAAAGCTTATCTGATGCGGAAGCGGCGGCGCTGCCTCTTACGTCTATTACCGCGTGGGAGCTTCTGTTTGAGCACCTTGGTTTGCAGCAACAAGCGCCAGAATCTAACGACAAATCGAATGACATTTTGTTAGTCGTAGGTGCCGCAGGCGGTGTGGGTTCGATTTTAGTTCAACTTGCAAAAACGCTCACCGGCGCAACCGTCATTGCTACCGCTTCACGCGAAAGCTCTCAAGCTTGGGTGAAAACGCTAGGTGCCGACCATGTTGTTGACCATACCAAAGATCTTGCGCCACAGATTGAAGCGCTCGGCATTGGCCAAGTCACGCATGTTGCTAGTTTGAACAGCACAGAAGCGTATTTTGAAACATATACGCAGATTCTGGCCCCGTTCGGCAAAATTGGTTTGATTGATGATCCGAAAAACATCGACGCTTCTAAAATCAAACTCAAAAGCCTGTCGCTTCATTGGGAGTTCATGTTTGCACGTTCGATGTTCGGCGCCGCAGACATGGACGAGCAAGGTAAATTGCTGACACACGTTTCTGATTTGGTCGACCGCGGTTTCATTCAAACCACGACAGGGAAAAACTTGGGCACCATTAATGCGGCAAACTTGCGCGACGCGCATGCTGAACTCGAATCCGGCAAATCGATCGGCAAAATCGTCCTTGAAGGCTTTTGAACCCAAGTACCAATACGTATTGAAAAAAGCCAGAGTGTTGAAAGAAATAAGCAAACACCCGATTTCTGATTCAATATAATTACTTCGCTTCTCTACTTTGCTTTGCTTTGCTTTGCTTTGCTTTGCTTTGCTAGCCAGTAGAGCGCATTACAACAAAAAGGAATGACCATGAGTAAACTCACCATTGTTGCTGACATTGTCGCCAACGAAGACAGCGCTGAATTTGTAAAACAAGAATTGTTAAAGCTGATTGAAATCACCCGTGGTGAAGAAGGTTGTTTGCAGTACGATTTGCATCAAGACAACGATAACCCAGCACACTTCTTATTTTTCGAAAACTGGGTTAGCCGTCAACTTTGGCAAGAACACATGGGCGGACAGCATCTCGCAGATTATTTAGAAGCGACGGAAGGCAAAGTAGCCAGTTTCGTGGTCAGTGAAATGTCTGTGATTGGTTAAACGCATTGTCGTTGTTGCCCAAATAGATAGAAACAAGAAAGAGAGGATCGAACAAAGATCCTCTCTTTTCATCCATTCATTTCACATCCGCTAAGCCATAAAGGAACCAAGAATGCTACTTGATACCCCTATTTGTGATTTTGGCTGGAAGGCGCCTGAATTCATGTTGAAAGACCCTGATGGAAACAGCTTCACGATGAGCGAGCACCTTGGCGAAAAGGGTTTGTTGATCATGTTCATCTGTAACCATTGCCCGTATGTTCAACGCATTAGCAAACGTCTGGCACAAGACACACAATCCTTGCTGGATGAAGGCATCAATGTATTGGCAGTGATGTCGAACGACTACCACCGCGTGCAATCAGATTCGCCTGAAAACATGAAGATTTTTGCATCAGAAAATGATTTTAACTTCCCTTACTTGGTCGATGAAGATCAATCTGTAGGCAAAGCATATAACGCTGTTTGCACGCCGGATTTCTTTGGGTTCAATGCAGCAGGTGAACTCCAATATCGCGGTCGGTTAGATGATGCAAAAATGATGGATGCGTCAAATCGAGTGCCAGAATTGATTAATGCCATGCGCATGATTGCGGAAACAGGCATTGGCCCGAAAACCCAATCACCCAGCATGGGTTGCTCTATCAAGTGGCGATAATCAACAATTCGAACGAAGTAAACGTCGCTGACACGCAATCTCTGTTTTAAAGCAAACACGATAAGAGCGTTGAGATAGGCTGATAACTCACTACTCAGGAGAGTCTTATGAGTTCAGCGACCATCTTCTTATTTCTCCTTACCGTTGTGCCGCTCATTTGCACTCCAGGCCCCGATATTCTCTACACCGCATCACAAGGTATTTCCAAAGGGAAAACAGCCGCGATGCGTGCAGTCGCGGGTGTGTTGTTGGGGTATTCAGCCCACGCAATACTGTCGGCGTTTGGTATCGCGACCGTGGTAGCCGCCTCCCCTTTTCTGTTCAACGCACTCAAGTGGTTTGGTGTTGCCTACCTTGCATATTTAGCCATTCAAATGCTCTATTCCGCGAGTCAGAAAAAAGACGGTATCGTGCTCAGCGAAACCGACGGTGTGTCGCTATGGAAAGGCTTTTTCACCAGCTTTCTCAATCCTAAAGGTCTGTTGATGTATATGGCGATTTTGCCACAATTCATCTCACCGGAAGGCAACGCTGCCATGCAAGCATTGGTATTGTCCGGCATCTTTGTTGCCAGTTGCGGAGTTATTTACCTTGGGGTTGCTCTCGCAGCATCAAGAGCTCATGGAAAGAATATGTCAGATACTGCAAGACGGAAGCTAGAAGCGGTGGCAGGTGTTTTTCTCACTGGCGCGGCAATAAAAATTGCCACTCAAGAACATTAATGCGTTCAGAATTAGACCTTTGCTTGGCAATATGTTACTCCAAATCTTCGGTGCAATATTCCGTCCAAGGCAATAAACGCAAACGCGCCAAGGGAATGGGGTCACCCGTTTCAATGCTCACTCCATATTGCCCACTTTCAAGGCGCAAAAAAGCGCGTGAAATCTCATTCATTAGCCCATGGTTCTGGGTAAGCTGAACCTCAGCCCTATTGGCCTCAGCGCGATAAAACGACGCTTCTACCTCGTCGGCCAATGAACAGTCTTCCTTCCGAGTAATTTCTTTTTCCAGAAGATCTGCTTGCGCCAATAACTCCTCCCGCTTATCAAGAAGTCGCTGGTGAAGATCCACGAGATCTTTCTGTGAAAGAGTTGCATCAGGGTGGGCCAACAAGGTTGATGTCGTAGCATTGTTTTGCGTCATTTCGTTCATCCTATTAACGAATTAGGTTTCGCTCCATGCAAGCCATCGTATGTGTAAATTTTGTTAAACACCACCTTGTCAATGAATACCCCGCCAACCCTCGACATTGGCATGTAATATCCGCATCGTTACATCGTAATTTCCGCATACGGCATCACGTACATGGAACATGCAATAGAGACACATGCACTGAAAAGGGAGTATTAAAATGGATAAGAACCACAACGTGAAAGAAAACCTACTCGCACTCATCTTGGGCAGTGCGCTCGTTTCTCTAGGGGTCATTTTCTTTAATAGCGTTGGATTGTTGGCGGGTGGAACAGCTGGATTAGCAATCTTCCTGACTAAGATAAGCGATTTTAGTTTCGGCCAAGTGTTCTTCATCCTCAACCTCCCTTTCTATGTGTTATCCGTCATGCGCATGGGATGGCGTTTTACCATCAACACCTTTATCGCCGTGACCATTGTTTCTCTGGCGGTTGACCACCTTCATCATGTGTTGGAAATCGCGCGGATTGATCCTGTCTATGCGGCCTTGTTCGGCGGTGGTTTGATTGGCACAGGCATGCTGGTTATCTTCCGCCACAAAATGAGTCTAGGCGGGTTCAATATCCTCGCGCTGTTCCTTCAAGAGCGTTTCGGTTTACGCGCGGGCTATGTGCAAATGGGCTTAGATTGCTGCATCGTATTAATGTCGCTTTTTGTCGTGGATTTGAAGATCCTCGGTTTGTCTGTCCTCGGCGCTATCACGGTGAATTTAATTCTGGCGTTAAACCACAAACCCGGTCGCTACCAGCCAAATGTCCCTGCGACATAAGTTGGCGAAATATCTCCAATTACCTCAAAGAATGCGGCGCCCCCAAGGAGCGCCGCATTCTACGTTTGGTCTTATGGCATCACGTTTAGAAGAAACTGATCGGCAGATAAAAATCCAGTTCAAACCGCTCATCGGCTTTTAAAAAATGGTTTTCATGATAATGCACATAAGCAGGCGTTGAGCGTAGCTTGAACCCTGAGGCTGGCAACCATTTCTCTAACACCATGCTGATTTGAGGAAGTAACTCCCCATAAATGCCCGTGAGGCGGAATACGGCATGCAAGCCGCCGGGAATGACTAATTGATTCACCACCCCACGGAGTTTAATGGGTTTGTCGATACCAATGCAGGCAACATAGCGGCATTTGTCTAATTCCACCCAAGCCGGGTTCGAGTGATGCAATCCGAATTGTGTTTCAAACGGACGCCCTTCCGCGTTCGCCCATGCTTTTAAAATCAGCCATGCATTTGAGATAGAGCGGCTGTAACCCACATGGCGTACATAGGCCGCCAACCTTTCTGGCACTTCAACCACTTTGGGGTCTGGAATGCCACGTGAAGCAACACGTCGATAGCCTTCAGCCACTTCAGGATCTTTAAGGTACGGCTTTTCCGCCACCAGCAAATCATGCTTACGCCATTCCCCAGGACTGCTGTGAAACGTCGCTTTAAACGCACGACTAAAAGACGACACAGAGCTGAATCCACAGGAGTTTGCGATGTCCATTACCGAGGCACGCGTATCAAACATCAGTTGATTGGCCGCATATTCCATTCTTGTCCGTCGGATATATTGATGAATAGACTCACCAACCACACTCTTAAAAATGCGATGAAAATGCTGCTCTGAATAAGCCGCAACCTTGGCTAACTCTTTGGCAGACAACTCTTTACTGATGTCTTTGTGAATGTAAAACAAAACATCATTGATACGGGAAATGTGTTGTTGGCTCATCGTTTAAAAAGCATAAATGGACATATTCAACAGCATAAATGGACATTCCAAATTCAGCAATCCCATGTATTATTTTTGTTAGATATTTTTCGGTTGTTTAGGTAGTCCCATGGAAATCGCAAAGTCGCTTCAACAGATCCCATCATCATACATCCGTGAAATCCTCGCGGCGGCTTCTGACAAAAATGTCATTTCATTGGCTGGCGGGCTTCCAGACGAAAAAACCTTCCCGATCGACCTGATGAAACCCATGCTTGAAAGCTTGTCTGATATGACAGAAGTGTTTCAATACGGCGCGACGGCGGGCTACGGCCCATTGCTCGAATTCCTTGGTGATTATTACCAACTGCCAGAAAGCCACATCGCGATGATTTGTACCGGCTCGCAGCAAGGTCTCGACCTGATTGCGCGTGCCTACATAGACCCGAACGACACTGTGGTCATGGAAGCGCCAAGTTACCTAGGCGCGATGCAAGTGTTTGGCTTGGTTCAAGCGAACATCGTCACCGTGCCTCAAACAGAATGTGGTCCAGACCTCGACGCGCTTGAAGTTGTCTTCTTCGAACAATCTCCAAAGATGTTTTATGCCGTGCCAGATTTCCACAACCCGACAGGTGTATGTTGGTCACTCGAAACACGTCAGCGCGTGGCAGAGTTGTGCATCAAATACAACGTGGCATTGATCGAAGATGCGCCCTACCGCGAACTCCGCTTCTCAGGCGATGCAATTCCTCTTACTTCGGATTTCTGCCCAGATCATTCCATTGTACTGCGTTCATTCTCGAAAATTGCCTCGCCAGGTCTTCGCATGGGTGCAGTAACAGGGAAACGTGCTTACCTAGAGCCATTGATCAAAGTGAAGCAAGGCGCAGATTTGCATTCCAGCGTGCCAATGCAAGCACTACTGTTGGGCTTGTTACAACACGACAACTTTGAACTGCACATCGATAAGATTCGCGCCCTCTACAAAACACGTTACCAAAAACTGTTTGCCGAGTTACAACGCCAATTACCAGAGGCATGTGAATTGAAAGCGGTTGATGGTGGCATGTTTGTTTGGTTGTCTTTGCCAGAGTGCGACACCTTTGCGCTGGCGAAAACCTTGCTTGCTAACGGTGTCGCAGTGGTGCCAAGCCCCGTGTTCTACCCTGCGCATG
The DNA here is from genome assembly GCF_002876705.1 of Enterovibrio norvegicus. Lineage (GTDB taxonomy): Bacteria > Pseudomonadota > Gammaproteobacteria > Enterobacterales > Vibrionaceae > Enterovibrio > Enterovibrio norvegicus_B. The sequence goes on along the minus strand of NZ_MDAG01000068.1, from coordinate 4,736 downwards.
ACAAAGCGAAAGCCGCCTTGAGACTTAACTTCACCAACGCCACGCCAGACGAGCTTGAAGAAGCCGTTAAACGTCTCGCCAAGGTACTTCAAGAACAGGTTGGTTAATTCGCACCTACTTGTACCAAACAGACAAAGAAAATGCCGCGAACTCTAACGAGTGCCGCGGCATTTTTTATGCGCTTAGATTGTTGACGCTAAGGCTGTTTATCAAACACTTTTACGTCATCAGGAACCACAAACCATTTCTGCTTTTCTGATACCCAAATATGAGCCGTTGGCCTCATTATGGTTTCGTCTTCCATATTAACGGGCTTTAATTTCAGTTTCACAGAGGAGAGATCCTCAGGGTTAAAGTGGTAAATACGATTGCCACACCCCGTACAAAACTTGGCGGCACTGCGATTTCCACTGTCAGCAGGACGACTCCACTCATTCATCTCTCCACTGAATTCAATGGCGGCCGCATCAACCATGGCGGTCACGCTGTAAGGCGCAGTAGAGAGTTTTTGACATTCCGTACAATGGCAAGCAATCACCATCTTCGGTGCTGCATTCAGCTTATAAGTGACTTGCCCACATTGGCACGAACCTTCAATTGGAAATTCCATATTCATCCCTCAATTAAATTGATTAATGTTTAACCATTATGGGCATAAATTCCCGTTACTTCATAGGCATATCAAACGCAATTATCTACGCAATTACGTCAATCATGCTTTTCTCGGCAATTTCCGGTTTGAGACACAATGGATGGTAAAGTGCGCCAATTCGACGATACATGCACCATGCAACCCTACGCGTATCGCAGCTCGCGTATCTCTTTCATTCGCCGCATTTGGTTTGGCAGATAGATTTGGACTCATGAAAGTGCAACCATTTAAATGTTTGAGGTAAAAAAAAAGCACAACCTCAGATAAACCAAGGTTGTGCTTGTATTGTTTTCAGCATTTTACTTTGTTGCTGGCACTTTGCTTTCTTCAACAACAACGGCTTGTTCTTCAACCACAGTTTCCGTCATATCAATGACAGCTTCTGGCGTTTGGCACGCGTAAGCATTCGCGAACATAGTGACAGATGAACTGAAGCTAAAAGGTTGGTACAAATACAAGGTATCGCCGCCCAGAGCAGCTGCCTTTTTGCGCATTTGGTTGAGTGTGCCCCAAACCATGTCTTTATCTGCGTGCAGCCAATAATCGTAAAAGTGGCCTTCAGAGCCGATAACCGTCCCTTTGTGCTCACAGCCTTTCAGCGCGTCCACGTCATCCCAAATCACTTTAACTTGCTCAGACTCGGTCGTTGGGAACGTTACACAGCCTGTTAGTAGTGTTGCGATAGAGACCGCTACACCAATCATTAACGCTTTCATCAATGATGATTCTCGAAGTAAATAAGGCCGCGAAGTTTATCCTCAGTCGATGTAAAGACAAACACTTTTTGCGCACTTCCCTGCCTATTTTTCACCATTAATACGTCTTTCATTTTTTGTACTTTTCACTCGACGCATTAAAGATCAATTTTCCTTGCGCTAAAGCCCGAAAATTCAACGTGCTGCACCGAAAAAGAGCACAAACAGTCAGATCTGCGTTGTGAACATCTCGCACAATGATTCAAAGACTTTTAAGGGAGTAAGTGATGAAACGGATACCCGCGCTGGACAGCATTCGAGGGCTCTTGCTCTTGTTGATGACAATCAACCATTTGTTTTGGATCAGTGGCGGTCGCTCGCCCGTTCAATACTTCACATCAGAACCACTCGGGCCTTTTGGTCCAGCGGAAGGGTTTGTGTTTGTTTCCGCCCTATTGGCAGGTGCGATTTATAGTCGAGATGCCTTGTCGAATGCTGACGTGCGCGCTAAATCATTTCATCGCGCGTTCACGCTCTATCGTTATCATATTGTGTGTTTAATTGCCGTGATTATCTGGTTTCTCGCCAGTAAATACGCCTTCCCTGAGCACCAAAATCTTTTGGCACAAAACTTTCCGAATTTACTCACTGCGCCGTTGGAAACATTGCTGTTCAGTGCAGTCTTAATCAACAAACCCAACTACTTTGACATATTGCCGTTGTACATCGTTTTCATGCTGTTACTGCCGCTGCTCATTGCCATGTATCGAAAAGGTTTATTCTGGCTCGTAATCGGTATCAGTCTGCTGCTTTGGTCAGCGAGTGGCGCGATGTATGAAAGCCAACTTAACGCTGTTATGGGTAGTGGTGTATTCGACGGCTTCACCTTACACACTGGGTATTTTGATCCCTTCGCGTGGCAGCTACTGTTCGTTGTCGGCTCTGCCATCGGGTTCCAGCTTCAGCACGGTAACCTGATTCGTTGGCACCACCCTATGCTTACTTTTTTAAGCATTGCGGGGATCGGCATCCTGTTTGCCGCCCACCATGGTGCGTTTTTAAACATGGGCATCCACCGTGGCATTATCTACGATCTCGCTGATAAATCTGAACTAGGCTGGCTGCGTTTACTGACGCTGTCCATGTGGGTTTACCTGATTGCACTGATCATCAGTAGATTCCCCAATGCGCTCACCTTCCGACCGTTGAGCTACATTGGCCGCCATTCTTTGCATGTTTTTGCTTGGCAAACTGCGATGATTTATTTCGCCGCGCCACTGCTCGCAGATATCCGTTTCGAGCCTTTCTATCTCGTGGTGGTGTTAGGCTTTGTGAGTAGCCTTTGGGTGCCAGCTTGGATCCGTGAATTCACCAAAGACCGTTCTTCTACCCAGTATTGGGGAGCAGCCATCACAGCCGGTATTGGCGGGCTTCTCGCACTGAATGTCTCTATGGCTAACACTGCAGATAATGATACGTTGATGGTCGGGAATGAAAAATTCCCGCTCACCATCAAATTGAAAGACGTTCGTGAACCTCAAGACCCGGTGGTTTTGATGGTGTACAGCGAATTCGATGACATTACAGCTGTACCGTCTGTTCATTGGCAGAAGTACACGCCAAAAGAAGCGAATGAAGGAATAACGCTCGATGAGTTAGCTGCGGGCAAGTATGTGGTGTTTGCCTTCCAAGACCGGAATAAAGATGGACTTATCACCTTGGCAGACAACCAAATTCCGATTGAAGGGTTTGGTTACTCCAACAATCCATCACTGCAAGGACCGCCTTCGAAAGAGCAAGTTACCTTTACCCACAACAAAGCGGCGATGCTGACCATCCATTTCAACAATTGGTATTAAGGTAAGAGAAGAATCGAGCTACGAATGAGTTTTGAATCACATACTCGACATAGCTCGATTTCGGATAGAAATGGCGTAGATTCTGCGCGCTGAACCCAACAGCCCTGATACATGAAACTGATGGTTTTCTAGAAGTGCCTGTCCCGTTTTCCTGCTCTCACTCAACGCTGTCATATTCTAAAGAGTGCGAATGGCCCGTTAGCCAAGTATGCCTATACTCCAGTGATAACGATTACATGGAGGTGATGGTATGCGCAACAGTGCAAAGCAGGTATGTGATGGCGAAGCAGATTGGAAAATCACACATCCAGAGCCTTCTGATGCTGAAGCGCGCCGTGCGGCCAAGCCCGTCGTATGTTACGGCGTTGAAAACCTTCCGCCATTCAGCGCGTCGTTTTACCAAACCGTAAGAAGTGAGGCAGTCAAAGCTGTCAAACTGGAGGTGCCACCCAGGGAGGCACGTTGTTTTACTGTTCCTGCTGGCAGCTTCTTCCGTATTTCTTGTTTACACGGTTCACAGGTTGGAGATTTAAACCTCTGGCAGCGAGACAACTTGAGTGAGCGCTTTTTTAGCGGTAAAACCCGCCAACTCCATGCCACCCATATCTCTGTCGGCGACAGGCTTTGGAGCAACATGCCTTATCTACGCCCTATCGCCACCATCACAGAAGATTCATTAGCGTGGTATGGGTGGGACGATGATGGTGCAGGCGTACACGATGTGATTGGTACCCGGTGCGATCCCTACACCCACCATCGTCTTCATGGTGAAAACTACCATCACTGCTGCCATTCCAACCTCACCAAAGCGCTTGCTGAAAAGCTCGGTGTTAGCCGGAAAGAAGTAGAGCCTCATGTGCATGATGTAATGAATGTGTTCATGTGTACGGGATTTACACGTGATACCCATCAGTACTTTATGAAGGCGAGCCCTGTCAGACAGGGAGACTATATAGAATTCTTCGCAGAAACCGATTTGTTAGGAGCTTTATCGGCATGCCCTGGCGGGGATTGCAGCTCAACCCACTCCAGTGATGAGGCGCAGTGCTCCCCGCTAACGGTCGAAGTATTCACCCCACCGGCAAAAGCGTTGAAAGATTGGGTTCCGTTTAAACCCAGCGAGTATGTCCCGGGGTAGTTGTCTCTCTATAAGTGTCTCTCTATAAGGACAGGCATCTATAGAACACATCCCAAGTGAACAACAATAAGAAAGCATTCACACGGCCAAACACGTCTTTAGTCAGTGTGAAGCCATCGCATTTCTGTGTCGGAATGGAAAATGATGGAATTTGAGTGAATGAAAGGCAGCAAAAATCTCAAGCTAGCGCCTGAGTCATCGTTTGTGATAAGTGGGGTATTGTTTTAGTGGTTTGGTATCCGGAAGCCGGAGAATCGTTTCCTTTGCAAGTGAGGTAATGCCGCTTTTATTGCAGTTTCAGTGCCAACGATGCTGCCTTGCTCAATGCGTGTGCATGTTTCCAGCCAACTTTTAGCGTCAAACCCTAGCCTTTCGAGCAGTGGTGGCGAAGT
>NZ_MDAG01000067.1:0-1475 GCF_002876705.1 Enterovibrio norvegicus | reverse complement strand
CCAACCATTCCGAATGGCACCTTGGCGGGTGAGTACGGTTCATTGACTCTCGTCGATGGCGCATGGACGTACACCGCTGACAGCGCGTCGATCCAATCGCTGGCTGACGGCGATACCGCGACGGATACCATCACGGTGACAGCATCGGATGGTACTACTCAAGACATCGTTATTACCATTACAGGTACGGATGATGCCGCTGTGGTGACGGGCGATACCACCGGCACCACGACGGACCAAGGCACCACAGTGTCGGGCTCTATCAGCATCAGTGATGTGGATAACGGTGAAAACCCAACCATCGATAACATCACGATTGAAGGTGAATACGGTAGCCTTACACTCACTGACGGTGAGTGGACTTACACGGTTGATCCGTCTAAAGCCAATGCACTGAATGACAATCAAACCGAGCAAGAAACCTTCACACTGACGGCGTCGGACGGTACGGTGCAACAAATTACCGTCGATGTCACGGGCACAGATGATGCAGCAGTTATCACGGGTGATAGCACGGCGAACATTACCGAAGACGCTGGCGCACAAACCGCGTCAGGCACCATCACGATCACCGATGCGGACACTGGCGATACGCCAACCATTCCGAATGGCACCTTGGCGGGTGAATACGGTTCATTGACTCTCGTCGATGGCGCATGGACGTACACCGCAGACAGCGCGTCGATCCAATCGCTGGCTGACGGCGATACCGCGACGGATACCATCACGGTGACAGCGTCGGATGGTACTACTCAAGATATTGTCATCACCATTACAGGCACGGATGATGCCGCTGTGGTGACGGGCGATACGACAGGCAACACCACGGACCAAGGCACCACAGTGTCGGGCTCTATCAGCATCAGTGATGTGGATAATGGTGAAAACCCAACCATCAGTAACACCACGATTGAAGGTGAATACGGTAGCCTTACACTCACTGACGGCGAGTGGACGTACACGGTTGACCCTGGCAGTGCACAAACCCTGCCAGACGGGGAATCGGCAAACGACACCTTCACCTTAACGGCGTCTGATGGCTCCACCCATCAAATCACGGTGACGGTTGAAGGCACCGATGATGCCGCAGTTGTCACGGGCGACTTGAGCGCGTCTGTTGCTGAAGGCGGCGATGCATCTGTCTCTGGGTCTATCAACATCAGCGACCCAGATGCGGCGGTACAACCGACCCTTGAAAACGGCACAGTCGAAGGTGAATACGGCAGCCTAACACTGACGGACGGCGAGTGGACCTACACGGTTAACCCTGACAATGCACAATCTCTGGGTGATGGTGATGCTGCGACAGACACCATCACAGTGACTGCATCGGATGGCTCTGAGCACCAAATTACAGTGACGGTAACAGGCAGCGATGATGCCTCTGTGGTCACGGGCGTGACCTCCGGCGGCATTGATTTAGGCGCGGACACACCAGAAACCAGTGTCTCTGGTACGCTATCGATTTCTGACGT
>NZ_MDAG01000066.1:0-308 GCF_002876705.1 Enterovibrio norvegicus | reverse complement strand
CCATTCGGAATGGTTGGCGTATCGCCAGTGTCCGCATCGGTGATCGTGATGGTGCCTGACGCGGTTTGTGCGCCGGCATCTTCGGTAATGCTTGCCGTGCTATCACCCGTGATCACTGCTGCATCATCTGCGCCCGTGACATCGACGGTAATTTGTTGCACCGTGCCGTCCGACGCCGTCAGTGTGAAGGTTTCTTGCTCGGTTTGGTCATCGTTTAATGATTCTGCTTTGGCCGGATCGACCGTGTAGGTCCAGTTACCGTCAGTGAGTGTGAAGGTACCGTAATCACCGTCGATAGAGACATTGTC
>NZ_MDAG01000065.1:0-929 GCF_002876705.1 Enterovibrio norvegicus | reverse complement strand
CCGTCGATAGAGACATTGTCGAAGCTTGGTGTGTCGCCGTCATCCACGTCAGTGATAGAGAGCGTGCCAGAGACACTGGTTTCTGGTGTGTCCGCGCCCAAATCAATGCCGCCGGAGGTCACACCCGTGACCACAGAGGCATCATCGCTGCCTGTTACCGTCACTGTAATTTGGTGCTCAGAGCCATCCGATGCCGTCACTGTGATGGTGTCGGTTGCAGCATCGCCATCACCCAGAGATTGTGCATTGTCAGGGTTAACCGTGTAGGTCCACTCGCCGTCCGTCAGCGTCAGGCTACCGTATTGACCTTCCACCGTGCCGTTTTCAAGGGTCGGTTGTACCGCCGCATCAGGGTCGCTGATGTTGATAGAGCCAGAGACAGACGCATCGCCGCCTTCAGCAACAGACGCGCTCAAGTCGCCGGTGACGACTGCGGCATCATCAGTGCCTTCAACCGTCACTGTGATTTGATGGGTGGATCCATCAGATGCCGTTAAGGTGAAGGTGTCGTTTGCCGATTCCCCGTCTGGCAGGGTTTGTGCGTTTTCGGCGTCAACCGTGTACGTCCACTCACCGTCAGTGAGTGTAAGGCTACCGTATTCACCTTCAATCGTGATGTTATCGATGGTTGGGTTTTCATCGTTATCCACATCACTGATGCTGATAGAGCCCGACACTGTGGTGCCTTGGTCCGTGGTGTTGCCCGTCGTATCGCCCGTCACCACAGCGGCATCATCCGTGCCTGTAATGGTGATGACAATATCTTGAGTAGTACCATCGGAGGCTGTCACCGTGATGGTATCCGTCGCGGTATCGCCGTCAGCCAGCGATTGGATCGACGCGCTGTCAGCGGTGTACGTCCATGCGCCATCAACCAAGGTCAGCGAGCCGTATTCACCCGCCAAGGTACCATTCGGAATGGTTGGCGT
>NZ_MDAG01000064.1:0-910 GCF_002876705.1 Enterovibrio norvegicus | reverse complement strand
TTAACGTGCTGACCACCCGCGCCCGAAGCACGGTAAACGTCAATACGCAGATCAGATGGGTTGATATCGATTTCGATGTTGTCGTCAACTTCTGGATAAATAAATGCAGAAGCAAACGAGGTGTGACGACGACCGCCTGAATCGAACGGAGATTTACGCACCAAACGGTGAACACCGGTTTCAGTGCGCAGCCAGCCGTAAGCGTATTCGCCGCTAATGCGGACAGTCGCGGATTTCAATCCGGCTACATCACCGTCGGACACTTCAATGACTTCTGTTTTGAAGCCCTTCGCATCAGCCCAACGCAAGTACATGCGCAGCATCATGGATGTCCAATCTTGCGCTTCGGTACCGCCCGAGCCTGCTTGCAGGTCGATATAGCAATCAGAACCATCGTGGTCGCCAGAGAACATGCGGCGGAATTCAAGCTTCACCAGCTTTTCTTCCAGCTCAGAAAGCTCTGGATCGATTTCGTCGAACGTATCTTGGTCGCTTTCTTCAACGGCCAATTCCAACAAATCGTTGATGTACACACCACCCTGATCGAGTTGGTCGATGGTTTCTACCACCGCTTCAAGCGCAGAACGCTCGCGACCCAGCGCTTGTGCACGCTCAGGTTCATTCCATACATCAGGTTGTTCAAGTTCAGCATTAACTTCTTCTAGACGCTCTTTCTTGGCGTCATAGTCAAAGATACCCCCTAAGGACATTTGCGCGTTCGGCAATGTCCGCTAGGCGGTTTTTGATCGGATTGATTTCAAACATGGTCACTTCTAAATTCAGAATGAGTTTTAACCGCCGAATTCTATCGAATTGCGGGCAGAATAAACAGAGTGTGATGGGGATCAAACAGGAAATTTTCGGAGAAAAAGACAGAAAAGGGGGAATACAGTGCGAGAGTGCGAGAGTG
>NZ_MDAG01000063.1:0-688 GCF_002876705.1 Enterovibrio norvegicus | reverse complement strand
TGTTTTTAGTCCCCTTTAAGTCCTTGTTAGGGCTAGGTATCCAAAGGAATCTCATCCCAATCTTCCTCAACGCCATATGCCCAATCTATGGCTTTCCGGCGCTCCGATATTATCCCTTCGCTCAATTCACATTCTTGTCCAATGAGGCCGCAGTTTCTCGCATACCAGTGCATCCTATACAAAAGATCGGATTGCTCTTGTATTTCAGAGATAGGAAGAAGAGTGGCCTTTTGAATAAATTCGTTAGGATCAGTTTTAAATGGTATTTTGTGGGCTAGGTCGTCATCACAATGCTTAAAGTGGTTTAAGTCTGCAAGGCCAATGCACCACGCTAATGCCAGAGCACATTCGGTTAACCACGACATATTAATTTTATCTTGGTCTTCAATTATGTCGTGGTTAAGCTGCTCATTCTCGTAGCCGCTAACTTAAGACATCAGATCGTACTTGGTAAGGTGTTCAAGGAGATCCGTACCCTTTGCGTCGAATCCCAAACCAATGACGTATGCCAGGGCGCATAAACGGCCAGCTATATCCTGAGCCGTTCTAGGGTTTACCTCATGTAGATCTTCTATCCGAGGTAAACGCCCGGGCACTTCAATACCGATTGAACGTAGGTATTCAGTATTCTTGTTTTTTAGTTCTTCCATGCTCATTTCTCGGAGAGCCCTAACGCTGTGATAACGGG
>NZ_MDAG01000062.1:0-304 GCF_002876705.1 Enterovibrio norvegicus | reverse complement strand
CGATGACAAATTTAAAAATTGTTCTTATATGTCAAAGTCGATACTCACCAATATACGATGATCAACTTATATCTTTAATAAACAAAGGTTATGAGTTGGTCTGTGTGGTAGGTCGGGGATGCCAACAATGGGAAGATGTAATCGATGAACTTGCTGTAGGCGACGGAACAGACCCCAAGTTTATTGTTACGAGCAGCCATCCTGAACAATCAACAGATGAAGTGATCGAATTTGCAAAGTTGCTTTCTTGCTCGAAAGCATCTGGTGTAGATGTTGTTAGCTTATAACAAGGTCATGAACGGGA
>NZ_MDAG01000061.1:0-2183 GCF_002876705.1 Enterovibrio norvegicus | reverse complement strand
CCCGTTATCACAGCGTTATACCTCCTGAGGAAGTTGACTACTATGACTAAAATTTTTGAGCGTGGAAAAGTTGTACAAATTTCACTTTCAAATGGGAAGTTTGGTTATGGCTTAGTTCTGTCAGATCCTCTGGTGGCCTTTTCCGAAAATTCTTACGCTGTTCCTCAAAACGATTACAGTAAGGTTTTTGATGGTAAGTTGTTCAGAATTTGGGTTATGAAAAGCGCATTCGGTAAAAACGGCTGGCCTAAAGTAGGCACCGTTGAACTTAATCAAGCCGAGCTATCCGAGCCTAAATTTTATAAGTTTGACGTGATTTCTAAACAGTTTTCCATTTATTCAAATGGTAATGAGATAGCAGCGACGAAAGAGGATTGCATTGGTCTTGAGTGTGCTGCTGTGTGGTCTAAAGAGCATGTAGAAGAAAGACTTCTCGCAATGAGTGAAGGCCGAGACAGTAAATGGGTAAGCTCTTTGTCAGCTGAGTTACGGGTATAACAAGCGAATAAACGTGGACGTTTACTCGTGGCGCATTTTCAAAGAAACGCTGTGATTTAGGCGTTTCAATCAGTTTGGGTCAGTAAACGCCCGTTATTCGAACGTTAAATTGCAGTGTTACTCACAATTTCAATATTTATCGAAAGGAATCACCAATGTTTAGAAAGTCATTAATAATCTCACTTGCGCTATTAGGGACAGGATGTGTTTCACTAAAACCTTATGAATCAGTGCAACCACCTGATGACTCTGCATCGTTAACGATTCAAACTGATCAAACTAGAAATAATGTCTACGTTCTAAAATATAATTCTGATATGAATGAACACTATTGTTCCTCTGAGCCAGTAGAAATGGTTGCTATGCTAAATAATGTTAGTGTGATCACTAAGTACGCAGATGAAGGGAATAATAAAAATCGTGTTGAAGTTAAAATCCCTGCTGACCAGAAATTTCGTTTTGTAATTGATGATACAATATTTTTCTTACAGGAGAGGGTTTCATCAGACACTATTAAGGTGAAAACTAAAATTTGCAAATCTCACGTGTCATTTACTCCTGAAAAAGGTAAAAAGTACTTGGCGAGAAATTATGCTGATAAGAGAATTTGTGAAACTGAGATATTTGAAATTAAAGGAAATGGAGATTTAGAGCTTACTAAATTTGAAAGCCATCCATTGTGTTATGACGCAGATGTAATGGAAGAAATTTGGGAAGAAAAAGTCATTGAGAAATTAAGCCAATAGCTATTAAGAAATTTAACAAGGCCATCAAACATCGCGCCCTTCGGGCGCTGGACTCACAAAAATCGCTCGCCGTTTATGGCTGCGTTAGTTTTTTAGGAGAATGAGGTGAGTCAATATTTGATTGAGCCTGAAGTCTCAGGGGGATTTGGTGAAAATACTTTGGGGCATTTTGATGTACACCCGCCAAAAGTAGAAAAGTTACACTTAGAGTTTGATGGATGGTTGGGTGATGATTTATTAGAGACATTTCCGTGTTTTTTAGTTTCTGAAAGCTTGGCGACAGCATTAGTTGCATCACAGTTGTCTGGATACAATCTTGCTGCAGTGGAACTATCAAGTTCTGATATATTTCAAGAACTACAGCCAGAGTGCTGTTTACCTCGTTTCTCGTGGTTACAAATAACGGGAGACAACGGCAAAGACGACTTTAGCGTTTCTGAAAAAGGGATGTTATTAGTCTCAAGAAAGGCGATGCAGTTGCTACAAAAGTTTCAATTAACTAATGCTGAAATCACGGTGTACAAAAGCTAACAAGCAATTTAAGCAGACTGTCGACGCTTGGCATTTTTAACTCTGTTTAGCTTCAGTGAGTTAGGTGGTAAGTTTGAGTGTATTAGTTGCGTTGTCAGCTACTTAACCGGGCGTTATCCGTCAATTCTTTTCAGTGTTTAGTTTGCGATGTTTGGCTAGCTAGTTCCTCTCTTTGTCGCAGGCTGTTTATTCTGAAAACGCTCACTAAACCAATCCCAAACTCGATGCAAAATCATGTGGCTATCTTTGCTAAGTTGAATTCAATGCCTTTGGTTTTATCGAGCGATTTTATCTTAAGGCCTCAGTTGAATTCACAAAACGGTGCGTTCGTTGGGCTCTGGCGGCAAAGCCGCGATAGTATGAATATTCAGCGGCTAACAAGGTCATGAACGGGACACCTTGCCAATC
>NZ_MDAG01000060.1:0-10155 GCF_002876705.1 Enterovibrio norvegicus | reverse complement strand
CTCGCACCTCGCACCTCGCAATATGAAATCAGTACTACCTTTTCTTTAAACATGTAACTATAATGCATCTTATAAAATCCAAACCTCAGCAGGCATCAAGATGATTAACATTGTCGATAAAGCAAAAGAAGATCGTATCCCCCCCATTCTTCGTTTGGGGTTCAGACCTTTCTTCTTTCTGGCTGCGAGCTATGCGGTATTTACAGTGAGTGTTTGGGTTTGGTTGTTTACGTCAGGGCATACGTCGCCGCTGAATGTACCGCCTGTTTGGTGGCACGCCCATGAAATGCTGTTTGGGGTAGCGATGGCTGTCGTCGCTGGTTTCTTGCTGACAGCAGTGCAAACATGGACAGGCGTGAAAGGGACGAGTGGTTTCCGTCTCGCGTTGATTGTTGGACTGTGGTTGCTAGCACGTGTGTTGTTTTGGACTGACACACCGCTCGCGGTGATCGCCATTGTTGATGCGGCTTTTCTTATCGTCTCGGGTTGGGAAGTGGGTTATCGCGTTGTGATCACCAAAAAATGGCGAAACTTGTTTTTTATTCCCATGTTGCTGGTTGCGGTTGTGGCGAATTTGGCGAGTTACGCAACCGTAAAAGGCATGCCGCCATTTCCTGCCAGTGTGCTTTGGCAGGCCATGATTTGGTGGTTCATGATGTTGATTTCCATCATGGGTGGCCGCGTTATTCCTTTCTTTACCGCAAAACGTTTTCAGTTACAGTCGCCAACGCCGATTTGGTGGCTGGATGTGTGCGCCATTTTTCCTCTGCTGTTGTTGGCGATCGTTAGCTTCTTTCCCATGGTGCCCGATGCGTTTGAAATGACTTTACTGCTGGTGGCGGGTATTGCTCAACTTGTGCGCTTGTATCGTTGGCAGGGATTGAGGTCTTTTTCAGAACCTCTGGTGTGGTCTTTACATGTTTTCTATCTAGCCTTGCCTGTGGGATTGATTTCCAAAGCACTCCTGTTAGGAAATACGTGGGCGTCACATACATTGCTGCATATGTTTGCCATGGGAACGTTAGCGGGCGTCGTGTTAGCCATGATTACGCGCGTCACCATGGGACACACCGGGCGAGAAATCTATAAAGGTCCATCATTCCAACTGGCTTACATCTCACTGATTGCTGCGACCCTTGTACGTGTTATCGGCCCGATTGTGTGGCCTGAGTATCTGCTTTTGTCGGTCGGTATTGCGGCAATAGGGTGGGGAATGGCATTTACGTTGTTCGTCATTATCTTTGGTCCAATGCTGTGGAAAGCACGATTAGACGGTCATCCCGGCTAACACAATGAAAATATTACGCCTTCTTTTGTCAGTAGCACGGCAATTGCCAAAAGTTACGTCATACTGATAGTAATGTATCTAAAGAGGGCAATGGAATGTGCAGATGGTTGGCGTATCAGGGAACGCCGTGTTTTTTAGATGAAATGTTGCTTCAACCTGCTCATTCATTGGTTATGCAAAGCATGGAAGCAACCAAAGCAGTGACGGCAGTAAATGCGGATGGCTTTGGGTTGGCTTGGTATGGTCTTTTGCCCACACCTGCTGTGTACCATGAGGTGATGCCCGCGTGGTCTGATGGTAATTTGAAATCCATCGCGGAACATACGCTATCCCATCGATTTATGGCGCACGTAAGAGCATCCACAGGGACAAATACCTCACGAGAGAATTGCCATCCCTTCAATGTCGATAATTGGCTCTTCATGCACAACGGCCAAATTCCAGAGTTTGAATCTCTCCGCTACAACATGGAACGACAGCTCAATGAGTCGTTTTATCTTAAGCGTCGCGGCTCGACGGACAGCGAACTGATTTTCCTTCTTCTGCTCCAAAAAGGGCTTCTCGACTCACCGCGCGATGCACTTTGCAGCGTGATTGATGACATTGAAGCTGAAATGCGCGCGCGAAACATCAAAGAGCCATTTAAGGCATCACTGTGCCTCAGTGATGGAAAGCAGTTCTGGGGGCTTCGCTACGCGACGTCAGGCAAACCGCCGACCTTGTTCTATAAAGAAACAGAAGGCGGTGTTGTGCTTGCCTCCGAACCCTTTGATGAGAAGCGTGAAGGCTGGACAACGGTTCCCGAACAATCGTTTGTTGATATTCAAGGGAAGGAAGTGACGATAACGCCATTTCGGTGTGACGGCTAACTGAGCTATCGTCTCTTGAACTGACGAGATACACCACAGAACGACATGTAAAAAGGGCGGCTTTTCAATAAGCCGCCCTTTTATTTATAACTAGAGTTCGCGTTGCTTACGTCATCAATTTCTTGATTAAACTGCCATGCTCAGTGGTTGGTATGCCTGCCAAGCATGGTCATATAAAGCACGAGAGGTTTGGCGCAAACGGTTGATCTTCGCAAATTCATGCTCGCTCAATTCGCGCTTCTCAAGGGTCGCAGCACGTTCTATCTTTTGGATCTCTCGATAAATCTCGTGTTCTTGTCCGTTTTTAATGTCCGCGATTTTCTTCAAATGCAACTGAACTTCAGCAATCATTTGTGTTTCTGGTAGTGCAACAAGCACTTTCAAATCGCGGTACCCAGAAGGGCGCGGTGCATGAAATCGGTTAATCACTTCTTTGGTTTGTGTGGATGCTGCCAGCTCTGCATAGGCAGCGGTCAGTGCATCTACTGAATCAACCTCAACGGTGACTCGAACTACATCGGTGAGCTGAGACGCGTCACCGCCTAATTCGCCTTCCACTTTTTGCTTGGCACGGACTTCGCCTTTTATGCCAGCAGAGTAAACGGTGCCATCCACATGGTCAGCAATTTGATGGGCAAGATCTTCCAATTCTTGCTGAGCATTGGGGGCCATATCGTAAAGTGATTCAAGGGATTGGTGTGGCTGACGTACGTCAACAGCACGGAATGATGGAATGGAATATAAGTCGGAAAGGGTGTCGGTTTTCGTTGTTACGGGCTGTTGGTATGAAATGCACTCGCTAGATTTACATTCTTGAAAATCAATACCTTCCGCGTGAGCCGGAACGCGAATCACAAGGATTGGTACGATGATCAACGCCTTAAACATTCTTCCCATTAAAGTTCCTCTTATCTGGCTTGGAGAGCGTCCACAACTCTATCCTAGCGTTGGAAATTGAATGTTAGCTGAACAAGCTTTCGATGAAAGCGCGCTACCTCTCAAAGTGATTTGGTGTGTTTGGTGAAGTTCAAATTATTTGAAATATGCCACTGCAAAGTCGGTCTATGGTGGCATAAATGTTCAAATATTAATCTATGGGTGATTAATATGACTTTACAGGTTTGGCAAATTTGTTGCCTTGGTTTTAACTGAATGTAAGGGTTGTCATCGGTGTTGATTTACCCAATCAAACCGATTCACGGAAATGATGGAGGACGCAACATGTATCATCCAGATTACCTCATGCAGCTATGTCATATCAGCGACCATGCTGTTCGGGAATTAGAACCAAGTTTTGCCGCGCTGCCTACTACCCCTTATGCAGATGGGCAATACCGACTTAGACGCTACTCTGTGGTGCGTTGCCAAGATGGCGATGTGCATCAAATGCAACACCATACCTTTATGCAATCCCAAGACATCAACCACCATCAAGGTGGCGTGGTACGGAATTTCGAAGAACTGACCTCAGACGTGATTCATTCCCAAGGCTTGTTTGAGCTTTGCCAATTGTTTAAAGACAACAATGAGCTGAATGATGAACAAGACATTGAAATCCACCAGATGCGGGTGATCACGGTTGATGACATCACGCCTGTTTCACCGGAAGGGATCCATCAAGATGGCTTTGATCATATTGCTATTGCTGCGATCCATAGGGAAAACGTGCAGGGTGGTGAGATTCTTGTCTACAAGGATAAAACAGAGCGTCCATTTTTCTCACTCGCGATGAATGACGGCGATGTCGCTTTGCTCGACGACCATGCCGTTTGGCACAACGCGAACCCGATTCGACCACTTAACCCGCATCATCAAGGTCATGTCGATCTCTTTGTGCTAACGGCAAGAGAGCATTAAGAATCACTAGAAACATTCAGGGATAGCCAGATGTTCAAAATGAGGAGCGGGCGTGAAACAAGTCTTGCTCCTGTCTGATGGATGCCTTTGCTTTGTTGGATGCGTGGTGACGGTGGTGTCGTGCTGGTGGATTGGCATTGAGGAGTATGTTTGATTTTTTCTGTGGGCCGCAGTTCTAAGCCGCTGTAATCATGCCTTTTTCCCCTGAAAAATCTCAAGTTTCGCGTACACTATACCCATGTCATATTCATCAACGCAGTCAATGTCATGGTTTTACGCAACATCCTTACGCTTCCTTCTTTAGTGGCGAGTGCCGCCATTTTTACCAGTGCTGGTGCATTTGCCACGTCTGAGCCTATGCCCTCTGAAACTATGCTCTCTGAACCTGTGCCATCTGAGCCATTGCCAGTCGAAGCCACCGAGGAAACGCCTGCAGATGTAGAAACTTTGCGTTCTAAGCGAAGCGAAAACTGGGGCATTGCTGCCACGATGCGAAGTGCTGGTATTCCCTACAAAGGCACTGGCAGCGATTATGTGTCGAGTTTTGTGCCAATGATGTTCTATCAAGATGAAGCGTTCTTCATCAATGGCACAGAAGGGGGCATTCGTCTTTGGGAGAAAGAGGAATGGCGACTCAATGCGATTCTGCGCATGCGTTTTATCGACTTGCCGCGGGACGTGCAAAATGACATTGGCGGGGACACGGGAGATTACGGCTTTCAACTCAAGCGAGACTTTGGCGAGGGCTGGTACTCAGACTTAGAGTTTCTTTCCGATAAAAGCGAACGTTTTCATGGTGTCGCGACGTTGGGTAAAACGTTTGAAAGTGACGATTACTTCGTCGATGCCACGGCCTCTGTTCGATATAAAGATGCCAACTTCAACAGCTATTACTACGGTCTGTCAGAATTTAGCGACCGAGGTGAACGCCTGGGCGCAGGTGCAGACATCAAAATCGGTGTAAGAGGGCGCTACCACGTTTATTCCAACCTTTATCTCGTTGGGGCCACCTATGCGACGTATTTTGACAGCAATGTTCGTCATGCTTCATCCATCGATGCTGATTGGCAAGGGGAAGTGTTTGCGGGCTTTGGCTTCTTCAACGATAACCGCCGACACGGTGAGCGAGAGCTCTCGACACGTCCTTACTGGCGCGTGGCTCATGGTTGGGCAACGCCATCAAACATTGGCGACATTATTGCTGGCGATAGCGAAAAAGACCCGTTCAACAACCAACTTACTTCGTTGTTTTACGGCCATCCACTGACGGATTCTTTGTTTGGCGTCCCGCTTGATATCTATCTGACACCGGGCGTGGTGTGGCATTGGAATTCAGAGGTTCAAGCATCTTCCTCTGAATTCGTTATGGCCATTAAAGCGTTCTACGAAGTGGAATGGCCAACGAAATGGCGAATCGGTGTTGCGGAAGGCTTGTCTTATGTGAACAACATTACCTACATTGAACAAACTGAATTGAATGAAAAGGGCTATGAGCCAAGTAATCTATTGAATTATATCGATTTGTCGTTAGATGTTAACTTGGGCGATCTTTTTAATGTTCCCGCGCTCGACCGTGCCTGGTTGGGTTACTCGATTCATCACCGTTCTGCCATCTTCGAAAAAGCGAGCCAGTTTGGGCGCATTAAAGGTGGGAGTAACTACAACACCTTGTATCTTCAGATTGAGTTTTAAGGTCTAAGAGGCGAGATAACGAGACGCGAATTGCTAGAGACGAGATTGCTAGAAACGAAAAAAGCGCCGAGAAGAAGGTAACAGTCCTTTAATGGCTGATGTCATTGCAGAGCATATTGCCGAATCTCGAATCTCGAATCTCGAATCTCGAACATAAAAAAAGGCTCCGAAGAGCCAAACGCAAAAGCCCACAGCGCGCGGGATCACTCCCGATCGCTGTGGGTGTTGGCAACTTTTCCTTGTCTAAAACAAGGACAACAGAGTGCGACGCGCACTGTCCATTGATGTTTTTGCAGGTTCATCTCCCATGGCGAGGGCTTCGCTGTAAACAAACTCGATGTCTGAGATACCAATAAAACCCAACACCGTTTTCATGTAACCCACTACGTGGTCATTCGGGGAGTCTTTATGAATACCACCACGCGTTGTGACCACAATGGCTTTTTTATCGGTAAGTAAACCTTTAGGACCTTGCTCTGTGTAGGCGAAAGTCACACCTGCACGCGCAATAAGGTCGATCCAATTTTTTAATTGAGTGGGCACACTGAAGTTGTACATTGGTGCAGCAATCACCAGCGTATCACTGACCTGAATTTCGGTGATCAATTGGTCTGAAAGTGCAAGGGCACGTTGTTGGCGTTCAGACAGATTCTCAGCACCGCGTAACCCCATCATGATTTCACTGTCCAAAACTGGCACCGGGTGTGTGGCTAAGTCGCGTTCGATGATTGATGCTGTGTTGCTGAGGTTATCTACTAACTCATTAATCAGCGTTGACGATGAAGAATGGTCGCCGAGGATGCTTGATTTCAGAACCAGAATGCTAGCCATGTGTTGCTCCAAAAAAAATGAACGATTTGTTCATCAATGCAGGAAAATATACGGCTTCAAGTGTTGGATAAAAAGCGGAAAAATCTGGGGGTATCGTTCTAAAATTTTGAACGATAAAGAAAACCTACAAAAAAGGGCTTCCTGAGAAGCCCTTATTCATTGTGCGTTAAATACGGATTAACCGCACTTAGAATCGCCGCAGTTTAGACAGGTTTGGCAACCGTCTTTCACGATCACAGCTTTGTTGTGACACTTGTAGCAAAGGGTCGCGCTTGGCGGGAAGCCTGTGTTC
This sequence comes from Enterovibrio norvegicus, assembly GCF_002876705.1. Lineage (GTDB taxonomy): Bacteria > Pseudomonadota > Gammaproteobacteria > Enterobacterales > Vibrionaceae > Enterovibrio > Enterovibrio norvegicus_B. Next base: position 3,326 of record NZ_MDAG01000060.1, on the reverse strand, counting down.
ACAGGTTCTTCTTCCTTCACGTCTTCTTTGACTGTGTTTTCTGCACGTTTTGCTTCAAGAAAGGCTTTCTGATGCTCGTCCATTTCTGGGTTTTTCAGCATGCCGATTTCCATCAAGTGCTGTTCAATCACGTTGCCGATTTCAGCGATCAGTGACGGAACGTATTTACCTTTGTTCCAGTAGCCGCCTTTCGGATCGAACACTGAACGAAGCTCTTCCACCAAGAATGTGCAATCGCCGCCTTTGCGGAATACTGCTGAGATGATGCGTGTTAGCGCAACGATCCACTGGTAGTGCTCAAGGCTTTTGCTGTTGATGAAGATTTCAAACGGGCGACGTAGCTCGTGATCAGTGCCTTCATTCAATACAACATCATTGATGGTGATGAACAGAGAGTGCTCTGAAACGTGCTCAGGCGTTTTCAGTTTGTATGTCGTGCCAAGCAGTTTCTCTGGGCGCGGCATTTCTTCATGCATGGTTTCAAGCTTCGGTGCTTCTGGAACAGCTTGCACAGGCGCTTCTTGAATCGCATCTTTGCTTTTTACTTTATACGCGACAATTTTGCTTTCGATTTTACGTGTCATGATGAACTACTTCTTTCTGACGAGAGCAGCACCTCTGCTGCTCCCATTTTACTGAACAGATGCGATTAGAACTTACCGTAGTAACCTTCTTTAAGCGCATCGTAAAGGTTAGCGGCAGAGTGCAGCTCACCGTCATATTCAATTTTCTCGTTACCTTTGGCTTCGAAGGTAGAACCGTCTTCCAACGTAAACACGTAGGTGGTGTTCTCAAGGTCTTCTTCTTTCACCAATACACCTTGGAACACTTCTGGGTTGAAGCGGAACGTGGTGCAGCCTTTTAGGCCTTTGTCATACGCATCCATGTAAATGTCTTTAAATTCTTCAAACGGGAAGTCGGTAGGGACGTTGGCCGTTTTAGAAATCGACGAGTCAATCCAGCGTTGTGCCGCGGCTTGAACTTCTACGTGTTGGCTTGGCGTAATGTCATCAGCGGTAATGAAGTACTCAGGCAGTTGCTCGTCTTCTTTGGTGCTGTATGGCATTGCTTTTTGATTGATAAGCTCGCGGTAAGCCAACAATTCAAAGCTGAACACATCAACGCTTTCTTTTGATTTCTTGCCTGATTTGATGACGTTGCGCGTGTAGTGGTGCGCAAAGCTTGGCTCAATGCCGTTACTTGCATTGTTTGCTAGCGACAGAGAAATTGTGCCCGTTGGTGCGATTGAACTGTGGTGCGTGAAACGGCCACCATTCAGTGCCAGCTTCTCAATAAGGTCTGGACGCACTTCGCCAATCAACTGCATGTAGCGGCTGTATTTCGCGTGAAGAACTTTACCAGCAACTTTGTCACCGAGTTTGATGCCGTCTTTTACCATTTCAGGGCGTTGACGAAGCATCTTCGCAGTAACAACGAATTCTTTGTCCATCACAGGCGCAACGCCTTTTTCAGCCGCTAGCTCAACCGCTTGCTCCCAACCGGTGATCGCCATTTCTTGCGCTACTTGCTCAGTGAAAGCAATAGACGCTGCGCTGCCGTATTTGTGGCGAAGCATGGTGCAGGTAGAACCTAGACCTAGGAAGCCCATACCATGGCGGCGCTTGGTTTGGATTTCTTCACGTTGTTTTTCAAGTGGCAATTGGTTGATTTCAACCACGTTGTCCAGCATACGTGTGAAGGTTGACACCACCTTGCGGTACATTTCCCAATCGAACTGTGCATTTTCAGTGAATGGGTCACGAACGAATTTGGTCAAGTTCACTGAGCCTAGAAGACACGCACCGTAAGGCGGTAGAGGCTGCTCACCACATGGGTTGGTCGCACGGATTTCTTCACAGAACCAGTTGTTGTTCATCTGGTTTACTTTGTCGATCAGAATGAAGCCTGGTTCTGCGTAATCGTACGTAGACGACATGATCACGTTCCACAGGTTACGCGCAGGCATGGTGCGGTAAACTTTACAGGCAACACGGCCTTTTTCGTCTTCAACCAAATCGTCGCTGTTTGGCCAGTCAGCCCAAACGATGCTTTCATCAGTGTAGAGATCCAGCTTGTCTTGGCGTGCTTCTTTGGCAGTGATAGGGAAGATCAGCTTCCACTCGCCGTCGTTCTTCACGGCTTCGATGAATTCTTCAGTGATTAACAATGACAAGTTGAATTGGCGTAAACGGCCATCTTCACGTTTTGCGCGAATGAATTCGGTCACGTCTGGGTGGCGAATATCCATGGTGCCCATTTGTGCACCACGACGGCCGCCCGCAGATGATACGGTAAAGCACATCTTGTCGTAGATATCCATGAACGACAGTGGACCTGACGTGTACGCGCCAGCACCCGATACGAACGCACCACGCGGGCGAAGCGTAGAGAAATCGTAGCCGATACCACAACCAGCTTTCAGGGTAAGACCTGCTTCGTGCACTTTACCTAGAATGTCATCCATTGAATCTTGGATGGTGCCGCTAACAGTACAGTTGATGGTAGAAGTCGCAGGCTTGTGCTCAAACGCACCGGCGTTAGACGTAATACGTCCCGCAGGGATTGCACCATGACGAAGTGCCCACAAAAACTCCTTGTACCATTTTTCTTGAACTGACTTTTCTTCAAGATCCGCAAGTGCACGTGCGACACGTTTGAAGGTGTCATCTAGCGTGACATCGATAGCTTCGCCGTGCTTGCTTTTAAGACGGTATTTGCTGTCCCAAATTTCCATCGACGTGTCTTGGTAAGGAACAGAAAGTACGCCTGTGGTTTCGATATCAGAAGCTGACTTGGTTTTAGCCATTATGAATTGCACCTCGGAAGTAATGCGGTCGTGTTGAGCGTTTATTATTCAAAGACACTATATTGTGTCTCTGATTGGCAAGGGCGCAGATCAAACCACTATATCGTGTGATCTTCAAGTCTTGACAAGCACTCTTTCTGCATCAATTTTTCATGCGGGATTCACTGCAAAGAATAGCGTATATAAAGTGTTCTCAGGATGTGACTAATTTGAAAGAGAAAGCATGAATAATCGACAAAAAGAGCAATTCAGAAACACTTGGTTGGAAAGTTTTAAAAAATCGTTGCGTCGTTATTTTTGCTCCCTATAATCCCGCCCCGTAGCCAGAGACCCTTCTCTGAACTGTTTGGAATTGGATTTCAGCAGCACGTTGGCGCGTTGGCAGAGTGGCTATGCAGCGGATTGCAAATCCGTGGACCTCGGTTCGACTCCGGGACGCGCCTCCATCTTTCCTCTTCTCGTCTTTTTCTCTCTTTACCCAAGCTTTTCGCACTGTCATCCTTTCTCGCTTTCTCGCTTT
>NZ_MDAG01000059.1:0-5997 GCF_002876705.1 Enterovibrio norvegicus | reverse complement strand
CCTGGGTAATCATAGTGTTCATAGGTGCCGCGCTGGAAACTCATCTCCGTGCCGGCTTTGTCGTGCAAAAAGCCATAAGCCGGCTTTTTGAAACTGTAATCTTTAAGCTGCGCCGACGAAGGGCGCGCTTGTGCCGAGAACTGCCAGCCCTTCACAAAGGCCTCATCACTCTTACCGCCGACATTGGCGTTATACGGCAACACTGACCCAGAGGCGGTGAGTGTCTGCGTATCATCTGAAAACAGCACCGTGTGCTTGTCTTTGTCATGCAAGAAACAATAGAAAATGCCTTCTTCTGCCGCGAGACGCTGAAGGAAATCCAAATCCGTTTCACGGTACTGGACACAATACTCACGGACTTGGGGTTGCCCAGAAATCGAAAAGGCATAGTCATCAATGCCCATCTCTTGGAGCAAGACACTCATGATTTCAGGGGCAGATTGTTGCTGGAAAATGCGGCTGTTATGACGAAGCGATAAACGAGACAGTGCAGGAACCATCTCAAGGGCATAACGGGTGTGGCTGAATCCCATATCACCGCGGGTAAAGCGGCGCACAATGCCATGAAAGCGTTGTTCTAGTTCGCCGTTGTTCCACAACATGAGGGTGACATTGCGGTCAACGACCTCGTCTTGCGAGACAGATTCATTGCGGCTGGCGAGTTTAACCTGATACAGAAAAGGCGTAGAGAGTGCCGACTCCCCCGAGAATTCGAGCACCGCAAAGGTGTCGTTGGGTAAGCCTTCAACAGCAAGAGTAAATTGGAGACCGCTTTCCGTAGCCATAAACCATCCCAGCTTGAGCCTTTAGGTTAAGGCTCTACACAACAAAATATCGTCAGGCGTCATTGCTTGACGACAAAACCCGCCTAAGCGGTTTGAGGTGATTGTTTGCATGCTTGAGAGAAAAAGCGAAGAGCTAACCCCTCCCTAGCCCTCCCCTTGAAAAGTGGAGGGGATCAAAGCGCAATACCTCAAACCCGAAGACGGGTTGATTGCAAAAGGTATCAGTGGGCGAGTGACACGAAATCGGTGTTAACTCGCCCTACCTTTTGCGAAGAAGCCTTACGCTTCAATCGGCGCACGCCAGTCATCAGCACCAGAAGTACCTGCAACTGTGTGTTCCCAATCAATCTTGCGGTACGCAACAGAAACAGTCACCAGCTGAGTGAACTCTTTCTTCTGTGCGTCCTGACAATGAGGCATTTGGCAATCGATATCGATGATGGTGCCGTCAGTCAGAATGGTCGAGAAGAAGTGCTCTTGCTTACCTTCAACCGAGGTGCGGTACCACTTCAGTTCAATTTTCGGCAGCATCTCGCCTGATGCCAGTGAGTTGTACATCAGCGGTACAGCTTTGTTCAGTGCCACGGTGAACTTAAACGGTTTGTGAACACGCTGGCCTGAAGGCTGACCGCTTTGTGGGTCAGTCGGAACCGTCACGATGTGGTCAAACGCTTGAACCAGCATTTGGTCTTCATGACCTTCCACGTAGATGTTACCGACAGAATCAGCAGTGAATGCGCCGGCAGTGATGTTGCCCTGAGTTTTGCCTTCGATGGCGATATAACAAGGAGTTGGCATTGCGATGTCCTTATGCAGTGGATACCGGCCAAAAAGGGTCGGCATAGACGTTAGTTTTGATTACAACGCAGGAGATAACGCAAGGGGTGTGCCAGCTATGTGTGTTAATAAAAACAAAGGGTTAGGAGGGGTTGGAGAAACGAAGAGCAAGGAGTTGCTTAGTTGCTGGGCGAAAAGTTGCTCACTGAGCAAGAATTGGCCGAATTATGAGGGCAGCGCGCGGATGAAATTAGAAAAAAACGGCAACGAATTACAGAGATAGTAGGGTGAAACGCTTTACTTAACGTGAAAAAAGCCGGCATTTTTACTGAACCACACCTCATGTATAGAGGTGCGATCTTTAGAGAAATATTGGAAGCAGAGAGTATCGATTTGAATAGAAGTACGTCTATCCGACGTTGACTGTGCCACCGCCAATAACGACACCACCACAACTTACCGCGTCGCCTGTTCGTGCAACAGGTTTGCCGTCTGCAAATACGGTTGCCGAGCCCGCTGCAATGCTCCTTCCATGGGGTGGATTTTTAGGCTTATCGTGAGGGGCGAGAGGATCGCCTAAACGACAAAGTGGGATACCATCAATGATTACGGTACCCGAGCCCGCGGTTGTTGGCGTTGGCGGAAAGCCATCATGATCGGTTCCCGTATCACCTAATCGAACTGCATTACCCATGATTCATGTCCTTATCTTTTCGATGTTTATTGCTTCAACATCGGGATCACACCGACTTGCGCGTTATAAAAGAAAATCGACGCTGACGTTTGAGGGAAATGCTTCCCTTCATTTGACACGCAAAGTACTTGTCGCGTTTTATATTTTGGCAACGGAAAGAGCGTCTCCGCATTCCTTTTGTCTAGGTAGGTTGAGGCCGTACGATAGCTGGTTGTGACTGCTGTTGCATCGTCACCATTTGAGGCAGCTATTTCAGCAATCAACGTAGTGGGCTGTGTGGGAAAACTCAAACAGTGAGCTTTGGACAGTGAGCCTTCTTTCCAAAAGAAATAATTCTCAAGGAGTAACTTATCGTCACTCGACATTGTTCCCGCTAAATAGTTCTCGCCGTTGATCTCTGCTTTTCCCTCGCCAGCATTGAAGGGCGAAACCAGAATATGTTGTTCAAAACCAGCATCAGGCAACGAGGTGAAAATGCCATTGAGTTCAGTGGTGTCTTGACCATGAGCGCTTGAAATCGAAGACAGTGCGATAACTAAGCCGAACAAAGTGATTGCCTTCATAGACTCACCCAAAAGGCAGCATCACCGTCTTCATTTACTTTCTCTCCACCTAACCGTTCACTGGTGCGCGCGGATATTTTTCCATTACTAATGTTAGATACCCATTCAGCAGTAACAGGCGCTTCATCGCCAGGCAGTGCGAGATGATGGTGCGGCAGACCGTCGGCTGCGAACTGATTGGCAACGCCTTTTTCACGCGCAAAATCTACCCAGTCTTTAGGGTAATAGAGTTGTTGCTGATAGCTAGCATCATCAAGATCATACAGAACAGTGGCGGCAGCAGTTTCAAGCGCCCAATAGCCAAAATGTGTAGGGAACCGTCCTTTATGGCGATTGTGCCAGTAGCACCCCTTCATGCCTTTGTACCATCCTTTTAAGTAGGCTTTGAGGCTGGCTTGACGTTCGCTTTGGGTTGGCGATGCACCATCGCCTTTTATCGCATCATAAAACGTGTGGTATGTCTTTTCATTCACGAGCTCTTCGGCGCGTGGTAACCCTTGAATACCTGCTCTCGTGAAAAACTGTGCGAGGGCTTTGTCATCGTTATCTTGCGGGTTTTTGGCTGTCATGCGGATTACCAACAGTACAGCATCTCTATTGCCCGTCAGCACGGCCAGGCTGAGTAGCCAGTATAAGTATTGATAGCCATCAGGCTCCCAATAGGCAATGGTGTGAATTGGAAAGCGAGATTTGTGTAATGCGAGATAATCGAGTGCAAGGGCGGTTTTGTCCTGCACCTCTTGCATATCGCCGCCAGCTGAGTAGGTAAGAATGGCATTTTCGACATGATCGATAACGTTGCCCCAACTGACACCTTTGCGGTGGTGAATATCTTTGGTTTCATCAACGATGATAGCTTCAGACTCTGCATCGTTAAGCACACACGTGACAAAAAACTCATTCTTTTTTTTGTAGGTTTCTTCTTCTAAGAATGGGTCACGTCGCGTTGTATTAAATGTGGTCATGATCTTCCTTTAATCCAGCGGCAGAGATTCAACGGCATTAGCTGCTCTATCTAATCTGGTTACATTAACGACTTCTCCAGATTCATCAACAATCATTAACCATCTATCAAACCCTTGGTTCCGAACTTGTCGTGCTTGAGTATCCCCTAAGTCATCCGCCAAACGAGGAAGGATCCAATCATCACTCATTTGCTTCGCAGCAGGGTAGTTGGTCGTGCCCCGTGTTGTGGGAAGAAGCGTTGTGCGCGCAACACCATCCGAATCAATATAGGTGTCTGATGTTGTGCGATATTTTGTCTCGGTAATGATGAACGGTGGTGGCGGATTCGCATTGCGATAGATGCCGTCTATTCCTCGACCTCTTGGCGCATCTTCAAGTGAGCGCACTTGGCGGTCAACAGGAAGCATGTTTTCGTGACGGCGATTGAGCATGTAGTTGTCACTGATAATTTCGCCGTAAAGCCCTTTTTGTGAGCGAGTCAAAATTCGAGGGTTAACCGCTGCAACGCTGGGGTCGAGTTCATGAACCGTGCGCGCATTAACGTCAGCGCGATAGCTTGGTGCATACTCATCGGCTTGCTTGTTAAGTGCAGCAGCTAGATCATCCAAAATCTTTTGAACGGGTGCGATAGCAGGCGCAATCATGCTATCTGCTGCTTCCTGCACTGAACGCACAATGCGCACGGCTTCATCGAGCCAACTTTTGACATCGGCAGGCGCGATATAACGGATTCTTGCGACAACACTGTTGAGTGTTTCTACGGCGCTGTTTAACAGATCTTTCAACTTACCCGCAGTGACTTCACCACGAATGCTGCTGATTTTGTCTGCAACTTGGCGGAGCACTAAATCGATGCGGGATATGCCTAGAATTCGGCGAACTTTATCGTTTTCGAGGAAGGATAAAATAGGCGCCATGGCAGGCCGAATGGCCTTAGCGACATCCCCTCCGGCTTTGCGAATAAACAGGAACAGGATCTTTAGAATGCCTTTGATGGCGGATCCGAGACTTGGAATCAAACCGATCAGAGTGAGGCAAAGTGCAATCCAAGCTGCTTTGTTGCTGGAATCTTTGTAAATGAGGCGGCAGTTGGCGATGAGATCACGGCAATCAAGCACCTGGTCGACGATAGGGATAAGTCCTAAAACGGCATTGGCAGCGATTTGGCCTGTGGTTTGGTTGGCATTGAAATCTCCTTGCATGGCCTCCCAAATCCACTCTAATGCGCCGAGTGTCGAATCATAGGCATCTTGTGCTTTTTGCTTAATGTAATCTTCGCCAGCACTGTAGGCTTCTTCAAGGTTGTCATAGAGATAGGAAAATAACTCATTACCCCACATTAGCTACTTCCCCCTAACAAGGCGTCTATGTTTGATACCAATTGTTCAATTGGCTGCTTTTCAATGTCTTCGAATTCACTTTCAGGGTCGTAGTAAACGCGTACAGGGCCTGCAGGGACTTCGTCAATCCGCGCGTGACCATCGCCATCAAGCACACCTTCTACTTCGGTGCCATCGCTCAAAATGGCTTTAAATGGGGCATTGGCAAATGGCGCCATGTCTTGATCAAGGTAATCAAACTCAACCCAATTGGTGCCGAGTTCGCTGATGAGTAGGGTTGAGATACTTGGAAGAGCAGGTGAAGCGCCGCTGCCGCTGCCCGCACTGCCACCAGAATTTAAATTCACCACAGCACCAGAAAGATGCACACCGGCAGGATCAAGCTTGACGAAACCCGCGGCGGTTTTAATGGTGATTTCTGTTCCCGCTTCAATAATGACTTTGTCGCCGGCCTTGTGATGGATCTCTGAACCTGCTTCTAAAAGGTGCTTCTTACCTTGTTTGATGTGCAGTGAGCTGTCTGTTGTCAGGCTGATGTCACCAGCGACATGGGCTTTACTTTGCCCGTCTACCGTCAGGTGGTCATCCACTTTTATGTGCGAAAACCGCTCGTTCTCCACATCCAGATGCAAGTCATGTTTGATGTTGTCTTTGCGGTCATTCTCGACCAGCAAGTTCATGTCTTTTTGGGCATGAACATAGATTTCTTCTTGTCCCGCTTCATCCTCAAAACGCAGTTCATTGAAGCCTTCCCCTTGATGGGTTTCGGTTCTCAGGACTGTACGGGTTTTGTTGGCCGGCAGCGGGTAGGGCGGCACATTGGTCGCGTGGTAGGTGCGACCCGTGATAATTGGTTGGTCAGGGTCACCTTC
>NZ_MDAG01000058.1:0-1351 GCF_002876705.1 Enterovibrio norvegicus | reverse complement strand
GGCTACATGGATCCCCCCGTTCGTCAAACATCCGCAAGACATTCTGAGATATGTTATGGACTGCCGCTCTACATTCGGCCTTTATCTGACTCTCGTCATGGCCCTGATGACATTGCGCGGTTGCAGTGCCTTATTCGTTAGAAGGCATCAAATGTGCCCGCCGCATTAACAGGCTCTCTGCAAATGGTCTTAACCTATTCTCATCAGCTGCGTCTGCAATGACCCGGTTGGGGTGTTTCTCTACGTGGCTTGGGTGTTAGGCCGCGTAGTCTTGATACTCGGTTTGGTTGTGTAGTAGTGCCCAGATAATTCGTGCATTCTTAGCGGCGAGTGCGACAATCGCTCGGTTCATGCCTCGCCGTTCAAGAACATGCCGTCCCCACGTACTGAGTCTGTCCTGTTTTTCGCCGATATTAGTGATGGCGGCTCGAGCACCGTGAACAAGTAATGTTCGTAGGTATTTGTCGCCGTGCTTAGTGATCCGTCCAAGTCTGGGTTTTCCACCCGTAGAATATTGCTTAGGAACTAATCCTAGCCAAGCGGCGAAATCCCGCCCCGAATCAAACTGCTCGCCTTTGCCGATAGTGGCGATAATCGCGGTTGCCGTTTGAGGGCCGATACCTCTGACTTTCATGATGCGCATAGCATTCGGGCTGGCTTTAACAACAAGATCGAAGCTTTGCTCTGCTTCATTGATGCGCTGATTAAGCGTTTGTAGATGTTCAAAACAGTCAGCTAAGACAGCTCGCGCAATGTCGGGCAACCCGTTTTCCGCCGCTTCAAGAATGAATGGCACTTCGCGATGAATAGCAGCGCGACCTGTCGGGAAAACAATACCGAATTCGGCCAATAGTGCACGAATTCGGTTGATGAGAGCCGTGCGTTCTCGTACCCAGTGTTCACGCATTCGGTGAATGGACAAGATAGCTTGGCGCTCAGGCGATTTAACGGGGACAAAGCGTGTATTGGGACGCTGAACCGCTTCACAGATAGCGATGGCATCGTTAAGGTCATTTTTGCCTTTGGTACGATACGGTCCCACATATTTCGCCGCCATAATGCGGGCATCATGACCGAGTTTAATGAACTCTCTCGCCCAATAATGCGCACCACTGCAAGCTTCGAGACCTATACGCATAGATGGCATGTTTGCTAATGTAGACAGCAATTTAGCGCGTGATACAGATTTATGAAGAATGACCTTTCCGTGGTCACTAACCGCGTGTAATGAGAAGTGGTGTTTGGCGAGGTCAACACCGCAAAAGAATTGAGAAGACATAGAACCTCCGGTTTTGAAAAAGACACCTAAGTGTGGCAAATCCGCGTGAGGGGGGATCCATGTCATTCGTTA
>NZ_MDAG01000057.1:717330-772457 GCF_002876705.1 Enterovibrio norvegicus | reverse complement strand
GTGCCGTCGTTGTCATCGTCTTCATCGTTCGGGTTGGAGATACCATCACCGTCCGAGTCTTCGGCACGATCGTCAACCCCGTTACCATTCACATCGCTACCCCCTTCGCCATCTTGAAGGTTGAGCATGCCGTCACCGTTAGTGTCGAAGGCTGCGAAGTGGTAACCGTGCATGTCGAAGGCGGTGCCGTCATTTTCAGCATTCTGGCTTTCGAGATCGAGGAAGTCTGGAATGCCGTCATTGTCTGAATCAGGGGCGGGATCGACAGAGCCTTGGAGATCAATGCTATCAACCGTCAGGCTACCATCACTGTCTGCTAAGCCTGCTTCGATCACATCCGGAATGGTGTCGTTATCACTATCAAGATCGACATCGTTAGCGTAAGCATCGCCATCCGCATTGGCAGAGAAACCTGCGCCAGAAAGCGGGGTGATTTGCAGTTCACTCAATCGAATAGCGCCGCTGTAGAAGCTAGAGTCCACATAGAAATCTGGTGTGTCGCTGCTGTAAGTCACTTCGCGAACAACCGTGTCATTGCGACGATAGGTAATCGTCCCTTCTGCGACGTCGATGGATAACGTATCACCCACCGCAATGGTGCCAAATGTACCGCGTGAAGTGCCGCTCTCATAGATGCGCAAAGAACCGCCAACGAGATAGAAGGCGTAATCAATGTCGGTATAACTTGCAGAGCTTTCAACATTGCCAAGCCCGATCATGTTGTAGGTGCCGAGTGCATCAATATTAAAGCTAAATTGGTAGTTGTCGCTAAAACCATACGTGGAGATTCGGGCAGAGTTAGCTTGATAACCCCACGAACCGCCATTGGCAGAAAGCACATCGTCAGCAAATGTTGCGTTACCTGTTAACACAGGCCAATCCGTAATATCTGCTTGTGTACGAGATTCTAATTCATCGGCAAGGCCATCGTTATCACGGTCGATATCTCCGTTATCACCGACGCCATCGCCATCAGAATCGGTTGTTTCGTTTGGATCATTCGGGAAGGTGTCTGTGTTATCGCCAACGCCATCGCCGTCAGAATCCGTGGTTTCTGTCGCGTCGAGCGGGAAGGCATCGTTAGCATCTTCAACGCCGTCATCATCGTCGTCGTTGTCAGTGTTGTTGCCTACACCATCACCGTCAGTATCGTACTGTTCTGATGGGTCAAGTGGACGCCAGTCATCGGCATCGGAAACACCGTCGCCATCATCATCGGTATCTGTGTTGTTGCCGATGCCATCACCGTCAGTGTCGACGGTTTCATTGGGGTCTTTCGGGAACGCATCGTCAACGTCGAGTACACCGTCGTTGTCGTCATCGGTATCCACATCATCGAGAATGCCATCACCGTCGGTATCGACAATCACAGACTCAACCAGGGTTTTCATGTCTACGATTGCGCCAGAACGCGTTAATCCTTGCCATGCGGCAACAGGTCGCGCGGTGCTCATCACGAGGTTTTTGATTTCTCGGAACGTCATGGACGGATCCATGGACCATGCAAGTGCGATGACACCCGTCATCACGGGTGTCGCTTGAGATGTCCCACTAAATCCTGAATAGCCACCGCTCGAATTGACCGTGTTGAATTCTGTTGGCGCGGCAATATCAACACTGACGGCACCATAGTTTGAATAGCTAATTCGGCCTTCGCTTCGGTTAGATGCAGCGATGCTCAGAATGTTGTCGTTATCATATGACGCGGGATAAACAGGGCTGGAATCAATGTTGGAATTGAAGTTGTGTGATGCGATAACCATCAGGTGATTATCATCTTCGATGTCAGTGATGACGTCTTTGAACGCTTGGCTATATGAACCACGGATACCCCAACTATGGTTCGAAATTTTCGATCCTTTGTCAGTGGCATAAACGAGCGAGGCCATCGCATCTGACACCGCCGCCGCAAAACTTAGCGGGCCACCCGTGTCCATTAGCTGACAGGTCCACGCACTGCCGACGTAACCAATATTGTTGTCACCGCGGCCACATATGGTTCCTGCTACGGGTGTACCGTGCCCGCCGAATACGCGATTGGTCCGGCCATTAATGTCATCGACAATGCCATTGTTATCATCATCAACGCCATTGCCGGCTATTTCATCTGGGTTTATCCAGAAGTTGCCTTGCAAGTCTTCATGGCTACGCAGTATCCCTTGGTCATAAACGGCGATAGGGCCAATGGCAGATGCATCTGTGATGGTGTCCCATGCGTCATAGGCGCGAATCTGATTGAGCCACCATGCCGTGCCATTGCTGATCCCATCGTTGGATTCGTTTGGAGCCAGAGCCCACTCAATCAGGTAGTCAGGCTCTGCATACGCCACGGCTGGGTGGGCGTTGACGCTTTCAAGCGCTTCGCCGAATGCCATGTCGTTGGGGATGGTGTAGATGTGCACTCGCCCTTGAGGGTCTGACGCATCCACGGGACGAGCATGGGTCAGGCCAATATCGAGCAGCGCGGTTTCACTCACTGCATCGTCGTTGATCCTCACCGTTAACACATCAGGAGCGTGGTCAGATTCCACCATGCGTGCAAATGTGGGTAGCAAAAGTGGGTCGCGATTCTTTTCAAGTTGGTAACGCTCAAACTTTACCCAGCCAGGGGTTCTTGCTTGAGCGAGGTGATCTTGAACTTGCTGACGCCAATAGGGGCTGTCTGGGTGTTTCTCGATGGAGGTTTGTAACCAAAGGCGCTCTGGATCATTAGGTACTTGAATGCCCTTTCCCGCAAGGGTATTTGAAAAGGCGAGAGCGGGTTTGGGAATGGCGGGCACATTCTTGTATGGGGCAGCAGACGGCGAGAATTCCCCTTTTTTTGATGCGTTTTCTGTGTGAGGTGATGCATTGAAACGTTCATCAACAAAGCCGAACACCGCGACACCACAAACAGCGATAACTCCCAGGGAGTAGAGGGCTGATCGTGGGGTTGGGCGGCGAAATGTATTCTTTCTGTGGTGATTATCATTTTTTGATGCAGGCACTGGCTAACCCTTCTTTATGATAAGCACGACATATCGCGAACCTCTCCATGGTGAGAAGAGGAGAGGCGCGAAAACGTGGCGTGCTAGATACCTATTGCAAAACAACGTAGTGCTTAAATGTTATTAATATGTAAAAAGCGTAACCGAAGGCTTTGAGGAAAATTTGTAACAGTTTTACGACGATAATTATTCTTTCTATCGCTAATGAACGAATTGTCGATCATCGATTAAAAGCCATGATTTAATTGTGGTTTATTTCATTGGGGGGCGAAGAAGGGAGTGCACACGAGCGTTTTCATCCGAAACCCGCGGTTTCTCGACCTTTTCCGTGTTTTCTCTCGAAGAGAATCTGTGAGCAATGTAAACTTCAACTCAGATTGAACTCCAAACATTGAGGCAGGAAATGCAAGCGAACACGGCTTATGTAAAAACACTTCAAGACGTCTTTGGTTTCGAAGGATTGCGCGGTGGTCAGCAGCAAGTTGTCGAGAATGTGCTTGCGGGGCATTCTTCTGCGGCAATCTTTCCAACAGGTTCGGGCAAGTCGCTTTGTTATCAACTTCCCGCTTTGCACCTTCCTCATCTCACGTTGGTCATTTCCCCCTTGCTTGCGCTGATGAAAGACCAATTGGATTTCTTGCGGGGTAAAGGCATTGCAGCGGCCTCGATAGATTCTTCGCTGACATACGATGAATCGCGTGAAGTGATGCGCTCAGTAAAGGCGGGTGAAACTAAAATTCTCATGATTTCGGTAGAGCGTTTGAAAAACGAACGCTTTCGTCAGTTCATCTCTTCAGTGCCGATTTCTCTTCTGGTGGTTGATGAGGCGCACTGTATTTCTGAGTGGGGACATAACTTCCGTCCGGATTACCTCAAGCTACCCGCATACCGAACGCAATTAAACATTCCGCAAGTGTTGTTGTTAACCGCGACCGCAACACCGCAAGTCATTGACGACATGCAGAGTAAATTTGGCATTGCTCAAGACGATGTGGTGGTGACAGGGTTTTATCGACAAAATCTCGATCTTAATGTGCTCCCGTGCAAAGAAGACGAAAAGTCAGCGGCACTTGTACACCTGATTCAAACAGCCCCCGCTTCTCAACCGACCATTGTTTACGTCACGTTGCAACAGACCGCGGAGAGTGTGGCGGCAATGTTAAGTGCAAATGGTGTGGTTGCTAAGGCCTATCACGCAGGTATGGCGAGTGAAGATCGCCAGCGTATTCAAAATGGTTTTATGCGCGGTGACATTAACTGCATTGTTGCAACGATTGCTTTTGGTATGGGCGTGGACAAGGCCGATATTCGTGCGGTTATTCACTACGATTTACCAAAATCGATTGAGAATTACAGTCAGGAAATTGGGCGGGCAGGGCGTGATGGTCAAGCGTCAGTGTGCTCTGTACTGGCAAACCGAGAATCGGTGAGTGTGTTGGAGAACTTCGTTTACGGCGACACGCCGGATATCAGCTCAATTCGCGCGGTGATTGAAGACATTGGTTCAACCCCAGATGGAAGCAATTGGGAAGTGATGCTTAATCGCTTGTCTCGTGAAACAAATATCCGACAATTGCCACTGAAAACCCTGTTGGTATATTTAGAACTTGCTGGCGTTATTGAACCTCAATTCAGTTATTTCGCCGATTATCGCTTCAAAATGCTGACATCCATAGACCAAGTAATGAGTCATTTTGACGGTGAAAGAAAGCAATTTGTCGACGCGGTTTTTCATTCATCGCCTAAGTCGCGCACTTGGCATACTGTCGACTTTGAGGCCTTGTGGCAGGGTTATCATGCTGACAGAAAGCGTGCAGTCACCGCATTGGACTATTTTGCCGATAAAGGCTGGATAGAACTGGAAAGCAAACAAATGACGGATGTTTTCCGCGTCATCGAGAATGATGCCTGCCGAGGTGAAAACGCCACGCAGTTGAGCCACAGTGTTCATCAACTGTTTCTATCTAAAGAAGAAACTGAAATTAATCGTGTTCATGCGATGCTTTCTTTGTTTGAAACTGATACGTGCCTGAGTCACCGTCTGGCGCATTACTTTGCTGATGAACAAGCGCCTGTACAATGTGGTCACTGTTCAGTATGCCGAGGCAGTGTGTCGTTGTTGCCAAAAGCCGATGACTTATCAGACGTGAGTCGTGAACAACTGCACTTATGGTGCCAACCATTGATTGATGCGGCCGTAAAAGAAGGGTTGGTCGTCACACCCGAAGCCCTCGCACGATACTTGTGTGGCATCGCGACTCCGTTAACGGGACGCTTGCGTGCAGGGAAGATGATCGGTTTTGCAAAGATGGCGCAGTATCCGTTTGCATCAATAAAATCACAATGTGTAGCGCTTCAAGCTTAATCCTATCGCGTCTCAAACCACCGTGTCCAGAATGCTCATTTCGATGAAATGAGCATTTTTACTGTGTACCATTCCTTTATATATTAATGACCAAAAATTCATCGCTTTAACAATTTTTATTTTCATCATTTAATAAAGTGTAGATATGATTATAAATGCGCACCTTCTTTTTTATGATAAAAGTACCAATATTAATAAATGAGATCTGAGTGTGTTTTTATTATTTTTTATCGGAATATATTTATTTTGTTCAACCGCACTTCTAAATTAAAAAATGAAGTAAATTTTATGATTGAAAGGTGGAAGCAATGAATAAACTATTAACGTGTGTGACACTGTTTTTTACGATGGTTATATCTCATGCTGCGTATGCAAAACCCAATAATAACCTGGAGTTTTTTACATCAGAATCTGTTTTTCCTAAGTCGCTTAATCTGCCGTTTGCAGAAGCCGTTAGAGCGGGAGATCAGGTTTACCTCACGGGGCAGATTGGTAATATCCCTGGTACTTTAACCTTGGTAGAAGGCGGGATTGAAGCTGAGGCTAAACAGGTGCTTAACAACGTGAAATCGGTACTGGAAGCGAATGGGCTCTCAATGAAAGATGTTGCTAAATGTACTGTGATGATGGCTGACATTTCTGAGTGGAGTACCTTTAACGGTATATATAAAACGTTCTTTGATGGGCAGTATCCTGCTCGAAGTGCATTTGGTGCAAATGGACTTGCATTAGGCGCAAGAGTTGAAGTTGAATGTTTCGCTATTGCACCATAATAATATAGTTACTTACGTATATTTACCTATGTTTAATTTTACGTACGTATATTTTATATACCCATTTAATACTTGATTAAATAACTACGTATTTATACTGAGTGGTAATTTTATTAAAGAGCGGAAAAGCTTATGTATAGCCTTTTCGCTCTTTTTTGTTTGAAGTCGACAATCAGTAGTTTTTACTATTAATGGTCAGGCGAATATACCAGTAATAATAACGGATATTTTTTGGCATAAACGTCATCATAAGAAGCGAGCCGATTATGTGCTTTATGCGGTGTTGTTCTGCGTGGATGAGCTCTCCGAGTGACATGCTCACACTGAAAACTTTGACAGGGACTTTAATGCTTTGATGTGCACACAACTGTGGTTAGGGAAATCCAAGCCTTCAATAACAGCAGGGAAAAGGAGCGAGTTGGGCTTACGGGATGTTTCCGCATTTTCCTTGAACTACTTCTATAGCGTCACACATCTCAGGGGATCCCTACTGATCTGTCAGTGACAAAGCGTTTTGTCCATACACTTTTCAGCCGTTCAGAAATGGCACAATGCGCAGTAAGGGCATAAATAGTTTGCGTAGCGCCACGCTTTCCTCAACATTCCGCAGCAAAACATGCCCACCTTTGATTTTAAAGCTGCAAAGCTTGGCGGGACTTTTTGCTCGCTGCGGGTTAAATCTACTGCGCTGCTGTCATCAGAAAGAAGGGAATCTCTCGATTGTAGTGGGACAGAGCCAAATTTCTTTTATTTATTAGAATGTAAGTCATCATATTTAGCTAAATTAGCATGAGGTCATTGAATGACTCAAAAAGGATTAAAATTACACATTTATCTCATTTAAATAAAATCAGTATTTAGATTGTATTTCATGTGTCATGTGCGAGATATGGTGATGATTTAGTGAAAACATTCTTGAATGGATTTTGAAGCATGGCGGTGTGAAAAAGAGGGTATAGAAAGCTAATCAATAACAGTAAAAATTACATATAAAACATATGGTTATTATGTATTTTTTATAACCTTTTTCTTCGCGTGAATGCAACACCATCAACAACGCTGGTGCAGTATTCCCAATTCTATACGGGATATAGAGTGGCGTAAATGCCACTAAGCTGTTTGACGCTGATAAAAGCCCTTGATAACATTTTTGAAAGCGAAAAAAGACACACAAATACAATCTTATTTTTTCAATTAATTCATGGTTTTGATGGTGGTAATATGAGTCATTCTATAGAAAATACAAAATATTTAACAGACTCGCTAATATTGGAAATCATGAGTCGATTAGAATCCGAATCAGAAAGTGCTATTGCAGCGAAAGATATTGTGCCTTCTATGTCATTGCGTGGTGATCTTGGCATGGATTCCATGCAGGCAGTGTCACTCACTCTCGATTTAGAAGATTCTCTGTCGATATCCATCGATGATGAAGACTTAGTTAAGCTTGACACCGTGGGCGATCTTTTGGAAATCATTGAATCCAAGCTAAGTCAAAAAAATGGATAATCGTAGACGTGTTGTGGTAACCGGTGTGGGTGTCGTTTCGTCAATAGGAAACGATTTTGACACGTTAACCGAATCGTTGAAGCTAGGCCGCAGCGGTATTCGCGCCGTAGAATCTTGGTCTGAGTATGGGCTAACGAGTCGCGTTGCTGGTTTAGTTGATTTAGATGAAGCAAAAATACAGTCAGCGAACATTCCTTTAAAACTCCTCAGAGCCATGCCCACCTCAACACTTTATTGCAGTGTTGCCGCCAGTGATGCCATTTCAGCTTCTCGCTTGACGCCTGAAGAGCTCGCTGATCCACGAACGGCTTGTCTTGTTGGCAGCGGTGTCGCGGATGTCGGTGTGATACACAAAGAGGGAGCAAGGTATTACGCAGGGAATGTGCGTAGGACAGAACCTTATACGGTGCTCAAATCCATGAGCAGCACAGCGAGTGCAATACTCACTAAACTCTTTGGTATTACTGGGCGAAGCTATTCAATATCGTCTGCGTGTGCAACGGGCGCACACAACATTGGACATGCTTACGAACTCATCCGCGATGGGGGGATAGATAGAGCCGTAACCGGTGGCTGTGAGGAAGTGAATGAGTTGATCGTTGCGTCTTTTCAAGCATTGAGAATGGCTCTCTCTACAGGGTTTAACGACACCCCTGAAAGCGCATCGCGTCCCTATGACAGTGATAGAGATGGCTTTGTGATCAGCGGTGGGGCGGGTGTACTTGTATTGGAATCCCTTGATTCAGCGTTAGCGCGTAACGCGCCAATTTATGCAGAAATCGTAGGTTATGCCGCCAATTCAGATCCTTATGACTTAGTTCTACCACAAGCCGATGGCGGTACATTTGTGGATTGTATTGCCAGCTCCTTAGAAGACGCGGGCATTTCCTCTGCCGATATTGATGCCATTAATACGCATGGGACAGGCACCGTTGCGGGTGATGTGGCCGAAGCCAATGGTTTGCGTAGGGCGTTTGGAGACAATGTTCCAAGGTTCTCATCGACGAAATCGATGACGGGACACGCGATTGGTGCGGTAGGTGCCATCGAATTGATTGCTTGCATTGCGATGCTGAAAGAAGGCTTTATCGCGCCCTCTATCAACATTGATAATATTGATCCTCTGTTTGCTGATTTACCCATCGTTCGCGAAAGCACACAGGCTGATTTGGAGACTATTCTGTCTTTAAACTTTGGCTTTGGTGGTACGAATGCAGCGACCATCCTGCGAAAAATGGACTGACATTATTGTGTCTGTGAATAGTACTTATGAATAGAAGCTTTATTGATGCGTTGAGGGATTCGGAAGGCGTGCTAGGTAAAGAGGCTATTCGCTCGATTTTATCTTATGGCGATGCCTTCTTATTCGTAGATTCAGTCAGTTCTTTAACCGAGTCTGAGGTGGTCGCGCAATACAACATTCCCGAGTCATCTGAGCTGATTGATGCGCATTTCAAACACGTGAGCATGATGCCAGGTGTTTTGATGGGGGAAGCCTTCGCGCAAGCCGGTATTGTTTTGGTTCATTACCGGAGTGAATTTGAAGAAGAGACAGATGTCATTGCGAGCACTGTCAGTCAAATGCGATTTAAATCTCCTGCACTGCCGGGAGATACCTTAGAAGCGCACGTCAGCATAAAGGTAATCAACCGTCTAGGCGCTAGGTTAACCGGGCATTCCTACGTTAATGGACGCGAAGTGTTGTCCGCCACGTTTGATCTTACTTTCATCAAGCGAAAAAACCTTATTGAACATATCTCTCAACACGTCACGCGTTGAGAGCAGGCGTATCCTTTTTATTCGCCCAATCATCAAATTGCTGCATGCCTATACAAGGTGAATTCGAGTACATGGACGTCGTTTGGGTAAACTTCAACTGTCGTGTGATAGACATTTTGGACGTTGTTTCATCATGCGTTAAACAATATGAGTGGGGATTTTAGTGTCCTTTAGATTAGCAACGGTAAATGACTTTATTGATGTAACGCCATCCCGTTTTAGGTGCTCGAGTTATAAAAATTCAGCGTATCCTCTTGGTTGTTCAATGTCAGAACTTGATTCCGCGTTGGGAGAGGGGGATTTTGTTGTTTTTAATGACACGATCAACGTGGGATTTATCAGAATAAAAGCCATGTTTCATGGCATCGCCTATCTTGATTTCCATTTGCTCAGTAGCATGGCTGACAAAGAAGTGCAGTCTGTGTTGAGCTGGTTATCTGAACACTACGATATCGGAAAATATTACCTGCAGTTACTTCCCCATGAACAGCTGGAGCTAGATTGCTTAACGCGTTTAGGTTTCACCGAAGAAGCGCGTTTAAGAGATCAGTTGTTTGTTGAAGGGACATATTGCGACTTAATCATGATGGGAAGTGAGGATAAACGTGTTTGACAGTGTTCGTGGAATCTATTGCGCTATACGTCGCCCCAATCTCGAAGATCTGGATACCATTACTCGCTGGCTAGATGATCCTTACCTGAATTCGACTGTTTTTGACAGTTCAACCTTTGTTAACGGCGCTCAGGAACAAGCGATGACCTGGCTAGAACAGAACGCGACTGTTTATGGTGCTGACAACCTCTTGGGGTTGGTCTGTTCTGTTAAAAGTGGCAAGCCAATCGGGATGGTCTGGTTCAATAACATTGATTGGAAAAGCCGCACTGCAGACCTTCGCTATTTGGTCGGGGAAGCCGAGTATCGTACCAGTGTGTTCGGGCCTGAAATCGCGCTGCTCAGCCTTCAAATGGCTTTTAATGTGATGAATTTACATAAGATTTTTGGTTACGTTTTGTCGGGGAATGAAAATTCAATGAGTCTGGCAGAGTTTGGGGGCATTAAAGAAGGTGTGCTAAAAAACTACGTGCGAGTTGGCGATGGATGGAACGACTACCATCTTTATGCCATGTTCTCAGATGACTTCCGGGCATTTTTACAAAAACACAAAGATGGTGTGTTGCGCCGCCACTTTAAGAAAGGCCTATTCTAAGCGTGGGCCTACTTGCTTTACTGCTTACGTTTGTTGTTTGCGTCTCTTTTTTATACCCGCGAGTTATCGGCGATCGCCTTGGCTTCATGTTCATGCTCCCCGTCCTTGCCTACACCGTGGTTTTCTTTGTGGATTGGCAGTTTGCGTCTCTGACTCAATTTTTTACGATGATTGTCGGTGGGGCATGTGTCGGTATCGGTTTGCTGTTCGCGGGATTACCCTTGAGTTCACCTCAACCAAAAGCATTCATGTTAAACAGTATGCGCGGGTTGACGTGCCTTAAAGAGAACAGGCCTTATCTCTTATTCCAAGTTGGGATAACGTGTTATGAAGAGCTGATTTGGCGAGTATTTCTGATTAGCACATTGTTGTTGGTGCTGCCTGCTTGGGCAGCAATCTTCCTTTCTTCTGCACTTTTCTGGACCGTTCACGGGGAAAACAGACCGTTAGGTTGGCACTCATTAGAGTTTTTTATCTTCTCAATGGTCCTTGCTGTTGCTTACAACCTGTTTGAATCCGTGCTCTTTGTTTGGATTGTTCACCTCACAAGAAATGTCCTTATTCTCTCTGCCTCGGACTATGAACAGAGACAGGCTAGCATGAGCTAAAAGGCTTGTTCACGCATCCCTGAGCGCATCCACTGGCTTCATTTGAGCCGCTCTTCGCGCAGGCACATACCCCGCAACCAATCCAACCAAAATTGATACACAAAGGGCAATACTGATGCCTAACATTCCCGGAAATAATGGGAAGCCGATAAAAACGGCTAAAACAACCCCAATGAGCATCCCCACAGCCAATCCCGCAAGGCCACCAATCAAACAAATGAGCACTGATTCGACAATAAATTGCACCATGATATGGCTGCGATGCGCGCCAATTGCTGCACGAATACCGATTTCTCTTGTCCGTTCAGCAACCGCTGTACTCATGATGCCGGCGACACCTATTGCCCCTACGATCAACGCGCTAGAGGCGGCAATAATGCCAATAATGGTGACACCGCCAAGAATGTTATCTGTGGTTTTGATGTATGACGCGAGGGTTTCACTTTGATATTCAAACACGCCTTGATAGCGTCGTGAGAGCACCCCTTTTAGCTGATCAGCGGCGGCTTCAGCGGCTTCGACCGACGTGGCTTCAACTTGTAGGTAGTTAACGTCGCTATTTCCATTCAGAGTTTGAACAAGCGGGTAGCTCACTAAAATGCGATTATTCACATCCCCGCCTGCAGAGCCGATGCTCGCGAGTAAATCTCGACTTTTAGATCGCAGAATACCAACAACCTGATATTCACGACCTGAGATTCTGAGTGTGCGACCTAAGGGATTAGGCATTCCGGGAAACAGGTCTGAGGCCACGGTTTCACCGATAACGGCGACTGGTCTACGATTTCTGATTTCTACTTCTCGAAGGCCTCTTCCAATGCGTAGCTGGTCATTGTTGATGGCGAGGTAATCGACATTAACGCCGATGACTTGCGCGTTGTTGTAACGATTACCCGCTTGAACGACAGGGGCTGGACCTCTCGGGTTTACAACAGGACTGATGAGACTGACGGAAGGACAACAGTCACCTTGAAGGGCGATTAAATCGTTGTTGTTGATGCCTGTTCCAGTGCGTATTCGCTGGTGCGGGTCTTTGCTGCTATACGCCCGATATACCCAAACAGATTTCAGGCCAAACGTCTCTAATTCCTGCATGACGAATGCTTTGCCACCGGTGCTGACGGTATCAACCGTCATCACTGCGGCGATACCGACCGCAATGCCAATCATACTCAGCATGGATCTGCCCCAATTAGCGAGCATGGCCAGCCGTGCTTCTTTAAACAAGTCGGGCAGGATGCGGAGTGTTTTCATGTCACTATCCTGCCGTCTCGCATGTGTACCACTCTGTCAGCCGCTTCGGCCAAATGTGCATCGTGAGTGACCATGACAATGGTATGCCCGTCAGCATGTAGCGCTTTGAACAAATCCATCACCTGCTGCCCAGTTTGGCTGTCTAATGCGCCAGTTGGCTCATCTGCGATCAGTAATTTTGGCTTGTTCACTAACGCTCGAGCAATCGCCACACGTTGTTGCTGTCCACCGGAGAGTTGATTCGGGAAATGCGTTGCGCGATCGGCGAGGCCCACTCGTTCGAGTGCAGATAAAGCCATGGCTTTGCGCTGTGAAGACGGGGTGCCTTGATAGACCAAAGGAAGCATGACGTTTGCTAAAGCATCACGGCGTGATAACAAATTAAACGATTGAAAGATGAATCCAATTAACGATGAACGAAGCGCTGCGAGCCCATCATCCCCCGTTAGATGAACGGCGGTGCCGTCCAAATGGTAGGTGCCGTTGTCGGCGTTGTCTAAGCAGCCAATAATGTTGAGAAGGGTGCTTTTTCCTGAACCAGAGGCACCCATTATGGTCACGAATTCTCCCTGCGCGATAGTCAGGTCAACACCTTGGATGATAGGTAACGGGACGTCCCCTCGAAAATAAGATTTATACAAGGATTCAATTTTAATCATTGTTCGTTATAAACCTTGCTGTACGCCCATTTTCAA
The DNA here is from genome assembly GCF_002876705.1 of Enterovibrio norvegicus. Classification (GTDB taxonomy): domain Bacteria; phylum Pseudomonadota; class Gammaproteobacteria; order Enterobacterales; family Vibrionaceae; genus Enterovibrio; species Enterovibrio norvegicus_B. Next base: position 759,279 of record NZ_MDAG01000057.1, on the reverse strand, counting down.
GATACCCGCTATCAAACAGGGCAACCTGTTGTCCTTCTTGAACGCCGCTGAGGATTTCAACATGTGTGTCCGTTTCTAATCCTGATTCGACAGGTTGTAAACGAATGACGCCTTGCTCTACCAATGCAACTTCAAAGTGCCCAGGTTCGCGTTCACGCAGGGCGCTGTAGGGCAATCTAAGCACATCGCCTCGTTCTTCTATCACGATTTCAATATCCAGTTGTTGCCCGAGCAGAAGTTTAGGGGCATCGGCGCCTAACCCCATGCGTACTGGAAACGTATTTAAGTGGCGTGCTGATGTACGCTCGATAGCGGGGCCAATCCAATGAATTTGCGTTTGCCAGCGCTGGTTGGGAAAGGCATCTGATGAAACGTTAACCAACTGACCAACGTGAATTCTTCCTGTATCAACGGCATCCAGATTCGCTTCAATTTCCCATCCCTCAATCGCGACGAGTTGGAAAAGATCCGTACCGGCTTCGACCCATTGTCCAGACTCGGTCCACTTATCCACGATAACGGCGTCGAAAGGGGCGTTTAGCTTTTGCCAATCTTGTTCAAGTACACGCATTTGGGCGTCAGCTTGGGCAATCGCAACGGCGGATTTTGCTTTCTCCAATTCATACTGCGCTTGGTCTAACGCTTCAACTGACACCAGTTTTCTGTCAGATAACTCGGATAATCTGTTGTAACGCTGTTGTTGCTCTCTTAAATGCACAGTTTCTTGCTGAACGACGGCTTTAGCGCGTTTTAGTCGGGTGATTGAGGCGCGGTTATCCATGGCGGCCAAGGTGTCATCTTTGTTGACCAAATCACCATGAGCAACAAAGACCTGTTCGACGCGACCGTTCACTAAGGCCGTCAAAGTAACGGTGCGATCATTGATCACTTCTCCCGTTACTCGAATGATGTAGGCCATGTCATTGCGTTGCACTTGCACGCCTGACACTTCCAGAGGGGGCTGTTGATAGAAAAAGTAGCCTGTGGCAGCAGCAGAAACCAGAATAAGGATAGCGAAAGTGCTCTTGAAGTAGCCTCTCACGGATTGCCTACTAGACTGCTTCAATTTCATAAGAGGTGCTCTCAATTCTCTATCCCTACTGCTCATCAATGACGAGGATGTTAGCGCTTTTCACTCTTATATCGTTAAGAGGCCATTTGGGGAGTATATCGCTTCGCGTGTCGAACATAAGTCTCAGTTTCGCTTAAACATTCAGTCTTTGTCAGCGAGTGAGAACGGATGACGCTTCTTGGTTAAACGAACCTACGCTTGGTTAGCCTTTTTTAGCGCAGTTTCAGTCACGCGAGTGGCGTTACTTAAGCTGTCATTCTCCAGATAGACGATGCGATCAACCGCTTCAAATAGGCGGTCATCATGGCTGACAATCACCACAATTTTTGACTGCTTTAGGGAACGTATAACATCAATCAGCAGGGTTACCGCTTCACTGTCTAAGTTATTCGTCGGCTCGTCCATTAGCAAAATCGGTGTATCGCGCAGTAATGCACGCGCGAGACCTAGTTTTTGGACTTGGCCTCCTGATAGCTCTGAATGCGCATTTTTAATGACATGATCAATGCCTTGGTCGAGGCGCTCAACCCACTTATCGAGCCCCACCAAAGAGAGGGCGGCTTGAATCTTTTCTTGCTCAACGTCTATGCCAAACGTCACGTTGTTACGAATGGAGTCAGAAATGATGTGGATCTTTTGTGGCACCATCGAAATCCACTGAGACCGGCTTGGTAGGGCATTTAGGCGTATAGTGTCGAGTGCAATGTGCCCTGATTGCGGTTTGAGCTCTCCGCTTAGAATGGTGAGTAGCGTTGATTTTCCAGCCCCGTTACCGCCGTTAATCAAATGTGCTTGGCCTTTATTGAAAGACAAATCTAGCTCGGTGAATAAAGGGTAGTCGTGCTGGTAGGAAAAACTCATCCCCTCTAAACGCATCGACGCAATGGTGGTTGATGGGTCGATATCGGCACTCACGCGGTCAACCGCATCTTGCTGAGATTGCGCTTGCGCTAAATCATCCAGTTCTTTTACGCGCATTAACGCCGTCAATTCGTTAGGCATACTTGAAGCAAACTCAATGATCCTAATCAGTGAAGGCACCATCAAGTTGAGTGTTGCCGTATAGGTGATGATTAAGCCCACGGTCAACTGTTCTTCAATGACCATCGCACCGCCAAGATACCAAATGATAACCACGGCTAGCATGGGGATCCCCATAATAATCATGCTCACTTTGGTATCATATAACTGACGGGTGAAGCGCTTTCGCTCTAAATCTTCAACGGCTTTTCGGCAATATTTCGAAAAGAAATTGCCAGCATCATATATTTTTATTTCTGCATCAGCTTCAATGGTTTCTTGTACGACAGTGAATTTTGTTGCGGAGGCATCCGTTTCATCTTTAGACGATGACCATAGAGCACTGTCAAATCGCATGTAAACAAGGATAGCTGCGGGTAACAAGACAAGAAGAATGGCACTTAATTGCCAATTCATGAAAAAAACGATCACTAATAAAACGAGCGATAAGACGAGATGGTGAATAGCGCTTGATAGCCCATAAGGCATGATGACTTCAAACTGGTCTATATCCCTTGTGACGCGCGAGAGCAGGTCACCGTTGTTGATTTTTAGTCGCTGATTAAAATTCAAACCCAGAATGCTTTTAATTACATCCTGATTAAAATCAATCATTATATCTTCGCGTACCTTTAGACGAAATCGCGCGTTAACATAACTGGTCACCAAATAACCGCTGTAAAGAATGGCGAGCAATGAAACGGTCTTCAGCAGTAAATCTGAATCTGCGCTAGGCAGCACTTGGTCAATGAGATGACCTGACAGGTAGGGCAGTGGTGCTTGAAATGCTGTTAGCAATAAAGCTAACAGTAGAAAAGATAAAGAATGATACTTTCTTTTTTTATAGATGAGCTTATATAAGTAAGAAATTCGGGTCACAATCCGATCCGGGTTTAGAGGAAAACCATTTCCTCAAAAAATATGTAAAGTGGGGATTTAACATCATCCCCATTTTATTATTAATACCTAATATAGCGTTAGCGTATATTAAGGTGTACCACAACAAGGGCCAGGATTAGGAGGCGTAGGAGGCGTAGGCGGATGAGTAGGCTTTTTATGCTTCGTAGCCAGTACAGGTCCTTTTTTCGCAGCAAAGCTTATTTTTTTCATAATCTTTCCTTTTTTAATGAAGCCAATTAATGACGTAATTACTATGTGTATTTGATTTATCGAATAAATAAATACCATGGCATTGTTGTGGTGATTCTTTTGGAAGTCAACTTTTAAGAAGTGACGAACTGAGCCTATATATATTAAATCGTTAAAGTGATGAGAATGTCGTTTATTTGAGAATACGCAAGGCAATACTTTTTCATTAATTTCTCATTAATGCTTTACCCGTCACTCATTAATTTTTCATCCTCATCCCATCCATTTCCCATTTATTTTCATGGTGTTTCACTTGTGGTTAAAATTTGAACGCCATTGGTCTGGGGAGGATAGGACGAAATGGTTGGGTATCTATGAAGCAAGATCACTGCGACATCAAAAACAATGTCTCTGTTTCGATGTCACAGTGAACGGAAATACTTCTCATCTCTGCCGTCGCCTTCTCATTCAACGCAACCTTTGACTTATTTATATCCAAGAAAGTACGCCGGCAAAAACAGAGATATTTGCGGAATAAACGTGATAAGAAGAAGCGCGCCGATCAAGGTGATAACCCAGGGTAGTATCCGCTTGGCTATTTTCTCGAAGGGTATTTCTCCCACTTGGGCCGCCATAAAGAGGTTTGCGCCAAGCGGAGGTGTCACGAAACCGATGGCGAGCGCGACGATCATCACGATACCGAAATGCACCAAATCAACGTCGAGCTTGGTGAGAACTGGCAATAACACTGGCGTCAGAATGACAATCGAGGCGAGCGTTTCCAAGAAGGTGCCGATGATGAGGAGCAACACGAGTATTGCGACGAGCACGAGATATTTGTTTTCAGTACTTGATAGAACGAACTGAGCCAGTTCAGTTGGAATCTTCTCTAGTGCGATGATGCGACCAAACGCCACCGATGCCCCGATGATCACTAACACCGCGGAAACCAGCATGGCGGATTCCAGCATGATTTTAGGCAACTGCTTCATCGGAAGTTCGCGATACACCAAACAAGACACGATCAAGGCATACACCACTGCTACGGCAGATGATTCTGTTGGCGTGACAATGCCACCATAGATGCCGCCGAGGATGACAATGGGCATGATGAGTGCGAGCTTTGCTTCATTGAGTACATGGAAGATTTCTTTGTATGTCGCGGGTGCTCGAGTATCTACCATGTGAGCATGGCGGTTTTGTCTGCGGTGAAAGTAGTTGTAAGTGATCAAAGTAATGGCGATCACGATACCGGGCAGAATCCCTGCCATAAACAAAGCCGTCACTGATACGCCCGCCGCAACCGCATACACAATCATGACCACCGACGGTGGAATCATCACGCCCAAGCCGCCAGCACTGGCAACCATTGCGCCTGCATAAGCTCGGTCATACCCTCGCTGAACGAGGGCGGGGATCATCGCGAGGCCCACTGCGGCAACAGTGGCGGAGCCTGTGCCAGAAATGGCAGCGAAGAAGAGACAAGCCATGATCGTGACGGTACCTAAATCCCCAGGTGCGCGCCCAAATAAAGTATCAGCAACGGCGATCAAGCGTTTGGAAATCCCGCCCTTGCTCATGATATTGCCTGCGAGGGTAAACAACACCACGGCAATCAAGGTAAAGCTGTTGATGCCACTGACGAGCCCAAGCGCATACAAATCGGGCTTGAGAAAAGGGATGTACATAATGGCGAGAAGCGATGCAGAGCCAAGGGCGATACCAATCGGAACACCAATGAGCAACATGCTAAAGAAACCCGCGAAAAGAATCAGCGATGTCATGATGGTTTCTCCTCGCTGTTGTACAGACTCAGATCACCACGTACACCAATTTGGTACAACGAATAGAGAAGTCGCAAGCTACACAGTAACCCCGAAAATATGATGGCGGCGTAAAGCACAGACGTTGACCATTGTGTGGCTGATAAGGTTTTACCGCGCTCTATGGCTTGTTGCGTAATTTGTACGCCAAGGTAGCACACCGTGACGGAGTAAATGAGGAAGATGGATTCGCTGACAAACATCACAATGCGTTTTTTCTTCTGTGAGAACTTGTCGACAAAGTAGGTGACTCGCATGTGCCGATGTTCACGGATGGCGTAGCTGATACCAAAGTAAATGAGGTAGACGAAACACAGCCTTGCGATTTCATTGGCGATAACGATAGAGGTTGAGAAGGCAAAGCGCGCGATCACATCAGCAAACACCAACACAATGATCGCGAAGAGGCTGGTGACGATGATGGTAGGTTCGAAGTACTTTTCGATGATCCGAAACATGGTGGATGACTCTCCCTGACAACCCATTTGAGAACGGTCTAGGCACAAGTTAAACACAGGGCGTCTCAATCTTTGAGAAGCCCTATGCGCGGTGCTCTAAGTGTTAAGTGCAGTGCTAAGTGAGCGACTTATCTCTCGTTATGAGTGATAGCGCTGTGTTATCACTAAGGTTGAAGGTTCGACATAAACTGGTCGTAGAAATCACTGCCGACCTTTTTACGGATGTCTGCTTCAATCGCCGTGTTCATGGTTTTACCCAAACGCTCACGATCGTCTAGCGGTAAGCTGTTGACAGTCAGTCCTTTCTCTTTCAATGCGGCTAACGTTTCATTGTTTGTTTTTAACGTTAAATCGCGTTGAAGTAGGACAGTCTCTCTCGCCACTTCATCAATCAATTGACGGTCTTTATCATTGAGTTCGTTGTACCACTCGAGGTTCGCCATCCAGAGTTCGGGCCAGTAAATGTGATTGGTCAACGACACGTATTTCTGCACTTCGAAAAAGCGTTCAACAAGCATGGAAGACAGAGCACTTTCTTGTCCGAAAATCAGGTTTTGCTGCAGAGACGAATAGATCTCTCCCCACGCAAGTGGGATGGGCACGGCATCAACAGAACGCCATGCACTGATTGCGATAGGGTTGTCAGCTGAACGCATACGCAACCCCGCAAATGCCTCGTAGCTATCAAGCGGGGCGCGATTGTTAGTAAAGCTTCTGAAGCCTAACTCCATGAACCCCATGGATTTCAAGCCACGTTTCTCCATGGCGCTTCCCAATGATTTTCCAGCTTCGCCATCAAGTACATTTCGTGCAGTGTCTTCGTCCGCAAACAACAGAAATTGGTCGAGCACGGCCAGTTCATTCACCGTAGAAGACAGGTGTACCGACGCGCCGGTTGCCATGGTGATGTTTCCGGACTGAACTAACTCGGTCATCTCTCTGACGCTGCCGAGTTGACCGCCGGGATAAATTTCAACGTCGATGTCACCGTTAGAACGTTTCTCCAATTCTTCCTCAAAATAAAGAAGCGATTGATGAATAGGAGAAACTTCTGGGGTGGCGTGACCAATGCGAATGGTGGTATCTGCATAGGATGCGCTGGTGGTGAGCAATCCGGCAATGACGGTCATCATCAATGAAAGTTTCATGGTGTACTCCTTTTTTCAGCCGTAAGATTCCTTCGCCGCTCGCTGTGAGCAGTGTGTCGTTGTTTCCCGTGGCTGTGTTGGGTGGTTTTTGGTCGTCTTATCGTCGAATGCGGGCATCGCCTGACGATAAAACGTTAGGTTCGTACTCGCTCGAACTCAGCCCATGCTTGTTCGAAGCGTTCAAAATCGAAGTTTTCTTCTCTTGCTGCTTTCAAAATGATTTGTTCGTTCCTGAGCAAGGTTTCGATTGCGTCGGCGAGCAACGGAATGATGTCAGTTGGGATCACCACTGCGCCATGTCGGTCTGCATGGATGAGGTCTCCGTGGGACACGTTTAAACCGAATACGTTGACGGGCTCTCCAATGCTCTCGATATGCACAAAGCCGTGGCTAGGGCCAACCGAGCCAGCGAGAACGAGAAATTCATCAGGCAAATCGCCAAGATCGCGCATCACACCGTTGGTTAATACACCACTCAGACCAAACCCCTTGTGAACATTGGTATTGATTTCCCCCCAAAACGCACCGATGGTGTCTGGGAAATCTAAATCTTCAATCACCGCGAGGGACGGGAACGGGGCTTCCGACATGTATCGGTAGTAGTCCATTCGCAGTTTTTTTACATCATCAACGGGCAACCTAGATGGTTCTAGTGCAGCAATCATTGCTGTTTTTGCATAGCCGACGATAGCGGGACTCTCGGGCGCTGAAGCCTGTAACGTGCCTCGCGTGAAATCGTTGAACCCGCGCTTTCCTTGAGCGACTTCTATGGCGTTACATACCGTAGGAGTGTCCACACTGATCAGTAATTCGTAGAGCGTTTTGTCCATTAACTTTTCAACCAAGCAGCAAGGGCGCGCGTGGTTGCCTCCGGTTGTTCGAGAGTGGGAAGATGGCCTGCTTTTTTGATGACCACATAATCTGCATGAGGGATCAGTGCTTTGATCGCATCATGTCTGTCTTTTGGGCACAGCTGATCGTCTTCACCCATTAAAATCAAGGTGGGAACATCAACATGCTTTAGGGTGTCTTGTTGGTCTGGTCGGTCTCTGAGCGCCAGTGATTGATTGACGAATGCTGCGTCGCCGAGGCTTTTCGCCATTTGAAGACAAGTTGCTTCGATATAGGGGGTGGGGTGGTCTCGGTGAAGATACTTAGGAATCATGACCTCTTGCATGACACCCAGAAGCTCCCCGTTGGCGACACGATCAAGATGGATCTGTCGTCCTGCTTTTACCTCGTCGATTTCTGCCCAAGGGTTTGTGTCCATGAGTGCGAGCTTGCTGATACGGTGAGGTGCTTGTCGATAGACTTCCATCGCCAATATGCCGCCCATAGATAGCCCCGCGAGTGCGAAACGTTCAGGCGCATTTTTGAGCACTTTTCTGGCGAGTGATGCCATGGATTCTTCAGAAGCAATATCCATCACTATGACGTTTCGATCTGTTTGGAATGCTGCTATTTGTGGCGCAAACAAGCGCTCATCACACATCATGCCGGGCAGAAATACCAAAGGCTCAAGAGAGACGTTGTTCATTACGCATCACCTGCCCAGGTTAGCCCTGCTGCATCGTCTGTTCGCGTGACGCGGAAAAGACTCGCTTCGCCAGAGACATTCACGCTTAAGGTATAAGGCGTTCCTTCCGGAAGCCAAACGGTGTCACCGGGATTGAGGGTCAGTGTTTCGCCTTCCCATGCGAGCACCCAATGCCCGCGCATCACCATCAACACCACATCTTTTTTAGCAATTTGTGTTTGTTGGCCGAGTGACGAGCGAGTGAGGAAATCCACCTCGAACCCTGGTTTGTCTTTGAGCAATCCTTTTTCGCCAATCACGATCACAGGCTGTTTTGCCGACATGGCGACCATATCCCAATAGCGCGCAACATAATGCTTCACCACGGTTGCCGCATCTGGACGAAGCAGGGCGTTGAGCCATTGCGCTTCAGGCAGTGGCATTTCGCTTTCGCCGGTCGGCAAGGTTTCGTTTTTCTCTGTGTCGTACAAACGGCCACTCTCACCTAATACCAAACCATGTGCGTCGGCGGCGGCTCGAACGTGAGGGGCCCAAATGACGCCACCACCCGCATCATCGCCACCAAGGATGGACATGATCATGCCGTAATCGCTGCCAATGTTTTCAAAGCCGCGGAACATGCGGGTGGGAATGTTGAAAATATCGCCTTCTTCGAGCACAACCTCTCCGTCTTCGCCGGTTTCTCCCCAAAAGAAACGCCAACGACCTTTGAGCACAAAAAAGACTTCTGCCGTGTTGTGAGAGTGAAGAGAATTGAAACAGCGCGGTGGTTGGCCTGCCGCGCCAATATTAAAGCCCGGTGTGGCTTGAATATGAATGTGCTGGTCGGGGCTTTCAGACACACCACCACCAATGATGGTAAAGTTTTCTTTCTGATCAGAGCCCGGCGTATGCGCGTCGATAAAGGCGGAACGACACGGTATCAGGTCTCCAAACCTTACCCATTGCGGTTGTTTCATCTAACACTCCTTGTTGTGGCGGCTATCTCGTATTGCGGCAGCTCTCTTGTTTTGTGATAGCTTCCTTGAATCGTAATAGCGCTTTTGAATTGCAATAGCTCTCTAGAATCGCAATAGCTATCCCGTATGCAGGGCGATTTGCTTCCAAATGGCGGTTTCATCAAAGACGACAGATTCTCGTCGGATACCACGTGGGCCAAACTCCACGTGCGCAGCACCCATGACGTAAACATCCGCGCCCGTCGGTTGCCCGAAGCGACCCCAACCGTCATGTTTTCCATAGAGAGAAAATCGAATGGCGGCACGGGGTGGCATTAACGGGTCTTCTCGGCCAATTTGGTGCTCAATGGTGAACGTTGCGCCGGGAAAGCTTGCGCGTAATCCGAGCCAGAAGGCTTCAACGGCAGACCATGAGTAACCAGACTCACCGCTTGGGTGCGCGACCTGACATGCGCGATCGTAATCTTCTGGAATGCACGAGTATTCCGCGCTCATCAAACGTTTCAGGGTTTCGACGTAAGCGTCGCCCCAGACGTTGTCATTCCCTTTGCCAATGTAGGGGCCTAAAGTGTCTTGTTCTGGCGTAAAAGGCTTGTTGCAGTTGTCTGCACCGCCTTCGGCGTCGATCTGGTCAATCGCGAATTGTTTGGGGTCATGACCGAGCTGTCGAACGATCGATCCTTGGTCTCGAATCAACCATTCATCATTGATTTGGTTGTTGATGGCATGGCAATCGGCGATCACTTGGTAACAAAGTTTCTTGCCTGTGGCTTTCCCAAACTGGCCGTCACGGCTATGGGTAGCTTGAGATAAAATACGATGGGAAGACAACATGCCTTCTTCCGGTGACCCCGACCAAATCACGTCCTCACCCAGTAATACCCGATCGGGCAATTCGTTGAGCACGGAGCTGGTTTGCGCGATAACGTCTTTGTTGCCAATTGAAATGCCAGCAGGGGTTCTCACGACAATGTCTGACGAATAGTAGTCATGCAGTGAGTGGATATTTCTCCCTTCCCAAATCTCTTCCGTGATGGACAAGATATAGTCGGGAAAGTCTGTGAACTTACTATCAAAGCCTTTCATGATTTCCAACCTTCGGGGATTTTTGCGGATGTGCGAACCAAGAGCGGCGAACCGATAGCCACTTTCTGTGGGGTATCGTTCTCATGGCTGATTTGTTGCAACAGAATACGTACTGTTTCATTGACCATGATGTCTGCATGCTGGGCGAGGGTGGTGAGGCCATAACTCGGCCAACTTGCCGCAGGCACATCGTCATACCCCACTACGGAAACATCGTCAGGAATACGCAGCCCTAATTCGAAACGCAGCGTGTCCATCACGGCGAGTGCCATGTGGTCATTGGCGACAAAAACAGCATCAGGCGGATCGTCCTGAAACATGGCTTTGGTTGCCGCACTGGCTTTTGCCATATCGAACATGCCTTCGCCACGTGAGTGCAATGCCATGCCGGCTTGTTGTAAGCCAGCGCGAAAACCAATTTCTCGGTCACGCTGTGTTGATGTGCACTCGAGTCCCGCGATGTAGCTGATTTTTTTGTGTCCACCTGCCACAAGAAACTCTGCAGCTGCCATGCCGCCACTAAAGTTGTCAGAGGTAACGGAGGAGAATTCACCGCCTTGTTGGGCGCGGTTGAACAGTACGATAGGAACGCCTACCGAACGGCATCTCACGGCTAGCTCTGACGAAAGCTCCACGGAGGCGGCGATAATGCCGTCGACTTGGTAATCCAGAATTTCTTCAATGACTTCATCAACCACGCTGTCGACATTGTTCGCCATGAAAATCAGGACGTGATAGCCCTGTTCTTGCAATAAATTTGAAAGCTTTTCCAATGCTTCGGGGTAGAACTGATTGTTGAGATAAGCAACCACAAGCCCAATTACACGGCTTTTTCCTGACACCATGGCGCGAGCAAGTACGTTTGGGCGATACCCTAATTCTTCGGCGGCCTTTTTGACTTTATCGATGGTTTTCTTGGATGCGGATCCGCCGGGCGTAAAGACACGACTGACGGCAGACTGACTGACGCCGGCATGTTTTGCTACATCGGTTGAGGTGATCTTATCGTTTGCCATTACTCTGCTGTCCAGCCTCCGTCAACTTTGAGCGAGGTTCCCGTGACCATGCCTGAAGCGCTAGAGGCGAGGTAAAGCACAGCGCCCATTAAATCTTCCACTTCACCGACACGATCTAATTTAATGTTGCTTTGCAGCCATGCTAGCTTTTCTGGATCTGCGAAGGTGCTTGCGGTGAGTTCGGTTTTGATGAACGTGGGGCAAATTGTATTTACACGAATGTTCTGTTTGCCCCATTCAATCGCCATGGCTTTGGTGAAACCTTCAACGGCGTGTTTGCTGGCGCAATACACGGCACGGTCGATGCCGCCAACGTGCGCCATTTGGCTGGAAATGCTAATAAAACTGCCGGGCTTCTGCGCTTCCATTAGACGACGAGCGGCAAATTGGAATAAGAAATACGCGGCTTTCACATTCAGATCGAAGACCGTGTCGAAATCAGCTTGCTGTGTATCGAGCGCGGGTGAATGAATCGCAAGTCCCGCAGAATTTAAAACGATGTCATAAGGTTCTCGCGCATTCAGAGCTTGCTCAAGCGCATCAAGTTGGGTGACATCCAACACCAAAACATCAGATTGATAACCTTCTTGGTCGAGGGCTTCTTTTAGTTCTAATAGCTTTTCTTCGCGGCGAGCGATTAAGGTGACGTGGGCGCCCGCCCTGGCGAGTGCTGTCGCGCAAGCCAGGCCAATACCCGAGGAGGCACCAGATACAAGCGCACGTTTGTTAAAAAGATCAAAAGAGGGTGTGATGGGTAGCGATATGGTCATAACCTTTCCTTTGGCAAAGCGACGGATCCTGTCGGTCTCGATGTGTTGAATGCTTTTAGTCTCGCAAAAACATCGACCCCAAGTTGCGCATAAATGTCTAATAGATCGATAAGCACCCAGTTTTCTTTGATTTTCTTATCTTCGATGCGCCAAAAGTCGAGACTGCGTAGGGTGATTTTCTGGTTTGTTGGTGCAATACCTAACCATCCATCGCCGGACAAGGTTTGGCGCATGTTGGGCCAACCCGTTACGGCGACATAATTGTCTTGTGCAAAGAAATGCAGCGTGATGTCTTCATTATCCAATCCGCGATCGGGCATCGCGTTTAAAAATGGGATTTGATGCCACTGACGAAACCCAGACAAACCGCGACATGTGCCTATGCCAGATGGGCCATACCAAGTTAAATCTTCATGCCAAGCCTCCGGCAACCTCATTACATCAGGGCCGCCTTGCGAGGGATGCTGCCCGAGGTTGTTGAGCATACGGATGACAATTTCAAGATTGTCATCACCGCTTTGCTCGCTATTTATAGGTTTGATACCGTCCAACGTGGCAGGGGCGGGGACAAGGCCCTCTCGGCCAAGTGAGGGTGACAGCGGCCATGCGTTGGCTTGCTTCATGACTTCCACGATGTCCCAAATCACGTGTACTTCTTCGATGCCATTTGGGGTAATGCGGTAAAACTCGTGGTACCGCATGTGCACAAATTGCCCCGTTGGCGGTATGTCTAAAAATGGGGAGATGAAGGTGCCGCAGTAATATCCGCAACAACCCACCCAGCTATTTCCTTGTTGGTCTTGCCCGTTAATGACGATGGTGTCGCGCCTTTCCGCATCGGGAATTGCCGTGACAAGCGCGTGATAGCTGCTGTTTATCCATGCGCTTGCCCCGTGTTGATCGCCAAAGGGATAGCACATGTGAATACTGGCATTCTCGCTAAACATGTCAGACGCAATATCATGAAGTGCCATGACATTGATGCGACGCTGGCTTTCGCGCCAGCGGGTAAGCCCGCTCATCCATGATGCTTTGTCAGCCGTGTTGGTCATTAAACATCAGCCTCGTGGCGCCGGTTGACCGTAGGGAACATCTTTCTTCCCGTAGCGTCTTACGCGTACATTGCATTGCTCAGCGTGGCCAACGAAACCTTCTAGCATGCACAATCGTGAGCCGTATTCGCCAACGAGCGTAGCGGCTTCATCAGTGAGGATCCTTTGGTAGCTGTGTGTTTTGAGGTATTTACCTACCCAGAGTCCACCGGTATAGCGACCCGCTTTTTGCGTTGGTAACGTATGATTCGTACCAATCACCTTGTCACCATTGGACACGTTGGTTCGTGGGCCAAGGAACAAGCCGCCGTAACACGTCATGTTTTCAAGGAACCAATCATCGCGATCAGTCATGACTTGAACATGCTCGTAGGCTTTTTCCTCTGATACCTGCAACATCTCTTCATAGGAGTCACAAAGAATGATTTCGCCGTAATCGTCCCAGCTCACTTTTGCGGTATCGGCTGTGGGCAGTATTTTCAGTAAGCGATCTATTTCTACCAGCGTGTCGTTGGCAAGTTTTTCGCTATTGGTGACCAATGCGGCAGGGGAGTTGTAACCGTGTTCCGCTTGTCCGAGTAAATCTGTCGCGCATAATTCTGCATCAACCGTGTCATCGGCGATCACCATGGTTTCAGTGGGACCGGCAAACAAGTCAATGCCAACACGGCCAAACAGCTGACGTTTCGCTTCGGCAACGAAGGCATTCCCGGGGCCGACGAGCAAATGGACAGGCGCAATGGTTTCTGTTCCTAGTGCCATTGCACCGACTGCCTGTATGCCGCCAAGCACATAGATTTCATCTGCCCCACCGAGGTGCATGGCTGCTACCACTGCGGGGTTAGGCTCACCTTTGAAAGGGGGAGTACACGCAATCACACGGGGAACACCCGCCACTTTGGCGGTGGCGACAGACATATGTGCTGAAGCAACCATGGGGAATTTACCGCCCGGCACGTAACAGCCAACACTTTGAACGGGGATGTTTTTGTGCCCCAAAATGACGCCTGGCAGTGTTTCGACTTCGACGTCTGTCATTGAATCGCGTTGAATTTGGGCAAAGTTGGTGACTTGTTCATTGGCAAAGCGAATATCTGCCATGTCTTCAGGTGACACCTTTGCAATGATGTCTGCAATATCTTGCTCAGAGAGAAGGAAGGCTTCTGGCGCGTAATTGTCGAATTTTATTGCCAGTTCTCTGACTGCGGCATCACCGTCATTTTCAATTTTCTTCAAGGTGTCAGAAACGATCTGAACGACTTTCTCGTTGTCGCTGACTTTGTCCGATTCAGATTTTCCTGTTTTTAGGTACGTGATAGCCATCTATGTGTTTCCTATTAATCGTGTTTCCCGGTAACGGAGTAAGCGAAGAGGCTCAATGTGATTGCGCGGGTGCTGGCGGTGTTTTCTGGTGTATGTCGAACGCTTCCCAGCCTTCGCCATCAAACACATCAACACCGAGTTGAGAAAGAACATGGGGGAAATCCACCATCACCCAGTTATCAACAATCTTTCCGTTTTGGACTTTCCAGAAATCCATGTAGCGGATTTCAACCGTTTGGTTTGTGGGCGCTACACCCATAAACGTGCCCGTGTGTTTAGCGGTTTGATGCCCAAACGCTGCGGCCCATTCACCCATATAAAGTCGGGCTTCATCGACGCAAACTTTGTCCGAAAACGCCGCCTGAAACGGCTTTTGCCAGTTGCGTTGAAATTCCTCTAACCCAACCTTAGTGCCACAGCCTTGGTTGCCAAACCAGCGAAAGGTCCCTGCGAAAAACTCACCAATATCGCCGATTCGATGATCATTAAGTCCATCAACCATGGATTCTATAACGCGGCGTGTTTCATCCGTTTGGCTCAAATCGGTGTCTTTGGTCAAACTCGCTTGTTCGGGTCTTGAGCCTCTCATTCTGATTGGCTCCCGTTATTGAGTCTTAGGCCTGTGCTTGCATCAAAAAGATGGCAAATCGAGGCGGGGATGTTTGTCGAAAACACATGACCGATTTCAGTGGAATAGTCCTTACCCGCTTTCACTGCGACGAGTGCATCACCTATTTTTACGGTGATCATCGTGGCTTCCCCGAGCAACTCGATAGAGAACACATTGGCCTTGATACCACTAATTTCAGTGATGTCTGGTGAACTACCTACGGGATTTACCGTGGCATCTTCTGCGCGAAAACCAAGGGTGATATCCCCAGATAAAGCGGTATCTAGTCCTCGAATCGTCATATTTTCAGCGGTAAACACACCATCATGAATCTTGCCTTCCACAAGGTTCATGGCGGGGGAGCCGATGAAGCTCGCCACAAAGGTGTTTGCCGGGTAGTTGTAGATTTCAGTGGGCGTGCCCACTTGCTGCACATTGCCTGCACTCATGACTACAACACGATCAGCCAATGTCATGGCTTCAATTTGATCATGCGTGACATAGATGGTGGTGATCTGCAGTTCGTGCGACAGGTTCTTTATTTGAGCGCGGGTAGAAACCCTGAGTTTTGCATCAAGGTTTGACAGCGGCTCGTCCATCAAAAACACATTGGGTTCGCGAACAATGGCGCGGGCTAACGCAACACGCTGACGTTGCCCGCCAGAGAGATCAGCAGGGCGACGATGAAGAAAGTCAGTCAGTTCGACCATTTTCGCGGCCCGCATGACTTTTTCATCATGGGTCGCGGGATCGATATGTCTCACCTTGAGGGGAAAACGAATGTTTTCATACACGGTCATGTTGGGGTAGAGCGCATAGCTTTGGAATACCATGGCGACATCACGATCCTTTGGTTCCAAATCATTCACGACCTTGCCGCCAATCAGTATGTCGCCGCTGGTGGCATCTTCAAGGCCAGCAATCATGCGCATCGTGGTACTTTTTCCACAGCCCGATGGGCCAAGCAAGACAAGAAACTCTTTGTCAGGAATGGTTAAGTCGAAATCTTTGACCCCAACAAAATCCCCCCATCGCTTGTCGATATGACGCAATTGCACTTCTGCCATGATTGCTCTCCATGTTCCAACGCGGTCTGCGTTACATTGATTGGGTACGTATTCAAAATAAACAGTCAAATGCTCGTGAGCAAACATGCTTGTGCTGTATGTTTGAGTGCGATCACACAAATAAATTTGTATATATGTGTTTCTCAATCCCAAGAAAATTATGGTAATCAAGCGGTTGCGGAGAGTGCGCTTTAAAGGTGATTACTGATAAATATAATAAAATCAACAACAAAGAATTGCTGCTAGGGATGTTAACGGAGGGTTAATCCCTTGCGTTTTGTCACTTGCCAATATTGTCATTAGGCATAATTATTTTTGCATACGTAATCAAAATCGAATCTTTCTGATCGGGACTCATTAGAGAGCCGATATCAAACACATCGCGTTTAGCGCCTGTCACTTTTAGGCGAAAACCCTTCTTGAGAAGTTGGAGAGGAAAATGAAAGTCAAACTGATAAGTACATTTGCGGCGGGATTGGTCACCTTGTTCAGCCACACACTCAGTGCAGAACAAATTGACTGTGGTGTTGATGTTGGAAACGTGAGTATTCTGTCCAATGATTTTCCAGCATTGCATGCTGTTGCGGCGATGGCTGAGCGATGTGCGACGGACAAGGTTGTTGTGACCAAAAACCAATCGAAAGGTCATCGCGACATTCAATCCGCCGCCTTGAAAGCCAAGCCCTCGAAATATTCTACGGCGATTGTGTCGACCAGTTCGATTGTTCCGTTACTTAATGAAGGCCTCATTCAACCCCTCGATGATTTAGTGGCGAAATACGGTCAAAGCTTGCAACCCACACAGTTAATAAAAATTGATGGCAGCGTGATGGCGGTGGCTTTCATGGCTAACTCTCAACACCTTTTTTACCGTAAAGACATGTTAGAAAAAGTCGGTGCTCAGCCGCCTAAAACCTATGACGAGTTGATCGCGACAGCGAAGAAAATCCAAAAAGACGGTTTGATGAAATACCCCATCGCGTTGAACACCAAAACGGGCTGGAACCTAGGGGAAGAATTCATCAACGTATTTAGTGCAACAGGGGCAGGGTTCTTTAAACCAGGTAGTGCCATACCGAACCTAAACAATGCTGAGGGAATAAAGGCGCTGAACACATTGAAAGCGCTGACCGAATTGTCCAACCCTGATTTTTTAACGTTTGATTCCAACAGCACCCAAGCCCTTTGGGAAGAAGGCAAAGTCGCTTTTGCGTTGATGTGGGGCTCTAGAGGTACTGCGATTTTAGACGATGAAGGGTCGACGCCAGAGATTGTTGGTTCAACGGTTTTAACCAATACGCCCGCGTTTACGGCAGATGGCACCCCAGGTGCCACGTTGTGGTGGGACGGTTGGACGATCGCCAGCAATCTTTCTGAGCAAGATGCCGAAGCGACCTTCAAAGTGATGGTGCAAGCCATCTCCCCTGACATGATGAAGGCAAATTCCCAAAAAGCCGTGTGGTTGATTGAAGGTTATGAACCCGATGCGTCTGCGATGGGCGTCATCAGCACGGTACAACAACAAGCCAATCCTTATCCGATGTTGCCGTACATGGGTCTGTTGCATTCAGCGTTAGGTGCTGAACTTCCGGACTTTCTACTTGGAAATGAATCGGCAGCGCAAGCGCTTAAAGATGTCGAAGATGCTTACATGACATCTGCACGCGAGCAGGGCTTCCTTTAATCTTGTTGCCCCGAGAGGAATCGGGGCGTCTAACGGCAAAGGAGTGGGTCCATGCCACATCGTACGTTTATGAAGTTTATGTGGCCGTCTTTATTGGTCATGTTTCTGCTCATCGCATTACCTATTGTGTCGGTGTTCGTTCAGTCATTGCACGTAGAGCATGAACAGATAGTGCTTGAGACGGAAAACTGCGGGCCGTTTGGCTGTAAGAAAACGGTATCCGTTGATAGAGAAGCGACTGACCAACTGCGTGAAGAAGAGCCCCTTGGGCGTTTTAACGGGTTAGATACCTATACGAATCGCAGCCATTTGGCGTTTGAAAATGTGTCAGAAGCGTGGCGTTCGACAGATTCGCTAGGCGGTTTCTTCAACGGCTTGATGAATTTACCTTTCTACAAGGCGCTGGTTTTCACCTTGGCATACACCTTCATCGTTACACCCTGCGTAATCTTCTTCGGCATGGTGGTCGCCCTGTGTGTGAATGCGTTGCCCAAGTTGATAAAAGGCCCCACGATTTTCTTATCGCTCCTCCCCATGATTGTGACGCCGTTGATTGGTTCACTAATCTTGTTCTGGATGATCGATGCGGATGGCGTGATTGGTGCCACCATCCAAAATTGGTTCCAAGATGACAGCTTGTCCCTAAAAGCCTCACCCGCACTGACATGGATAACGCTGTTTGTGTATGGGATTTGGTCATCTATTCCATTCTCTTTCATTGTCTTTTACGCCGGATTACAAACAGTGCCGACGGACACATTGGAAGCTTCAATGATAGATGGCGCATCTCGCTGGGAAACGATTCGCTATGTCGTGATGCCACACATGGCACCACTGGTGACCTTTGTGGCCTTGATGCAGTTGATGGATAACTTCCGTGTGTTTGAGCCCATTGTTGGTTTTGCGGCAGAGGCACACGCGACGTCGTTAAGCTGGTTGATCTTCAACGATCTGCGCGGCACGGATTCGCAATTGTTTGGCTCCGCTGGAGCGACCTCCATGCTCACTATTCTTGGTGTGGCTATCTTGCTTATGCCTGTGTTCATCCGGACATGGCGCGATTTCAACCGTAAATCGGCGTAGGAGTTCATCATGGAAGAAGTACGTAGAAAGCCGATTTGGCTTAAAACATTGTCGATAGGGTTCGTGATTGTTTGGCTATTAATAGCAGCAGGCCCGTTCCTTTGGACCGCATGGGGCTCGTTCAAGGTTCAGGCGGATTTTTTCTCGAAATCTGATTGGATGAACGCGATTTACGGGGTGAAAACCTTGCTCGAAACAGGCGGTGAATTTACGGGGCAGGGATATTATGGCGCGTGGATTGAGCAGGATTTTTGGCTCGCAGGGATCAATACATTCGTTGTTGTTTTTTCTGTTGTTATTATTTCACTCACCATAGGCACTCTAGGTGGGTATGCGTTGGCCCGTTCTGGTTTTCGATACTCCCTGTGGATTTTGATGATTGCCTTGGTGCTGCGTGCGATGCCGCACATTACCTTGGTATCAGGCTATATGTTGCCCTTTTTTGAATGGAATTTATGGGGATACCTAGGCACGACAATCATTGTGTTGGTCGCGATTAACCAACCTTTCACACTTTGGATGCTGCACTCCTTCTTTTTGAATATTCCGAAAGACATGGATGAGAGCGCCATGGTCGATGGCTGCACGCGATTCCAAGCATTCCGGCATGTCATTATCCCGGTCATGTGGCCTGGGGTCATCACTACAGGGTTGTTCAGTTTCTTGCTCGCTTATAATGATTTCGCGGTGACGGGAATGTTACTGAGCCAAGATAACCAAACCATGGTGCCGAAAATTGCGAGCTTCTTGGGTACCACACAGGTGGAAGGGAACGTGATGTTTGCCGTTGCTGCGGTGGTCTCTGCGATGATCCCGCTGTTCTTCCTTGTTCTGTTCTTCCAAAAACAAATCGTGTCGGGCTTAACCGCAGGCGCGGTGAAGGGGTAGGGAATGCCACTAGAGTTACAAGATACCAAGCAACGTGTGTTGTCTTTTTATCAAGCGCTTGATGACGCGAATACTCAAGATGTAGCGAAGGTATTGGAAGCGTACTGTAGCGCTGATTATCATTGGCGAGGGTGTCACCCCTTCAATGAGCTAGGGGGACAAGACGCCGTCAGTGATCAATTCTGGCAACCGTTGAAAACCAGTTTGAAAAAACTGCAACGCCGTCAGGATGTTTTCATGGCGGGCGAAAACAGCTTGGCGTCTGACGGCTCAGTGTGGGTGGTGTCCATGGGGCATCTTATGGGGCTGTTTGATAATGACTGGCTCGGCATTGCCAAAACCGGACGGATGGCATTTCTGCGCTATTGCGAGTTCACCCAAGTGGTGGAAGGCAAGATCGTGCAGTCAGCCATGTTTATGGATATTCCAGGCTTGATGGTGCAAGCCGGTGTGAACCCTTTTATGCCGCAAACTGGCGCCCAGCTTATTCAACCAGGGCCGATGAACCATTCTGGCTTGATGTTGGATGAACAAAGCGCTGAGGCATCGGCAAAAACACTGTCGGTGATTAATCAAATGATCACTGATTTGGGAGACTGGGATCATAACTTGAGTCTTGAAGAAGAACTGGCCTTGAGTTGGCATGATGACATGATCTGGTGGGGGCCAACGGGCATAGGCGCGAGTTACTCCATCGAACGTTATGCCAAGCAACATTCAGGGGTGTTCAGATCAAGCTTCTCTGAACGCGTGTTTAACGGGCATGTGTGCAAGTTTGCGGAGGGTGAGTTTGGAGGCTTTTTTGGTTGGCCAAACCTTTCATTGAAACCTTCCGGTGGATTTATGGGTTTACCTGCCAGTGACAAATTCTTCGATATGCGCGTGATTGATATCTATCGACGTGACGGCGATAAGTTGGCTGAAAACTGGGTGTTTATCGATTTACTGCATTTCTTCTATCAACAAGGGGTCGATATCCTCGCAAGAAACACGTACCTCAGTGCAGATACTCAACGTGATGAAAAACAACGGGCATAAACAAGTCAATGGCAGAAGTAAGGGGAAGTTTGCTTGGCGATATGCCATCACGCTAGTGGATTAATCCCGATTCAATGACGACAGACCATTGCTAGGTCATGGACGTTTTCTGGACGTGGGCGGCGCAGGATTAGCGAGCATTTGTCATCAAGCCGAAAATATTGATGGTAATCGCTTCTTGAGTTAGAGAGGTTAATCAGCAGGCTGCTGTTTGTACCTAATAGCTGGTAAGACGTCACCACGTTCCGAGTGATATCTTTTTTCCTATCTTGATCATCAGAATATTGGGTGACCACAATGTTGAGTTCATTTTTGTATTGTGTCGTTGCAGTCGAGGTATTGTATCCCGGAGACGTTATGTTTCCTGTCCAATGTGTGGTTTGTTTTGCGGTCACATAGAAGATACAGACATTAATGATCGCAATGACAACAAGGCACTGTTTGAACTTAGTTGCAATTAAGCTCATGAGACTTCCTTTTGAATAAACACGTGAGACCATTGATGGTGAATTTTTTAACGTGTGTCTTTTCTGTGTCTTCGAGCCCTTTGTAAGGAACAGATAGTCGCGCTTTAACAAAGTTTACTTTGGCCTGATGAGCAACATATAAATTGAAGGCATTGAGCGCCGTTAGAAAGAGTAAAACGCCAATGACTGTCGTGCGTAATTTGACAGCATTATGTTGTAACCACGAAGGCGTTGCTGCTTGTTGTTGAGCAATCCCTCCTGCTGTTGGTGCAGGTTGCTGAGAGGGGGCAGTACTCGCGTTACCAAGTGTTTCTTCCTTCGGTAAACCCTCTTTTTCTAAAACAACCATACCCTCAATGGCGTATCCAACCGTTGGTATGTTGACAATAATGGACTTCTCTTTATCTCCAATTATTTTGCGAGTTCTATTGATCAGTTGAGGCAGGCTTTCTGAAGAGATGAACTCATTTCCCCAAACACTCATTATGATGTCATTCTTTGAAACAGCATTTGGGTACGCATCAACAAGGCAACAGATCAAGTCCTGTTGTTTTTGCGTCAACCTTTGTACCTCGGTTGTTTGTTCTAATTGCTTACTGTCCGGGTCATAGGGAATTAAAGCATGGGTTGCTCTTTCCCAGCGAAACCCTCCGAGAATGATCGAGTTATGCTGCTTCATCGTTACCTTATGACTAAAAATGCCCAGTTAAAACGGCAGGAAATTATATGTGACCATGTTGATAAATCAACAAACCAATGGGCATGGCAAGCGTGTGCGTTCCTATGGTTTTTTTGTAATATATTTAATTTATTCATGGTGATAGAGAGTGGTTCTGGCGTTTCTAATATTCTGGAATTCAACAGGATGTCTTATTGTTAAGGCGTAACCGTGACAAAAATAGACCTTGTTAGCATGGCAAATTATGCATTTCTCATTCATATACATATGTGGTTGACAGTGTTTATGAGGTGCGTAGTGACATGCCGTTAAGTGCACCAAATGCGGTGACAATTCGAAGGTGCGATCCAGTTTTCGCTTATTTCTAGGGCGACTTCAGTGGTATTATTCCGCTATCAACAAAACGGGGAAATGATGCCCGCGACGGAGTCAAAATGGCAAAACTATCGTTACAAGAACAAATGTTACAGGCTGGCCTGATCGACAAAAAGAAAATGAAAAAAGCCGGTAAGACATCGAAAAAATCACGCACTATGGCGAAAGAAGCGAAAGCGGCGGTTGAGGAAAAACGTATTGCTCAAGTTGCTCAAGATCAAGCGCTGAATCGTCAGAAGGAGTCGGACGCTCAGAAGAAAGCAGTCATGGCTCAAGTGAAGCAACTTGTCGAAATGAACAAGATTGATCGTAGAGATGGCGACATCGGTTATAACTTTACTGATGGCACGCTTGTTAAGAAGCTTTACGTGAACAAAGAAACGCAAGCACAGCTTGTTAACGGTCGTTTGGCAATTGCACGTTACCTTGATGGGTATGCCATTGTCCCTGGTGTTGTGGCAGATAAAATCAGTCAACGTGATGAAGACACCATCATTGTGAACAACACCGTTGATGAGCAAGCCATTGACGAAGATGACCCATATGCGGACTTCAAAATTCCAGATGATTTGATGTGGTAACTCCCCCTCAATAGATCAAAAAAAGCCGACGTCGTGTCGGCTTTTTTATTTGTAGACGAAGGGCTTTCGCTTAGTCGATAGAGACATCACCTTCGAGATCTTTCAGGATCATTTTTTGAATGTCGATACCCATCGTCATGACGATTAAGCTCCAGTTCAAAAATGGCAGTGACCCATTCGCAACACCGTGTGCAAAGTTCGATGCGTTCCAGTGGAAAACTGTCGAAAGCTTCTCGGTTGTTAGCGAATCATAATTGTCATTATCAATCAGATTACTGAATTGCTCTTGAGTAGGGCAAAGAAACTTGTCGTTTGGTCTAAATGCCGTTGGCTTGAAGTAAGACAGCACCTTTCTCACATTCACTTCTATAACGTCACCGTTGCTTTGAATGTTCGGCTTACCAACCAGAGCACATAGGAAACACCAGCATGGGTAAGGGATAGAGGAAAGGTTGTCTGGTTCGTTTTTGTAACGAGCAGTCCAAGCATTGACGTTCTTTGGTTGCAACCCCGTTACTTTCGCAAGTTGAACAGCGTCGTACCCATTGTCTTTCAATAAGTTAATAATCACCGCAACTTCTGAAACAAAGGGTTTTGTCCATCGGCTGAAAGGCGCAAGTGTTGTATCTCTAATCATGGCTGAGTTAAATCTTATCTTTAAACAAACAGTAGGTTTGCTTCATTGTAACCTTGACCGGAATCATACGTGCCTTGCCTTATAAGTCCACATTTATCGGGTGTGCGGTTGAAGGTAAAACGAACGTTTATGGTTGCAATTGATATCACGCTCCTGAAGCGATGTTGGTCTCTTGGCTGCGTTCGCGCATGTTAAGCCTACACCTTTATATGAAATTGTAGGCATTGTCGTCTTTTCCCTTTCTTAGCATCTAATATGCGACAAAATTTATATAAATCTATATGAGATTGATTGCGTGAAATTTTTTGTCATCTAACGCCCTCTTAAATTTCTGGAAGGGTCAGCCTTTTCAAAAAAGTTAGACATATCGAATAGAGGACGTGATGACAAAGCTCATTCAATTAATTCAAGAAATCAAACGAGAATATAGCCCTATATCCTTAACTTTTCTTAATCAACAACTTAGAAGAGTGCAGAGGGATAAGCCTTATGCGGGCAAAACGATATTACATAATTTACCTCTTACCCATGAAACCTTAATCAAGCTCGAAGTGTTGTATGCGGGCGGTGCTGAGGTACTGGTGACTTCCCCAAGTTTTATGGACGTACAGCCCGGCCTGCTTCATCAATTTGTTCAAGCGGGTGGACGTTGGTTTGATGACGTTCCTGAGGGAGTACAGGTAGATATTTGCCTTGATTGTGCAGGCGAGTTGATAGGAAAGGTCAGGCCCAGTATTGGTTGCGTCGAAATCACGGGCACGGGGACGAACAAATATACTGCTGCAAACATCGATTACCCGGTTATATCCGTGGACATGAGTAAGGTAAAGGCGCTCGAAGCGATGCTAGGTACGGGAGAAGCGTTTGTTCGTGCATTCAGTGAACTGACGGGAACCACTCTCGATGGCCAGCACTTCTTGGTCATGGGATATGGGAAAGTGGGTCAGGGGATTGCACACCATTTGCAGCCACACACATCCAATATTTCTGTCGTAGACAAAAAACTTGAACACTTAGCGTTAGCGAAGGAAAAGGGCTTTGATGCCATCAATGCTGCTGATAAATCACTCGTTGAGGCCGCGGCAGGGAAAGCGTTTTGCATTGTGACTGCAACGGGTATTGAGAGTGTGGTATCTGACAATTACGATGCGCGGGCGTTTCTTAACGCACAGTACCTCGCGAATATGGGCGGGGAGGATGAATTTGGTGCAAGTTTTCCTGCTGGTCGAGTAATGTGTGGTGCTAAGCCCATCAACTTTTTTGTTGATAGCCCTACCTTAATGCACTATCTCGATCCCGTCTTTTACTCACACAACTTGGGCGTAGACTTGTTGAGTTTTTCTCGGTTAGCGCCTGGTGTGCATGCATTCCCTGATTTTATTGCGAATGAATTGGTCGCGCAGTGGCAACGCCTTCACCAAGAGGGAGCGCATATATGAAGCAGCTTAAGGCGCTATTGACGGAATGCAAAAAGAAAGCGCGTCATGGTGGAAGATGTGCAATTTTTACCGAAGTAGAATCTGCGTATAAAAATCACCACAAGATCCCTCATTACAGTTTCAACACCAGTGATACTTTGAGCGCCAACATCGGCATTCAAATTGCGGATATTTATGATTCGGCTGAGTCTCTGCCTCAAAATGTTTTGGTGACGGCGGCCTATCAAAAAATGATTGATGAAGTGATGGCTCAATTTGAGTTTTTGCAACAAAGTAAGATGGCATTGACGGTAGAACCCTATTTTTTTAGCGGTGAACCGTATGCATCTAGCTCAGAAATGCTTTTGGATTTGCTCAATTTTCATATGTACTTTTTGCCGACACAAAGTGCTTTTGGTGAATCAACACCACACGAACATCATCCGATGTTAGAAAGCACAGGTGTGACGGTCGGCGACTATGAGCTCTTGGTTAACGATGTCTTTCGTATCGTCCATGATATTTTCGGACATGCTTCCTACGGTTATAGCTTTGGCCCGTTAGGTGAGGACATGGCGTGGTTGGTTCACTCTAGGATGTTTTCTCCTTTGGCTCGCGCTGCGATTACCACGGAAACACGAGGGCAAAATAGTTGGGTAAATTGGGGGCCTCACATGCGAAATCGTGACAATCAACTCATAACTGAAAACGATAGCGCCTGGCTTGCGCCTGATCAGAGGCCATTTGCGGAACAGAAAACGTTCTTGATGCCAGACTACGTAAGCGGGGTGAAGGTCTACCTAGATGATGAGCAGCACGTTTGCGCTGAGGAAATAATTGGGTGGGATCCTTACATTAGTTTTTGTGAACCCAAGAAGGAGTCGCGTCATGTTGCAGTTTGAGCAAGCGTATTTAAGCACCATTTATCGCGTGTATTCCCCATCTTTTGAGGTCGATATCCGCATTAAGCAACACAACAAGGCGTTGGTTACATTGTGTGAAGACAACGGGATCGATACTTGGGCTGTGATAACAGGTTTTAACCCACATTCACAAGAGGCAGACGATGAGTTTAACCTTGACGCCAACCAAACACTTGGTCGGGAGTTAACACGTTTGGGCTTTAAGCACCTCTCTGCAGAGGGTGTACCTGCAGATGATAGTTGGCAGCCCGAAGCCAGCTTCTTTGTCTTTAATATTTCTTTACCACAGGCGGCATCACTGGGACGGACGTTTAGGCAAAATGCCATTGTTGTTGGCGATCAATCGGGGTTTTCTGAGTTGGTATGGCTTAGGTAGAAAAACGGTGGCCATGTAAGATTGGCCACCGTTTTATGGCGTTGATGTTGCTCATGGCTGTCATGCGTTGCGCTGAACACAATTGGCTGTGATACCTTGCTGGAATTATTGTCCTATTTTTTTGCGTACTCTTTGAAACACCAATGTGTCCATACCTTTACTGTTGAAGGTTTACGCGGCATATAGTTTGGCATGGTTCTCAATCGTTCAAACTCTATAGTGAATGACGCCAACTGCTTTTCTTTGGGTAAGACTTGGCTATTCCACTTTTTGCAAAGATAGCCGCCATAACCTGCAAGCACTTGCTTGTTACGTTTAGACTGCAGCCTGCCAAAGTATTTTCTCCAACGATAATTTTTGAACTCAGTGGATAGAAGTTCTGGTATTACCCGCCTAGGTGGCTCAACGTTCATCTTCCAAACATCAACCACGTTTTTCCCTCTGGTTTTGCCTTCGATGACGGGCATCAAGGTGTACTTAAAGGGGGAAGGCGCAAACATACCCCAGTGTTGATCAATGCGAAGTACCTTAGCGGGTATCGAAACATGTTGTGGGCGTTTAATGTGAAACTGTTGAACACCGCTAATGTTGTAGTAAGTCACAATGTAAAGGGCACCCAAGGCCACGCAATTTTCTATGTAGCCTGCGTGATCTTTTTGGTCGTTATAAGGCAGAAAACGCTCGGTGATTCTTCCCATTTTGTCTCGGTTATCTGCTATCCAACGATAGAGTTTATTTCCAATTACCAATAGGGGTTTCCATCCCATCACAATACCGATGGGTCTAAAAAGGATCGACACCTTAAACAGGTATTGAACGCCATTCCAGTGAGTATGTAAGCCACCTTGATGATCGCGAAGTACCCAGCTGTTTTCTCGTTCCATGATGGGATAAATGTCGGGGTTCTGCTGTGCAGGATGCATTTTTACACTGTCTGGGAGAAGAAAGTTCCTCAGTATGAGGCAGGTTTTTTTGCAGAAACCACAGCCTTCATCATAGAAAATAACGATGTCTCTCCGTTTAGGTTTGGCATTGAATTTGGCTAACCAGTCCCAACACACTCCCGGTATGAGTAAGCTCAGTGACATAAAGTCGATAAACGGGAAAAGCACGATGTGAAGAGAAAAGAAGAAGGCACTGTGCATGATGATCAAGAGTGCAAGTGTCAACAATCGTAATTGAACGTGGAAAATAGGTGAGAAAACCAGAAAGATCGCAATGATTTCTAGATACCAGACGAAGTAAGTGCCAAAGGTCAAAAGCAGCGGAAAGTCTCTCATCCAAACGGCAAATACGGTGGCGAGTTGATCGATATGAACCGCATAGTATGCGGCGTCCATGGTGACCCGCCAGTCATCTGATGTTTTCAATAATGCGGTGAAAAAATACAAATACATTACTTGAAGAAGAACGGCGACCGAGACAACTGAGAAGTATTTGTGGTCGGCAGGTATTGCATTTTCGTCCGCCTTATATCGACGATTTAGCGAACTATCTATTGAAAATCTTGCACCAATAGGCAATAGGATGGCCCAAAAACTCATAACGACGAGCAGTACATCACCGCCACTCACAATCACACTGTTTCGATTTACGATAGAGAAAAGAAAAATCCAGCTAATGAATGCCATGACTCTGGATTTGTAGCCAACGAGAAGCAGGAGTGCGACGAATGCAGCAACTACAAAGAGTAGTGTGGCGAACCATTCACTGCCATTCATCCAGTAAAGTGAAAGCCGATATTCTGAGGAGATCGTCATGGATGCTGTGCGACTAAGTAACCCGTCATCCGTATAGAACGCAGTGATATCACGCGCTCTACTGATCAGATCAATCAGAATCATTAAGGCGAGACCGATACGGAACAACGCCAATGTACGTAAGTCGATACCGAATACTGTTTTAAAAGAAGTCATCAACAATTCCATTGCTTGGGTATGCGTGCATTGAGTAAGTAGAAATGGACATTAGCCAAAGCGTTACTCTAACAATGGTTTTCATTATAGTTGTTACTGTTTTTCTTAATGTGCTTGGCCTTATATTTGCTCGTGACGATTTGGTGTATTTTTATTATTCCAATTTTCAATACTTTCGATTGGTGTTGTTGGTTAAGTAACGCCATTTGAGAAAACAATGAATGAATAGAAACCAAGGTATACGCGTTAGAAAATGTATGGCTTTGTCCGTTTCATGGCGATATGGATTTAGGCTCAAAGTGTGGTTGAAGAAGAACAACCCCAAAAGTGCCCAAAGGAGCTTGGAAAGGGCTTGAAGGGTGATTACAAGAGGCTTTTTGATTGACTTCAGTGAGCAATCATTCATCCGTAAACGCAGTGAGTTTTTCTGCTTAGGACACAAAGCCAAAAAAGAAGACCTTAGATGGAGTGAATTGTGTAGATAAATTCTATGGCAATATTAATTTGTTCAAAGGTTTCCATCCTATATTTAATCCGACAAATTCCTTCATCTGTTAAATTTCGGCGAATCGTGATCTTATTGTATTTACGACGCGGGATAATAGTTTGAGGTGCGGTTTGGCTCTATTCTTCGCCATCTGTAAGGCAGTTAAAAGTCAACGTTATCTAGTTTATTTGACGCGAGATTAATACATGTGCGGCGTAAAAATTAAGATGACATCTGGTTTTTTTAAAATGCCGCTTTTGCTTAAAAATCACAAGCGCAGCACTCGGCTGCGCTTATGGTCAATTAATCATTCAAGTAACGATCAATCAAATGTTGCTTAAAGTACTCAGGATTCAGCGGTTCGCCCGTTGCCTGAATGACGAGCTCTTCGGTGGAAAGCGTTGAACCTTTGGACCAAACATTCTCTTCCAACCATGCACTGATTGGTGCCAAATCGAGGTTCTTTAAGCACGCGTCCACATCGACGGTTTTACGCATTGCAGCCATGAATTGCGCCGCATACATGGCACCTAATGTGTAAGACGGAAA
The DNA here is from genome assembly GCF_002876705.1 of Enterovibrio norvegicus. GTDB lineage: Bacteria > Pseudomonadota > Gammaproteobacteria > Enterobacterales > Vibrionaceae > Enterovibrio > Enterovibrio norvegicus_B. The sequence continues at coordinate 730,148 of NZ_MDAG01000057.1, read as the reverse complement.
ATAGCCAAAACTTCCGTCGGTCCAGTGGATATCCTGCATACAACCATACTGATAGTTGCCTTTGGTGGTGAGGCCGAGGTATTCCTGCATTTTCTTATCCCAACGTTCAGGGATATCTTCGACGCTGATGTTGCCTTCCATCAGGTCACGTTCGATTTCGTAACGAAGAATGACGTGCGCTGGGTAGGTCACTTCATCTGCATCTACGCGAATGAAACCGGGTTGAACGCGATTGTAGAGTGCGTTCATGTTATCGACGGTGAATGCAGAATCAGATTGTCGACCAAACGCTTCTGCTGCCATTTTGGCGAGGTGCTCGACGAAAAGTGGGTTTCTTCCTAACTGCATTTCAAAAAACAGACTCTGGCTTTCATGGATCCCCATAGAGCGTGCTTCGCCAGCGGGGGAATTACCGAAGGCTTTCGGTAAGCCTTGTTCATACCGGGCATGACCGGTTTCATGGACGACGCCCATGATAGCGGAAGTGAAATCTTCTTCATCGTAGCGGGTGGTGAGGCGAACATCTGATGGTACGCCGCCACAAAACGGGTGTGCGCTAACATCAAGGCGACCATGATTGAAATCGAACCCAATCACATCCATAAAGCGCTTACCTAGTGCGGATTGTAATGCTGTGTCGAACGGACCTTGAGGCTGCTCAATGTGAAGCGATTTCTGTTTTTCGAGCACTGATTGGGTAAGTTGAGGAAGCCAGGTTTTGAGATCACCGAATAAGGCATCTAATTTTTCTGTGGTCATGCCTGGTTCGTAGAGATCGAGCATGGCGTTATAAGGGCTTAACCCTGTTTGCTTCGCGCGAATCTCTGCTTCTTGGCGGGAGACGTCGACCACATGTTTTAGATTTGCAGAGAAGCCTTCCCAGTCGTTGTTAGGTCGCTGTGTGCGCCATGCATGTTCACATGCCGAACCTAGCAATGATTTTGATTCGACGAGATCGGCGGGTAATACGGTGGCTTGTTCCCAAACTCGCTTCATCTCGCGAAGGTTAATTTTGTCGGTTTCACTCAGTGATGCAATGTTGGTTTCTGCGTCGACAATCCATTCACCCATCTCTTTAGCAGTGAGCGTTTCGTGACACAGCAAGGCTAAATCGCTCATGGCTTGCGAGCGGACATCGTTGCCGCCTGATGGCATCATCGCGGCTTGGTCCCAACCACAAATCGCTGCAAGGTGTTGGTAGCTAGAGAGCTTCTTGAATTGTTGTTCAAGTTTTTTCATCGAATCCATGGGCTATTCCGTTTTGTCGCGAGTGTTTAATGAGAGAAATAGTATCAGGTGAAACGGAATCAGCCATGGTTTTGACGCATTGGAGCGGAGTATATTGCAAAAAGTTGTTTTTTCAGGCGCTATGCTTGACAGTAGCACGTGGGAAATACGTATTCTTTAAGAAAAACAACGGGTCTTTATTATGTATATCTTTGGCTATGGCAGCCTGATTAATGGTGAATCTAGAAAGGTGACGGGCGATACAGGCCAAGCTGTTCCCGCAGTGGTTTCTGGGTTACAACGTCACTGGGGAAAAACGGGGTCCCCGAATATGTCGCACCTTGTCGTCAAAGAAGCTGAGGGTGAATGCAACGGCGTACTGATCCACATCGACAGCGAAACCTTAACGGTATTTGATATTCGAGAAGCCGGGTATCAGCGCGTTGAGTTAGACAGCCAAAGGATCCAACTACTTGATCAGACATTTACTATCGACGAGCCCGTTTATGTTTACGTGACAGATGAGGTGATTTCACCATGTTACATTCAGCCGATTGCGCAAAGTTATGTTGATACTGTGTTGGCGGGCTGTTTGAGGTATTCCGCAGAGTTTGCACAAACGTTCATTGCATCGACGCAAGGTTGGGAAAACCCTCGGATTGATGACCGCAGAGCGCCCGTTTATCAGCGTGTAGCAGGGGTTGATGACAATGCGAGAGCAGAGATCGATCGTATGCTGTTGGGCTATCCGATGATGGAGTAACGTTGAATTTTCAGCCAGTGTTATCTGAAACGAAAAAGCCACGTCCGAAGACGTGGCTTTTATATTTTTATCGCGAGTAGAAACTACTCTTCGTAAACGAATTCTGGTGATTCGATTTCTACACGACGGTTTTTCGCACGACCATCTTCAGTGTCGTTTGAAGCAACTGGGCTGCTTTCGCCTTCACCAACAACGCTTAGGCGATCAGCGCTAACGCCGTTTGAAGTGAAGTAATCTGCAACAGACTGAGCACGTTGCTCAGACAGTTTTTGGTTAAACGCTTCAGAACCTACGCTATCGGTGTGACCGATGATAACTGCTGTTGATTCTTCGAAGTCTTGAAGGCGCTTAAGCATAGGGTTCAATGCTTGTGCTGCTTGAGAAGAAAGCTCGCCTTTACCAAATGCAAACAGCTCTACTTCGTCTGCTTCAGAGAAAACGTATTTCTTCGTTTCAACAACTTCAGCAACAACAACTTCTTCAACCACGACTGGCTCAGGTGCTGGCTCAGAAGAACGACCGAAGTGGAACGTTACACCTGCAGAGACAAGGTGGTTGTCAACGTCTACGTAACTTTTGTCCATATCTGGTAGGTATTGATATTCTAGACGCAGGTTAACAAGATCAGTTGCGCGGTGATCGACACCTAACGCAGCAAGTATAGTGTGGTCATCTACATCGCCTGCGCGGCTGCTCCAATCCCACATGGCAACACCAAGTTTACCGTAGATGTCTGTAGCGTCTGATACACCAACGTTGAACTTAGGTGCAAGTGTCAATGCAGTCAGATCACCACTTGCTGGACCAGCACCAGTGAAGTTGGTATCGAAGTGACCAAGGTAGTCGTAAGTCGATTCGATAGAAAAGTTGTTACCGAAGTCGTAACCAATAATTACGCCACCGCCAACATTATCATTACTTCCACAACCACCGCCGTCACATGCGTCAGTAAGTGTAGAAACACCAAATCTTCCACCAAGGTAGAAATTTGAATCATCTTGAGCATAAGCCAAAGGCGAAAGAGCCACCAATAGGCCCAGGCTAATCACTGCTTTTTTCATTTTGTTCTCCATTCCTTCTAGAGAGGGTTTGGGATGAAAGACTCTATAGGGGGTTCGAGAGTCACATTCCGGAGTTTGCTCTGCGCAAATCTATTCTCGATCATCATTTAGTTGATGATTTAATAAGCTAGGCTAGGGATGGCTAGCTTGCAATACAAGGCTTGAGAATGAAATTCAGGCTTTTTTAATACAACAGTGTTCAAAAAAGAGTGGTTTTGTGGGTTGGGGTTGAATTTGTTGAAAATTCTAGGAAATAAGTTTTGAGGAAAATAGCGGAAATTACTTAAAGAAAAAGCGCCTATCTGAGGCGCTTTAGTTCACGGGCTCCCGATACGGGACGATTGACGGAAATTTGCTTTCCTTTCTTCATCCCCTTTTCATAATCATCGGTAATGCCTTTCATCGCATCGCGCAGTTGTTGCTTGAACGTTTCGCGGTCGATGTTCTTAAATTGACTGTCGATGTAGTCTTTCATTTTCTTGTCATTGTCTACATCGGGTGCAATGTTAGGCAGCTTAGCCATTGCGCCTTCAAGCCAACCAAACGTAAAAGACTGCAAGCGTCTATTCAGTTCGGTCTGGGAGGTGCCAGAGCCTGCAAAACTATTGCGGAACTGTCCTGTGTGTTCGTTCATTTCACGGTAAACAATGTCAAAGGCGAAGGCTGCAAAAATGGCGCGGTTTGCATCGCCAATGAATTCAGCTTTCTTTAAGCCTTTGTGGTTGGTGAGAACACATTCAACGCCGAAGCGTGTGTTGATGCCTCTGATGATTTTCAAAACGGCATCGCTGATCGAAGAAGGGAGCAAGGTTTCAGACGTGGTTTTACCCATGCTGATAAAATCGATGTCTTCCTGATCCAAGCCATACTTGCGCATCAGGGTTTGCGCCATCTTTATGGCGGCGGCAGCCTCGTTGATGTTGGCTGAGTTACCCAGTTCAAGGCATTTGGCAATCTTCTTTAATGCTTTGCGTTTTGCGTCGGACATTCATTTCACCACAGAAAAAACCGGAGCAGTATTTTACCGATTGCTGCGCGTTTTACCAATAATAAGATGATAGCTTTTGATAATGGCTTATGCCGATTTGATATGTTTATCGCCTTGTTCGGCCGTTTTTGGTGGGCGAGAGGCATTGATAATGAGTAGATTTAGAAAAAGTTCCCTAAAACTCATCATTGTTCTCGATTTTTCTCATTCTTGTGAAAGTTCTTTGAATGCAGTGCGGTCAAGTTAGCAAGTGATAAAAGGATCGCAATCATATGAAGATATCGACGCGGGTAGAAGTGAAAAGCATAGTGATGGCGGGGCTCGCATTATTGTTCTTCGCAGCCAATTCTGTGCTGTGCAGAATGGCGCTCGCGAACACCAATATAGACCCAGCATCTTTTACGTCTATTCGCTTAGCGTCTGGTGCGGGAATGCTGTTTTTCCTCAGTTTTCTGTTCCCAGTGAAACAATCAAATAAAGAAGACAGTGAAGCTACTGGGTTTAATTTCATTCATCAGCCGGTAGAGCATTGGCTCGCGGCTGCGATGTTGTTTCTTTATGCCGCTTCGTTTTCGTTTGCCTACATGTACCTCGATGCAGGAATGGGGGCATTGATCCTGTTCGCGTTTGTTCAGTTAACCATGTTTGCCTACAGCCAACATAAAGAAGGTGGGGCAACGGGTCTTGAATATATTGGCGCATTAACTGCCATATGTGGTTTGGGGTACTTGGTGTCGCCAGGTATGGATTCGCCCGACATGTGGGGAACCATTCTCATGGCCATTTCAGGCGTTGCATGGGGCGCTTATAGCGTTCTAGGCAAAGAGATTAAACAACCTCAATTAAAGGCGAATTGTATCAATTTCCGGTTGAGCTTGTTCTTTGTGGTGCCGTTTTTCTTAATGAACATTCCGATGAACACTTTGTCGTCAGAAGGCATTTGTTTAGCGGTTGCGTCGGGTGCCGTGGCGTCTGCAATCGGTTATGCCATTTGGTATTGGGTTGTGTTGCAATTTAAAGCGACGCAAGCAGGTGTGTTGCAACTTACTGTGCCTTTGATTGCTGCAGTAGGTGGCTATCTCTTGTTGGATGAGGCGTTAACGCAGCGCATGTTGATCGCGGCATCCGTCATTTTGCTTGGGATCATGGTGACCTTCTTGGGGAAACAGCGCAAGCAAACCTCGGTGGCATGAAATTGATACCGAAACACACCTGATCATAACGACAGTAATTCTCCCTGAATCCAGTATTTTCAGGTTGTTTGGGTATATACTGCAAGCGACATACCGAATTTCGAGGCCGCTTTGCAGTATCACGATGGATTCCTGATTTCTCGTCACAGTCGTGACATTGGTGATCAAACTGAACTTATCTTTTGGGTTCAAACCGACAATGGCCCTGCCAAACTGGTGATTCAACAAGAATCGCCGGTTTTCTTTATTGCAAATGAGTATGTAGAAGAAGCTCAACGTCATCTCCGTGCCGCCAATATCCCTTACCAAACTCGCCCTTTGCCGCTGAAAGACTTTTCTTACAGCGAAGTGACAGGTTTTTATTTCACCACGCTAAACGCCGTAAATCGTGCCAGTCGATTACTGCAAGTGGAAGGGTTGAACGTATTAGAAGCCGATGTGCGTTTGCCAGACCGTTTTCTGATGGAACGTTTCATTTGCGGCGGGATCACTTTTGCTGGTAGCGCAACGCAGCGAAACGGGTATGTGGAATACCGCAATGTAAAGGCGAAGTCTTCGGATTATTCGACCACGTTATCCCGTGTTTCTCTCGACATAGAATGCTCTGAGAAGGGCGTGTTGTATTCCATTGGTCTTGATAGTGAAGTGGACAGTCGCGTGATCATGATTGGTGATGCGCCAGATAATGCCGATGAAATGCCGTGGATAGAATGGGTAGACACAGAACTTGCGCTGCTCAAAGCGTTGAATGCGTGGTTTGTGCGGTTTGACCCCGACATCATCGTTGGCTGGAGCGTGATTGATTTTGACTTTCGACTGCTTATCAAACGTGCAGCGTTCAACAAAATTGATCTTCGCTTAGGGCGAGGCGGGGAAAAAGCGCATTGGCGAGATTCTAATAACAGCCGACAAGGTTTCATTACCTTGCCAGGGCGTGTTGTGATTGATGGTATTGATGCACTCAAAACCGCGACCTACAGTTTCCGATCGTGGTCGTTAGAATCCGTGTCGCGCACCATGTTTGGCGAAGGAAAGGCGATTGATAATCCCTACGATCGCATGGATTCAATCAACCGCATGTTCCGTGACGATAAGCCAGCCTTAGCGAAATATAACCTTCAAGACTGTGTGTTGGTTAACCGCATCTTCGAAGAAACCCACTTGTTAGAGTTTCTTATTCAACGCAGTCGTTTAACGGGCATTGAGCTTGACCGTATTGGCGGCTCGGTAGCTGCATTCACCAACCTCTATCTACCACGATTACATCGCGCAGGTTATGTTGCGCCAACCCTGACCAGTGAGAACTGGATTGCCAGTCCTGGCGGGTATGTGATGGACAGTAAACCGGGTCTCTATGATTCGGTCTTGGTGCTCGATTTTAAATCACTTTACCCGTCGATTATTCGCACCTTTTTGATCGATCCTCTTGGGCTGGTGGAAGGGCTTATTACAGATGATGAAACCACGACGGTTCCCGGTTTTCGCGGTGGTATTTTTCATCGAGAGAAGCACTTCTTACCGGCTTTAATTGAGGATTTGTGGAAGGCGAGGGATGAAGCCAAGTTACAGGGTGAAAAAGCCTTCTCACAGGCGATAAAAATCATCATGAACTCCTTCTACGGCGTCTTGGGTTCGTCGGGTTGTCGTTTCTTTGATCACCGGCTCGCGTCTTCAATCACGATGCGCGGTCATGAGATCATGAAAATGACGCGCGAGTTGATTGAAGCAAAAGGTTTCGAGGTGATTTATGGCGACACAGATTCGACGTTTGTTTCGTTAGGTAAGCGTCATGAAAATGAAGACGCCGATAACATTGGTCATTCATTGGTAGAACACATCAATGACTGGTGGATCGCGCACCTAAAAGAAACTTACAGCATCGACTGTGCCCTTGAGATTGAATACGAGATTCACTATCAAAAATTCTTGATGCCCACCATTCGCGGGCAAGATACCGGCAGTAAAAAGCGCTACGCCGGCTTGGTAAACAAAGACGGGGAACGTCGCATTGTTTACAAAGGATTGGAAACAGTTCGAACAGATTGGACACCGCTCGCACAGGTCTTTCAACAAACCCTATATCAGAAAGTGTTTGATGGAGAAGAGGTTGAGGATTACGTGCGTAAAACAGTCGAAGATACGTTACAAGGTCACAACGATGATGCATTGATATACCGTAAGCGATTGAGACGTAAGCTTTCTGACTACGAAAAAAATGTGCCTCCGCATGTGAAAGCCGCCCGTAAAGCTGATGCGTATAACGAGAAATTGGGTCGAAATTTGCAATATCAACATGGTGGTTGGATTGAATATGTCATCACATTGAATGGACCTGAACCGTTGGAAGCGATAGACAGCCCGTATGACTATCAGCACTATGTCGATAAACAACTCAAGCCGATCGCAGACGGTATTTTGCCCTTCATTGGCAAGCATTTTGATTCGTTGGCTGCGCCGCAGTTAGGACTGTTTTGAGTTTTACGACGAAACGTAGACGCCGAAAACGTTAAGCGCTAATTCGGCTACTTGTTCAGCGGTAAATCGGTAATACGTTTATATAGTGGCAAATAAAAAGACCGAGCATTGCTCGGTCTTTTTGGTGAACAAACGTTTAGTATTAGAAGAAATTCACGCTTGAAACGTGCGCTTTACACGCGACAACAGGATCAAAGCAGATGGCACCACGGTTTGGGGTACAGACTTTGAATACATCCCCACAGTCATAAATCGCGATAACCACTTCATCTTCCGCACCAAAACATCGTGGTAGTGATTCACCGACGTTTACGGCCACTTCTTGACCTTCATGGGACCAAGTAAGCTGGGCAATACGCTGATCGCTAACTGGCGCGTTGACATTTTTAGCAATGCTCGAATAAATGGATTCAGCATGCTCTTGAGATTCGGCGGACGGTACAAAAAAAGACATAACTCCTCCTAAATAATGTTCTTCCCTGAGTCTTCAATGCAAATAAGTATGCTATTTAAAGACAATAACCCAAAAGGTTATGTGGTTAAGCTAGCAAACTTAGCCCTCTAAACGCAATCTTAATTTTTTACGCGAGAAAAGCGGTTGTCACTAAAAAGATAGGCAAACATCAGGTGCTTACTGGCGTGAACAGGAAGAGAAACCCAGAGACTGTTTGCTGGTTTTTTGTACATTAACAGCATGAAATTTGCTTTTCAGTGCAAAACTCGCTTGAATGAAAACAGATTCACGCCAATTGCGTGGAAAGCTTATTAAGTAAGGAGTGCTTTTGGAGCAACTGGACTTTTTTAACGTACCCAGCCCATGCATTGGCGTTTGCCAAGTGAACAACAAAGGGTATTGCAAAGGTTGCTTTCGAAGTAGGGAAGAGCGATTCCATTGGAACGATTTCAATGGGGAGCAGCGACGGAACGTGGTACGTCTATGTAAACAACGTTACCAGCGTATTCTGAGAGCGAAGCAAGCGCACGAAGCGCAACAAGAAGTGGAAGCAGAAAGCCCACAACAGTCTTTGTTTGGTGATGACGATTAACTGACCAACGAATCACAGATGAAAAAAAAGCGCCCATTGGGCGCTTTCTCTTTCAAGCTCAAAAGCATTAGATGCGGATGAAATCCATGTGCATAACTTTTGGCTTGAACGGGTGACGTTGGATGTCCTGAGGCTTAACGTTCACTTCTTGACCGTCGATTACTAGAGTAATCGCTTCGTAGAACTCAGGCTTGTCCATTTGGTTGATCACGATGTGGTGCTCAAGCGCGATTGCAACTGGAGCTGCTTCGCCACCGTAGATAACTGCTGGGAATTGATCAGCGTGACGCAGGCGGCGGCTCGCACCTTTACCCTGCTCAGTACGTACTACTGCATTGAATTTCATAATAAATACTCTTAAAAAATAGAGAGTTATAAATAAGTATCTAACTTGCGACCAATCTAGATACCAAGTAAATCGAGCGCGGATACTACCACCCAGTCTTAGGAATAACAAGGGTATTAGGCGGTTCAGCGTTCTTTTTTCGCTTGAAACGAACTGTTTGGATAAAACCTGTACGTTCCTGTCTCTATTCAATAATTCAGGGCAATTGAGTCGGCGAGGTTTCTTAAGGCGCACGTAACTCGGTATCTCATTTTGCTCTGAACTAAACCGCTTTCTATCAGCGTATGTTTTGTGCTTCTTTTCTGATCATTTCGTCCACCTCCTGTTGAGAAGCAAACTGTGTGAGATCGAAGATCTTGTCGCGGATTGCCCAAAAACGTCCGTTTTTACGTGCCACTACAAAATCGGGAAATCGCAGTCTATGTTCTGCATTCGCGACTTTCGAGGGCGCGGTGTCGGTGAAGGGACGATGACGGTCAACCAAATGGGCGTTAATGAACTTGGCGAGAAACTCCTGCTTTTGGCGCTTGGTTGAAAGCGGCCACACCTCGTGAATTTCCGCACCGTCGTGACCAACGTAGGTCACTTTGAGTTGAGGCTTATCGAATTTATTCTTGCCTGCCGTTAAACGCATGTCGGCACATGCCATGATCATGGCATCTTTGAGCTTGAGTGCGTCTCTCAGCTTCTTATCTGGATCAACCAGGGCATGATCGCACTGATGACAACGCCGCGCTGCGATGTCATTGTCAGCGCCACATTCGCTACAGAATTTCGCACGAAAACGGTAGCCGCAGATTTCTCGTTCGCCTTCGTCATCCTCAAAAAAGCCTTGGCAACGACGCCCATAGTGTTCGATCAAGAAGCCGTTGTTATCGAGTTTTCCCCAAAAGTTATTGTTAAACCCGCACGCAGGGCAGGGAACCGTGACGATTTCGCTGTCACTGTCAGGTTTAGGATCGCCAATCTCAGGCTGGTACAGGTCGTAGACATTGCCAGCATAATCCAGAATCAAACAGTCTTCTTTGCCAGGGGATAGGCGCAAACCGCGGCCTGCAATTTGCTGGTAAAGGCTGACAGACTCTGTTGGACGCAAAATGGCGATGAGATCAACGTGGGGCGCATCAAATCCTGTGGTAAGTACAGAGACATTGACCAAGTACTTTAATTCTCGGCGTTTGAAACGCTGGATAATGCTGTCACGTTCATCTTGCGGTGTGTCACCAATGACCAAGGCAGAATCTTTTTCGGGCAGTAACGTAAGAATTTCCTGTGCGTGCTTCACCGTTGCGGCGAACACCATGACACCATGACGATCTTTTGCGTAATCGAGCACCTGCGTCACGATTTGTGGGGTAGCACGAGGCGCATTTTCGATCACGCGGTCGAGATCTGCTTCTTTATAGAAACCGGTCGTCGACGCTTTCAGTGATGAAAAATCATAGCTAAGAACGGGGGCATCCAGAACTTTTGCTTCTGTCAAAAAGCCTTCATCAAGCAAGAAGCGAATCGGTAATTCAAAAATACAGTCTCTAAAGAAACGCGGCTTTTCACTGCGCACACGCCCAGCGGTATGGAATTGATAAATCCAGCCTAAGCCAAGGCGGTAGGGTGTTGCTGTCAGCCCGAGTACTTTAATACCTGCATTCACTGATTGAAGGTGTGAGATGACCTTCCGATAGCTGCTTTCTTCGTTATCAGGAACACGGTGGCATTCATCAATAACAAGCAGTGAGAACTCTTCTTTGAACGCATCAAGGTTGAGCACCATAGATTGGACCGAGGCGAACACGACTTTGTCATCGCTTTCTTTACGGCCTAATCCTGCTGAAAAGATCCCGCCTTTAAGTCCGTACCCTTCGTATTTCTCGTGGTTCTGCTCCACCAACTCCTTTACATGCGCTAACACCAGCACTCTGCCTCGCGCCAGCTTCGCCAATTCGGCGATCACCAAGCTTTTACCCGCACCCGTCGGCAATACAGCGACAGCGGGCGTGGAATTTTTTCTAAAGTAGTGAACAACCGCTTTTACGGCGTCAGATTGGTAGGGGCGAAGGGTATACATGGGATCAAAAAGGCAGCCAATATTGGCTGCCAGTGTAACGACGCGTCGTGTGAAAGGCTAGGAAATAGCGAGAGTTATGTCTTCACGTTGAGGCGTTTAGACATGATGCAATGTTGCCTTCTCGGCATGTAGTCAAACTGCTCATAGAACTCACGTGCGCCGCTATTACCAATGTTCACTTCTAGAATGATCGATTGGCAGTTATTTTTTGCCGCATGCTCTTCAAGAGTGGGAAGAACGTGAGACCCCACACCTTGGCGACGCCATTCTTGTGTCAGAAAGATCTGGTCAATGACCGCGATCTGCCCACCGAGCTCAACGCTGAAGCTATAGCAAACAACAACGAATCCGATGATTTCGTTTGTACCGTCACTGTCTAAATTAATTAGAAATACATCGCCGTGCGTCGGGTGTGAAAGCAAATAGTTAAAGGCAGACGTCACGTGTTCCACATCGAAAGAAAGTGCTTCATGATCATGAAGTTCTTTTGAGAGCGCTAAGAGGCTCGGCATTGAATCGATGGAAGGCGATTGCAGCGATACGTTCATAAATTCTTCCCTGATCAATAAGTTAAAAGGCAACTGATTATAATCAAAAATTGGGAGACACAGGATTAGACTGTAGCGGAACTGTTAAGTTCGGCACCTCTTAGTTATAGGAAGGGGAAAAGCAGAGCGCAATTTCATTAGTGTTTAAAAAATCTCAATGCTGTTTTCACTGTACCTTTGCTGGTGACTTCCTATAATGCGCCTTTCGAGTACAAAGCGGACTATAAAAATCATGATTAGGCTAGACAAATTTCTTTGTGAAACTGTGGGTGTAACCCGTACCCAAGCAGCACGACTCCTCAAAGAAAAACGTATCACGCTTGACGGAAACATCGTTAAAAGTGGTGCCATCAAAATTGCTGAAGATGCAGACGTTGAATTTGATGGTGCGGCGTTGAAATTGTCAGGGCCACGCTATTTCATGATGAACAAGCCTGAAGGGTATGTGTGTTCGCATGAAGACTCGAGCAATCCTACTGTTTTTGTTTTACTTGAAGAAGTGAATGCAGAAAAACTGCACATTGCAGGACGTTTAGACTGTGACACAACAGGCTTACTGCTTCTGACTGATGATGGTCAATGGTCGCACCGTGTGACATCGCCAAAACACAAATGCGACAAGACTTACCGAGTTTGGTTGGACGATCCGATTGAGGACGACGTTGCAGAGCAATTTGCTGAGGGCGTTATGTTGCGCGGTGAAGATGCAGAAACCTTACCCGCACAAATGGCGGTCGTTGGCGAAAAAGAAGTGCTGCTGACTATCCATGAAGGTAAGTACCATCAAGTAAAACGCATGTTTGCCGCTGTGGGCAATAGAGTCGTGGGCTTACACCGTGAAACCGTGGGCGCACTTGTGTTAGATGAAGCGCTTGAGCCTGGCGAGTATCGTTTACTGACAGCAGACGAAGTCGCGCAGTTTATTCCATCAAAGTGAGCATGCGTGCTTAACGGCGACGTTAACCCGATACATCAAGTTTAAGCATCACCATTGAGCATTGCGATTAGACATTGCCTCAGTGGTGTCGAAAAAAGCGCTACAGATGATCCCATTCTGTGGCGCTTTTTGATCGTGGTGCTATTTCTTCGATAGCCTCGATAGCCTC
>NZ_MDAG01000057.1:679253-716536 GCF_002876705.1 Enterovibrio norvegicus | reverse complement strand
ATAGCCTCGATAGCCTCGATCTTGCAGCTTCAGGTTGTTTGGAAACTAGAGATTCAATGAGCTTCCTCACCATCATTCTTGATAAGAATGATTGAGTGATGTGATTGTCTTTTGTACAAATTATGGCAAATGGCGAAGGTACATTGATTTCATTGACGATTCTTCCGTTTTCTCTCGTTAAATAAGAAAGTCATCATTTCCTCAAGAGAAACAATCATAGTGCTATTATGTGACGAATGCAGTGGTCTGGCTTTTCTCGCCAACAGCGCTTGCCTGTCTTCTCTTTTACTTATTTCTTTTCTAAGGCATACATGACAACAAATGCGATTAATCCGCCAGCGCAACAGCTGACGCTTCTTTTGATATTCGTGCTGGGTGCGATTGCTGCTCTTACGCCGCTTGCCATTGATATGTACCTGCCAGCCATGCCAGAAATCGCCCGTGATTTAATGGCAACGCCAGGGCAAGTGCAGCGCACACTGGCGGCCTATACTGCAGGCTTCGCCATTGGTCAGCTCATCCATGGGCCTATCTCTGACAGTTATGGTCGCAGACCTGTGTTGATTGGCGGTGTCGCATTATTCTTCGTGGGTGCCATCGTCAGTGCATTGGCCAATGACATTGAAACGCTGACCTATGTACGTGCTGCGCAAGGTTTCTGTGGCGCTGCAGCTGCAGTGGTTATTCAAGCTTTGGTTCGCGATATGTTTGATCGTGAAGAATTTGCGCGAACCATGTCGTTCATCACTCTCGTTATGACGGTGGCGCCGCTTGCTGCGCCAATGATGGGCGGTTATTTAGCGGTTTGGTTCGGTTGGCGCTCGATCTTCTGGTTGCTCGCGGGTTTCGCTGTGCTGGTCTTCATACTGATTATTGCTTTGATTCCTGAAACGCTGGCGATGGAAAAACGTCCACCGTTGCGAATTGGTTCCACGTTACGTAACTACCTCAAAATTCTGCGTTCTCGCTCCGCAGTGGGTTATATCTTTGCATCTGGCTTTTCATTCGCAGGGATGTTCTCGTTCCTGACGGCGGGCTCGTTTGTTTACATCGATTACTATGGCGTAAGCACAGAAAATTTCGGTTACTTGTTTGGCTTAAACGTCGTCTGTCTGATTGTCATGACGTCTATCAATGGCAAATTTGTTCGTCGCGTGGGTAGCGAAAACATGTTGAAAATTGGTCTGCTGATCCAACTGTGTGCAGGTATCGCTTTGATGGTGGCGCAGTTCCTTGATTTGGGGCTTTGGGGAACGGTGATCCCTGTGATTTTCTTCATCGGTACGATTTCCATCGTTGGCAGTAACTCAATGGCGTGTGTGTTAAGCGCATATCCAGAGCTGGCGGGGACTGCATCATCGTTGGCAGGTACAATGAGGTTTGGTACTGGTACCTTAGTTGGTGGTATAGTCGCGGCCATTCCGGTGCACTCAGCATGGCCTATGACAGGCGCAATGACTGGATGTGCCATTCTCTCCGCCCTCTTTTATTGGGGCTTAGCGAAAAAGTAAGAACATGAGCTACGTAGAAGATATTAAATTGCTCGTCGATACGGCGATGACAGAACTGCAAGACGCGAAAAACAATGGGAAAGTGCAAGCGAACCCAAACAGCGAAGAATCGTTTCTTTGTCGTTGGGTTGCACAGGCGGGCAAGAAGCAGCGCTTCAATCCCTCAGTGACGCCAAACATGACGGAATGGGTTCAGCAAGGCCGCAGTATGGGCAAAAATGCCAATATTAAGGGCCGAATGGCGCATATTTCCGCTGTTTATCACCATCAATTCCCAGTGGGCGACGAGCATGCTGCCATCACGCGCGAGCAATTTGATGGGTTTGTGACGTCTCTGGAAGACGCTGATTGGATGGTACACACCGAGCATGAGATCACGCGAAAAGTGCGCGTATTGTCTGACGGTCAACATTCTTTTGCTGTGTGTGCAAAAGCACTAACCGCGGGCTTTAATGACGCGGGAGAATTGACTAAGCCTTTGAGCCTCTACGTGCGAGGTCAAGAAGGGGGATTTGTTGAACTGCTGCTTTCACATGGTTTGTTAGCGACGAAAGTGACAGATTACAAATCCATTGTGAAATACCACGGCGAATACAAAATCTGGCCACACAATCGTGCAACGAGCTTGGTGGTATTGCCTGAAAGCTTAAAGCCTGCCAGTTAAACAAACACATCTGCATTTATGGGTGGCGTGAAGGACGAGTGTCTTTCGCGCCACTTTTTTTTGCGAGCGAAAAGGCCATTCCGCGGAAGATAAAGAGGTGCGCAGGCATCATGGCGAACCAATAAAGCAGCCCTCTAAACCCGGCTGGGTGCCACCACGCACAAATTTCCAGTGTTCGATAATCATCGTGATCCTCAATGGAAAACTCTAAACGACCCAATCCGGGCGCTTTCATGCCGAACAGAAGTGAGAGGAAACGGTTCTCTTCACATTGAATGACTTTCCAACTGTCAATGTAATCACCGGCTGATAAGGTTTCGCTGTTTGGGCGTCGCTTTTTCAGCGCGTCACCACCTATGGCTGCGTCCATGTAAGCGCGGGTTGTCCAAAGGGCGTTGCCAAAGAAATAGCCTTCATCGCCGCCGACCTTTTGAATCATGGCCCACAGCGATTCAATAGACGCATCCGTGTCGACTTTATATCCGGCTTTTTTCGGGTAGTACCCATAGCTTTTATGCCAACGCGCCAATGCATCAGGGTCATAACCCCAGATGTCGTTTTTAACGACATCGCTTTCTTGTGCAAGTGCTGATTCAACCGCGTGCTCAAAAGAGATATCAGGCAATGGCATGATGTCAGACAGTGGAGACGCTCCCGATGTGCTCCGGTTTGCGGGGATCAAGTCATGGTTGAGCCCTTGAATTAATGCTCGCGCAATGGGTTTTGGCACCGAAGTAACAAGCGACAGCCATGCCGCTGAAATACGCGGTGTGAGCCAAGGCATTTTGATGATCCAAATGCGCTTGTTAATGACGCGAGCAAAACGGCGCATTTGTCCTTCATAACTGATGGCTTCTGGTCCAATAGCATCAAAAACAGGCGAGCCTTCAATGGGATGTGAAATGAGCCGAGATAAATACTCCAGCATGGTTTCGAGCGCAACAGGGCATGATTTTGAAGTAACGGATGCCGGCGTGGTGATCACGGGAATGTTCATGACGATGTCACGCATCACTTCAAAAGCCGCTGATCCTGAACCGACAATGATCCCCGCACGTACTTCGATCACTTGCTTACCCGATTCTCGCAAGATGTTTCCTGTCGCTTTCCTTGCGGAAAGGTGCAAAGACTCTTCCCCCTCAGGCTGCGTCGCACCGAGGTAAATCACCCGTGACACCTGACTTTTATTGAGTTCGCGAGAGATATGACGAGCGATATCAAGCTCGTATTGGTAAAAGTCATTGCCCGATGCCATCCCATGCACAAGGTAGAACACAGTAGAAATGTCATGAAGGAGTGATTGTAAATTACCTTCGTCTTTAAGGTTCAGCGTGGTGAGTTCGACATGTGGATGGGCATGCCAGGGTTGTTTCTGGAGCTTCGACAGTGAACGTCCTGTGGCGGTGACATGGAATCCCATGCTGAGCAATCGCGGGACAAGATGGCTGCCTACATAGCCCGTCGCGCCAATCACCAATATTTTTTTAAGTTCCATGCTATGCCGCCTGTGACTGATCCAAATCTATACCCAAGCAATCAACTGCGTGTTTGTTATGCCTGCATTTGTCGTTTGTTTGCGTAGAGATGATTTGCGAATCGAATTTCGTTTGTTGATGAATATTAAAGCGATTGTATATAAATCCAAGGAAAGTGATGCATTGATGAGAGATAGTGGCATACCTCGATAGAACTTCCTGCTACATATCGGGTTTGAGCTAGAAAAGCATACACTCAGTGTTGATATTAAGACACATTCGTCGAGACAAATTACGCTTTCTTGTAGTCTTATAGTCAGCGGCTTACGTAAAGATTACGTCAATTTTTAATTCGAGCCCTGTAAAAATGTGCGCTTGATTCAAATATCTTTCTTGGCGTTCAATATTGCTGTAAATTGCTTCACCAGCCGAGGAAGACGAACTGAATTGGCGAATGTGTGTAATCTTGAGAGGGGAAATGATGTTAGAACTGATGGGGCTTTGCAAAGGTTACGTCGACGGGGGAGAGTTTCACCCTGTCTTGCAAGGTGCAGAACTAACATTAACAAAAAGCGACCAAGTTGCCTTGATGGGCGAGAGTGGTTCAGGCAAAAGTACCTTGCTGAACCTGATTGGTGGTCTTGACAACCCTGATTCTGGAGAAATCTGGGTAGACGGTACGGCACTTCACGCATTACCAGAGCGCGAACGCACGCGTTTTCGTCGTCATTCCATTGGCATGGTGTTCCAACAATTTAATCTCCTTCCAACACTGACCGTTGCCGATAACATTCGTTTTTGCCGCCAGCTCAAAGGGCTTTATGAAGACGAAAGCCTGTGGCGACAAATCATGTCTGCGTTAGATCTCATGCCATTGTTAGGTCGATACCCGGAAGAGATTTCGGGCGGGCAACAGCAGCGAGCTGCCATTGCACGAGCACTCTATATGGAGCCTAAAATTTTATTGGCTGATGAACCGACGGGTAGCCTTGATGAACGCAATGCAGACGCAGTAATGCGCCTGTTGACGACACTCACCACTGCCTTGGACTGTTCATTGCTGGTGGTTACACACAGTGAAAAAGTGGCGGATTACTTAGGCCGCTGTGTATCGCTACAAGGGGGCGTACTGAATGTCCGTGCCCGTCGCTAAAGCCCTTTTCGGTCACTATCGCCGACATCCGTTTCAAGTATTGCTGGTTTGGCTCGGCCTAACCTTAGGTGTTGCGCTACTGGTTGGCGTTATGTCGATCAACCAACACGCGCAAGACAGCTACCAAAAAGGTGCAAACCTTTTCACCAATCCTTTTCCCTATGTGCTTCACCACCGTGAGCGCGGCGCACGCATTGACGAATCAACGTACATTTCGATGCGTCGTAGCGGCTACAACCAGTGTGTACCTATTGATTTGTTCCGTACGCGCACTGCCGATGGTCGCGATATTCAACTGATGGGTGTCGATACGGTGGCAATGTTCGCGTTTAATGCGGCAAACCCTACTTCTCAGTATCAAGAAGAAAGGCCTTTCGTTGATGGCTATGGCACACAATGGGTCAGTGCTGAACTTGCAAACCACTTTGGTTGGCGAGAAGGACAAATGCTTTCGTTAGAAGGCGGTCAACAGATTGGTCCATTAAAGCTACTTGATGGCTCACGTATTGGTGCTGGTACGCGCTTGTTTGGCGATATGTCGGTCATTCGTGGTTTGTCTGACCACGATGGCTTTGCGCTTGTCTACTGTGGCGAAATGAGCAAAGAAGATCGTGAAACATTACGCAGCACCTTGCCTTCTACAGTGACGTTGTCACGCACGGAAACCGCGCAACTCGGGCCGCTTACTCGCGCGTTCCACTTAAACTTATTTGCGATGGGCATGCTGGCGTTCGTTGTTGGCTTGTTCATTTTCTACCAAGCGATTTCTTTGTCGATGGCACAGCGCCAGCCACTGGTCGGCATCATGCGTGAATTGGGCGTAGGCCGTAAATCATTGGCCGTGGTTGTTTCTATCGAAATGCTGATATGGCTTTTGCTGGGGTTGATCGGGGGCAATGTCACTGGCTTATTGCTCGCGCAAAAACTGATGCCAACAGTCGCGACGACCTTGAGCGACCTCTACGGCGCGAACGTTGACCTAACACTACAGTGGCAATGGGAGTGGGGGCTTTATAGCTTCTTACTTGGCGTATGTGGTTTTGTCCTTGCTTCTGGTTGGCCGCTTTACCGACTGCTGACTACACCGCCTGCGCGTTTGTCTAAACGCATGTCCTTGGTTCGCTTTTCGGGGCGTGAGTTCAGTTGGCAAGCTTTAGTCGCCTCGATCTTCTTGGTTGTCGCTGTGCTGGTTTACATCGCACCACAAAGCCAGGCCCAAGGCTTCACCTTGATTGCACTTATTTTGATTGGTGGTGGTTTACTGTTGCCGTTCATGATGTGGAAAGCTTTTTTATTGGTATCGGACCGTGTGAAGTCCGCCCGTATGCGTTGGTTCTTGTCTGATGCGTCAGCCAGCTTGACCTACCGTGGCATCGCCGCAATGGCATTCATGATGGCCATCGCGACGAACATCGGCATGGAAACCATGGTCGGGAGTTTTAGAACAACCACGGAAGGATGGCTGCAACAGCGTTTAGCTGCCGATATTTATATCCGTCCGGATAAAGAGATAGCCGCAGATCTCTCTTCTTGGCTAGAAGAGCAAGAGGGTGTCCAACAAAGCTTGGTGCAATGGCGCAATGACATAGAGACCGCGCAGGGCACCATTGAGGTTTACACCATCGGCACAAGCCGTGAAGAGCGTGAAGCACTCGCACTGAAAGTGACCATGCCGGATTACTGGAGCTATCTGCACCGCGATAACAACATGTTGATTAGCGAGTCGCTGGCACTCAAATTTGATTTACAGCCGGGTGAAACCATCAATTTACCCGAGCCATTTGGCGCTTCGTGGAAAGTCGCGGGCGTCTATTTCGACTATGGGAACCCGTATAGTCAGGTCATGATTTCGAATCGTTCTGATTTAATACCTTGGATGCAAGCGCAGGGTCGCGTTGGTGTGGCAGCTTTGTTAGAAGAAGGTATGAATGACGAGCAATTGGTGTCCCGCCTTCGTGATGAATTTGGGCTGCAAGAAACGCAAGTGAGTAATCAGCGCGATATCTTAGACCGCGCCATGCGCATCTTCGATCGCACTTTCTTGGTGACGGATACCTTGTGTACGCTTACGCTGATTATTGCAATATGTGGGCTGTTTTTCTCGACGTTAGCGACTGAGTTATCGCGTCAGCGTCAGTATGCGTTGCTTCGTTATATGGGCATTTCAGGCCGAGAGCTGGCATTTCTGGGGGGTGGGCAGTTGATGATGATTGGCTTGTTCTCAGCCTTGTTTGCCTTGCCGCTGGGTTTGATGATTGCTGAAGTGCTGATCAATATCGTATTGAAATACTCTTTCGGTTGGACGATGTCTGTGTCCTATTTTCCTTTGAGTTATCTCATTACGCTCGGTGGCTCATTGCTTACACTCTTATTGGCAGGATGTTGGCCCGTGTGGCGCTTGATTAAACGTTCGGCTGTTTTGTCTTTGAGGGATGCACAATAATGCTTCGTTCAGATAAACCAACGTCGACGATGGTCAAAATCATTGGCTGGAGCGCGATTACGCTGCTGTGTTTTCTCGCGCTGTTTGGTTCTGTGTTGTTTCATCACTCAGAGCCTGAACGCGGTGCGGTTGAAATGTTATTGGCAAGCAGTGACGAAGGCTTCGACCAAGTCACGCCAGACAAAGCATTGGTGTTTCCTGATGACTATGGCGTTCACGCCCGTTTTCGTCAGGAGTGGTGGTACATCACTGCGAACCTATCGGATAAGAATGGCCAGCAATACGGTGTGCAGTGGACCTTGTTTCGAAGCGCCATGTCGCCAGAGAGAAAAGAAGGCTGGAACGACAACCATATCTACATGGCACATTTTGTCGTGACATCAGCCAACGAAACGTATTCGGCTGAACGCTTTGCCCGTTCGGGCATTGGTCAAGCAGGGGTGACGTTGTCACCTTTTGAGGCGTGGATAGATAACTGGAGTTGGTCGTCCAAGGGAGATTTACCGTTTCCAGCAATACTGACGGCTCAGCACCAAAATGTGGGCATTGATTTAAACATGACGGCCAATAACCCCGAGATTTTGCAAGGCCAACAAGGCTATAGCCAAAAGCATGCATCTGAAAATGTCGCCTCTTATTACTTTAGTGTGCCGCGCATAGAAATGTCGGGAACACTGACCATTGATGGTCAAACCATCGATGTGTCTGGTCTTGGCTGGATGGACAGAGAGTGGAGCACAAAAGCCCTTAGCGACGATCAGCGAGGCTGGGATTGGTTTTCTCTGCAGCTTAATGACGGTCGCTCATTGATGTTAGCGCAAGTGCGCAGTGAGGCTGGACCACATCGATTTGGTGCGTTGATTAATGAAGACGGTACATCGCGTACGCTGACATCAGAAGAGATCACTATGATGCCGACATCGTTTTCGAAGATGGGCGAGGGGCGTTACATCCCAACACAATGGCAGGTGTCCGTAGCCAGTGAAGACATCGCTTTGACCACAGAGCCGCTGAATCATGACAATTGGCTGCCTTTCATGTTCCCTTACTGGGAGGGGCCGATTCAATTTGAAGGCTCGCATTCCGGTGTGGGTTTTATGGAAGCAACGGGCTACTGAACAGACACTATGCGCAGACACAAAAACGGAGGCAAAAGCCTCCGTTTTTTTATGCCCCTTTGCTGCCTCAATATATCCATGAAGTAATGAATCAATATACCGTTGCGAGAGAGCATGAAGTCGCAGGTTGATTAAACGAAATCAAACATGCTTGAATCAAGATCAGACGCAGTGAACTTATCCAAAACAATCTTGGTGTTCGCGTTATCGAATGTCATGATCGTATCTTCACCAGATTGACGAATGTTGATGTCACCCAGTTTGGTCGCCAACGTTTTCTGAATTTGGATAGTATCCAGATTCTGTTGGAAATCGAGAATGATGTCGTTTTCGCTGCTGTTGTTGAAGAAGAAGATGTCTGAACCACGGCCACCGGTTAGGATGTCACGACCCATACCACCGTCGATAAAGTCATTACCGCCACCGCCATCAATGCGATCTAGACCGTCGTGGCCAAAGATCTTATCGTTACCGGCTTCGCCCCATACCTTGTCGTTACCCAAGCCTGCGCGAATAAAGTCGTTACCTGACCAGCCGTAAAGCAGATCGTCACCCGTGTGGCCATCGATGTAATCGTTACCCAAACCGCCATAGATTTTGTCATTGCCTTCAAGGCCAATCAGGCGGTCATCGCCTTCTTCACCCAAAATGGTATCGTTACCCGAACCGCCATTCACGAAGTCGTTACCCAATCCACCGCTCAGGTAATCATTACCGGCACCGCCATAAACGTCATCATCGTTATCACGTCCGTAGATCTCATCGTTACCGAGACCGCCGTGCACTTCATCGTTGCCTAAGCCAGCGTTGATGTAATCATCGCCTTCGTTACCATGGATAAAGTCGTTACCTTGTCCTGCGAAAACGATGTCGTCGCCAGTCTCGCCATAAATGGTGTCGTTACCGTTATAGCCGTAAAGGGTATCGTCACCGTCGTTACCGTTGATGACATCATTGCCTTCGCCGCCATCGATGTAATCGTCACCTTGCTGACCAAACAACTCATCATCACCGTCGTTACCGAAGATTCTATCGTTGTCTTCTTGGCCAAACGCAGTGTCGTTACCCGCGCCGCCATTAAGAATATCGGCACCCGTGCCGCCGCGCAGTGCATCGTCACCGTCACCGCCATTCAGGGTGTCGTTGCCGGCTTCGCCCCACAGCACATCATTGCCTTTGTCACCGTTCAATGTGTCGTTGCCATCATTGCCAAACAACACATCTCTGTCAGCGCCGCCATGAAGGGTATCGTTACCATCACCGCCAATCAGGCGATCTTGACCAGCGCCACCGAAAAGGGTGTCATCGCCTTCATTGCCAAACAAACGGTCAGCACCGTTGCCACCATAAAGAAAATCAACACCGAGGCCACCTTCTACACGGTCATCACCATCATCACCGTAGAGGAAATCGTTACCAAAGCCACCACGTACCCAGTCATCACCGGTGCCACCACGAACTTCATCATCGTTGTCGCCGCCGATTACGGTGTCATTACCTGCACCACCATCGACATAATCTGTGTCTCCATCAGCACGAATAAAGTCGTCGCCGCCATACCCATAAATTTCGTCCGCACCAGGTGTGCCGATCAGAGTGTCATTCCCATTTGTGCCTTGAATAATATTGGCCATTTTATCTTCCGTATTCTTATAGGTTTAAGATCGTCTAAATACACAGACATTACTGTGATTGCGTGTCCGGCATGATTTGCTAAAGCGAAGAAAGCGCTTGCCGCACTGCAGAGTAATGATGCCATTTGAACGGAAAAAATTTCTCTCACAGACGAAACACCTACAAGAGATACGGACAATTGGTTACGTTTACAGCAATGACGTTCATTATTTTCTCATCGGTTTATCATTCTTTTATTTGGGGGTATTTGTGGTAGTTGAAGCTGTTGGGACGATATTTCTTCCAAAATAACGCGAATATACGATTCAAAAACAAGAATAGAAATGACGACACTTATATCGATCAATGTGCATATTGTTTTTTGAAATATTCTGAAACATTCAGTTCAAAATTTGATGAAACTGAAACCTGATGCTTTTCTCAGGTTTACATGAGTAATGTCTAAAATAATACAGCGTGTATGCAAATTAATACGCCCAAAGGTGACGAAAACGTCATGAGTCAGTGAAACTGAATGGCTTGTCTCTGAGAAAAAAATTGTGATCTTGCACGGCTAAAAGACTGAGGTTTTTATGAATACGAATCAGGATCATTGTTGTACATACCCAGCCTGACTATGGTTAACAAGTGAATTAACAATAGTGCAACATTGTCAGCGCGAGCGGGCATGTTCGCTTCGTTAGACGCTTCGTTAGGCAGACAGAGATAGGTGAATTCATGCTCCCAGTGATTTTAGGCACCGCGAAATTTGGCACCTACACAGACAAAGCCCATAGCTTTGACGTGCTAAATCAGTTCATCGCATTGGGAGGGAGTCGCATTGATACCGCGAACAATTACGCCTGCTGGCACCCAGATGGAAAAGGAGGAGAAAGCGAAGCCATTCTCGGAGAGTGGATTGCAGAGCAGAACAGAGCCAGCATCGAGGTCATGACCAAAATTGGCGCGCAATCTGTTGATGGTTTTACCTATGATCAACTGGATGGGTTAGCGCCAGACAACATACTGAAGTCCATAGATGAAAGCCTAACGCGCTTGCAAACCGATCATGTGGACGTGTTGTATGCGCATGTGGACGATTTACATACACCGCTACTCGACACATGGAAAACACTTTCAACCTTGGTTGAGCAGGGCATTGTTAAGCGCTTAGGGATTTCTAATTACCATGAGCCACGCGTTCTTGAATTGATGAACGTGATCAATGAAAACAACCTCGCCCCTGTGTCACACGCCCAATACCGCTATTCCTTACTTTCCCCTAATATCACGGCCAACTTTTCACCGCAGGTCGTGATGAGTGAGCATCTCTTTGGTGTGTTGAAACATCTTGATGTAAGGCCCGAGATCATCGGATATAGCCCATTACTTGATGGTGCATTTGAAGACTCTGCCGATGAACTGCCCGAAATGTACGATAACCTCTTGAACTGCATGCTCGTCGAACAACTGCAAGAACAAGCCAATGCAATGGGAATGACCACATCAGCTTGGGTTCTCAAAGTGATCCACGACTATGGCGTTACACCTGTCACCGCTGCATCTCATCCCGATAGATTGAAGAGTAATCTCTCAGCCTTTCTCTAAAATTACGCGTTGTACAAAGCTAAGTGTCTAAAAAGTGACCTTGCATTGGCTGATTGGGTATACATCATAGGTTTAGCTTGTGCTAACGTAGAGGGTGTAAAGTTTGAAACTGTTGTAACCCTTAACCAAAACATGGATACATTTGAATGATTAAGCCAATGGTTACCATCGGGCTGGTTTCTTTGCTTGCCGCGTGTTCATCCGCGCCAGATCCTATGGATGAGCGAATTGAAGCCGCCATTAAACTTTGTCAAAGTGACAGCGCAAAGGCCTTTTCCAACACTGTTGATGGGCTGCGCGTCATGTGTCACAGCGGCAGTTCGTACATTATTCGTGGCGGCATCTCGTTGGATAAGATCGTAGAGCTTGACCGTGTTTACTGCTCAAGCATGGGGATCCGAGATTTCGTATCCACGAAAGATGAAGAGATTAAGCTGTCTTGTAACGATGGCTCCAATTACGTTCTATAATGCTCTGTTCTATCGAATGACTAAGCAAACAGCATTTTAAAACCAATTATTAAAAAGCGAGCACAACAATGAAAAAACTACTTATATCGCTGTTCTCCGTTGTCGTCATGGCGGGCTGTTCATCCCTAGAAACGGCAGAATCCATGCCTAACCCCGATCAACGCGTTGTCGATAATCGCCTCAACATCTCAACTGATCTGAACGCAACCTACTGCGAAGGGAAAGGCTTTGAGAAGTACCTAGAACGTGAGAAATATTATACATTTACGTGCAAAGACGGCGCGTTCTTCAACATAGCAAAGTGATGCTGAGAAGCTAAAAAGCTTTAATGTAATTTAAAAAACGCTGACCTCGGTCGGCGTTTTTTTGTTTCTGCAGTTGATGCGCATCTTGCGTTCGGCATATGCAAATCAATGTGATGGAAAAGCAGCTGAGCGACAGCGGCTAGAGGAGTACGCAAAAGCCCAAGCAAAAAAGAGCTGTCAATGCCCGAAATACGGGGGAACGGGCGTGACAAGGGTGGTTGATACCTGCTCAGGTTGCGGAGGGAGAGGAAGCGTGACGCTTAAGGCGGATGGAGTGCGAAAGCATCTGAGGCAGGCGGGGATGTCGCAGGTGAGTGATAGCGTGTGGAGCGGGGAGCTAGAGGGGTTGTTTGAAAGGGTGTTGATGGGGCTTTATTGGGAGGGGGATAAGGTGAGCCGAAGGCTCACCCAGGAGTTAAATGGAGCATGTTCAGCTGATGGTTAAAATTCGCTGTACAAGAAAGTCACATTCAATTCTGTTTATGATAGTTTGATTGTTAATTTTATCCAGCCTTGGATGCTTTGTCTTTTGATTTTGATATGTATTCTTCACCTGTAAGTTCGGATTTTACGAAATTATCATCTAGTAAAGTTAGGAAATGATTGCAGCGGCCTATAGTGGAAATGTCAAACTTATCTCCTGATTCATTAAGCTTTAGTTTTTCTTTATAAAAACTTTTGCTCATTGCGAATTCAATTATACTCTTGTTTTCAAGTTTTTTCTCAATAACAGGTGAATGCCTATACACCTTAACAAACTTTCTAGCAAAACTAGTGTCGTTGGTTATTCTTTGTGAAAAGCTATCTAAGCATTCAACAATGTCCATTGACTTCAATATCGATAAGTTTTTCGATGCTTTTGCATGTATAATATCCGAAAAAGAAAGTTCCTTTTCTAAGGTGGTAACATTTTCAATATAGTAATTATTGTTGAGTTTTGCTACAACAAAACTATCTGTAAGCCTCAAAACATCATCAGTAAGCTTCACAACTCTAGTATTATGGGTGGTGAGAAATGTCTTTCTGTCAGATTTCCACATTGAGCTGTGATGAATATTTTGATAGAAGCACATCGTCATACCATCTGTGTTTCTTAATCTAATTATGAATGCTTTTAATGTTTTGAGTCCATGGTTTTTTGCCTGGTATACTTCCAGTCTTTCGTTTGCTTTTAGAGCCTCGACTTTATCAATAAGAGAAAATTCATATGGCATTTCATCAAAATCAAAGTGGTATAAGGTATGCTTTCTATCATCATAATTTGATAGGGGCGGGCATGTGAAAGATTCATTATTAGTATATTTCTTTTTCATTCCATTGACGAATTCTTTTCTAAAATCGTCTAATGATTCATTGTTTACGTCAGAGTCATATATATTGTTTCCTGAATCAACAAAAAAAACACTAATTCCAATGCAATTATCCACTATTTTTTTAATTGATTCTTTAGCCTGGGCCGTTTTCACTTTTTACTTCCTTTACAAAACAGACATTAGTTGATAGGAATTTATATGATACATTAACATCTTTTTTTAAATTGCTCTTTGTAATTACTACTATGGAACAATAGTGATTTTGACTATCGGAGAGGTCAGTGATAAATAGCTGATAACCAAATAATGCTAATGTGGGGTTTGCATAGTATTTTCCAGTTTTAATAAGCATTGCGCCTATAAGAGTTATTAGCATTATATACGCTAATAATTTTGGAATTGAGTCAAAGTTTAAACCTACAAAAGGAATTATATATGTTGCTAAAAATGTTAGGTTTTCATAGTCATGATTTTTGCAACTAAGTACACGTAATGTATCACTACATCCACCTGAAAGGTCATATTCAAACTCTCTTCTGATAACCTCACAATATATGACCATACATAACATAAAGCCCGATAGCCAGTTTGCAATTAAATAATCGACCACAGATTTTTCAGAGCAGGTTGTTATTTTATCACATGAAAGTGTATCTATGGAAAGGACAGCAACTAATAAAAATAAAAACATAAGTGAGAGAATGTAAAGCTTTATCTGCTTAGTTAATTTCATTATATGTGCGCCTTAATGTTTTTTTAAAAAAGCAAGGAAGGGTCTATGTTTTCTTACTGAAGGTGTCTTTTATAATTAACAATCGGATTGCTTTCAATGCTGTGAATTTTTATCAGAGTTTCACTCCATCAAAGAACTTATGATTTCAACTGTATAGCCAAAATTTTCAAGAAGTTTATAGAAAGAGTTTACATGATTTGCACCACAGATAACTAGAACACTGTCGCTGGTTAGTTTGGATATTCTTCTCTCCCACTCATCTTCACGTTTACTATACATTTCTTGTTGCTTAAGTTTGAGTTCCGACTGAGCTTCATGTGAAGTATAATTATCATGTTTCATGATTATTTCATGATCGATGTGACTAAGGTTTCTCGGGATTCCCAACGAAACTCTTTCATTTACATTTGGTTCAATATTTCGGTATTCTAAATTTAATTTCTTTACTACTTGTTCAATAACAGACTTTTCATCATTTATTTCTTCTGCAATAGCGCCTATGTTTTTGCAATCGACCACCTGCTCTAAAAAATCGGAAAAGTCTGTTCTTGATAAATCCTTTTGAGTCGTATGACTAGTTCCAATTATGAATATTTTCTTCAACTGTATCTCCTAAAATACAAAATGTATGAACCGCCCTTGTAAGGATTTGTCTAGGCTACCGCCCTTCACTTATCGGCACGCAACACGCCATCACTGTCTAAAGCTTTTGGTGTGAATGTACCACAGAGTGCATAAAGATCGGTATGACTTAGAGCGTGGTTGTTGTGCGATTGGTGAGGTTTTGTTCAACGGAATTAGGTGGTTGCAGTGCGAGATAGGGCGCCCATAAAGCTGCCTACTGGCTGTTGGTCATGGTCAGCACGCCTACATTGCGAGATCTAGACTTCAATTAGTGGCCACGTACTGCGAAAGTAACGCCACAGATTAAGAAGAGAACAATAAACCAAATAATTAGAGGTAAAGGGTTTCCATTCTTTGCTTCTGAAGCAAGATATGCATTGAATTCTTTTTTGCTTTGTCTCCTACCGTACTGTGATGAATGGTTGTGTTGAGCCAAAGGTGTTGTCCCCGTTTCAACATATTGCTTTGCCGAGTTCAGTGTTGGAACTGGGCCAAAGTCATGTGATCCATTTCCGTTAAGTATGAGCCAGCCTGAGCCCTGTTTTACGATAAACCGCCCATCTTCCACCGAGTAATGACCCGCTTGAATTCTACTAACCTTCATCAACACTAACTCCCCAATACACAGAAGATAGAAATTTACTACAGCATGTGTAGGGCGAGACTTGATTTCGATCGTGTGTAATGTCGATTTTGAAAATATTATTCAATTAAATTAAATGTTTGTATTGCTTCGGGATAGGAAGTTCAAAGTTTATCCAGACCGCATCACAGTTTTAAATCAGATATGGCTAAAACAGAATTTAACCATTGAAAATAGGGGATAGGGCTCATATTTTCATCTAGAGAGATTGGCTCTCTAAGATAAAGGATAACCATCGTGGCTCTTAAACCTGGTCCAAAACCAATTGCAAAATCTACTGGCAAACCTGATCAACGCAGACGTGATAATAAAAAGACTCCAGGAAATAACCCAAACTTAAAACCAAGTAAGTCTTCGCAAAAATAGTTCTTTAGTATGGATTAGGTTTAAGGGGAAGGGACTCCCCACAAGTACATTAGGCGAAATTTAGTAGACTCATTACAGCAGTTAACTATCTTTAAATTCTTCATAGGATTTGGGTTCACTATGCTTCGCAATCTCTAATGTTCTAGAAAAGGATTCAGACAAATTCTTGTCATCAGGGTTATCCTGCTTTCGTTTCGCTAAGTTTCTTAGATTTAGCCATATAATCGAAAAAATATTAGCCATACGGATCTCCTGTTTATTGCAGCTTATTAGTGGGTAATCTCGATTTTTATTGAAAAGCTATGGCCCTTCGCTTCTCGACACGCAACAAGTCATCACTGTCTAGACTTTTGGCTAGAATGTACCACAAGGTTCTTAAGGATAGGCTTGATTTAGTTCGCAGTTGTAGTGTGAGTGGTGAGGTTTTGTTCAAATAAATTAGATGGTTGCAGGGTGAGAGGATTTGGCCGCTCGGGGCGGCCAGCAGGCAGAAATCTAGTTTTAGAGCTTTAGAGGGTTATAGTCGTGTCTATTCGTGCATCTTTATAATATTTTTGCACCGTAGCCACTTCAAATGCGATTTGTTGATGTCTCGTTTTATAGTGCTCTATCTGAGAACCTAATGATAAGCATTGCTCATTAGATGCTTCAATCTCAATTGATAAATCCCTATTTCTGCTCATCAACTGCTCAATATGTTCATTTAACAACCTATTGCTTTCGTTTGAAGCGTCTAGTTCGTTTTGTAAGTTATTCAGTTGCTCTTCATACTCTTCTGAAAGTTCTATTTTTAGCCTTTCCTGTTCGTTGGCAATAAAATTTTTATAGAATATATGTGCTGCAAGCAAGGCTCCAAACACAGACATTCCTATATAGAGCCAAAACTCATTAACATCAATAATGTAATTCACTATCTATTTCCAAAAGGTTAAATTGCAAGCCAACCAGAATATTTGGCATCGACAATTTTATCATCCAAGATTTGAAGCTATCAATCTCCAATTTTGTAAGTGCCAAATTTGACGTTAACTTTAAGAGTGCAGTTTACCTAGGAACAGTTTTATATAAATGATAGGTTAATTTAATGTTATCTATAAATAATAATCCGTAACTCTTGTTCGGTATTTTTTAACGCTAAACCTCAAAGAACACAAACATTGAAAATGTCCTGCTGTCAGAAAACCTAGATCTTGCTTATGAGACGAAAAACGCTAGAATGAATACTGTATGTATAGACAGTATGAAATATGAACGTTATCCCTATGTTTGCCAGTGCCGGTATCACTGGCTTTGAATCTCCAGCCAGTGATTACCGTCAACTGCCTTTAAGCCTAGATGAACTGCTTGTCGAGCATCCAAGTGCGACGTTTATTGGTAAAGCGTCGGGTGAGTCTATGCAAGGTGTGGGGATTTTCGACGGCGATATCTTGGTCGTTGATCGTCACGTTACTGTCAGAGACGGCGATGTGATTGTGGCGAATTTAAACGGGGAGTTTATCTGTAAGCTGCTTGATGTCCCGCGTCGACTTCTGCTTTCAGCCAATGACAAGTATTCCTCTGTCGCTATCACCAAACATGACATCTTCACGATAGAGGGGGTTGTGATCCGCTCAATCCGTTGTCACCGTCAGAGTCCGCTTCTGTGTTCGCGTTAGTTGATGCTAATTCCTTTTACTGCAGTGCTGAACAGGTATTCAGACCTGATTGGCGCGGCAAACCGGTCATCGTGCTTTCAAATAACGATGGCTGTGTCGTTGCAGCGAACCGCCAAGCAAAAGAGGCGGGTATCGAGAAGTTCAAACCTTACTTTCAAGTCCGTGCGCGTTGTGAAGCGGCAGGGGTTATTGTCTGTTCATCAAACTACGAGCTTTATGGTGATTTGTCAGAACGCATGATGCAGGTGATCGGGCGCTTTGCACCCGAGCAGCATGTGTATTCCATCGATGAGTCATTCTTGTCTTTTCATCGCTGCAGTGCGGTACCTGATTTACGCGAACAGGGGCATGCATTGCGTCAAGCAGTATGGAAAGAATGCCGATTAGCGGTGGGTGTGGGCATGGGCCAAACATTGACCTTGGCGAAAGCGGCAAACCATGCGGCGAAGAAGATAGCAGGATACAACGGTGTCTGTGTGTTGGATTCGGAAACAACGCGCATTGAGGTGCTTTCGCTCATGGAAGCAGGGGATGTCTGGGGCGTTGGCCGGAAGATTGCTGCACGGTTGAAGTTTCAAGGAGTGAACACAGCATTGCAGTTATCCAAGATGCCTACGGGTCTTGCGCGTAAGGAATTCAACGTCGAAATGGAACGCACGGTCAGGGAGCTAAACGGGGAGGTCTGCAAAGGGTGGGACGTGGCCCGCGCTGACAAGAAGCAGATCTTCTCAACGCGTTCGATGGGTGAGCGGATTCAGGATGAAGAATCGCTACGCCAGGCATTGTGTAAACACGCAGGAATTGCAGCAGCGAAAATGCGCGCACAAGGGTCTTTGTGTTCTGTGTTGATGGTGTTTGCGGGTAACTCTCCGTTTGATGAAAAGCCAAAGAGCTTTAAGCAGATGGTGCACTTTGCGTTTCCGGCAGATGACACGGCGGTGATCACGTCGGCAGTAGCGGCGATGGTGCCGAGGTTGTTTCAAGAGGGTGTGCGTTATTACAAGGTGGGTGTTGGGCTGCTTGATTTAGTGAACGCCAAGCACGTGCAGCCAGATTTGTTTAACACTCAGCCAGGGAACCCTGCGTTGATGCAGGCGTTTGATGGGCTCAATCAGCGTTATGGCACCGGTGCGGTGTTCATGGCTGCGCAGGGAATCGATCCGAAGTGGGGCATGCGGCGCGAGTTTTTGTCTCCGCAGTACACGACAAGGTGGGATGATGTGCCGGTGGTGAGGTGTTGAGCTGAAGGGCTTCAGTTGCAGCCCTTCTTCGTATGGCACACGTGATAATAGATGCAATCGCCCCTTGCTGATTAGAGTGAGCAAGACATCTTAACGGCCTGAGATTAATAATGTTTTTATTAGCCGTCTAACCTTTGATTATGACGGTTTTTGCTATTTTATCGTGAAAACATTGCTTACGTTTATCGAATGCAGCCCAGAAGAAGCCTAAACCTAAAGGAATAAAAGATATAAAATATGCTAGATACCTTAGTACTAATCGAGGTGTTGACACTGGTCCAAGTGTCTCTGCATCTACTAACTTCATGCCAAACAACATTTTGCCAGGAGTAGCCGATTTCAGTCGCCAAAAAGTAATGACAAAGACCACAGGTAATAAATAAAGAACTGCACTGGCAGATAGCGAAAACTCAGTGCTATCGATAAAAGCTTCTCTCCCAAAGGCAAGCAGCACAATAGTTAATCCGACAATGCTCATCCAAATATTGTCGATGATTGTAGCTACTGCACGAGCCCAAAATCCTACATACTTTGTATCTTCAGCCATTAAAACTCCTTTATTACTTTACGTTGTATGAAAAAATATTGTCATACTGCTTAAAAAAAAGACATCGTAGGCGAATAAAGGCTTCGTTGCAAAGCTAACAAGGAAGATTGAGATCCACATTTTATTCACGTTGGGTTGGAAGGAGAAAGAATAGGTTCTCTGGTTTTATTATTTGATGTAAATGGTTGGTCACCATCGATTTTATTTTCTGCCTTAAGTTGGTTTACTATCTTTCTAATAAGCAAACCCAATGACATAAATACGAAAAGTGACCACGTAGCTATCATCAAATGGCTATCATATTGGTACTTTCAATATTCTCGTTGTAGTGATAATTAAGGATTCCACCTAGAACAAATGATAATGATACGGCTAGCATTATTAGTGGATGGCAAACAAATGAGTGATGAAACGCTCTCCTAGATTTTTGATCAATCCAAAGGCTAAGCGTTGGCACTGCAACGAGAAAGTACTTCTCTCTGTTCTCGGGTGTTATCACTCTTCATTTATTGTTGCGCAGTTTGGCAGTTTGGCAGTTTGGCAGTTTGGCAGGGTTAATTTAATTCATAATAGTGGCTCAATGACAGCATGCTCTCTGTAAAGGGAAAGTTCGCGTAAAGGGAAAGCCTACAGCTATTTGTATGTTTCACTTCACTTCGGCTTTCATTAAATGGGCAATGCTATTCGCGCCATTTGGGTTTACGCGGCACGACTTCAACACCACGTTGGTAGCGTTTTGCAATGGCATTCAACGTCAGTTCCAGTGCGTGCTCGCTAATGAGTTCAAATTGCTGAGGCAGGGAATGCACTTTCAGTGGAAGAAAGTCCAACATGCGGTTATCACCGAAGGTTGCGAACGTCATCTTTTGTCCGATTTCAGGGTGAACTAACAATGCATCAAGCACGCCTTCAAACAAGGTGTAGGAAGTCGTAAGAATGGCGTCGGGCAATTCGCCCCTTTTGTACCAATCAATGACGATGCGTTTTCCTTCTTCTTGCGAGAAGTGAGCACCGTAAGCGACTTGGGTTAGCACATTGCCTTTTCGTGCAGCGGAGAGAAAGCCTTGCTCGCGTTCTTTCGACACGCCTAACTCAGCGACAGCCCCAACCAGCCCGATGGATGCAACGTTGTGGGTGATGAGCTTTTCGGTCAATGAGAATGCGCCGTCTAAATCCTCACTGATCACACTGGCAAAGGTTTCGTCATCTAACGCGCGATCAATGGCAATAACTGGCGTACCTGATGCTTGAATGGATGGATAGAACTGCGTATCGGCGGGCAGGGCAGTGGCGACAATCAGGGCGTCTATTTTGCGACTCACCAAGGTATTCACTACCTGCATTTCTGTTTCAGGATCGTCGTCTGAGCAACTGATGATGAGCTGGTAGCCTGCTTGACGAGCATTACGTTCAAGCAGCTTGGCAATTTTGGCGTAACTGGTGTTTTCTAGGTCTGGGATCACTAAACCGAAAGATCGGCTTGTGCCAGCTCGAAGGGCGCTTGCAGCGTGGTCTGGGCGGTAGTTGTGTTGATTCACCACTTCCATGACTTTCTGTTGCGTGCGTTCACTGATGCGATATTTCGCCGACTTTCCATTAATCACATAGCTTGCGGTGGTTCGCGATACACCGGCTAAGCGCGCAATTTCATCTAGTTTCATTCGATGACGATCCTTGTTCTGTGCGCATGATCATAAAACGCGTTAAGGAAGATTAAGACTCTTTGCATTATAAGCTGAATGGATTCAGCATTAAAGCTGAAAGGTTTCAGCAAGATTTGAAAATGTGCGAGAAGCCTCTTTTTTCGATTAAAAGCTGAAACGATTCAGCTAGATTTAAAGCTACGTTTTCAGCTGAAGATTTCAGATAAAGGTTTTCACTAACGGTGAAAGCAGTATCCGAATCGAAAGCACGGTAGCGGATACGAATCAGTAAACACGACGATGAATTCGAAAGGGTAGAGATTTCTGCCCAAGGTTGAGGAAAGAACATGTTGGAACTGACCACGCAAGACATCCTTTTAGGAAAGCATGCCAGTAACAAAGAAGAGGCGATAAAGCGTATCGCGACCGATCTCGTGTCCAAAGGCCTTGTGGCTGACGGCTACGAACGTGGCATGTTGGCGCGGGAACAACAAAACTCGACGTTTTTGGGGAACGGTATCGCTATTCCTCACGGCACGACGGATACCCGTAACCTGGTGAAACAAACGGGTGTGCAAATTCACCACTTCGCCAATGGCGTTGACTGGGGAGACGGTAACACCGCATTTCTGGCCATTGGTATTGCAGCAAAGTCTGGTGAGCACCTTGGCATTTTGAAACAACTGACGCA
Organism: Enterovibrio norvegicus; assembly: GCF_002876705.1. Classification (GTDB taxonomy): domain Bacteria; phylum Pseudomonadota; class Gammaproteobacteria; order Enterobacterales; family Vibrionaceae; genus Enterovibrio; species Enterovibrio norvegicus_B. The sequence goes on along the minus strand of NZ_MDAG01000057.1, from coordinate 694,719 downwards.
TGTGTTGTCGAGTGACGGTGTTGAAGACGCGCTGAAAAAAGCAGAAAGCGCAGAGCAAGTGTTGGCGGTGTTAAAAGGTGAAAACCAACAACCCCTGCTGTTTGATGAATCGTGCGTGACGCTGCATTTTCCTGTCGCAGAATTAACCTCAATGAGCGCAGTGTGCGCAGGAAAACTGAAGAATGCGAAAGCAGTGACGCAGGAGTTTGTTGCAGATCTTGTCGCTAAAGTGCCAACCCATATTGGGCAGGGCTTGTGGGTGACGTCTTCGTCAAAGGGCGTAAATCAAACCGCGTTGTCTTTGGTCACTGTTGAAAGTGAATTCCACCAAGACGGACACCCAGTGAAAGGTTTGCTGACCGTTGCGGGGAAAGGCACGGAATACATCGAGGCACTGAACAATGTCACCAACTTGCTTATTAGCAACAAACTAGGGGATATGTTCAATGCATCCGCTGCTGATGCGGTGAAAATGTTGCTTGAAGTGCGTCAATCGGGCTTGAGCGAAACGTTCAAAATCAAAAATGCTCATGGTTTGCATGCCCGTCCAGGTGCTTTGCTGGTGAGTGTGGCGAAGACGTTTGATTCACAAATCTGGGTAACGAACGTGACCGCTGAAGGTAAGCAAGTTAATGCGAAAAGCTTGATGAAAGTGATTGCGCTAGGCGTGAAACAAGGTCATGAGTTGGCGTTCGTTGCAGAGGGTGCTGATGCTCAGCAGGCGTTAGACGCCATTGGCATTGCAATTTCAAATGGTTTGGGTGAGGGGTAAATCATGAGCACATTGAATGTTGTTACCGTGACGTTAAACCCTGCGCTGGATATGACAGGCGCGATGGGGGAACTCAACGCGGGTAGCGTTAACTTGATTTCATCGTCGAATCTGAACCCAGGTGGCAAGGGCATTAACGTTGCGAAAGTGCTGGCTGATCTCGGTGCAAATGTCACCGTGACGGGGTTCTTGGGGGATGAGAACCAAGACCCGTTTGTGCACCTGTTCGAGCAACAGACGATTACCGACAAATTTGTCCGTGTAACTGGTGCATCTCGCATTAACGTGAAGTTAGTTGAAGAGAGTGGCCGTGTCACCGATCTGAATTTCCCTGGCGTAGAAGTCAGCGAGAAAGACGTTTCTGCATTTGAAGCAACCCTGTTTTCTTTGGCTGATACGCACGATGTGTTTGTGATTGCGGGCAGTTTGCCACGCGGTATTTCTCCAGACACGTTGAAGCGCTGGATCCTTGCTCTGCTCGAGCAAGGCAAGAAAGTGTTCTTCGATAGCAGCAATGCTGCGTTAACCGAAGGACTTAAAGCAACGCCTTGGCTCATCAAGCCTAACGATGAAGAGTTGTCGCAGTGGGCGGGCCAAGAACTGACATCGGAACATGCATTGATGCAAACCGGTGAAGCACTTGCTGAAACCGGCATTCAAAATGTGGTGATTTCACGGGGTGCTGACGGTGTACTTTGGTTTGCGAATGGCAAGTGGCTTCAAAGCCAACCACCCAAAATGCAGGTTGTGAGCACGGTTGGCGCTGGGGATACCCTCGTCGCTGGCATGTGCTGGGGTGAATTAAATCAATGGTCACGCGAACAAACCCTTGGCTTTGCAACCGCGCTCTCGGCGCTGGCTGTGACGCAAGTGAATGTGGGTGTTGAGAACATTATTGACGTTGAAAACCTGAAGAATCAGATCAGCGTGAAGCCACTTACCAACGAAAACGAAAAGGGATAATGCAGATGAAAGCCGTCATCATTACAGCTTGCCCGAGCGGTATAGCGAATACCATTATTGCAGCAGGTCTGCTTGAGAAAGCCGCGTCATCGTTGAAATGGCCTGTTTCAATCGAGTGCCAGACCAGCGTTAAAGCCATTGAAAACGTATCTTTGGACGCTATCGACGGTGCGGAGTTCATCCTTGCGGTGGGTCCTGTCGCTGATATGGCGCGTTTTGCCGGTAAGAAGGTGTATCAAGCATCGGTAGACGCGGTTTACCAAGACGCGGCAGCACTTTTAGAAACCGCTGCATCAAAGGCAACGCCTTATGTGCACACTAACGAGGCGAGTGAATCTGCTGCTTCTGCACAACAGCGTATTGTCGGTATTACCGCGTGTCCAACTGGGGTTGCTCATACCTTCATGGCTGCTGAAGCACTGGATGAAGAAGCGCGTTCACAGGGCATGTGGGTAAAAATCGAAACCCGAGGATCTGTGGGTGCGAAAAACCAGCTAACAGCCGAAGAGATAGCGCAAGCAGACTTGGTGTTCATTGGCGCAGATATTGACATCGACATGGCGCGTTTTGATGGTAAACGTGTGTACCGCACCAGCACGGGCGCAGCGCTGAAGAAAACCAAACAAGAATTGGCGTCAGCGTTCGAGCAAGCCGAAGTGTATAAACATGGCGGTGCGAAATCTGATCAAGGCAACAAGCAAGAACGCACGGGGGTGTATAAACACCTGATGACCGGTGTGTCGCACATGCTGCCATTGGTTGTGGCGGGTGGTCTTTGTATTGCACTGTCATTCGTCTTCGGTATCGAAGCCTTTAAAGAAGAAGGCACATTGGCTGCAGCCTTGATGGAAATCGGCGGCGCGAGTGCGTTTGCGCTAATGGTGCCTGTGTTGGCGGGCTTTATTGCGTTCTCAATTGCTGATCGTCCAGGCCTTGCGCCGGGTCTTATCGGCGGCATGTTAGCAAGCTCAACCGGCGCGGGTTTCCTTGGCGGTATTGTGGCGGGTTTCTTAGCAGGTTACACGGCGAAGTTTATTGCCGACAAATTAGTGTTACCTGACTCTATGTCTGCATTGAAACCGATTCTGATCATTCCGTTGTTGGCGAGTTTGGTCACGGGCTTGGTGATGATTTTCGTGGTGGGTGGCCCTGTGGCCGGCATCATGAACAGCCTCACTGAATTTTTGAACAGCATGGGCTCGACCAATGCCGTATTGTTAGGTGTGATCCTCGGTGCAATGATGTGCTTTGACTTAGGTGGTCCCGTTAACAAAGCCGCCTATACCTTTGGTGTTGGTTTACTGGCATCTTCTACCTACACACCGATGGCGGCGGTGATGGCGGCTGGCATGGTGCCTGCAATGGGCATGGGCTTGGCAACCTTTTTAGCGCAACGTAAGTTTAATCCTCAAGAGCGAGAAGCCGGTAAAGCCTCGTTTGTTCTTGGCTTGTGCTTTATCTCAGAAGGTGCGATTCCTTTTGCCGCGCGTGACCCTATGCGTGTTATCCCTGCCTGTATGGCGGGAGGCGCGTTAACAGGTGCGTTGTCTATGCTAATTGGTGCAAAACTGTTGGCACCGCACGGTGGTATGTTTGTGCTCTTCATTCCGAATGCTATTACGCCTGTGTTCTTGTATGTAGGTGCGATTCTGGCCGGTACTTTGGTGACGGGCTTCTTGTACGCGGCATTGAAACAATCGGAAAGTACGACTGAAAGTAAGGTTGTGCAAACCGCATAAGCGCCCAGTGGTGGGAGATCGATTTCTCGCCTTACGGAAGATAAAAAACCGACCTCAGGTCGGTTTTTTTGTGCCGTTTTTGCTCGACGATTTTATACATCGCTAACGTTGGATGGTTAGCGTTAGATACCCTGCGCCAAATGTAGGTTTCGCTCGTTTTGGCCTAGCATGAACGTAATATGAAGCTCGACCAATTGCTCACTTTCTCGAAGCCAACTGTCTTTGCCTTGGTGTTGGCAAAATTCCATCATAGTGACAATGTACTGATCGAGCTTTTTTAGGCTCCATCGTTTTACGTCGCTTTCTGCTTGTGTATCGGATGCCAAGGCTTGAAGTTTGGCATAACAATATTGCATGTAGCTATATGCATCGTCGACACGGTCGATATGTTGGTAGTGACGCTGAAGAAGGTGGCAGGCATCGACAAAGTAAGCGATGGCATCGCTTTTTTCTTGCGTGATTGGCGAAGAGAAAAGGGTGGCTGGAGTAGCAGACAAAAGGTTCGCGAGGGAATCAAACTGTCGCGTTTCTTTGTTTTCGTACCACTGCTGTATGCTCTCAAACCACAAATCAAGACGTTCCATGTTTATGTCTCCTGATCCTGTGTTTGAAATGGCGTATTGCGCGGAAAAATTACTGAGGATGCATACTGCGGCGGCCGAAACCGCCGTTAAATCTTAGTTTTATATACCAAGATCATCCATCAATGAATTGGAGTCAGACGCTGCGGATTTTTTCTTTTTCGATACGTCTTTGCCTTCGAGTTGTTTCAGGATTTCAGTTTCAAGGATTGCATCAGGGTTAACTTCTTCACCTTCTTCGAATTCTTCAAGCTGAATGAACTCTGTGCGTTCCATTGAAAGCTCAAGGTAGAAGATGTTGTTGTCTTCGGTATCAAAGCTCACACGACGCGCTTGAGGGCGCTCTATGTTGCTATCGATGGTGACATTGATGTTCTTATTGATCGCCATCATCTTAGGTTGGTTTTGAGTGATGTTGGTGTGCAGAGAGCGTTTGATCTTACCCGTAAAGTCACCCACGATTTGGTTCATGAGTTCTCCTAACACATCCGCGACCTCATCTGAGGTATGCAGGGTGGCAAGCTCTTCTTTCGGGATGCCCATATGGGACATGTATTTCGTGTATAACTCTAGCGCGGCTTTCGCGTCAAAGTTAATGACAACGAGCCCTGAGAATCCTCCGTCAAAGAGGACAAAACAGCCAAAGTCAGGCTTCAGGCTCGTCTTCGAGATCTTTTGCACCATTGCAGAATGGTGAACTTGAGAGTCGGTTGCTTTTGTTAATACTGCAGTAACGGACTGACAAAGCTTCAGCAGAATATCTTCCGTCGTGACGATTTTTGTTTTTCTCATAGTTAACCCACTTGATTTGTATGCGGAACATCAATACAAGTGTGGCACTAAATTGATAAATCTGCCGAGTTCTGGCCGTTATGAGGCCTTAATTTTATCTTGCTGCAACTCCGCAGCCAAAAACTCACGTTTAACGTTAACTGCATCAGTGCAAGCAAGTAATTGTGCGCCCATTTTCTTCAGCAGTTCTTCAACGTCGCCATTCTGTTCTGATGCCGCAATCTCCAGCGATTTACAGGTGTCAGACAAGTCACGCGCTCCTATGCTTCTGGACGACGTTTTTAGCTTATGTGCTGTGTCTTTGAGGGTGTTGTAATCATAAGGTGGTAAAGCATTTGCCATTTCTTGAAGTTCTGGAATGCAATGCTTCTGGAACTCACCTAGCACTTCGTCGTACGTTGCTTTATCACCCCAAAACAGTTTTTTCAGCACGCTTGGATCAAGCTCCATCGGTGCAATGTTTTGGGGTTGCGTGTCGTTAGAAGAGGTCATGTGTGTTGAGGCAGTGCTTGTTTGATGGTTCGAAGGCGTTTGTTGCGTCGCATGCGCTTGCTGTTCAGCTTTATCAGCGTGAGAAGTGTCAGATGGTGTTTGAGAAAGGACACCATCGACGTAAGAGTCTGAATTGGCCATAGAGAGATGCTCGTCAGTAGGGCGACTTTGAAGACGCCATTTGTTCAGGACTTTTTGAATTACATCCATTTCAACCGGTTTCGCGATGAAATCATTCATGCCGGTTTCGATGCAACGCTCTGCTTCACCCACAAGGGCATTTGCGGTGAGCGCGATAATAGGGACGAATTCGTTGCGTTCTTTTTGAATCACTCGAATCGAACGAGTCAATTCATACCCATCCATATTGGGCATGTGACAGTCGGTAATAACGAGGGTGAAAGGCTGTTGTCGATAGGCGCGAAGTGCATCTTGACCGTCGGCGGTCATGACGACTTTGTAACCGAGGTACGTTAACTGCTTTTCTATTACGGTTTGGTTGGTGATGTTGTCTTCTGCGACCAGCACAGTGCCCCGATGCTCTGAAACACGCTCTATGAAAGCTTCGCGGCCAGAAGTGTCAACAACGGGGTAGTCTGGACTTTCAAGGCCAATACAAATGCGTAATCCGCTCAAAAGCATGGAAAGCTTCATGGGGGACGCGTAAATCGCAAACACGTCTTTCCCTTCGTATCGGTGGACGGGTAACGACATGTCGAGTTCGAGATATCGAATGTTGTTAGATGCTGTGATGAACGGTGCAGTCAATTGCTTGGCCTGCATGTAGTCGCGGCAGATGATCACAAATTTTGTGTCTTTGTTGCTGCCAGCAAGCTTATGTTGGTGAAGCATATCAAGCGAGACAGTCTGACTGCGGATATTCATGTTATCTAGGTAGCTATCAATACTGGTTTTTAAAGGACCATTTTCAAGCGTATTAAGACACACAACATTGCTCAGTGTTTTCGCCGCTTCTGTTAGAAGCAACATATTGCTGTCGTCGGGTACGTTGATGGTATTGGAATGCGGCAGGCTAATGTCCACATAGAAAGTCGAACCAATCCCTTCTTCACTGCGCGCATCAATGCTGCCGTCGAGCAGTGAAATAATGTTCTTGCTGATCGCCAGACCTAAACCGGAACCGCCATATCGGCGAGTGGTAGAGTACTCCGCTTGCGTGAAGGGTCTAAAAATACTTTCCAGTTTATCGGGGCTGATACCAATGCCATTGTCTTTGATTTCAATGGAAATCGGTACAACGCTCTTTCCTTTGTCATTGATAATGTCTGTACTGCTCTTGATCCAAACCTGCACTTCACCCAAATGAGGTTGACCGCCGGAAAACTTGATGCCGTTACCGATCAAGTTAAACAATATTTGTTTGATGCGTGTTGGGTCACCCAATAGAGAGCTGGGCACGAGCGGATCAACAAACAGCATGAGCGAAACGTTCTTTTCATTCGCTTCTGTCGTGAGGTTATCCATTACCTGTTCAGTAATATGACGAATAGAAAGGGGCACTTCATCAATCCGCATCTTTCCTGCTTCAATCCGTGAAAAATCGAGAATGTCATTAATTATAGACAGCAATGACAAGGCTGATTCACGAACTGTGTTGGCAACGCCTTTTTGTGTTGAATCGAGGTTTGAACGGCGAAGGATATCAATCATCCCGATCACGCCGTTCATTGGAGTACGAATCTCATGGCTCATGGCCGCCAAAAATTGTGCTTTGGCTTTAGAGGCTGATTCAGCGCGCTCTTTTTGGTACAGCAATTGTTCTCTCGCTTGGTTGCGAGAAATGATGTGATCACGGAAAGAGCTGAGTGCATGTGAAATCTGTCCAACCTCATCCGGGCGCTCTTTATAGAGGATCGGAATTTCCGTGTTTCCATCAGACAATTTGAGCATGGTATCGGCTAAGCGAGCGATAGGCTGCGTAACGCGTTTATAGATGTAAACCGTCAGCACGATGCTCACCAGTGTCATGACGCCGAACAAGGCAAAGAATGAGAGCTGATTTGTTTTGAGCACTTTGTGTAGGCTTGCCATTGAGTTGGCAGCGCGGAAACTGGTTTCCCGCGAGAATTCTGTGAGGGCGGTTTCGAGTACTTTGTATTCTTCAGTACTGATGATTTTCAAAGATGCGATAGCTTGTTGCTTGCTGTAAGGGTTGTAACTATCAAATACGCTTTCGATACGACTATAAAAGGCTTGATAGATGATTGAAATATCTTGGAGTTTCTCTTTTTCTCCCGTACTGCCGGCGTTGGCTTGCAGCAATGCAAGGTATTCTTGGAAGCTTTGTTTATTACGTTCGAAGCGTTCTCTTTTAAAGGCTTCGCCGCTTAGGTAGAAAAAGAGCGACGAACGCATATCATCGGTTTGCTCTCGAAGAAGCCACAGGTAATGCTGCCTGTCTTCTTCACTCAACCCGCCATTGGTATCATCTTGAGAGGCGAGGGCGCTGATCTTACGATCAAGTTCCGTCACGATGGTTGTGGAAATATACCGCTTTTCATCAAGCGCCCAGGTTTCTCTCTTAGGGTTATATTGTTCGATGACCTCTGTACGTATTTGCTGATAGAGCGACTGATATACATCTTCAATACGCTGCAAGTTTCCGCTCTCTGTGCCATGGATCTTTTTCAGTTCCTCTAGAGACACTTCGAATTGGTTCTTATTGCGGTAGTAGGTGTCCAACGAAGCACTCGACCCCAATGCGTAGCTCAGCATGCTTCTGTTCATTTCACCGGCATAGCGCAACATGGAGACCGAAAGGAGGGCGCTCGGGATTTCTAGTCGGCTGGTGTTTGTGGTGTCCGTACTGGCATTGTCGTGCATAACGTAGGTGGATACGGAAAGAAGCATTGCGGTGAGTGTCATCGCAGCCATGATCAGGCCCACCTTACCCACAATACTTTTTGAAAACGGGAATTGATTGGCCCGTTGGATGTTTTGATCAGTCATCGTTTTTCCTTGCTGGCTAACCTGGCCCTTGGAAGTCTTTTCAGTGTGATTTTTCACCGAAAGGGATGAGAGGGTGGTTGCTCTTTGTTGTGTTTACTGACACGTTGAGTTGCTGCCGGGTGGCGACAAGGTCATTCAAAATGATCAACTCTGTTTGGCAACATATACTTTAGTTGTTGCTATGATGCTAAGTGCGTATATGTTCCATAAAAGTGACATGCGACGAAGAAAAGATACTAATGCTTGTGCAAAGACAATAAAATCGCATGAATATTTGTTGTTCTGGAGGAAATAATGGTCGTTGAATCAGATGGATACGCTGCACTGGTTGAGTATTTCGTAGAAAGTTTAAGCGTGTTTTCTTCCACTGACGACAAGATTGGGTCAGAAACCATTGATGAGCTTGTTCATGAACTCGTCGCTTCCCAAATTATGGTGATTTGTGAGCAAAACAAAGACATGCCGCAAAAGCTCCGCTTCGAGGTTATGTCCGAAGCTGACAAAGTGGTCAGTGATTTGGAAGAAATTCTGAGTTCTGTCTGGCACCAAAAGCCAACGTTTGCCCAAATAAACTTTCTTGATGAGTACGTTGGCTTAGTGAAGAACCTGTTTGATTCTGTCGTCTCTGAATGTGCTTAGTATTGCGAGCCTTTGCTTTTAGAGCGTTGCTCAACGAGCAAACCGTCAGTCAGTGATGTGTGGAAAGTTACCCTGTCACCACGCAGCTCGTGAGTTAGAGGTTGCACCTCTCAAATCCCCCATTAAAATGCGCCTTTACTCTTTTTAGGCGCATTCAATGAAACTCCACGCAATACACCGACTTTACGATGAACGTTTGGCACAATCGACCAAACCTTTTCGCGCCCGAGGTGCAAGCGTCGAGCGTTGTCGTCACTGCATGGTGAATGCCCATTTGTGTATCTGCGCGCATAATGTTAGACGTGCATCTCATGCTGGCTTCTTGCTGGTGATGTATGACGATGAAGTGCTTAAACCAAGCAATACTGGCCGCTTGATTGCTGATGCTGTCGAAGACACGTATGCCTACATTTGGTCACGTACATCTCCCAATGAAGAGATGCTTGCTCTGATTAAGGACCCGATGTGGCAACCCTTTGTGATCTTTCCTGAACAGTATTCAACGCCAGAACGTGTCGTCAACATACCTGTCGTATCACAAGGTAAAAGACCACTGTTTATTTTAATTGATGGAACTTGGTCGGAAGCTAAGAAAATATTTAGAAAGAGTCCTTGGATGGATAGCTTGCCTGTGTTGAGTATTAAGGCAGATGATGCCTCTCGATATAAAATGCGCGAAGCATGTGGTGAAGGACAATTGGCAACGGCGGAGGTCGCTGCCAAAGTGCTTGCCTTAGCGGGTGATTCGAAGGCGGCAGATTGTTTGGACGCATGGTTTGATGTGTTCAAAGAGCATTATTTAACCGGAAAAAAACAGCGTCAGTTGCCAATTCCAGGTGCTCTGGATCGTTATAAAGACGTCGTTGCGCGTTGTGAAGTGGCATAATGCGACTATCTGGTTTTTCTGTGCGCAAGGGAAATGCGAGCAGCTTCTCAGTAGTGAATTTTGGAAAGCCCGTATCTCGGGGTTATTTTGTTTTTAATCACATTCATAACCCTGTGAAATGGGGATAATTTCCGCCATTACTGCAAAATATAAAATTTGGAACAATGGAGTAAAGGATGTATTACGGCTTTGACGTGGGTGGGACCAAAATTGAGTTTGGCGCTTTTGATAGTGATCTTAAGCGACAGGCAACAGAACGTGTGCCGACGCCGGGTGATGACTATGGACGTTTAATTGAGACGCTCGCTGAGCTGGTGGCTAAGTACGACGCCCAGTTTAATTGTGAAGGGTCGGTTGGCATCGGTATCCCTGGTATCGAAAAAGCAGAAGATGGGACTGTTCTTACTGTTAATGTCCCTGCAGCAAAAGGACGCACGTTGCGTGCTGACCTTGAAGCAAAAATTGGCCGCAAGGTAGCGCTGAACAATGATGCAAACTGTTTTGCACTTTCTGAAGCGTGGGACGAATCTCTTCAAGGCGAAAAAGTGGTGCTGGGTCTTATCTTAGGCACTGGCTTTGGCGGTGGTATCGTCATCGACGGACAAGTCGTTTCAGGCAAAAACAATGTTGCTGGCGAGCTTGGCCATATGCGTATGCCGATTGATGCATGGCTTCACCTTGGTGAAAACGCGCCGATTTTTGAATGCGGCTGTGAAAGCAAAGGCTGTATTGATAACTATCTGTCAGGCCGTGGTTTTGAAATGCTGTATACGCATTACTACCAGACTGAAAAGAAAGCCATCGACATCATCACTGAGTACCATGCAGGCGAAGAAAAAGCGGTCGCATTTGTTGATCGTTATATGGAAATGCTTGCCATGGTGTTTGCAGGATTGTTTACAGGAATTGATCCAGATGTTGTTGCTTTGGGTGGCGGTTTATCAAACTTCGAACTGATTTACGAAGAAATGCCAAAACGCTTGCCAAAATACCTACTTTCGATCTCTAATCCTCCAAAGATCATCAAAGCGAAACACGGTGACTCTGGTGGCGTTCGTGGTGCTGCGTTCTTAAATATTCAACGCTAACCCACACAAAGCGTCCTCATTGCATGAGAAAGCACTGGACTGATGTTCGGTGCTTTTTCGTTCGTAAGAAAGCCCATGACCAAACTTTCTGACAAACGGTTTTATACCGGTGTTTGCAGGCTGTTTGGTACACATAATAAATAGAGCTTCTTACTGTTCACTTCTCGTTTATTTTTTTGTTGCCATTTTAAGAGTAAAAAGCCTGTTTTGAATCGGAAATTCTCGCGAACCATGTTCGCTATGCTCATCCTTTTTTTATTTTCCTTGTCTGCTGTTGTTTGGTTCTATGCGGGTGGCGCATCGTCGCACTATGTCATCTCTAGCGACGAGGTTCAATATCGGTACATCGATGACAAAGGTGTAGGTGGAAACACACTCGGTGCTGTCACCCAAAACGCTGATAAATCGGTAACCTTGGGTTGTCAGTTGGGCGAGAAACACCGCTGGCCGTATTGCGAAGTCGCCATCAGTCTAAGCGATGATATTCGCGATGGCATCGATCTCACTCATTATCATTCGATGGTCATTGAAGGGTCTTACCTTGCGCCGCAGCCTGATCAGCGTCTTCGTGTTTACCTGAGAAACTACAACGAAGCGTACTCATCGGTTGATGATCCTGTTTCGTTGAAATTTAATGGTTTGGAATACAACCCGACGTTGGAAAACTCGGAAGTCGTTCTGCCGTTAAAAGCATTCCAAGTGTTGTCATGGTGGATTTCTGATCTGGCCGTGCCGTTGGAGCATGCAGGTTCAGAATTAACCAACGTGTCTGTGATTGAGATTGCCACTGGAAGTGCACCTGTTATTGGGGAGCACAGACTGAATATTGAAAGCATACGTTTTGAAGGTGTGATGATTTCTGAAGCGCAACTGTTCAAAAATATCACCTTCACGTGGCTTGTTGCTGCTCTCATCGTTCTTTGCGTGAAATATTGGCAAAGTCTTAAAGTCTACAAGGAAGAGCGTGTTCGCAGTGCTCGTCTTCTTGCCATTAATGAACAGTTAAAACAGCAAAGTGAAACATTGTCCATTATGGCGACGACAGATCCGCTGACGGGGTTGAGAAACCGCATGAATGTCCATCGCGACTTGGAGAAAACCATGTCTCTAAAAGCCCGTCGCGAATGTACGGCGTTGGTTATTGATATCGATCACTTCAAACGCATTAATGACACCTTCGGCCATGAGATGGGTGATCGCATTTTGATTGACGTCGCGACGCTCTTAAAAAATCGTTCTATGTCGACGGACATTGCTGTTCGTTGGGGAGGCGAAGAGTTCGTGTTTTTCTGTCCTGATAGAAACCTCGCTCAGGCGTCATTCTTGGCAGAAAAAATCCGTTCACGTTTTGAAGATAATGCTTGGCCTCATGGTGAGACGATGACATGCAGCATTGGTGTGGCATCACTCCGGAACGATAGCGTGGCAGGGATGTTGGCAGATGCCGATGATGCGCTTTATCAAGCAAAGCAATCGGGTAGAAACCGTGTAGAAGTCTATTCCGATGTGCTGGTAACCGCTTAGTATTCTTTGACGTTACGGAAGAAAACAAAAAAGCAGCCGAGGCTGCTTTTTTTTGGCCTGAACGTGGCGTTTTTACTGAGCTTTACGCTTTGCGTTTTCTTGGCAGCATGTAATGGCCTCATTCAATAATTCCAGTGCTGTTGCATCAGATTCTGGTAAAGCTGCATCACTGGTATTGATTGGCGTTACACGGTCACCCCAACGTAGCACACCTGCGCCCCACGTTAAGCCCGCCCCAAAGGCAGCCATAAGCAGGGTGCTGTTAGGCGTCACTCGGCCTTCTTCAACGGCTTCACACAGCGCAATCGGAATCGTTGCTGCGGAAGTATTGCCGTATTTATGGATGTTAATGAATGCTTTTTCCAACGGGATCTTGGCATGGTCGCAGAGGGCTTCAATGATGCGCTTATTGGCTTGGTGAGGAATAACAAGGTCAATACCTTCAGGTGTTTTCCCTGCGCGCGAAAGCACAGCTCCTGCTGCAGAACCCATACCTTTCACGGCGCGTTTGAATATCTCGCGGCCCACGAAGTTGAATTCAAAGTACCCATTGTCTTGGGCAAAGCGAGGCATACCTGTCCCGAACTCTGGAATTGCCAACACATCGCGGCCTTCTGAATCACAACCTAGTTGCGCTTCCAATAGGCCCACTTCTTTGTCGGTTTTGCTAAGAACAACGGCGCCAGCTCCGTCGCCGAACAAGACTGCAGTATCGCGTTTGCTCCAATCGAGGTACCAAGTGAGGCGCTCTGCGCCAATCACCAACGCATGCTTATACGCGCCAGCTTGGATCATGCGTGTTGCGGTTTCTAATGCGTAAAGGAAACCTGTGCAAGCCGCGTTTAAATCAAAGGCTGCGGCTTTCTTCGCGCCCAATTCAAGTTGGACCTTAGACGCGATGTTTGGAATTAATGTATCTGGCGAGCACGTGGCGACGATAATAAGATCAAGGTCAGAACCTTCAATGCCTGCTGTTGCAAGAGCTTGTTTACCTGCAACCGTTGCTAATTCAGACGTGTTGACGTGGCTGATACGACGAGCACTGATTCCGGTGCGCGACGAAATCCATTCGTCTGAAGTTTCAATGAAAGTGCTTAGATCAGAATTCGTTAGTTCAGCCTGCGGAAGACATTTCCCCCAGCCTGTAATTTCAGCAAATGGCATGATTGTCTCTTGTTTTTATCATTCAAGCATTCAGTGTAACGCTGAAAAATCAATGAAACAATTCAACATGTTGATCAATGTGTGGTTTGCAACACCTCACGCGGATTGAAGTACGTTAAATTGGACTGGAAAATGAAAAAGTGGCCAGAAAGGCCACTTTGTTTAAATTGTTTAGGCGACGAATAAAAACACTGCCGCGAAAACAAAATGTGAGGCTTACCAGAAAATCCACGCGAATATAGCGAGTACGATAATCGACGCAAAGTTTAGGTAAAAACCCGCACGCATCATTTCTGACTGTTTGACATGGCCAGACGCAAACACAATGGCATTAGGCGGTGTTGCAACAGGCAGCATGAAGGCACAAGAGGCAGCGATAGCGATCAGTGCCGACAGGATGACTGGCGATACCCCAAGCGCTTCTGCGACCGTTGCAAATACAGGGACAAGCAAGGCGGCACTGGCCGTGTTGCTGGCAAACTCTGTTAAGAACACGACAAAAGCGACAACAGTAAGCAGGGTGAAGAATACGCCTGCTGACGACAAAAAACCGCTGAGGGATTCAGCCAAGAAAATACTGGTGCCTGTGGCTTTCAATACGTTACTCAAGCACAAGCCACCACCGAACAAAAGTAGTACGCCCCAATCCGTCGATTTTTCAACGTCTTTCCATTTCACTACGCGTGTCGCACCCAGCAAGATGATGGCAGAAATGGCCACGAGCGTATCGAACTTACTTAGGCCACCCAGCATTTGGTTAATCGGTTTGCTGAAAATCCAGCAGAACACGGTTAGGCCGAAGATCATCAAGGTAAGACGACGGGCGTTGTTCCATTCGATAGGAGCGTGGTTGAGTTCAAATGTGTGCTTTAGGTTTGGCTTGGTGAGGATGTACAGTAAGCCAACGGTAATAGGGAGTAGCACCATGGTGATCGGCAGGCCAAGCTTCATCCAATCAATAAAGTTCAAGTTCACTTCTGCTGCTGCAATGGCATTGGGTGGGCTACCAACAATGGTAGAGATACCGCCGATACTTGCGCAGTAAGCAATACCCAGTAACACGAAGACATAGGTGCCGCGTTCTTGCTTGGCGTTCACTTTGCTAAGCACTCCTAACACCAACGGAAGCATCATGGCGGTGGTGGCCGTGTTTGATATCCACATGGAAAGACCTGCAGTCACACCAAACAGCATCATGACCGCCACGCTCATTTTCCCTTTCGCAACGATCAGGACTTTGTCTGCGATGGCTTGGTCGAGCTTTTGAACATGCAACGCAGCTGCAAGGGCAAAACCACCAAGGAAAAGGAAAATGATGGGGTTGGCAAAGTTGGCCATCGCCGCGGGTGTTTGGAAAACACCCAAGCCCACAGCGAGAACGGGCACCATCAGCGCAGTAATGCTGACATGTAAGGCTTCTGTCAGCCATAGTACTGCAATGAAGATAAGCAGGCTCAAGCCAATAACAACGTCTTTTTCGTAGGGCAATACGTTTAATAGGACTGCGAAAAGTGCAATGTCCGCTAATAAGATCAGGCTATTTTTGTTAAACAGCCAATCTTTGAAAGCAATAGTTAATGCTGTCATGTCGACTTCCTTTATGGGTATGTAGGGTTATTTTTGTAATTGTTAGAGCTAATCACTCAGAGTTCGGAAGCATTATGCGCAGAGCAGGGCGGGTAAATCGGGCGTGAACACACAAGATTAACAAGATGTTATTTGCGTGTTTAAATTTGAGATAGGGAAAGTTGTAAATGGGTAGAAATCCACCCGTCATTCAGAAAGATAGTGGGAATTTATTGTGCTGCAGAGGGGTTCTCTGTGTTTGAATTCGTAGGTTCTGGTTCTGGTTCTGG
>NZ_MDAG01000057.1:638497-678551 GCF_002876705.1 Enterovibrio norvegicus | reverse complement strand
TGGTTCTGGTTCTGGTTCTGAATCAGGAAGTGTATGGGTGTTGATGCCGTCCACAGAGATTGTTTCTTTAGGGCCAAGGAACTTGGGTTGAACATCAAGCACGTAGATATCCAGTAAGGCTTTTACGCGAGCCAAGGTTTCACGGCCACGAATTTTGAGTCCCGCCAACCCTTTTGGGCTTGGAACCGCGAGGCAGATAGCATCAATGTTGTAGTGGTCGGCAATAAAGAGAGCACGTTCGCAGTGGAAGGCCTGTGTGACAATGGTAAATTCGTCGGCATCAAAAACCTCCCTTGCGCGGATCACTGAATCGAGCGTTCGAAATCCTGCATAATCCAACACAATATGTTCGTCAGGAATGCCTGCTTTGAGCATGTCTCTTTTCATTGTCCACGGTTCGTTATACGAACGGTGTGCGTTGTCGCCACTCAGTAGAAGCACATCCACTTTCTTCTCTTGATAAAGTGCCTGGGCGGCTTCAACACGGTAGGTGTAATACGGATTTCTAGTTTTACCTATGTATTTGCTGGTGCCGAGTACCAATGCAACATGGCGTGCCGGTGTGTTATCGATGGACGTGTATATCCTTCCTTTCGCCTGATAAGACACCCAGAGATCCATCGCCGCAATACTGAATAGAGATGCGACTATCAGGAGAATCGTGATGATAGCGAGTTTACGAAAAGGCATGAGCAATTAGACGAGGCTTTAATTCTTTGATGAACCAGCAGGATATAACAAAGGAACGTAAATGACAAAGAGAACAGCCGCAAGCGTGTGAGCTTGCGGCCAACTTTTTAGTTAGAACGATGTACGCTTATATTGGCGGTATTTAGGTTGCCAGAAAATCGCATCGATTTTCTCTTTCAGCGCATCTTCTGCCAATTCGAGTGCAACACCTTGTTCGATGGCTTTCTTAGCAACAGCAAGTGCAATGTGCTTTGACACGGTGTGAATTTCTTCCAGCGGCGGAAGCAGAGCACCTTCGCCGTCTTTCGCCAGTGGTGAACACTCAGAAAGTGCGCGGCTTGATTCCATCAACATTTCGTCAGTGACACGTTTTGCATCCACAGCAAGCACACCCAAACCAATGCCAGGGAAGATGTAGCTGTTGTTACATTGTGCAATGGGGTAGGTCTGACCGTTATCGAGCACGACAGGGTCAAACGGGCTGCCCGTTGCAACCAATGCTTCGCCGTTTGTCCAACGAAGAATATCGAATGGCGTCGCTTCAACACGGCTGGTTGGGTTTGATAGCGGGAACACGATAGGGCGCGCACAGTGCTCGTGCATCGCTTTAATCACGTCTTCACTGAACAGACCCGGTGCCCCAGACACACCGATAAGTACGGTTGGTTTCGCGTTCTTCACCACATCCAGTAGAGAAAGGTTTTGATCGTCCGCTTCCCAATCTTTCAATGCATCACGCTTTTGTGTCAGCTTTTGCTGGAAATCCAGCAGGTTTGGCATGGTGTCTACCAACAGACCCCAACGGTCAACCATGAACACACGCTCACGCGCTTCTTCATCGCTAATGCCTTCTGATACCATCTGCGCGATGATCGCTTCTGCAATACCACAGCCTGCAGAACCTGCGCCCAAGAAGGTAATACACTGTTCGGAGAGGGCCGTGCCTGCCGCTTTACAAGCAGAAATCAGCGAACCAACCGTGACAGCCGCGGTGCCTTGGATGTCGTCATTGAAACAACACACACGATCTTTATAACGCTCAAGCAGTGGCATGGCGTTCTTCTGTGCGAAATCCTCAAACTGGATTAGCGCATCTGGCCAACGGCGCTGAACAGCTTGAATGAATTCTTCGATGAAATCATCGTAATCTTGGCCCGTGACGCGGGAATGGCGCCAGCCCATGTACATAGGGTCAGAAAGGCGTTGCGGGTTATTGGTGCCCACATCAAGCACGATCGGCAGGGTGTAAGCAGGGCTAATACCACCACAAGCGGTGTACAGCGCCAGTTTACCAATAGGGATACCCATACCACCGATCCCTTGGTCACCAAGGCCAAGAATGCGTTCGCCATCGGTGACAACAATCACTTTCACGTTGTGGCGTGAAGCATTGTTTAGCATTTCGTCAATGCGGAAACGGTTCGGGTAAGAGATGAACAAACCACGGCCACGACGATAGATATCCGAGAAATTTTCACATGCAGCACCAACGGTTGGTGTGTAAATAATAGGCATCATCTCGGTGACATGGTTGTTCACCAAACGGTAGAACAGTGTCTCATTGGTATCTTGGATATTGCGCAGGTAAATGTGCTTATCCATGTCGTTCTCAAAGCGTTTGTATTGCTTGTAGGCACGCTCTGCTTGCTCATCAATGGATTCAATGGCTTCTGGTAGCAAACCTTCAAGGTTGAAAAACATACGTTCTTCAACGGAAAACGCGCTGCCTTTATTCAGTAGCGGCGTTTCAAGTAGCGCTGGACCAGCGTAGGGGATATACAGAGGACGTTTTTGATTATGCATTAGTAAGTACGACTCAAATCTTTCAGAATTTTATGAATACGTTAACCCTTCGTTATTGGGTATGTCACTTCTGTGTGCCAGCTAAGGAAACAAGCAAACAGAGGGCTAACGATGTGCTGAAAGTGTAGTGGTGAAGTCCGTTACTGTTCAACCTTCTTTTGGCAAAAGAAGCGGCGGTGTAGCGTATTTAACGCGTTATACATCCAAAATGGCCTCAAACATTAGCGTTTGAATCACAATGAGAAAGTTTGAACAACACAATTCGAGGGCTAGCGACGCTTATTCGAACATTGGAATGTTTCTTTGTCGGTGCTTTGAGATACACTGCGAACCATTCGAAGTGTTTCAAGATCTCCTCATGCAACCAGACTTTTCATTTTCACTCCCTATTGATGTTCTTCGTGATGAGATAGCGCATGTGCTTCCTCGGCGTAATGTGATCATTCAAGCCGATACGGGGACGGGAAAATCGACACGGGTGCCACTTTGGGCGCGAACGCTTGGCCGTGTGTTGGTGATTGAACCTCGACGAGTTGCGTGTACTTCACTTGCGGGGTTTGTGGCAGAAAGCCTTTCGACGTCTGTTGGCGAGCGTGTTGGTTATGCCATTAAGTTTGACCATCGGTTTACTGAAAACACCGAAATTGTGTTTGCGACTCCGGGCGTGGTGCTTCGCTGGTTTAGCGAAAACAAACTGGCGGATTTTGATGTGGTGATGATCGATGAATTCCACGAGCGTCGCGCTGAAATGGATCTGCTGGCAGCCTTGTTGCTCAAACATGAACACCATCGCTTGATCGTGACCTCTGCGACCTTGGATGCGGGAAAACTCGCGACCTATTTTGATGCAGAATGTTTAAAAGCTGTTGGCAGGAGTTACGGTGTCACAATTTCTCACCATGCCCGAGACCCGCAGTTTATGCCTACTTCACGGGATTTGGATGTTCGCATTAAGGCCCTTGTTGTTGATGCATTGGCGCGGGGCGGTGATGTGTTGGTTTTCCTTCCCGGCAAGAAAGAGATTAACCAGTGTCAGGCCATTTTGAAGGGCATTGAAGCAGAGGTTATTCCTTTGCATGCGTCAGTATCTGATCACGATAGACACAGAGCACTGCACCCATCTTCTAAGCAAACTCCGCGTTCTCACGCTGACGCTCAGTCTGACTATGTTCAACGTGTCGTGCTGGCCACCAATGTCGCTGAAACCTCATTGACCATTCCCGGAATTGTCACTGTGATTGATTCTGGTTTAGAGCGCCGAACGCACCAACGTAATGGTCGTACTGCATTGGCTTTGCATGCCATATCAAATGCCAGTGCTAAACAGCGTGCAGGGCGCGCCGGTCGTGTTGCTGAGGGATATTGTGATCGCATGTATGGAAAGCATGCGCCTTTAGAGGCATTCACCCCACCAGAGTTGGAGCGCGAAGAACTGACAGAAACCATGCTTGCGGCGGCGGCATGTGGTTACCCACTCAATACATTGCCTTTGCTCAGCGTTTTACCTGAAAAATCTTGGGTCGCAGGTATGCAGAGGCTTCGCGCGATGGGGGCTGTTGATGACGCTGGGCTAATTACCGCTCATGGTCATGTCCTATACCCACTGCCGATTGATGCATTGTTTGCGCATCTTATTTCGGGCATGAAGGATAAAAGCCATCAAGAAGCGATGTGTGATTTAGCCGCAATGCTTCAAACACCACAAAAGGTTTGGACGCGTAAAGGCGGCGATGAATCCCTCGACACGTTTACCCAATGGAATAAGTATCAGTGTGACGTTGTCACATCATTGGCGGTTATTCGAGAAGAACAGCCCGACGTCATTGACGTTGATGCGCTTGCGCTTAAAGAAGCGAAGCAACTTTCTGCCTCTTTACGTGACGCCTTGGCGTTACCACAGCGAGAAGTGGCGAGTCGGTTTAAGCGTGAAGCCTTTTTGAAGAATGTCATTGAAGTCACGCCAGAATTAGTTTTTGTTCGCCGCGAACGCAGACAGCAAGCGTTCGGGAATGGCATGAGCGAAGCCGTGCTGAGTCGTGACAGTGATTTCCCTGATAAAGGGCAAGCAGCAATCATCTTTGATCAATTTCATTTGGCGGGAAAAGGGTCAAAGCAAACCACGTCATATGCGACCTGCATGGCACCTATTTCACTTACTTGGATCGCAGAAGCTGGCTTAGGCGAGGAGCAGATTGGAGAACGACAAGAACAGAATGGGCAGTTCATTGATCTCGTTAAAACTGTTTATGCCGGTCGCGTTGTCTCAGAAACCGCAAGGTTTGCAGAAGGCGACAGTCTGATTTCAGCGTTCGCAGAGCGCATTCTGTCAGGCGATCTTATTGAGGGTGCAGGAGAGGCGATCACTCGACAAGTTACCTACTGGAACCTTTATCAATCCTTAGATAACAAAGCGTCGAGCGAGACTGTAACTGCGCAGGTGTGGCTTCAACAAGTGCTTGTCGATTTGGGGGTGGAATCTGCGGAAGATCTAGCACTTCTCGACAGTGATGATCTTCACTTTGATGGCATTCCTGAATGGGAGTTTGATGATTTTGCTCAAAAATACCCGCTAATGCTTCAGCTTGCGCAGTTAAACCTGACGGTCGAATACAATAAAGCAAAACGCACTGTGATTCTTCATCACCACAGTGGGCTTCGAAAAGAGGGGCCAAAACGGTGGGAACTACCAGCATGGCAAGGCTGGCGAGTTCAATACAAAAAGGCCAGCCGTGTGGTTGATGTGAAATAGGAAGGATAGAAACGCCTCAACAGGCGTTTGTATTCGTTCGAGGGCTACTCAAATGGCGAGAACATTTCGACTTCCGCTAAGCCAGTGTTTGCGGTGCGTCGTGACGTTGATGTTACTCGAATGGTAACGGCGTTTACTTGCTTTGAATTGAAGCGTACAGGGAAGGCGAAGCCGTTGTTTGAAAGTTGATTAAACGGCAGTGTTGTCGTGTTGTTTCCGTCATGAAATACAATTTCACCGCCCGTGATGTGATCGACGAGGTTTGGTCGGTCATAGAGAGTGATTTGGTCGAGCGTGACTGACTGAGCCCATTCATATTTTATCCAAGCACCGTTCTTCTCTCGGTTACTTGCCCATTCTGCTTTTTGGATGATTCTGTAGTCCGTTGGGTAGCCTGAATAGACACCATCAACCGTATTATCGGCGGTTTGTCCCGTTGAATAGTTCTCTGATGACGCGGTAATGGTTGCATCTTTAGCGATGTTTTTTCTCGTTTGGCACGCCGTATTGGTATTCTGTTCGCGTCGGTACATGCGTGTGAGCCATGCATTGTGGCCGCGATCCCACGTACTGCTGTGATAGTTATCGGCAATACTTCCGGTTGTTACTCCCCATGTCCCTGCATTGACAATAAGTTCGCTGTCGGACACGTTTCGCGCTAAAGATGCAGTTCTGTAGTTTTGATAAAATCGAAAATCAAAGCAATGCTCTTTCAAACTGAATGTTTGAATGTCTTGCATTAGCCAGGATACTGCCTGGTGGTCAGAGTGGTCTCCATGATTGCCATGCTCGGCGATGTTGGTTTCAGCTGCGTGTATCTTAATAGTAGAGAATCCAACGGCTTCTTCTGCAATAAGCTGCTCGATGGTCCAGACTAAATCTTTCCAGCCATCGAAGGTATCCGCACCATCCACTGTTAGAAGTTGGTCTACATCGCCATTTCTGAGCTTTTCGAGTGATGAATATCCTGTGAAGTTATAACCACTGCCATTACCCGACCCGTCCGGTAGACGGAAAAAATAGGATACGGTGTTGCTGTAAGCCGAACGTTCTAAGGTGTGGTCATTCACTGTAACAGTGGACACGCTTTCTTCTCTCCCGCGCGCGCCATTTTGAGTGTTCACCATAAATCGAATAGCGCTCTTTGCTCCCTCTTCTCTCGCAATGTATTTAGGGTGTTGAAGGGGCCCATCTCCCAGGCCCGCATCACCTGCAGTGAAGTGAAGGAAAACGACTTTGTTACTGGGGTTTTTCACATCGTTGTAAGCGCTGGGATTCATAAAAAGCTGCCAGTCGTCCGCATGTGCAGCGACATAGATACTCAGGGTTGATGAATATGCAAATTGACTAACCAAACAAAGGGCAAGAGAAGCGCCCAACGTCGTTTTTTTCATAGGAATACTCTCAAGTGGTGGCTGTGAGCATTTATCCGAAGGATAACGCGTAAAGAAGTTGTTTTAGCAGTAAGCCTTTGAGAGAGCGTGTATTAAAATTTGAAAAGAGATTGAAAGGAACGAAAAAGCGCCCGAAAAGGCGCTTTACAGTGTTTATATGCGGTGTTCAGACGTGTATCAGTCGCGGAAGTTATTGAACTGGAAAGGCTGGCCAAGATCAGATTCTCGCGCCAACTGCATTACGGCTTGTAGGTCATCACGTTTTTTGCCCGTAATGCGCAATTGCTCACCTTGGATTTGAGCTTGAACTTTGATCTTTGCATCTTTGATCATTTTCAACAGCTTCTTCGCAATCAATGCTTCGATGCCGTTTTTGAAATGAACATCTTGCGACCAGGTTTTGCCGGTGTGAACGACGTCTTTAGGTTCCATCGCTCTTGCATCTACGCCGCGCTTCGCCAAATTACCGCGAAGAATATCGATCATCTGAGTGACTTGGAAATCTGAATCAGCAGACACTTTGACGACTTCTTTGTTTAGCTCGAAGCTGGCGTCAACACCACGAAAATCGAAACGAGTTGCGAGTTCTCGCTTTGAGTTGTCTACGGCGTTTCTTAGTTCGACGTTATCAATTTCAGAGACGATGTCAAAAGAAGGCATAGTATTATCCTGATGTTTACTTGAGAAAATTAGACAAATTCTACAACAAATTGCTTAGTTGTCGTTATTACGTTTTTCAATCGCGTTTGCCAACATATCCAGCATGTCGCAGGTATCATTCCAACCCAAGCATGGATCTGTGATGGATTTACCATAGGTCAAGCCACTGATGTTGTCTTTTTCAACCGCTTGGTTGCCTTCCTCGATAAAGCTTTCTGCCATGATGCCTGCAATGAAAGCGTCGCCATCGGTGATTTGCTCACAAATGTCTTTCGCGACATCAAGCTGACGTCTGTGTTGTTTTTCACAGTTAGCATGGCTGAAATCAACAACCAATTTTGGCACCAAATTGAAACCGTTAAGGTGTTCAGCCGCACTGGCAATATCTTCACGCTTGTAGTTAGGCTGGTGGCCACCACGTAAAATAACATGACCATACGGGTTACCGCTGGTGCGATAAATGGTCATTACGCCTTCTTTGTTTGGCGAACAGAACAGATGAGACGTTTGGCTTGAGCGAATCGCATCAATGGCGATCTTGATGTTGCCATCGGTGCCGTTCTTAAAACCGACTGGGCAAGAAAGGGCGGATGCCATTTCACGGTGAATTTGAGATTCAGTTGTACGCGCACCAATGGCACCCCAAGTCACCAAATCAGCAATGTACTGACCTGTGATCATATCGAGGAATTCAGTGGCGGTTGGCATGCCAAGTGCATTCACGTCGAGTAGAAACTTGCGTGCTTTGAACAGGCCTTCACGTAAATGGCAACTGCCGTCCAAACGTGGGTCATTAATCATGCCTTTCCAGCCAACAACGGTGCGTGGCTTTTCGAAATAGGTACGCATAACAATGTGCAGATTGTCTTTGTGCTGTTCTGCTTTTTCTTTTAAACGGCGGGCGTAATCAAGTCCTGCTTCTGGATCGTGAATCGAACAAGGGCCGACAACAACAAGAAGGCGGTTGTCTCTGCCTGCAAGAATATCTTCTGCTTGTCTACGTGATTCTGCAATGTGCTGGGCAATGCTGTCAGTAAGCGGATGTTCATTTTCCACTTCTGAAGGCGTTGGCAAAGTGTCAACAGGTTGCGTTCTGAGTTCGTCTGTTTTGATTGGCATGGACACTGCCTTCCTTACTTCAGTTTTGCTGCAAAGGCAGTAAGATAGCAAAAATTCGCGGACATAAAAGCGGGGAAGCGATCTTTGCGCAATTAAATGTGTTTATTGCTTTACATTTCGTCTGTTCTCGTTGCCATTGCTGGTATTTTGCGCTGTGGATTTCAAGGTTTTAACGTTGACGCTAGAAATTGATATTTTCGCTTGTATCCCCGAGTGTCTCTGGGTATGTTTTGAGGCAGATAGAGACAAATCTGTTGTTTGGATAAACCTTCGATTTGTTTCAAGAAAATTTGCCTCTTTGGCAGCTCAATCATAACAAGGCAGTATTGGTGCGCTATGTCTCAAATGGAATTGACTTACTCTCACGTTTTTAAAACCCCGTCTCAGCTAGAAAACAATGACATTGCCCTGGGCTTGATTGCTTTGGGTGATCTCTATGCATCAGCCATTAATGTCCATCCTGCATCTTTAGATGACAGCGCAGAAGCCGTTGCAAAGTTGGTTGAATTGATTGAAACGGCACATAAGAAAAACCCCGATCAACCGCTTCGTATCATGTTGAACCACAAAAGCTCACTGGAACTTCGCCAGTTAGTAAACAGCGAGGCTGAAGCGGAAGAGTCAAACCCAGATATGGGATTACGTGGTGTGTCTCGTTACGTGAGTGACATAGGTCGTCCGGGCTTTGTGTTGGAATGTGAAGTGCTTAAAACAGCCATCGTGGACAAAAAGCTTCCTGTTGAGATTGTGGTGCCGTTTGTTCGCACATCAAGCGAAGCTGCCACCATGATTGACCGATTGGCAGAGCGTGGCTTATGCCGTGGAGCGAACGGGTTAAAAGTTCATCTCGCATGCCAGCTTCCCGCGAATGCGTTACTCGCCGAGCCATTGCTTGCGTATTTTGATGGGATCGTGGTTGATGTTGATAACCTTGCCGCATTTACCTTGGGTGTGGATTTTGGAAACGATGCGTTGCCGTATGGCTTTAATAAGCATAATGAAGCGGTGCGTGGTTTGATTCTTGATACTATTCGTAAAGCGCAATTGGCGGAAAAACCGGTTGCCGTGCTAACACAGCAGAGTGATACGCACATTATCCAACTTGCAGAAGGTGCCAATGTGGAGATCCTTTTCCAGTAACATGCGCCTTTGAACAGTGAAAACGCCGCGATTGTTCGCGGCGTTTTTGATCGTAAAGACTCACGGTGTGCAAGCCCAGTGTTGATTGGCTTACAGAGCTCTTTGCACTCGAATTGGATGAAGAAAAGGCAATCACTTCGTTGTATTCAAATAACTACAACGCATGCGCAGCAAATCCCGTATACTGCGCACAATTGAAAAACGAAAGAGCAGAGCATCAATGATTAAAATTGGTCAGTTGAATACCTTAACCGTGGTGAAAGAAGTCGATTTTGGTATTTTCGTCGATGGCGGCAGTGAGTACGGGAACATTTTGTTGCCGAAGCGCTATGTACCAAAAGACACTCGCCTCGGTGATGAAATCGAAGTATTCATTTATTTTGACTCTGAAGACGACATTATCGCGACGACAGAAACACCTTTGGCCCACGTTGGTCAGTTCGCAAAACTGAACTGTATCAATACGACGCCAGTCGGTGCGTTTCTTAACTGGGGCTTGCCGAAAGACTTGTTGGTGCCGTTCAGTGAGCAGCGCATTCGAATGCAAGAAAACCATTCGTACCTTGTTTATCTGTACTTGGACAATGCATCAGGCCGTATTGTTGGCTCAACCAAGTTCAACAAGTTCCTTGATAAAACACCGGCGCGTTACAAAGTAGGCGAGCAGGTACATATCACTGTTGTTGAACAAACGGATCTGGGCTTCAAGTGCGCTATCAACGATAGCCACTGGGGTTTGATCTTCAAGACAGAAGCATTTGGTAAGCTGTTTGTTGGTAAGTCGCTAAAAGCCTTCATTAAGCAAATTCGTGAAGACGGCAAAATTGACCTGTCTTTGCAGAAGTTGGGCAAGGGTAAAGTGGATGATCTCTCTGACAAAGTCATTCGCACACTCGAAATGAAAGGCGGCTTCTTGCCAGTGACAGATAAGAGCAGCCCTGCGGAAATCTTTGAGATTTTCCGTACCAGTAAGGCCACGTTCAAGAAAACCATTGGTAGCCTGTACAAAGAGCGACGAATTCGCATTGAGTCTGACGGTATTTACTTGATCAAGTAAACCAGTCAACGGCTGATTCAAGCAAAAAACCTTTAAAAAGGAACCGAGAGGTTCCTTTTTTTGTGTCTCTTTTTCAGGCGAAGAAGTCTTATCTTTGACCTTGCAAAATGGTCGTGTGAAACCGTTTCTTACGATGCATATTGTAAGGCATACAAACCACGCGAGTTTGGCTAGGTATAAAACCTATAAAGCAATGCATGATAAGGCGAGGGACCGCCGAATAAAAAGAGCCCGGAACGATTCCTGTTCCGGGCTTAGGGGAATGGCTCGTAAGAGCCTTGCGCTAACTGGTTTAAATGGAGATTTGTAATCTCTTAAAAATTTAGCTTCTGCAAGGCGCTTACGGCGTTTCATGATTGAGAATATGAAAAGTCTTCAGTTAACAAATAAGTTCACGTCTCTAACTAGTTCTCTTGGAAGGCCATTTTTAATTCTATTGCCTACCCATTTACCTATTCCGATAGGTTGACCTCGGTAACATACAATCACTTCACCTTTTCCTGTGAGATCTTGCGGCCTAATATCTCGGCCCATATACCATTCTTTAGCGTTTTCTGCTGAAAGGTCGAGGCAGACCGCTTCTTTGCCTGTGGCCAATGCCATCACGGTTTCGTGTTGCCAGCGATAACCATTTTTGTGTGACTCAGCAAGTTTCAATCCGATGCGATCGAATTTAATTTCTGGAAGCAAGCGTTCAACGGCTTTCGGGAACAGCCAAACCTCTTTGTCACGAAGCCACACGGTTGAATTTTGCGGCACGACTATGCCCAGTGATGATTCGACAGCAGCAATGATTTCGGCTGAATCTTTACGTGTTGCAGGCTTAAATGGGAAATTACGCGGGCGCTTTCTCACCATTTCGCTGTTCACATTTTCGGTTTTTCGAATACGCGCGACGAAGAAGCCTTCGCTATCGAAGATTTGCGGAAACACGTGGAGGAAGCCATCTTCGGTGCAGGCTTTCTCTGCGCCTTCAAACAAATGGCCTAAAGGTTCAAACTCTGCTGCATCGCCAAAGGTTTCTTTCAGAAAGTGGCAAATGTGCTGGTTTTCTTCGTGGTTCAATGTGCAGGTTGAGTAAACCAGGGAGCCGCCTGCTTTTAGCGCGTGAAAGGCGCTCGTGATCAAATCACGTTGTGTGTTTGCAATCTCGGTAACGGATTCAGGGCTCCAATTGCTCATTGCATCGGCATCTTTACGGATTGTGCCTTCGCCCGAGCAGGGTGCGTCGAGCAAAATGGCATCAAAGCTCTCTGGAAGCCATCCACCAAACACACGGCCATCGAAGTTCGTCAGCGCTGCATTGTGAACACCACAACGGAGTAAGTTCGCGTGAAGCACTTTCACGCGGCTTGCTGAATACTCGTTGGCGACTAACACACCTTGATTATTGAGTGCAGCCGCAATCTGGGTTGTTTTCGACCCTGGTGCTGCAGCCATGTCTAATACGCGCTCGAGATCGATATTGTTCTCAAGCAGGGCGGTGACAGGCAGCATCGAGCTGGCTTCTTGAATATAGAAAAGCCCTGCCATGTGTTCGGCAGTGTTGCCGAGTGGCACGGTATCGGCGTTCTCTTCACGTTCAATCCAAAATCCGGTATCACACCAAGGAACAGGAGACAGCGTCCAACCTTTCTCTTGCGCGCGGATTGTAAAGTCTTCGACAGAGTTCTTGAGCGTGTTTACGCGAATACTTCTGCGTAACGGGCGCTTACACGCGTCGATGAAATCGTCCATGGAGAGATGAGATGGAAGGATTTGCTCAACTTGTTTTAGGAATAACTCTGGCAATTCGATATTTGGATGCACTTGAACGTGTCTCTTACTGAAATTTCTTGATGGCGAAGTGTAAAAGGAAAGCGGTTCAGACGCCAGATTCTCTCTACGTTCAGCAAAGAAAAAGCGCGATCCTTTATAAAGAATCGCGCTTTTCGGGGTACTTGTGTTCGGTTTGAACTTGGCTCTGCCGTGTTAGAACTCAGGAATGGCTGTGCGCCATGATTCCCATTCTGACTTTGCTTCACGGTGTAGCAAGTAATGCTGATCAGAACGAGCAGGTGCGGCTAACGCTTCACCTTCTGGGGTCGCGAATGCTATGCCGCCTCTCAAAATGCTTTCAATCGTTCCACTGCGAACCGTCGCTCCCGTTAAACCTATCGAGACGTCAACACCAGAACGGTTCCAGAATACGGTATTGTTTCGAACCAGGTGTTTGTAATCGTCACTGATTTTTACTTCAATCAAGACTCGGTCAGCAAAGCGACCAAGACGGACATCGGTGACTGTACCTACTTCAAAATCACGGAATAGGATTGGCGTTCCCACGTTGACTGAACCGCGATTTTCGCTCTCCAGTACAAGCGCCAGACCGCCTTTGTATTCCGCAGCGTTGTGAAGTTGGAATTCCTCACGCAGCTTGCCATTGCCCGGTACGACGGAAATATACGCGCCAAACAGAGAATCCAAGTTTTCGGTTTTGGTTAGGCTCAATGTAGGCTGCGCTACCCAAAAATAGCTCGTCGCTTTAGCAAGTTTGCTCGAATACTCAGGGTATAAAATGGCATTCACGATCACACCTTCATATTGGAAGGCAGGGGAGAGCTCTGTCACTTCACCGACATCAACGCCTTGATAGCGGATCTTGCTGCCCGCGGATAGACCATTGGCTTCATCTGCGTTGAAGGCGATTTTAAGGCCGTAGTTTTGTGCATCAGTCAGGCTGTCATAAAGCTTCCAGTGACGGCCATTTTTGTTATCAATGCCTTGAATGTCGCCAAACGAAATACCGCCGGACACGATTGATTTCAGCGAGCCTGTATCAATCTGAACGCCAGATAAACTTGCTTTAATGTCGACACCTGACTGGTTCCAAAACACCGTTTTGTCAGAGATCAAATGGTGGTATCGGTTTTCGATCTTCACTTGTACTTCAACGCTATTTTTAGCAAGTTTGAAGCCTTCGACTTTACCAACGGTGAAGTTCTTATACATCACCGGGCTGCCTTCTGATACAGATGGAAGCTTCGCGGCGACAAGCGTCAACATTCGATAGCCTTTCAAATTATCTTTTGCATTTCGCGCTTGGATTTCAGATTTAAAGAGGGTGTAGTTATCGCGTACCTTTGCTTCACCATCACTGGTAAAGCTAATGGCTGATTCCGCGATTTGGGCGACAGCCGGTACGATGAATTCTACGCCTTCAGATGTAATTTGACCTGTAACACCGCCGACGATGAAAAAGCGTGTCTGACTCTTCACCAGGTGTTTGTATTGTGGGTCAATGATGACATCAAGGCTGACTGAACCATCGTTCAGTGCCGTTTTGTTAACGAAGCCGACTTGCATGCCGCGATACAAAATTTTGGTGTTTCTACCCAAGCCCCATGCGTTTTCTGCGGTTAAAGAAACCGTCAGCGCGCGCGGGTTCGCTGCCATGATGGAATCCGTGCTTTTTGCCGTGAATTCATGCGTGTCATCACCATCGCCAGGGGTGATAGACAGGGTGTTCCCTGTAAACAAATTCGGTAGATTTTTCAGACCATCGAAATTGAATTGCGGGGCTTCAATGATGAATTCACTGTTACTTTTGAGTAGCCATGCCATCGCGGGATCAATGTTGGCTTTCGCGATGGTGCCCGTGAAATCTTTATTGAATGAGATATCGTTTAGGCGACCGACCTCCAGCCCTTGGTAGACGATAGGGGCCTGTGGGCTTTTGATGTTGTGATTTGCGGGCAAATCAATGGTGATAGGAATGCCACGATCTGTATCGTTAATTGAGCTGTAGAGTCGGAACGTCGTCATGTCAGGTGCTTGTGTTGCACCCATTGGCGAATCAAACGCGACACCGCCGGCGAGAACAGAGGCGAGGTTTTCCACTTTGACATCGACACCAGATAGCGACACATCGGCACTCACGCCACTGACATTCCAAAAGCGTGATTTTTCCGTCACCAGACTCGCGTGCTCTTTCTTCACTTTGAGCGACACTTTTACGCGGGTTTTGTCTTGCGTTAACCGGTAGTCGTAGACTTCTCCTACGCGGATTTTTTTGTAATACACGCCAGAACCGATACTCAGTGACCCTAAGTCTGGGGCTTCAAGCACAACGTGCATACTGTCGTCATCGAAGGCTACGGGAGGCGCTTCTTCCGCGGCGACGAATCGGGTTCTTGAATCACCCGCGCCAGGAAACACAGCGATATAGTTACCGGAAACCAGTGCGTCTAACCCGCTAATACCTGTGATTGAGGCTTTGGGCTTTACCACCCAAAACACCGTGTTCTCTTTGAGGATTTTTGTCGCTTCGGGGTAAATGTCCGCTTCTGCCGTGATGCTTTGGAGATCATCTGCCAGATTGATTTTACGGATCATACCGACTTCTAAGCCTTGATAACGGATGGTGGTTCTTCCCGCTTCAATGCCTTGTGCATCGGTAAATTGAATTTCAATGCGTTCACCAGCTTCACTGACGGAACGATAAAGAAGCCAACCTGCTAACAAGAAAGCAAGGGCGGTAAAAATCCACAAAGGGGAGATCCCTCTGTCTTTTCTAATCGTCGGCTCTTTGATTTGAGGTTGTTCAACGTTGCTCATATTTATCCCAAATAAGACGAGAATCGAGGCTTTCAGCAGCGATCATGGTAAGCACCACAACTAAGCCAAAGGCAATAGCGCCAGGACCAGGCGTAAAATCAAGAAGGCGTCCACGATCGATAAGAGACATCATGATAGCGATGACGCATAAATCCATGACAGACCACTTACCAATCCATTTAACGAAACGGTAAATTTTCATACGTTGCTTGCGGCCTGATTCTACTTTGAAGTGAATGCAGATGAGGATGTAAGCAAGGCCAATGATCTTGGCGACCGGCACTATAATGCTGGCGGCGAAAATGATAATGGCGATGCCATACATGCCTGTTTTAATCAGGTGGGCAACGCCGGAAAATATGGTGTCTTCTAATCGTTTGCCGTTAGTGAGCAAAATCGAAATAGGGAAAAAGTTCGCGGGGAAGATGAAAATCGTTGCAGCGATTAAGCAAGCCCATGTTTTTTGGATGCTTTGGAAAATACGCTTTTCAAGTTTAGCACCACAGCGGGCGCAATTTGAATGCTCAGCATTTTGCGCTAAACCACAATGCTTACACCCAATCATGTGCTCTTCATCGAGCGTTAGTGCAGTTTGCGGCTGGCTTTTAGCGTTGTTCATCAACTCGGCTTTGGCAGAGTAGGCGTCCCAGTAACGCTTGGGGGACACACGAGAAAGCAAGGTTGCCATGAGTATTTGGAGCAGCACAAAACTAAAGAGCCCGGTGCCCACCGATATTTCAGCAATGTCTGCGACTTTGAAGCCTGCAATACCGAGGCTGACAAGAAAGACATCAACCATTACCCAGTGTCGAATTACCTTCAATACATACGTCGTGTAGTAGAGGCTTTTTGCATGGCGGTAATGAAGTGCGACATTTGATAGCAATATCGACAAGAGAAAAACAAAGGGCGAAAAGACGGTGCAGAAGAGGACTAACAGACCAACGAAAGGAAAAGTAGAAAGCAGAGTGACAGCGCCACTTCCAACCGTTGTTGAAAGGTTAACGCCAATCAACTCAATGCTGATCAAAGGAAATAGTTGTGCAGGGAAGAACAATGCCAGCGCAGCAAGCCCCAGCGCGATTTCGCCTGAAAAGCTGAGTGATGTATTTTTAGCCACTCGAGAGTCACACCCCGGGCAGCATGCGCTGTAGCCTCGCGCTACAGACACGTTATGCAATATCAAGTCACAAGATGTGCATCGCAGCACGCGCATGGCTGATTCTACCTTATATAACGTTGAGTGTTTCTCTTGATAGAGCGCTCAAGCTGTACAGCTTAGTACACTAAGTGTTGAGTCTGATAGACGGCTATGTGTGTTCATATTCAAGACAGCGTCATCGTAAAAGCGAAAGCATCATAAACTTTCTCGTCCTTTCGGGACATGAAATTATGCATAAAACACGGATATCTCGATGAATTTGTTCAAATCTTGGTCGTTCATTTTGTGGGTTAATGCCTCATGCTGCATTCATCACCTTAATTAAAGATTCGAACGTCCGGTGTTTAGCCACATAACTTTCATGATTTCATCGAGATAAATTCTTAGCCATCTTGAAGCAGTTTGGGATTTTAGGGCAATTTCACTATTGAACCTCAGATAAATACATTATACGGTTATCGCCTCCTTCATACGGATACTGTAAATCAATGGAAAACAAAGCCGCGTTCTACAACCTTCTTACTCGTCAAGCGTTAGCCTTGATAGAAGGGGAACCTAACCTCATTGCAAACCTTGCTAATGTCAGTGCGCTTCTTTACCAAGAGCTTGAATGCATTAACTGGGCAGGTTTTTACCTCGATGATGGCAATGAATTAGTGTTGGGTCCGTTTCAAGGTAAGCCAGCTTGTGTGCGTATTCCCTATGGAAAAGGTGTGTGCGGCACTGCGTTCAGGGAAGACTCTGTTCTACGTATCGAAGATGTGCACCTCTTTGAAGGGCATATCGCCTGTGATGCAGCCAGTAATTCAGAAGTTGTTTTACCGTTATATGTGAAGGGTAAACTTGTTGGTGTTTTGGATATAGATAGTCCAGAAAAGGCAAGATTTGATGAGTATGATGAAACCGGACTCACTTTATTGGTCAATGAATTGCAAAAACACCTCTAAATTTAAGGTTCTCTGTGGTTTTTCGTACTCAGGTATCTATAATACGCAGCACTTATTTTGTTAACTCGTACACAATCTCTATTGTCGCCTTTGCGCAAAGAGACAGGAAGAAAAATGGAAAACACTGAAAAACTGGCCAACAGCAAACAAGTTATTGCATATATCGCTGAGCGTTTCCCGAACTGTTTCACTCTTGAAGGTGAAGCGCGTCCTCTGAAAATCGGCATTTTCCAAGACTTGTCTGAACGTCTTGCTGATGATCCAAGGGTCAGTAAAACCCAACTTCGTGCCGCATTGCGTCAATACACGTCTTCCTGGCGTTACCTATATGGCGCTAAAGAAGGTGCTGTTCGCGTTGATCTAGACGGTAGTGATTGTGGCGCGCTTGAGCAAGAGCACATTGAGCATGCTCAAACTGCGTTGGCTGAAAGCAAAGCGAGAGCTGCTGAACGTCGTAAAGAGCAAGCTGCGAAACAAGGTGACAAAAAGTCTAACGCGAGAGACAAAAAAGCACCAAAAGCAAATAAATCAACGGCTAACCAAGCAAAATCTCGACCAGCTAAGGCAAAAAATACTAAGCTTACTAAGAAGCCAGTTGAGCCACGTCGTGAACTCAACGCCGAAGATATTGTCGTAGGTAAGGACGTTAACGTTAATATGGGTAATGGCAACATGCCCGCTACGATTGTAGAACTTAATAAGGACGAGGTTCGCGTACGTTTAAGCAATGGTCTAACCATGCTCGTTAAAGCGGAGCACCTCAGTTCATAAAGGGAGAACCCTCGACGCATGACATGTCGAATCCGCTTTTCTGTGATTGCTGCCAGTATTATGCTGGCAGCATCCGCTCATGCCATTGAGGCTAAGTACGAATCATCTGACTTACCTACTCTGGTGTCTGAACCTCAACACAAGACAGCCAGCAAACGTATTACCCGCCGTTTTGAAAAATCTCACTATAAGCAGTTTCAGCTTAATGATGCATTCTCCGCGGAAGTCTTTGATCGTTATTTAGAAACACTTGATTTTAATCGCTTGTTCTTGACGCAAGAAGAAGTCGATATGCTATCCAAGTGGCGTTCAGAATTTGATGACCAACTGCGTTCAGGTGAAACAACAGCAGCGTACGACATTTTCAATGCGTCTCTGCAAAAGCGTTTTGAACGTTATCAATATGCATTGTCTTTGCTCGATAACGAAATTACGTTTGATGCAAATGACGATATGTTGGTCGATCGCAGCGAAGAACCTTGGGCGAAAAACGACGCAGAGCTTAATGAACTGTGGCGTCTTCGTGTAAAGAACGATGCGTTGAACTTGAAGTTGGCGGGTAAAGATTGGCCTGATATTCAAGATACGTTGAAAAAGCGTTATAACAACGCGCTCAAACGCCTTACCCAAACGAAAAGCGAAGATGTTTTTCAGATCTATCTGAATGCTTTCTCGCGTGAAGTTGATCCTCACACCAGTTACTTGTCGCCAAGAAATGCTGAGCAATTCCAATCTGAGATGAACCTGTCTTTGGAAGGGATTGGCGCGGTGTTACAGGTTGAAGATGACTTTACTGTTATTCGCTCTTTGGTTGCGGGTGGCCCTGCATCAAGCTCGAAAAAACTGTCTCCAGGTGACCGAATCATTGGTGTTGCGCAGGATGACGATAAAGTCGTTGATGTGATTGGCTGGCGTCTTGATGATGTTGTTCAGTTGATCAAAGGTCCAAAGGGCAGCAAGGTAAAACTTGAGATATTGCCTGAAGGCGCGAACTCTAAAAGTTACAAGGTAACAATTGTTCGTGACAAAATCCGCCTTGAAGATCGTGCAGTAAAATCTGAACTTATCGAAGAAGGTTCGGCAAAAGTGGGTGTCATCTCAGTCCCTAGTTTCTATGTTGGTCTAGCTGAAGATACTAAGAAAGAAATTGCCAAGCTCAAAAAAGATAAGGTCAGCGGTATTGTTATCGACCTTCGTAACAACGGTGGTGGTGCGCTAAGTGAAGCGTCTGCGTTGACCGGTTTGTTTATTGAAGGTGGCCCCGTTGTTCAAGTGCGTGACAGTTATGGTCGCGTAAAAGTGAACAGCGACAGCGACAATGCTATTTACTACGATGGTCCAGTAACCGTTTTGATCAACCGTTACTCTGCTTCTGCCTCTGAAATCTTTGCTGCCGCATTGCAAGATTATGGTCGTGCAGTGATTTTGGGCGAACAATCTTTCGGTAAAGGCACGGTGCAGCAACACCGTTCACTGAACCATATCTATGATTTGTTCGACAAACCACTTGGCCATGTTCAGTACACAATCCAAAAATTCTATCGAATCAATGGTGGTAGTACGCAAAACTTAGGTGTTGTTCCTGACATTGCGTTCCCAACGGCGGTTGATCCTGAAGAAACAGGAGAGAGTGTTGAAGAAAATGCGTTGCCGTGGGATAGCATTAACCCTGCCGCATACAGCACTGTCGGTAATACCAACAGCTTGGTTGTTGAACTTGGTAAATCGCACCAGTCTCGCATCAAAAATGATGAAGAGTTTGGCTTTATTACTGAAGACATTGCCGAGTACAAGGCGATTAAAGACGATAATGTGATTTCTTTGAATGAGAAATCACGCATCGAAGAACGTGAAGAAGCAGACAACAAGCGACTTGCGCGTTTAAATGACCGTCAAAAAATGTTGGGGAAAAAAGCCTTTAAGACATTGGATGACGTGCCGAGCGATTATGAAGAGCCAGACGCTTATTTGAATGAAGCGGCTTTGATTACGCTAGACATGGCAAGGGCTAAGTAGCGTTGAGTTGTTACTCAATGATGAATTAACTACTGATTTATCAATAGTTAACAGAAATTAAAAAGCAGGCTTCGAGCCTGCTTTTTTTATGCTTTCAAAAAAAGTTAATGTGATATCAACGGCGTTTAGGGCGAGCAATAGTGTGATTTGTATCTAAGATTAAAGTAAGACCAAAACGAGTAAGGAGATACCGATGACGAAATGGATAAGCGTAATGTGCCTACTGTTCTCCTTATCGAGCGCCGTAAAAGCAGAAGATTTAACCCAATTTGATTTCCCTTTACTGCTTGGCGATTGGTATTGGTTTAGCCCGGATCAGCAATCCGAGCCTGCCGGAGAACAGGGTGCGTACAAGGCCATCAATATTTCTTTCAAGTCTGACTATCGCTTCAGCGTGAAGTTGTTGAATCGAGATGGCTCGGTGGAAGAGGCTTCAGGAAAATATGATCTTGATGAAACGACCATTGTTCTCAATGATGACTTCGGTGATTCGCAGCACCACGAATACAAATTGAATCACAACCAACTGATGTTGAAAGGCGCGCAGTTTACAAAAATCTTACCGAACAACTTATCAGGTGCTTGGTATAGCGACATCATTCGAGGGAAAGACGTTGGTGAAGAAGTCGAACAACTAGCGTTGATGCTTCGCCCTGATTTTCTTTTCTCTGCGAGAGTGTCAGGTAAAGAAGGGAAGTCGATCACTCATCGAGGCGTGTACTTCTTAGAAGGTGATCATCTCGTACTTATTTATCGCGGTGGACAACAAGATTCACAATTTGAATTGTCATCGAATACACTCAAATTGGTGGATAACCAATTCGGAATGGAAGCGGTGCTTCAACGACAATCGCCTTAAACTTGTTTAGAAGCGAGAAGCGAGAAGCGAGAAGCAAACCGATAGATACTCGTGTGGAATTAGAATGTTATAAAAAAGGGACGCTGATGAGTGTCCCTTTTTTTGTGAGTTAGATAAACCCATTGTCAGATGTTGAATGCTTTTTTCAACTCGCTGAGATATTCCGTATCTCTACAGATAGATTTACCGGGTTCATCAGAAATTTTCGCAACCGGTTTTCCGTTACACGTCACTAACTTAATGACGATGTTCAAGGTATCAACATCGGGTAAGTGACAGGTTAACTGGGTACCAATACCAAATGAAGTATTGATGCGACCTGTAAAATGTTGATGGATATCCAGCGCTTTGTCTAACGTCAGTCCGTCAGAGAATATGAGTGTTTTTTCAGACGGTGAAATACCGAGGCTTTCATAGTGCGCAATGGCTTTTTCACCCCAAGCTATTGGGTCGCCACTGTCATGACGAAGACCGTTAAATTGTTCACTCAGGTGCAACGTAAAATCATTCAAGAATGCATCCATGTTGATGCAGTCGGTGAGGGCGATGCCTAATTTGTCCGGGTATTCTTGTAACCAGCGGTTTAATGCCAACAACTGTGAATCAGCAAGATCACCCGCCAATTGCTGATGAGCTTGGAACCATTCATGGGCCTGGGTTCCGACGGCGGGAACATTGTGTTTTTTGGCAAGAAGTAGGTTAGAGGTACCTGCAAACTGAGCACACTCATTGGTTAAGTGCTCAACAATGGCATGGTGCACATTTTTTGAAAAACGGCGACGCGTACCAAAATCGACAAAATGAAAGTCTGAGCCAGCATTATCCAGTGCAGTCAGTTTGGATTTTAACAACGCTATGGCTTGGTCGACGGTGGTATTTGGATATTTAACGTGACAACGTAACTCGCAAATTATTGCAAGTAATGGCACTTCCCATAGGATGACATCAATCCATTTACCTTCGATGTGAATGGCGAGTTGGCCATCAACAATCGAAACAGTAACCTGTTCTGCGTTAAGCGAAAATTCCCGAAGATAGGCGAGGTAGTCTGCTTTATACAGGCCAAGCTCTGACAAGAATTGAAGTTCTTCTTCACTGAATGTTAAACAAGCAAGCGATTGGATTTCTGCGTCCAATCTGGCTTTTAGTTCAGTCAAACTTTCATTGCTTCGACAATGAAACTCAGCCGCAACGTTAACTTCCGGGTAGTGGTGGAAGATCGCTTGCTGCATATTTAACTTGTAGGCATCCGTGTCTAATAATGACGAAATGATTGGCGTATGCATGCCCTAAAAAGTACCTCGTGGCTCAAATTTTCGCTGAACGTTTATATAATTGGGTTTTATCGCCATTTGCAGCAGCAAATTTAACGTCAAACCTGCATCTTTCGTCAACCTAATGGTATTCGATCTGCGTCGGCTTCTTACTATCAATAGTTCGACTGCTCACTCGTTGCACAGTCAACCTGTAGCAAAACCGAATGTTAGCGGGTATCTTAGATGATTATGCCTTCATTATCGTGTGACGTCGGTGAAATTGACTGCTCACACGCTTTCGTTATGCAACAAAAGGAATCTGACATGACGCAACAACCTCAGGCTAAATACCGTAAAGATTATACGGCTCCTGATTTCACGATAACCCACATTGACTTAGACTTTGATTTACTCGACTCGCATGCGCGAGTGACTGCGAAAAGCCAAGTTAAACAGACGGTTGCCGGCGCAGATTCCATGATCTTAGACGGTGACGGTCTCACGCTGAAAAAAATCGAAATTGATGGAAAAGCGTGGACGCATTACAGCGAAACAACAGAAGGGCTTATTTTATCGCAATTGCCGAAAAAATTTGAGCTTTTAATCGAAACTGACATCGATCCGGTGGGAAATACATCACTTGAAGGCTTATACAAGTCAGACGGTGCATATTGTACGCAATGTGAAGCGGAAGGTTTCCGTCGAATTACTTACTACCCAGACCGTCCTGATGTATTGGCCAAATTCACGACAACCATTACTGCTGACAAATCGGCGTATCCGGTCTTATTGAGTAACGGTAACAAAGTGGGTGAAGGTGATACTGACAATGGGCGTCATTGGGTTAAGTGGGAAGATCCGCATGCAAAACCAAGTTATTTGTTTGCTCTGGTAGCAGGGGATTTCGATTTACTGTCTGATCGTTATACCACCAGAAGTGGCCGAGACGTCGCGTTGGAAATCTTCGTTGATAAAGGCAATTTGGGTCGTGCAACGCACGCCATGACTTCGCTGAAGAACTCAATGAAATGGGACGAGGATCGTTTTGATCTTGAGTATGATCTAGATATCTACATGATCGTCGCGGTCGATTTTTTCAACATGGGGGCAATGGAAAACAAAGGCTTAAACGTCTTTAACTCCAAGTACGTGTTGGCGAATTCAGACACTGCAACAGACACCGATTACCTCGGCATTGAAGCGGTTATCGGCCATGAATACTTCCACAACTGGACCGGTAATCGAGTGACCTGTCGTGACTGGTTCCAACTCAGCTTGAAAGAAGGTCTGACCGTATTCCGCGACCAGGAGTTTTCATCGGATCTCGGTTCACGGGCTGTGAACCGAATTGGGAATGTTCGCATTATGCGTGGCCCTCAGTTTGCCGAAGATTGCGGACCAATGGCGCATCCTATTCGTCCTGAAAAAGTCATTGAAATGAATAATTTTTATACACTGACTGTGTATGAAAAGGGCAGTGAAGTCATTCGTATGATGCATACCTTGCTGGGAGAGACTAATTTCCAGAAAGGCATGACGCTGTATTTTGAACGTCA
This sequence comes from Enterovibrio norvegicus, assembly GCF_002876705.1. Lineage (GTDB taxonomy): Bacteria > Pseudomonadota > Gammaproteobacteria > Enterobacterales > Vibrionaceae > Enterovibrio > Enterovibrio norvegicus_B. The sequence goes on along the minus strand of NZ_MDAG01000057.1, from coordinate 654,776 downwards.
TGACGGCACGGCAGCAACGTGTGAAGATTTCGTGAAAGCGATGGAAGATGCGTCTGGCGTCGACTTAGTGCAATTCCGACTTTGGTACAGTCAATCGGGTACACCTGAGTTGACGGTAACGAGCACATTCGACGAAACGCAGCAAACTTTCTCGTTAACAGTGAAACAATTCACGCCAGCAACGGCAGATCAAAAAGAGAAGCAAGCGCTGCTGATTCCGTTTGATGTGGAGCTGTATGCAGCGGATGGTAACGTTATTGAGTTACAGTGTAACGGAAATCCCGTTGGCAATGTGCTTCATCTTACGCAAAATGAACAAACTTTCACCTTCCAAAATGTGTCTGAAAACCCCGTAATTTCAATGCTTCGTGAGTTTTCTGCGCCAGTAAAGCTTAACTACGATTACAGCGATGAAGAGCTTGCCTTTTTGATGGTTCACGCGAGAAATGAGTTTGCGCGTTGGGATGCTGGACAAATGCTTCTGGCAAAACACATCAAAGCAAACGTTGTTCGCATTCAGCAAGGTGATGCTTTCTCACTGCCTGATGATGTACTCGATGCCTTCCGTGGTGTATTGCTCAGCAAAGAACTCGATGCTGCTTTGATTGCAGAAGTGATGACGTTACCAAGTGAAAATGAAATTGGCGGTTGGTTTGACGTGGTCGACGTTGATGCGATCCATCAAGTTCGAGATGCGATTAAACACGCCTTCGCGGATGCGTTTAATGATGAACTCAGTGCGATTTACCACACGCTTCGTCAAGAGCGTTACACCATAGTGCATGATGCAATGGGTAAACGTAGTTTGAGAAATGTATGTTTAAGCTACCTTGCATTGAATGAAAATGCAGATGCATTGGTGTCTGAACATTTTAATCAATCAAACAACATGACTGATACGGCGGCTGCACTTGCTGCTGCTAACCATGCTGAACTTGATTGTCGTCAGTCTCTGATGGACACATTCAGCGACAAATGGACGCATGATGGTTTGGTTATGGACAAATGGTTTATGCTGCAAGGCACTAATCCAGCGGGCGATGCGCTTGAAAATGTTAAAGCGCAAATGGAACACGCAGCATTCAGTTTGAAAAACCCAAACCGCACGCGTTCTTTGGTAGGGGCGTTCTGTAATAACAACCCCGTTCATTTTCACGCAAAAGATGGTTCGGGATATAAATTCCTGTCTGACATTCTTATTCAATTGAATGAATCAAACCCACAGGTTGCTTCTCGATTACTTGATCCTTTGCTCAAGTTGAAACGATTTGACGAAGAAAGACAGCGTTTGATGCGAGAACAACTCGAACGTTTGGCTGCGCTCGATAAACTGGCAAAAGATCTCTATGAAAAGATCAATAAAGCCTTAGAAGCTTAATCTGGCACTTGCGAAAATCGCCATAATAAGTAATTTAAAAGCCGTCTAACCAATGACGGCTTTTTTTATGAATTCGACTGTATATTTATTCTCGCTTGATATCTCGTACCAAGTTTTTTCACAGCATTATTCTGGTACCGCTTCGACAGTAGTTGTTAAAACAGACAAGGGTTTAACACTGCAACTCCCTGCATCGCGCCTGCGTCCATATTTGAGTCAGGTGGGTGTAAAAGGGCGTTTTCGGCTGACTGTAGACGTAAACAATCGTTTTAAATCGTTAGAACAGATTGTTTAAACCGAACGTTAATCACATATCTAAAAACTGCGCTCCAATTACCGTTTTTTCGTGTAACGCTTTCGTAACCTAGAGCTTAAACTACATCATAAGTCGCAAAGACTAATTAACCTCTATACTCATAGCGATTACACAAATAATAAATGGAGTAAACCATGACCGCGCGTGACCCTATTGTGCCGGTGTTGCTTGAAAAAGTTTACCATCTAATAGACGAGAAACTAGACAAGAAACAACAACCGCTTGTTGAAACGTTAGCCAAAAGGATTTTGGGTCCCATTTCCGACGATGATTTGCAAGAGAGGAATGAGTCCGATTTATATGGTGCTGTAATCAGCCTTTGGCACCATTTAAATACCTTCGAACAATCCAAAATCTTCGTAAAAGTATTCAACCCAACGCTTAGCGGTGATGGATGGCAATCTACCCATACCATTGTCGAAATTCTAACTCCTGATGCACCTTTCCTTGTCGATTCAGTTCGTATGGCATTGAATCGCTTAGATATTGCTGCTCACTTGATGCTCAATGGCCCTCAGCACGTTGTTAAAGACGCGAAAGGGAAGGTTATTGAGATCGGTGATGAAAAAGGCGAACGCCAATCGGTTTTCCATATCGAAATTGATAAGTTAACCAGTAAGAAAGAAATGGCGGCGCTGGAAAAAGAACTTACAGAATCGCTAACTGATGTCGCGCTTGTTGTGAGCGACTGGCAGCCAATGCGAGACAAGATGGCATCACTCATCGCCGATTTGAAGAAAGACAAACCGCCGGTAGAGAAAGAACGCCAACAAGAAGCCATTGAATTTCTTCAGTGGATCAGCGCACACAACTTTACCTTTATGGGCTATCAGTTCTATGAATTGACGGCCGTTGAAGGCGACCACATTTTAAAACCCGCTGATGAAGTTGGTTTGGGTTTGGCGAAGAAACTTGATTTGCCGCGCCCTGGCATCAAGCTTTCAGACATGCCGGAATCTGCACGCGCGACGGCGTTGCGTAAAGAGCTACTGATTATCAATAAAGGTAATGGTAGATCTCGTGTCCACCGTCCAGCCTATGTCGATTACATTGGCATCAAATGTTTTGATAAGAAAGGCAATGTGGTTGGCGAGCACCGCTTCCATGGTCTTTATGCGTCGTCAGCATACAACCAAGCGACCAACAGCATCCCCGTTCTGCGTAATAAAGTGCAGCGGATCCTAGAGATCAGTGGTTACTACCCAGGATCACACTCTTGGAAAGCGCTGGCGAACATCATTGAAAACTTCCCTCGTGATGAACTTTTCCAAGCAACCGAAACGGAAATGCTGGATATCGGCATGGGGATTGTTCAAGTACAAGATCGCGATATGTTGCGTATCTTCGTGCGTCGTGACCCATTTGGCCGTTTCTTCTCGTGCATGGTTTACGTGGCGAGAGAGCGTTACAACACGGAATTACGTCGCTCAACACAGCGTATTCTGAAGCAGTATTTTGGTTCAGAAAAAGAGGTTGAGTTCACGACCTTCTTCTCTGAAAGCCCATTGGCAAGGACCCATTACATCGTGCGTGTTGATAACAACAACTTCGATATCGACGTTAAGAAGCTAGAGCAAAACCTCACTGAGGCAGCATCAACATGGGATGATCGCCTTGAAGAGTCCGTGATTGCGAACTTTGGTGAAAACAGCGGTACGCCGATTGCCAAACGTTTCTCCAGTGCTTTCCCACGTTCATACAAAGAAGCCATGCTTCCGGGCTCAGCGGTTGCCGATATCGAGCGTCTTGAAGGGCTAAGCGCCAACAAGAAACTCGATATGTTGTTCTACCGACCACAAGAAGAGCCTTCAACGTCTTGTGCTGTGCGCCTCAAGCTGTTCCAAAAAGACGAAGCTATTCACCTTTCTGATGTCATGCCAATGTTGGAAAACCTTGGTCTGCGCGTGATTGGTGAAGCCCCATATAAAGTGCAAACGACATCTGGGGAAGTGTTCTGGATCCTTGATTTCTCGATGCTCCACAGTGCAAGCACAGAGTTGGATTTGTCAGACGCACGTCTTAAGTTCCAAGATGCATTTGCAGCCATTTGGGAAGGGCGCTTAGAAAGTGATGGCTTCAATAGATTGGTATTGAATGCTGGTCTTTCTGGCCGAGAAGTGACCATTCTTCGTAGCTACGCGCGTTACATGCGCCAAGTCGCGTTCCCATTCAGTCAATCATACATAGAAGAAACCTTGTCTTCTCATGCAGATTTGGCTCAGTTGCTCGTTGCTTTGTTCACCAAGCGTTTTGATCCGAAAGCAAACAGCGACAAAGAACAAGACAAGATCATTAAGCAGATTGAAGAAGAGCTAGAGCAGGTCGAAAGCTTGGATGACGATCGTATTATTCGTCGTTACATGGAAATGATCCTTGCGACTCTGCGTACCAACTATTTCCAAACCGACAAACAAACTGGTGAGTTGAAGGATTACTTCTCCTTCAAAATGGAACCTTCAAAGATCCCAGAAATTCCAAAACCTGTGCCAGCGTTTGAAATCTTCGTTTACTCACCAGACATTGAAGGTGTTCACTTGCGAGGCGGAAAAGTCGCGCGTGGTGGTCTCCGTTGGTCTGACCGACAGGAAGATTTCCGAACGGAAGTACTGGGCTTGGTAAAAGCACAGCAAGTGAAGAACACCGTGATTGTGCCTGTTGGCGCAAAAGGTGGCTTTGTTTGTAAGAAACAACATTCACTCAGCGGCCGAGATGAAATCTTTGCTGAAGGTCAGCGTTGTTACCGTATCTTCATTCGTGGTTTGTTGGATATTTCTGACAACATTGTTGAAGGTGCATTAACGCCACCACCAAATGTCGTGCGTCATGATGAAGATGACCCGTATTTGGTTGTTGCAGCAGATAAAGGAACGGCAACGTTCTCTGATCTCGCGAACTCTGTGTCTGAGGAATATAACTTTTGGCTGGGCGATGCGTTTGCATCGGGTGGTTCAAACGGTTATGACCATAAAGCCATGGGTATCACGGCGAAAGGCGCATGGGAATCTGTTAAGCGTCACTTCCGTGAAATCGGTATCGACTGCCAGGAAACCGATTTTACCTGTGTGGCTATTGGTGACATGGCGGGGGATGTGTTCGGTAACGGTATGCTGCTGTCGAAACATATTCGTCTTCAAGCTGCCTTTAACCACATGCATATCTTTATTGACCCAACACCAGATTCAGCGAAATCGTGGGTAGAGCGTGATCGTTTGTTCAAGCTGCCGCGTTCTAGCTGGGAAGATTACAACCAGAAACTGATTTCTAAAGGTGGCGGCATCTTCTCGCGCAAAGCGAAGTCGATTGAACTGTCCCCTGAAATTCAGAAAATGCTGGGTCTTCGTAAGCAATCGATGACGCCAAACGAGTTGATCAAACAGATCCTTCGCACGAATGTGGATCTGCTTTGGAACGGCGGTATCGGTACTTACGTTAAATCAGAGTCTGAAACCCATACCGATGTGGGCGATCGTGCAAATGATGCGCTTCGTCTAAACGGCAATGAAATCGGCGCGAAAATCGTGGGCGAAGGCGGTAACTTGGGTATGACCCAGTTGGCGCGTATCGAATATGCCATGAATGGTGGTCGTGCAAACACCGACTTCATCGATAACGTAGGTGGTGTGGACTGTTCGGATAACGAAGTTAACATCAAGATCTTGCTTAACGGCCTCGTTGCAGCAGGGGATCTCACCTACAAACAACGTAATGAATTACTTGTACGTATGGAAGACGAAGTGTCTGAAATCGTTCTTGATAATGCATATTGCCAAAGCGAATCCATTTCGGTGACCGCGGCGCAACAAGTTGCCTTGCTGAAAGAGCAGATCCGTTTTATCCATTACCTCGAAAAAGACGGGAAATTGGATCGCGGCCTTGAGCATATTCCTGATGATGAAACCTTGGCCGAGCGTCAGCTTCACGGCAAAGGGTTGACCCGTCCTGAGATTGCTGTGCTTGTGGCTTACGGGAAAATGGTACTGAAAGAGCTGTTAGTGATTGATGAAATCACAAAAGATCCGTATTTCGGCGATTTGCTACCTTCATATTTCCCAAGCGAGTTACAACGTAACTATCGCGATTCGATGGAGAACCACCCACTGCGTGGCGAAATTATCGCTACCAGCCTTGCTAACCAAATGTCGAACTGCATGGGCTTCAATTTTGTTTCGCGTATGCAGGACGAAACGGGTGCAAGTGTTGGTGAGATTGCATCGGCGTATGCGGTTGCGCGTGATGTGCTTGATTTCGGCACAACGTTTGAAGATATTCGCGCACTAGATAACAAAGTGTCTGCGAAAACGCAGTACGCAATTTTGTTCCGCTGCCGTCGTATGCTTCGTCGAGCAACGCGTTGGATCTTGCGTAATCGCACAAGAGGTCAGGGAATCCAAGAACAATTGGCGTTCTACAAACCAGCCATTAAGAATCTGTCAGATAATCTTGAGAAATACTTGGTGCCTGCGGAAATTAAGGAACACGAGCAACAAGCGGCAGGTTACATCAAAGATGGTGTGCCGAAAGAGATCGCAGATAAAGTTGCTCGCTTAACAAGCTTGTTCGCTGGTTTCGATTTGGCACAAGTGTCGGATCAAATGAAGATGCCGTTCGATGTGGTTGCGCGTTTGTACTTTGTACTTGGCGATACCTTGTCATTACATTGGTTCCTCAAGCAAATCACCAATCAACCGGTCGAGAACCATTGGCAGGCATTGGCGCGTGCTTCATTCCGAGAAGATCTGGATTGGCAGCAGCGTTTGCTGACCGCACAAATCTTGTCGGGCATGAAAAAAGGTGAGTCTGCAGAGTTGGGGCTTGAGTCTTGGATGATTGAGCACGCAATCAGTTTAGGCCGATGGGAAAGCATTGTTGCTGAGTTTAAAGTGGGCTCTGCTCATGAATTTGCAAAATTCTCCGTTGCATTGCGGGAACTTACGCTTTTAAATTTGAATTAAGCATCGAAAGTGTTGATAATACAGCCCCGTTTATTCGGGGCTTTTTTTCGGAGGTTACATGATGTACCGCCTCGCCAGATCGGCAATTTTTCAGCTAGACCCAGAACATGCTCATGATCTGACAATCAAGAATCTATCTCGTTTTACTGGTACACCTCTTGATATTTTTTATCGTCAAAATCTTCCTCCTCGTCCTGTTCAAGTCATGGGACTGCATTTCAAAAACCCAGTTGGCCTTGCTGCAGGCTTAGACAAAAACGGTGAATGTATTGATGCCTTCGGCGCAATGGGTTTCGGTTTTGTTGAAGTAGGCACGGTGACACCGCGTCCTCAGTCTGGCAATGACAAACCACGTCTTTTCCGTGTTCTTCCAGCTGAAGGGATCATCAACCGCATGGGATTCAACAATGCGGGTGTTGATGCGCTGGTAGAAAATGTTAAGAAAGCCAAATATGACGGCATCATTGGCATTAACATCGGCAAAAACAAAGATACGCCACTTGAGAATGGTAAAGACGACTACCTGATTTGTATGGACAAAGTCTATGACCATGCAGGGTATATCGCCGCAAACATTTCTTCGCCAAATACGCCAGGGCTACGTTCACTGCAATACGGTGAAGCACTTGATGACCTGTTGGGTGCATTGAAATTGCGTCAAACAGAATTGGCGAAATCTCGTGGTAAGTATGTGCCTGTTGCATTGAAGATTGCACCAGACATGACCGAAGACGAGTTAGTTCAAGTTGCTGATGCGTTGGTTCGTCATAACATCGATGGTGTTATTGCAACCAACACAACACTTGATCGCTCGCTGGTAGATGGCATGCCTCATGCTCATGAAGCGGGTGGGTTAAGTGGCCGTCCTGTTCAAAACCGAAGCACTGAAGTGATTCGTCGTCTTCACCAAGAACTGAATGGTAAATTACCAATCATTGGGGTAGGCGGTGTTGACTCGGTAATGGCAGCGAAAGAGAAAATGATGGCAGGCGCTGAACTGGTTCAAGTTTACTCTGGTTTCATTTATCACGGACCAAAACTAGTGAAGAATATTGTTCGTAATATTTAACCTAGAAAATTAAGAATGTAACGAAAGGGGGAACGAAGTTTTCCCCTTTTTTTTTATCTAAACCCCATTACACTTCTCCGAAAGCTCAAATTAAATCGCACTTTACATGGACCGATTCTCTGCACGAAGCAGGAGAGAACAAGATGTTGAAACCAAATAATGCATGGAAATGGTACTTCGATACCGACGCAAACGCGCTGATGCTCGACCTTGGTGGCGATATGGTTTTTAAAGTGGCGATTGAAAAGAAGCACCTCATCCCCGATGCGTTTGTTGATACCCCATTTTCAGTCGATGACGCATCACTCTTTTCGACCTACTCAGATGCAGTAAGTCAACTACCTTTGTCTGGCCCTCGCCAGGCGGAATTGGTATTAAACGCAGTGGCAGCGAACCGCTTCCATAAACCGCTACTTCCTAAAAGTTGGTTTTTCGAAACACAAGCAGGGCATACCACGCCAGCTGTAGGCTCTATTGTGGATTTGAAGACCGAATACGGCAGTGAATCCTTTTTGGTGATCGAAAACGCAGGCTGCGCATCTTTGTGTATGCATGCGAGCGAATCAGCATTGGCACTGACCGATACAAAAAAAATGCGGTTCTGTGAAGCGATAAAAGTAATGAATGACCGACTATCTCTAAATCAACAGCAATACGATAGCCGCAGTGGTCATTATGCGTTAGTAGGCTGATAGGGTTTCCTATCAGCCTTTCTTTTCTTCACGTTCTCAATATCTGCTTTTACTCCTCATCATCTTGTCGTTAAATCCCTCCACTATTTGCATTGTTCTGTTGATCAAAAAAGGGCGATGCACATCCATTTTTGCTGACTCAACGCCTGACAACGTTATCGTTAATCCTGCTGAAATCGCTGTTGTATTGAACAAATAATCGCTGTTGTATCAAACAAATTGTTACTCACCAAAGGCGTTGAATGTGTCTCCTTGATAGCGGCTATCATGTTAAATTCTGAGTTCAGGGCATTTAAGAAGGGGAACGTTTCATCTCTTCTAAATGAATAGCCTCCGCGTAAACATTCAAAAAAACACACTCTTCTCAAACATATAATGCACGCGCTCTGTGAGGCGTATTTGCACCAATCTCTCACTGTTATGGGTTTGTTACATACGATTACCCGTATTTACCTCATGTTTTCTTCGCTTATTTTCCAATCACTTGACGTGATGCCTATCACGTATTTCTAATCATTTGGTATGGTTTTTGTTCATGTGTATTTGCTCAGCAGAGCGAAAACAGGGCATAAAACAGAAACAAATTATCATTCACTTCCCCTTTAATGTGTCCATTTAGGATTGAAATCCCTTTCTGGTATATACCAAATTAACGAGGTTTTGTTGGTTTCCCAATGGGACACAATAGGGGTGACTTTGAAATTTAGATGTTAGCTAATTTGTGACCCTGTGGATAAGTGTGCACTTACTATAAAAAGGACTAACTGCTTAGAAGGCAGCGCTAGGGTAAATAGCTTTTGCCTGAAGGGCGTGGCGGAGCTTTGGTTTGTGTTGTTTCCTGATGGAAACACTTTTTCGCGCGAGAATAGCGTATGAGGAAGTTACAATTGAACGGAATTAGGTGGTCCTTGTCAGATGCTCATCGAAAGAGCACAAACAAAGTTTAGGGCTTTACCTTGCTAAGCGTGTCTGTGTCGTTTTGTATTGTTCTCACGAGTTACTGTATGAACCTTGAGAACATTTATCCTGAATAAATAATGACTGTTTATGCAGCAATAAGATCGCTAGACCCGTTTGTTTTGACTAAATCGAACGAAGTCTTATGCAGAGTTGAGCGAAGTCCATTTAATTCAGTTATAATCGCGCGCAACATTCCTCAGAATACATTTCCATGAATCAATATTTAGCAATTACCTCCCGCGGTCTTGAGAACCTTCTAGCAGAAGAATTAGAGCAACTCGGTGCAAGCGACGTGAAAGCGGTTAACGCTGGCGTGCGTTTTCGTGCTGATGAAAAAACGCTTTATACCTGTTGTTTATGGAGCCGCACCGCATCGCGTTTCATTCTTGTTCTGAGCGAGTTTGATGTACGTGATGACATGGACCTGTATCTGGGTGCGTCAGCAATTAACTGGCCACAATATTTCAGTGAAAGAAAACGCATTGCCGTCGACTTCAATGGTACTAACCGAGAGATCCGTAACAGCCAATACGGCGCGTTAAAAGTAAAAGACGCCATTGTTGACCGTTTCGTAAAAGCGGATCTTGACCGCCCAAGCATTGACCGTGAGCAACCAGACCTGCGTATCCACATGCGTTTGTCTCGTGAAAACGGCTTGTTGGGTATCGATATGGTTGGCAGTGGTTTGCACCAGCGTGGTTACCGCACTGAGGCGGGCGCAGCACCACTTCGTGAAACCAACGCAGCAGCGCTTGTCATGAAAAGCGGTTGGACGTTTGATCAACCATTGCTCGACCCTATGTGTGGTTCAGGCACATTGCTTATTGAAGCTGCGATGATGGCTGCACAGGTTGCACCTGGTCTTAAGCGCAAACGCTGGGGCTTTGAGTCTCTGAAATCTTTCGACCGCGAGAAGTGGATGGAAGTACATTCAGAAGTCACGTTCAAATCGAAGAAAGGCCCTGCGAAATGTGAAACGCGTTTCTTTGGCTTTGATAACGATGCGCGTGTGCTTGAAACCGCTAAATCCAACGCGCGTCGTGCCGGCGTGTTTGACTTGATTCAATTTGAATTGAGCGATGCAGCAACGTTAAGCAAGCCTGAAGGCTACGAAATCGGGCACGTGATTTGTAACCCTCCTTACGGTGAGCGTCTTGGCACAACACCAGGCTTAATTGCGCTCTATACCCAATTGGGTGTTCAGCTGAAAACTGAATTTAAAGGGTCGGTTGCTTCTATTTACTCTGGTTCAGACGAGTTGCTGAGCTGTTTGCGTATGCGTGCAGAAAGTAACTACAAGCTTCGTAACGGCGCACTTGATTGTGTGATGAAAACGTACCAGATCACTGCACGCGGTGAAGTTGCGCCTGTAGAAGGCCAAAAAGCGCCAGTATCAGATGTGGCACCAGAGTTTTCTAACCGTCTTCGCAAGAACATCAAAAAGCTTGAGAAGTGGGCGAAACAACAAGGCCTAGAATGCTACCGCCTGTACGACGCTGACTTGCCTGACTACAACGTGGCGATTGACCGCTACAAAGATCATATCGTCATTCAAGAATACGCGGCACCAAAAGAGATCCCTGAAGAAACGGCACGCCGCCGCTTACTGGACGTTGTTCGTGCTGCTATCACCGTGACGGGTGTTAACGCCAATAACGTGATACTGAAGACCCGTGAAAAACAAAAGGGTACGAATCAGTATCAAAAACTGGGTGAAGCCAAACGCTTCATGGAAGTACAAGAATACGGCGTTAAGCTGGAAGTGAACCTTCAAGATTACTTGGATACAGGCCTGTTCTTGGATCACCGCTACACGCGTAAGCTGTTGGGTGAGAAGGCGGCAGGTAAAGATTTCTTGAACCTGTTTGCTTACACAGGCACAGCAACTGTGCATGCGGCAGTGGGCGGCGCACGTTCAACCACGACGGTAGATATGTCAAAAACCTATCTGGCGTGGGCTGAACGCAACATGAAGCTAAACGGCAAAGTAGGGCGTCAACATCAGTTCATTCAATCTGATTGCTTGAAGTGGTTATCAATGGCTGATGGTCAATATGACCTTATCTTCATCGATCCACCCACGTTCTCTAACTCTAAACGCATGGAAGACACGTTTGATGTTCAGCGTGACTACCTCAAGTTGATGACAGATCTTAAGCGTTTGCTTCGTCCTCTTGGCGAAATCGTGTTCTCGAACAATAAGCGTAACTTCAAAATGGATTTTGATGCGTTGAATGAATTGGGCTTGTTTGCACGAAACATCACAGATCGTTCTATTCCACTCGATTTCGAACGAAACAAACACATTCATAATTGCTGGATCGTGACCCACAAGGAAGGTTAATGGCGTTAGTCCTCTACAGCACGGAAGCTTGTCACCTTTGTGAAGAGGCTTTTGCACTTTATCAAGCCGTGGGTAACACCACGGCTTTGCGCGTTATCGACATTGCGTTTGATGACGTGCTTTTTTCACGTTACGGCGTCACTATTCCCGTATTATCTCTTCAAAATGAAGACGGTTCAGTGCTCAGTGAATTGGGCTGGCCTTTCGATTCTTCATTACTACAGACATGGTTAGATACACATGGCATTGATTAATATCACCAACGCGCAGCTTGCCTATGGCGACAATCCATTACTGGATAAAGCTGAGTTCGTTCTTCAACCCGGTGAGCGAGTGTGTTTGGTTGGCCGAAATGGCGCAGGCAAATCCACACTGATGAAAGTGATTCACGGCACCGTGCTGCTCGATGATGGCAGCATTAACCGTCAAACAGATTTGAAGGTATCACGCCTTGAGCAAGATCCTCCGCGTGATGCGGAAGGCACTGTGGTTGATTATGTTGCTGAAGGTTTGGCGGAAGTAGGGGCGCTATTAAAGCAGTACCACGAGCTTCTAGGCTTGATGGAAACCGATCCAAGCGAAACAAACATTAACCGTTTGGCTCGCGTGCAAGAGCAGCTCGACCATCACGGTGCATGGCACTTTGAAAATCAAATCACACAAGTGCTAGACGCCTTGAAGCTTGATGGAAACAAGAAGCTTTCTGAGCTGTCCGGTGGTTGGCAGCGTAAAGCCGCACTGGCACGTGCGTTGGTTTGTGACCCTGACATTCTTCTACTTGATGAGCCAACCAACCACTTGGACGTGGCAACCATCATGTGGTTGGAAAACTTCCTGAAAGATTTCAAAGGTTCGATCATCTTTATCTCGCATGACCGTGCATTCATTCGCTCAATGGCAACCCGCATTGTGGATCTTGACCGAGGCATGCTGTCTTCTTTCCCTGGTGACTATGAAATGTACCTTGAGGGCAAAGAGGAAGCGCTGCGAGTTGAAGCGGAACAAAACGCGTTATTCGACAAAAAGCTTGCGCAAGAAGAAACCTGGATCCGCCAAGGCATTAAAGCACGTCGTACCCGTAACGAAGGCCGAGTGCGTGCACTGAAGCAATTGCGTCGCGAGCGTTCTGATCGTGTTGATGTGATGGGCAAAGCCAACATCCAACTGGATGATGCTGCTCGTTCAGGCAAAATCGTCTTTGAAGCGAAAAATATCGGTTACCAATGGGGCGAGAAGCGCCTCATTGAAGACTTTAGCTTCAATGTTATGCGTGGAGATCGCATTGCGTTAATTGGGCCGAACGGCTGTGGTAAGAGTACCTTGCTCAAAGTGATGCTGCAGCAACTTGAAGCTGACTCAGGCTCTTTCCATGTGGGCACGAAACTCGATGTGGCGTATTTCGACCAATACCGTGAAAAGCTGGATCCCGAGAAAACAGTGATCGACAACCTTGCTGAAGGCAAACTTGAAGTCGATGTGGGCGGGAAAAAACGCCATGTGCTTGGTTACTTGCAAGATTTCCTTTTCCACCCTCGTCGCGCGCGTACACCTGTAAAAGCACTCTCTGGTGGTGAGAAGAACCGTTTATTGCTGGCACGTCTTTTCTTGAAGCCAGCCAACTTATTGGTGCTTGATGAGCCAACCAATGATTTGGATATCGAAACTCTGGAACTTTTAGAAGAATTGCTTGCCAATTATCAAGGTACCTTGCTGTTAGTGAGTCACGATCGTCAATTTGTTGATAACACAGTGACGCATAGCTGGGTGTTTGAAGGGGATGGTTTAATTCGTAAGTTTGTGGGTGGCTATCACGATGCAATGCAGCAACGTGAGAACTACTTGAAAGCAACCGAGACCAGTAAACCTCAGAAAGCAAAGCCAGAAACATCAGCAGAAGTGCCGAAAAAAGCACCAGAAGCGAAAAAGACAACGAAAAAATTGTCTTACAAGTTGCAAAGAGAGCTTGAAGCGCTTCCACAGCTACTTGAAAACTTAGAAAATGAAATTTCGCACATTCAGGAGTCGGTCAACGACCCTGCGTTCTTCCAGCGTAGTAATGATGAAACACAAACTGTGCTTCAACGCTTAAGCGAAGCTGAAGCAGAGTTAGAAGTTGCCTTTGAACGCTGGGAAGAGCTCGAAGAAATGCAAAAGGATTAGGAATGCAGTTCAACAAATTCAAATTGTCAGCAATCGCACTCGCGGTTGCTGGGTTACCAACGCTTGCAAGTGCAGCGATTTACAATGTTACCCAAGAAACTGGGGCTTCAAGCGGCCAATCTTCGGCGGCAACGGCGATTGCAGCCGATAGCTCGAAAATCGCGGTAGAAGTGCTTCGTGGGCCTGTTGGGCTGAACTATTCAGAAGAAATGCCCTACATGGTAGATGAAGAGCATTTCATTAATAGTTATGACGACCTTGATAACTATTGTGATAATTACCTGGGTTACAACACCTGTGATGCTTGGGCGGATGAACAATGGTATGGCATCAAAGCCACTGGCGAGGTGTGTGATAGCGAAGACAGTGAACAAGTCTGTGATGGCGGCCTGAAGAAAGAAATCGACGCTTGGAACAACGGATACACGTCTAACAGCACTGCCTCTGTTGATGGCACGAGAGCCAATCCTTTTGGACCAGGTGTCAGTGGTACTCCACCAACAGGCTCAGCGAATGCTAACTCCACCAATGTTGTGATCAATCAGATCTCAGATGCTGGCGCGGTAGGTGCGTCAAGTAGTCCGTATTACCAGAATGGTGCTGTTCATGCGAGAGCGTTTAAGACGCGTGGTTTTAATGGCGGTACTGAACTGCTTCCACCATCAGGATTGGGAACGGTTATCTCTACCATCGGTCAAACCAACGCCAATGGTGCTATTACAGTGGGCTCAGATGTCATTACATTTGGCTCTGCTTCCGTCGCTAACATGGCCGATGTGGGTGATCGCGGAAAAGTCCCTGAAGGCGCGGGGCTAAGTAGCTTATTTAGTTGTTCATCAACTGTTGACTATACTGATCGTGCTTGTCAGTACTTCCAGTTCGCCAATCAAGCTGTTGTGTGGGTTTCGAGTTACGCTAGCTCTGAAAATGCCCGTGTGATCGCAGATTTTCAGACCGACAACGACAACAACCCTACAGGGAACACGGACGATACAGCGCAAGCATCGGTGAAGGCTGCAACTCTCCTTACCAATGAAACTGCGCCTACCATGGTGGGTTTCAATACATATGATGATAACGGCTTTTATGCACGTGCTGTGAAGTACACTCCGATTTCAGATTTTTCAACGTGTTTAACCAATCTCCAGACAGATACTTCTTTGCGTTGCTGGACAATGTCACTTATCCCTGGCATCGAGATTCGCCAAAGCGGCGACATTATCTACTCTTACACCGTTGCCAATGACATCAATGAGAATGGCATTGTCGCTGGTATCGCCAAGAACTTCCGTCGTGCAAGCGGTGCTTATGCGGAAACCGTGTTTATCAATGAAGGCACGTCTACGACGCTGCTGGGTGCTTCTCAAAGTTCATTGTTCTTTGCGGGCTACAATGCAACAGCAGCCTCGATAAACAACGATAACGAACTGGTGGGTAAGGTTGATACTGAATCTGCGCGTGACCGGGCTCGTCGTCAGCGTGGTTACATTTACCTTCATGGTTCAGCCAAAAACCTTACGACATTTCAAAGCACCCGTGGTTGGTTACTTGATGATTTGACCAATGGTGGTGCTGCTTCAGACACCAACAACCAATACCGTATTGCTGAGGCTTTCGATATCGCTGATAACGGCGACATTGCAGCATCTGCTTTCTACTGTGCTGGTGGATATCGTTCAACTGCACACAACGCGCTTTGTGACGGTACTGAAGAACTTGTCGCGGTAAAACTGACTCGAGATAACAACGGAACAATTTCACAACGCACTTACGATGATCAAACCGTGTCGCGAAGTGGTGGCAGTGTTGGTTTCTTAGGTTTGGGTCTTCTTGCGCTTGCGGGCGCAATGCGTCGTAAAAAGTAATTTTCATTTCTGGCTCACTCTCACAAATTTTTGGAGGATGAGCCTCCCAATGCTTGATTATTCTCTGAGCATGAATAAGTCTTAATGGGTGCGGTAATAAAACGTCAACATGACCAACACCGTACCGTAAAGATGAAAACGTCGAAGGATAAGAGGGCGGAAATATGAAAAGACAGAAGCGAGATCGTTTAGAACGTGCACAAGCGAAAGGCTATCAAGCGGGTATAAACGGTCGATCCTCTGAGACATGTCCTTATCAGGCCATGGACGCACGCAGTCAATGGTTAGGTGGCTGGCGCGATGGCCGAGATACAAAAACGACCAACATGAAGTAAACCCACCCCTAAAAATTATCTTACAAGCCCCTGAATAGGGGCTTTTGATTGCTCATTTAACGCACTATAACTAATTGTGTGGGGAAGATCTGAAATAGAAGGTAATAACAGCCTTGGAAAACAGAGAAGCTTGGAAACTGGCGGGGATGAAGTAGGTAAGTATTTGTTTATCAGCGCTTAGCTATTAAAATCTCGTATCTCGTATCTC
>NZ_MDAG01000057.1:407765-637826 GCF_002876705.1 Enterovibrio norvegicus | reverse complement strand
TATCTCGTATCTCGTATCTCACGCCAATAAAAAAACCGCCACAAGGGCGGTTTTTGAAAACATGATGATGTCGGCTTAGAAAGAAGAAGTATCTTGGAAAAGGCCGACCTTCAGGTCTTTTGCTACGTAGATTTCTTTACCGTCTACCAATACGCGACCATCAGCAACGCCCATAACCAGCTTACGGTTGATAACGCGCTTCATTTGGATTTCGTAGGTCACTTTCTTCGCGGTAGGAAGAACTTGGCCAGTGAATTTCACTTCGCCAACACCCAATGCACGGCCTTTACCTTCGCCGCCCATCCAACCAAGGAAGAAACCAACAAGCTGCCACATTGCGTCAAGTCCCAAACAACCAGGCATGACTGGGTCGCCAGGGAAGTGACAATCAAAGAACCACAAATCAGGGCTGATATCTAACTCAGCGACGATGAAACCTTTACCAAAGTCACCGCCTTCGTCAGTGATGTTGGCAATACGATCCATCATTAACATGTTTGGCGCTGGCAACTGTGGGCGACCTGGGCCAAAAAGTTCACCTTGGCTTGAAGCTAGCAGGTCTTCCCTAGTGTAAGAATGGCGTTTCATTTGCATTATACTGTTCCTTCGAAAAGATAGTGGCACTTTAGCGTACACGTGTACGCTAAACAACTCGGATCAGTGAAGGAGCCAGCTTTTAAGCTTAGAAATTAGTGATATGTGACGATGCTCACCGTGGTGAAACGCCTCAATACGCTCTGCTATTTTGTCTAACAGGGTCTCTTCTTGTTCTTCCTGTTCTTCTTGAGCACGTTTTTCTTCTGGCTGTTCATTGTCGCCACTGAAGCGAAGTCCAGTAATGAGCGGAAATGCCTCTTCAACATCTTCAATCGCCCAAAGGTGGAATTGGCCTTCGCGAATAGCCGTTGCCACGTCGTTACTTAGGCACAAAGCGTTGAGGTTCGTTTTCGGCAAAATCACGCCTTGAGAACCGGTTAGGCCACGGTTTTCACAAATGTGGTAGAAGCCTTCAATTTTCTCATTGATCCCACCAACAGCCTGCACTCGGCCAAACTGATCAACGGCACCTGTAATGGCAATACTTTGGTTGATAGGTTGTTGAGCCAACGCACTGACAAATGCACATAGCTCGGCAAGAGAGGCGCTGTCACCATCGACTTCACAATAAGATTGCTCAAACACGATAGAGGCGGCGTAAGGTAGAGGCTCATCAAGATCAAGCGCTGCGCTGACGAAGGCTTGCATGATCATCATACCTTTGGCGTGAATGTTGCCTGCCAAATCGACTTTGCGTTCTACGTCGGAGATGTCGCCATCACCAAAGTGAACCACACAAGAGATACGTGCCGGTTCGCCATACGCCATCGGGTGTCCTGGCATTTCAACAACGGTTAAGCCATTAACCTGACCAATGTGCTCACCACGGGTATCAATGAAGACTTGGCCTTTATGGATGTCGTCTACGGCGCGAAGCGGCAGGTAAGATTCACGGTAGTATTTCTCGCTAATGGCTTTTTGTACATCGTCTTCAGTGACGCTGTCACCTTTAGCTTGGTAATCGGCTTCACGAAGCAGTGACTGAATCCATAGCGGGCACAGTGGCATGCGGTCTTGGTCTTCCGTAAAGCGCACGCCTGCTTGCATCACGCGTTTTACTGCGCCAGATGTCAGAGGTTTTACCCCATAGGAAGATTGAAAGCCTTTTAACACAGAAAGGTAATCGTCGACGCTCTCTGGCGTAAGCAGCATGTCGGGTTCGTATTCGGTATAGATGCCTAAACCATGCAGTTCTGGCTCACCATCTTCGAAATCATTCATCAATGAGCGGTCACCGATAACAATCAGGCGTACTGATAATTCTGATGGGTTAGGCAGTTCGCAATAAGTGTCTGGCTTTGCGCTTTTCCAAGGTAGGTTGCCGGTGCACAATACGTGCTTGAGGCGGCTCCAGATATTGGGTTGGCTGATGACGCCTGTTAGAGAAATGAGAAGTACACCGCCATTTGCTTTGTGAAGCAGCCCTTCAACGCTCCGTGACATTGTCACATCTTCGTTGGTGGGATACACTGCGCCAAACAATTGAGTTTCATCGAAATTCTCAGCGACAACCACTGGCATATCAGTCGATGGGAGTTTGTTGACCACGATATCTTTCACAATGGAAAGGTAGTCATGGACATCTGGCGCCGTGACGAGCAGCAAACGTGGAAAGTGCACTTCATGCACAAGACGCTGAATGCTGTTTGTTAACCTTGGTTGCAACGCACAAGGGGTCATTGCGGTTAAGGCTGAGTAGTTTTCAATCTGTTGTTCAACATTCGAAAACTGGGGAACTACGGACTGCCAGGTAACTTCTTGCATACGTCTGGGATTCAACTCTTGGTGTGTTATTTACCGAGAGTATAAAGGAAGAAGACCCAGCAAAGTAGATAAGATCATCCCTTGATACACGGTTATCGCGACGTTCGGCGAAATAAGTTGCTGAACGTCACGAGTTTGAAAATGATATCGCCGAAATCAAAGGGATAAGCCAAGATGAGTTTGATTAAAAAATAATCTACTGTTACGCTGTCACTGTATTAATGTCTTTTATTGCTCTCAACTAAAAACATACTAAGAATATGAAATATCAACAACTTGAAAACCTCGAAGCTGGATGGAAGTGGGCCTATGTGGTCAAAAAGCATAAAGAAGGGGCCAACGTTACGCGATATATCGATACGAGCGAGGCGCAAGCCGCTGTTAACAGCTTGATGTCAATAGAACATGAGCCAACAAAAGTGATCGAATGGATCACTGAACACATGTCTCCTGATCTTGATAACAAACTGAAGCAAGCCATTCGTGCGAAGCGTAAGCGTCACTTTAATGCTGAACAAGAACACACACGCAAGAAATCAATCGATCTTGATTTTCGTGTTTGGGAAAAGCTGTCCATGAAGGCGCAAGACTTAGATGCGACATTGTCTGACACGATTGAATACTTGTTAGGTGAAGCTAACCGTTCTCAAAACGCCAATAAAAAGGTAGATGCGCTCAAGAAAGACTTGAGTAGCTTGTTAGATATGTAAGGTGAGATCATGGAGTATTTCTTAGCCGTTAGCTTCATTGCTTTGTTTGCGTTTATCGCGGTCGATCGTCCCATTGTTTATATTCGCTTTAAAGATGGCGAGGTGACGAAAACAAAGGGTAAAGTCCCGCACGGCTTTCTGCATGACTGTGCTGAGATCTGTAAACGCACGCCGTTCACGGGAACGGTGAAAGTGTATAGAAATCGTTTCAAACCCGCCAAATTGGTTCTCTCCAAAGGGATTGATAGCAAAGTTCAACAGCGCATCCGCAATGTTTTCCCGCATAAATCTTTCAAATGAATTCACAAGTATCTCCGATAGCCTTTCGCTTAACGCGAGGGGCTGATCTAAAACAATCCGTTCTCGCATCTGTGCAATCCAACAATATTCAGGCCGGTTGTATCGCCTCTGTTGTGGGTTGTTTATCAAGGCTCTCGTTACGCTTAGCTGACGGTCGCTCTGTTGTCACACTGGATGGCGCGTATGAAATCATCGCCGTGTCTGGCACGTTGACACCTGAACATGTGCATCTTCATCTATCTGCTGCAGATAGTGAGGGGAAAATGATAGGTGGGCATTTGATGGAAGGCAGTATCGTCAGCCATACGGCAGAAGTATGCTTACTTTCTTTTCCTGCCATGGCGTTTACGCGAGAGTATGATGATGACACGGGGTACACCGAGTTAGTCGTTAGCTAGTCATTGCCGCTGATATCACTTTTGTAGGCATGCGCTGTGTGCTAAATAGCTGTAATAAATAAAAAAGGGCGCATTACGCGCCCATTTTCGTTTTAGCTTGGGTTGTTGTTTACCCAGTCAGTGACTTAACACGGAGTAGTGCGTTATTTCACTTCCATGGATTGCGGCCTTGAGAAATCAAGATACTGTCCATTTCGTGCTTTTACCGATTTAAGTTCTTCATTTGTCATGCTTTGGCTAAAGGTCGCCGTTCGGTGGTAAGACAAGTTTGGCCAATCGCCTAAACGAACCTTCACGCCTTCGTCGGCATAGACATACACCTCGTGTTTTCTGATCCAGCTTGGAAGTGCATAACCAGAACGCTGATTGGCGGCTAGGCAGTATTGCTCACGGGTTTCTAAGCTCACAATGCAGCCAAGCGGGGTCGCGCTTTTTTCAACACGCATAGAACGTGGTGCTGAGAAATCGACGTAATCGCCACTTTGTGCAAGCACATTTGTGAGTTTGTGGTTTTCAACCGTTCCTTCAAATGCTGCAATGCGGCCGTAGGAGAGGTTCTCGTAATCAGACAACACGACTTTCGATCCTGGCTCTGATTGAACATATACCTCATGGCGTTTAATCCAGCTTGGCAATGAATAACCCGCACTTTTCCCTACCGGCAAACAATACCTAGCGCCTGATGACAGACTCACGATACAGCCTTTTGGTTTGGTGACGTTGTCACCTCCGATGGTTGTTACGGTCGGCTTCACCGTTGAAGCGTCTATTTGTCGCGTGGAAAGAGTGCGTCCATGACACCGCACTTCGGCCCTTGTTACACCAAAGGCGCGTTGAATATTCACATTGAACTGGTTCATTTGATTTGCAGAGAAACGTTTGTCTGCAAGCGCAAAGTGTCGGGTACCTTTTTTGCGTGTTTCAACGACTAACTGACACGTAGACTTCGCACCATCTTGGGCGTAAGTCATGCCATAGGCCCCATGCGTGGCCGGGTAGATGTAACTTTGCAATTTGTTCTCGGGATCGTAGTAACCAAAGAGCGTCGTAACAGGTATGCCTTGCTTTTTGGGGATGCGAGCAACACTCAAGTCTGGCTTATTTGTGCGGTTCCAAGTCTTTCCATTCGAAACATAGTGCCATGTATTGCCGTTTTGAATGGTTTCAACAGTATTGTTCACATGCACGCTAGAGGTATAGCCCGCACGGTGCGAGATACTGATCACTTTGCCGGTATTCGAGCGCTTCGCATTGGGCAGATAAATATCGCGCGTCCAATCGCCGTTGCTAAATGAAATATTGATCAGCGTGTTCGTCGATAACAGGGCGGTTAAGCTTGCTTTCGACACCTGAGAAGGACCCGCAGTTGCAGTGGTTGCATTGTCGACCTTTAGTGTCCACGCTTCCATCGCTTGGGTTTTGTTATTCCACGTTGAAAAGCCCGTTGGCGACGACGTATCAAATACGGCTTTGTTTTCGAGAAAGCGCTGAATACGCTGCGCAGTATACGGTGTATGGAGCGTGTAATTGTTATAGGTCGCATCGTAGATCCCACCGCCAGCCATCGCATCCTTATTGAATGCAAAGCCTTCAAATGCCTCTTGGCATTGATCGTTAAGGCACGTTGCTTTGTCCGTCTTCACTCGTGAAAAATTTGGAATGAACGTATTGGTATCTGCGTCCCAGCCCCATGTAGAGTTCACAGCATTTGGAGGACGGTGAACTGAACCATTAAAGCCGCCCGGATAGTGGCCCATCCCATAGTTATGGCCGAGCTCATGGCTGAATTCGTTCCCTTTACTGTTTAGCAGTGTCACGATGCCAGCACCGCCAGAAAGACCATGCACCACGACACCGTTTTCATAACGCCCTAGTGTGTTATGTGCGCTGATTTGTGCGGTAGCGTAAGGGTGGCTTCCTCCGGGGGCGGATGAATGAATGCCGTAGTTGGCGTTATTGATGCCGAGCGACATTAAGCGCTTCCCAATGGTTTCGCGCATGCTGCCTTTGTGCACGCCGCCAGTATCAGGGGCGAAATCTGTTAGCAGTGTGCCATCAGGCATCATGACTTCTTTAAAGTGCAGTGGTGTGAAATTGTTAACGATAAGCTTGCTGGTGGGCAATGTTTGGAAATACTCGCGAATCAACTCAGGCTGCGTTTGCATCTCGAATTGATCGCGATTAGGCGTCAACATACCCACATCGATTGTGTTAAGAAAAACCTGAGTCGGCGCGCCGACGTTCACACCGTTTAATGTGCCTTGCTTGCCATTGGCAGTAAACGTAAAGGAAACACCGGGCTCGATGAATTTCGCCTCCAAGGCCACTGACCAAAAATCACCGTATTTCACTCGACCAGCATTCGCGTCTACATCGCTGAACCAGCTTCCATTTAAGTAACGAAAAACGCGCGTATCGCCACGATTAACGGATAAGCGTTTACCCGAATACTTCACCGTAGAACGGTAGCCAGCATCAGAGGACACAACGACAGTGCGGCCATCAGCCACGTTTGCGTCGGGCAGTGTGAATGTGTCGACCCATGCACCATCGGCTGTTTTAAGCTGAATGGCCTTAAACTGCGCTAATTGTGCAGTGAAGAATGAGGCGTCTTCAAACTTCTTAAGGGTGCTTGTGCCTGAAAATGATCGGTCATAAGCGTTTGGTACCACAAAGTCACCAGCGTTTAGCCCTTCAGAAAGCCCACTTCCAGCGATGCTAGGAAGTGCGTCTGGAGATGCCATGTCAAACTGTGCTTTCAATGTGTTGTCTTTATCAAACACAGACACACGCACTTGATCCGCGTTGTTTCTATCGTGTTGAGATAGCTTAATCATCACCAAGGTTTTACGTGCACCAGTGAGGTGAGGTTGCGTGTCGCCTTGAATGTGTTGTTTAGCAGGAATAATGGCATGCTGCGCAAACATGACATAGCCAGGCAATGCACCATCCAAGTCGTTAAAAAAGTTGTTGTTGAATGTCGCGACTGAGCTAGTGGCCGTGTCAGCCAAAGAGTACGGAGAGGCAAAAGCGAGTGCGAAGGCTAAGCTCGTTGAAAGCGTTGTTCGGTGAAAGGAGCGTTTTCCCATGATTGATGAGCCTTATGAGAGTTAAGTGGCTCATTAATATATTCATGTGTAGTAGTGTTGTTTGCATCAATGATTGGACATGCGAATGTATTTACAGTTGCGTAGATAAAACCGTGAGTGATCTTATCTAATGTTATGATTAATAATCACTAATTTGGGTTATTCATATTAATGATTGTTTACGCATTAAAGTGAGAGAATCTTCGGGGTGAGTACAAAATAATATGCATAACCAGCCAATTTGATGAATGAAGCGCCCAAAGAGACAGCGTCTAGCACTTCATCACAGACGAATTTTTCATTCACTAGCCGTTTTTCAGAGCTTTCCAGTTTAGACCGAACTTGGCCAAGTATTTTTGAAGCCTTGAGGAATCATTGGCTTGTGTTTTTTTCGTTCGGCTAACGTTAAACAATTCTCGTCCAGCAGCTGCCATCGAATCATGCCGTGCGCAAATATCGAGGACGAACTGCAACTGGTGCTTATCGAAATCATCAAGATCCATGAGCACGTCATCCCTCAGCACGTTTAAGGAGGAAGTGGCCAATGACGGTGTATCGCTTGGTGACCAAGACGCTGTGAGTCGTTGCACTTCGTCATTCACGTCTTCGACAGAAATCCGAGAAGAGTCCGCCAATGTGCCTAAACGTGTAATGGCAGAACTCAGGTCGCGGAAGTTACCTTGCCACGTCGCCTTGCTTGAATGGGCAAATTGGAGAAAGGCATTTCTCGCTTCCTTGTTGAATCTGATCCGGTGTCCGTGGTTTTCAGAGAAAGATCGCAGCTCATATTCAAGGTTAGCGTCTAGATCTTCTTTTCTGTCTTTTAAAGCGGGGAGTTGATACGTCCAAAGGTTAATGCGCGCCAGTAAGTCATTACGAAATTCGCCACGTTCAACCATGGCTTTCAGATCGCGATTGGTACCGGCAATCAGTTGGAAATCACTTTGGGTTTCGTTGTCACTGCCTACAGGGTGGAAGCGTTTATACTCGATAGCATGTAACAGCATGGCTTGTTCTTCCAAACCCAGTTCACCAATTTCATCGAGAAACAATAACCCATTGTTAGCCCCCATTAAGAAACCGTCACGCGCTGACGATGCGCCAGTGAATGCGCCCTTGGTATGCCCAAACAAGGCAGCCATTGCATTCATGCCTTTCAACGTCGCACAGTTCACCACAACGAGTTGTCCTTTCAACATCGAGCGCATTTTCTTGAGCTGATAAATACGTTGAGCGAGCTGACTTTTCCCTGCGCCTGTCGGGCCAGTGAGAAGAATAGGGGCGGTGGAACGGATGGCCACTTTCTCAATCTGAGTAATAAGCTGATTAAAGGCGGTATTCTTGGTTTCGATGCCCGACTTGAGAAAGGTTTCGCCTTGCAGGCTCGCGTTATCAAAGCGCGTGGCGAGTTGGTCATAACGCGATAAATCCAGATCAATGAGTTGCACACGACCTATGGATTTGTCTTCCTTACTGTTGTCAGGGGCGGTTTGAATGAGCTTACCGGGGAAATGACGACTTTCCGTTAAGAGATAGCTACAGATCTGCGCGACGTGCGTGCCCGTCGTAATGTGGAAAAGATACTCATTGTTCTCGATATCAAAATCCATCGATTCACAGAAATCGTAGAGCTTGGCGTAAACCTCTTCGAAATCCCATGGGTCATGGAAGTTCATTTCGCACACATGCACTTGAGTATCACTCGACACCGCTTTAATGTCTGATGCGACAGTTTTGGCAAGACGCAGGTTGTGATTGTCATGAAGCAAGTACACTTCATCTATCGGTAACGCTTCTTGGCTGACAAGGCTCACATTCGGTCGCCAACGGTGGAGACGATCAACGTGTTTCCCAATTCTGTCTAACTGCGTCCCCAGTAAGCTCAGCGCAATCGTCTTCATTCTATCTATTCCCTTCGCCTGTCATTCAATCCTATCTATATGGATAGAAGGCATATCCGTACTAATCAAATCGTGTGTTTATTTTTGAAGGGTAAGCAGCACTCTTTTTTGTTTTTGCGTTTTTAAAGTACGAATAAACAGAGACATAAAAGTATTTCTTCGCCTTTAACCGTTTTTGGCATGCAACTTGGAATACTGAGTCTGTGATTAGCGGTGGTGACTCAAACGCTCACGCTGGTGCACATCACACTGTGACTGTGTATTCCGATCACACACCTCAGGAGAGGGACAGTTTCCACTGTTATGGGTTCGATTCCCTTATTGACTAGATAGCTCAGGGGTAGAGCGACGAAACCAAGTTTTGTGTGCGTAGGTTCGATTCCTACTCTAGTACCCAATTGGTAGCTCAGTTGGTAGAGCGGCGAAAGCAATTTCGTTTGTCGCGGGTTCAATTCCCGTCCAATAACTTTATGTATCGAACCACGGCGTAAAACGGGCTGGCCACTGCCAGTCAGATGCAAATGAAACAGCGTGATTCAGCAGGCAGGACGCCACCTGAGGCACAAGTTTGGTTTGCCCCTGAACGGCATGTTTGTCCTTTTTATGCTCAACACCTTGGCAAAATTGCTCGTGATTAGACGAATGATTTAGCACGGTACTTTAAGGAAGAAAATGATGTTTAGAAAAACCATTAAAATTGCAGAAAATGAGCGCGCACTGGTATTCAAGAACCAACAACTTAAGGATGTGCTCATGCCGGGTACCCATAAGGTATGGGATATTTCCGATGAGGTTAGCTTTCAAATCTTTGACATTGATTCGCTGTATTTCTCCCCAGTAAGTGGTGAGCGCTTGTATCAAAGCAATGCTGCGTTGCGTGACCAGATCACGCATGAAAAGCTGGACGACACGGAAGTGGGCTTATTATTTGTGAATGACATGCTCAGAGGCGTGGTTGCGCCGGGCGAGCGGCTCTTTCTATGGAAAGAAGCAGGTAATATTCGTGTTGAGCGAATCGACATTAGCACGCAACTGCAACTCGCCGAACAAACCTTGTTCCTCGTGAACAAGGCGGGCGCAAATACCGCCTCAAGACTGATTCGAAGTGCAGAGACAATCGCGATCAAGCCGATCATGAATGCCGTGGTGAAGAATAACCATGTTGGATTGCTCTATGTGGATGGCAAGCTGGTGGAAACACTCGAGCCGGGGCAATACGGCTATTGGCAGTTCAATCGCGACGTGACGCTTAAGACGTTCGATACGCGTACTCAAATTTTAGAGATCGCCGGGCAAGAAATCATGACGAAAGATCGTGTGAGCTTGCGGATTAACTTAACGGCGAGCATACGCGTTATTGATGCGAAAACGGCTGCGTGTAACGTCGAGAAGCTCGAAGACTATGTGTATAAGCTGCTTCAGCTTGCGCTTCGGGAAGCCATTGGCACCAAGACATTGGATGATCTTCTGCTGGATAAACTCTACGTCGGCGAAACAGTGAAAGAACTGGTGACAGAACAACTTGCTGATATTGGCGTCGCGCTGGGAAATGTGGGCATGAAAGACATTATTCTGCCGGGCGATATCAAAGGGATCTTGAACCAAGTGGTGGAAGCGCAGAAATCTGCCGAAGCGAACGTGATAAAGCGTCGAGAAGAAACCGCGGCAACCCGAAGCTTGCACAACACGGCCAAAGTGATGGAAAACAACCCAACGTTAATGCGTCTCAAAGAGCTAGAAGCGCTGGAAAAAGTCGCTGAGAAAATTGACAGCCTGACGGTGTACGGCGGGTTAGATGGCTTGATGCAAGGCGTCGTAAGAATAACGTAAATATTGGGCTTCTTTCTGCTTAAACAAAGAGCACCGAAAAGAAAGAAGCGCGAACTGAATAGGGAAATCATGATGTGTACTGAGAACTACATAGAAATTAAGCAAGACGATAAAACAACGATCAAAGCGTGGACCAAAGGTGTCACGTTTGAAGATAAAGCACGCGCACAGCTCGATAACATTGCCAGCATGAATATTGTGCATTCGCATATTGCCGTCATGCCCGATGTGCACCTAGGCATGGGGGCAACCATCGGCAGTGTGATTCCTTCTGTGAATGCTGTGATTCCTGCGGCAGTTGGCGTGGATATTGGTTGTGGGATGCTCGCGACAAAAACGTCGCTGGTGGCGTCACAACTTCCCGATAACCTCAGAGATATCCGACATGCATTTGAATCCGCGATTCCTCACGGTCGCAGCTTGAGCAGAGGAAAAACTGACAGAGGTGCATGGCACAACGTGCCCGACATCGTGGCGCAAGAATGGAAGAAACTGGAGGTGCGTTTTGAGGCCATTTGCCATAAACACCCAGCGATCCGAAAAAGTAATCATGTTAAACACCTAGGAACCATGGGAACGGGGAACCACTTCTTGGAGTTGTGCCTCGATGAAAACGATTCGGTTTGGATCATGCTGCATTCCGGCAGTCGTGGTGTTGGACATCGTATTGGTACGTATTTTATTGATTTGGCGCGCAAAGAAATGGAACGTCATCAAATCAATCTGCCAGACAAAGATCTCGCTTACTTGGAAGATGGCAGTGAGTACTTCAATGACTATGTCGAAGCAGTAGAGTGGGCACAGGATTTCGCCGCGAAAAACCGTGAAATCATGATGATCAATGCGATCTCTGCACTTAAAAAGCAGATACCGATGACCTTTGAGACTGTAGATGTTGCCGTTAATTGTCACCACAATTACATTTCCCGTGAGCAGCATTTTGGCAAAGCCTGCTATGTGACGCGTAAAGGGGCGGTACGGGCAGAAAAAGGCGAACTCGGTATTATTCCAGGTAGCATGGGGGCGCGTTCTTTCATCGTGCGAGGGTTGGGAAATCCTGACAGCTTCAACAGTTGCAGTCATGGCGCAGGGCGAATCATGTCGCGTACTCAAGCTAAGAAGGTGTATGACATTTCCGATCAGATTGCCGCGACAGAAGGCGTTGAGTGCCGAAAGGATGCATCGGTCATTGATGAAATCCCTCATGCTTACAAAGACATTGATAAGGTCATGGAAGCCCAAAAAGACTTGGTGGAAGTTGTTCATACACTGAAACAAGTAGTTTGTGTTAAAGGCTAAAGTGGTGGATGCGCGCGTTGAGAAAGCGCGTGTCTTCGCAGTGCTATTCATTATTTAAATACACCCTTAACGCACTATAACTTATATGTGTGAGCTTGCCACAATTTCGCCATAATTGGTCTGAATTAGCCATAATTGAACCCCAGAACAGACAGAATGATTTGATGTAATGATGCCATTCAAAACACAGAGAGGACGAAGCAATGGCATGCTTACCCAACGTCAAACCATCAGGTTTAGAGTCCAATAATGACAGTGAAAATGCTGTCGACACCAAACGTCAATTTAAGCTGTGGACATTGGCGCTGCTGCTGTTTATCGCTACACCTTTTGTTACCTTGGCCAATGAGCAAGAAGGCGGGCTATTTCTTCAAATGGTGAACAGCCATCAGAATCTATGGAGCGAAGCCCCACAGTTTTCAACCGATGCTGACATGGAAGTGAATGGGTTGATTAATCGCGTTACCGTGACGCAGACGTTCACCAACCCGACAGACAGTTGGGTGAATGCGCGGTATCTTTTCCCATTGCCACAAAACGCAGCGGTAGATCGACTGACTATTCGTGTGGGTGAGCGCATCATCGTTGGCGAAATCCAACCAAAACAAAAAGCCCGAGAGGCCTTTAACAAAGCCGCAGCAGAGGGAAAGAAAACCTCGTTGGTTGAGCAACATCGCTCGAACCTGTTTTCGACACAGATAGCGAATGTTGCACCAGAAGAAACCATTATTGTTGAAATTGAATACCAAGAAACCGTGAAGTATGAAGACGGGGAGTTTAGCCTCCGTTTCCCGACCACCTTTACGCAAAAATACATCCCTGGTTTACCAGTGCCTTCTGTTGGTCAGCTTAGTCCTGCAGAGAAAGCGATTAAGAGTGACAGTGCAAATGCCCTTGTTCATGCAGAGAATGTTGTCGGCACCAATGAGGAAGCAACTTCACCAGAGAATGCTGCAACGGCGATATCATCAAGTGATTCTGTTTCGCAAGAAACGCCTGTTTTAGCGCAAATGCACAATGGCTGGGCGGTCGCCACACCTCAAGTACCGGATGCCAACGAAATCACCCCTGAATACCGTGATCCGCTGATTGATGGTGACATTCAATTTACGCTGAGTATAGATTTGAACACAGGGCTTGAGTTGGATGCCGTCGAAAGCCCATCCGCGGCGATCAACGTTCAACAAATCTCCCTGACGCGCTATGCCGTCACGCTCAGTCAAATGGAACTCGCCAATAAAGATTTCGAATTGACGTGGCGTCCAACTGCCGGCTTTAGCCCTGTTGCCGCCATGTTTGTGCAAGATACAGCAATGGAAACCAGCGCAAATTCAAGCGTCGAACTCGAAAGTGAAACGCGTTATGGATTGCTGATGGCCATGCCGCCGCAAACGAATGAAAGAACCAGCATTCCGCAGAACATTACCTTTGTTCTAGACGTATCAGGTTCCATGTTTGGAGACGCAATGGAACAGGCAAAAGAGGCGGTTATCTATGCCTTAAACCGTCTTGATGCCAACGATTATTTCAATCTGATCATCTTTAATGATGAAACAGCATACTTGTCAGACACACCACTCATCGCCTCACTTAAAAATATCGGGGAAACCATTTCTGTTGTTGAATCACTCAAAGCCGACGGTGGCACGGAAATGGCTGCCGCCATTGAGCTTGCTTACGAATATGCGCCAAAAGAAAACTACGCGAACCAAATTGTTTTCATCACAGACGGTGCAATTGGTAACGAAGCGGAGCTCTATGCATTAATCCAAGAAGGGCTGGGAAACAGAAGGTTGTTCACTGTGGGAATTGGCTCAGCGCCAAACAGTGCTTTCATGCAGCGCGCGGCGATCAGCGGAAAGGGCACCTTTACACATATAGGCCAACTCAACCAAGTGGTCAGTGCCTTACAGCCGCTTTTCGACAAACTATCAAGCCCAGTGATGCAAGACATTAAAGTGACGTGGCAAGACGGCACGCCTGTTGATGCATGGCCTTCGCCAGTGCCGGATCTGTATAAGCATCAACCCTTGACGTTAGCTTTCAAAATCCCGTCAGAGGCAAAAACATTAAACCTTTCAGGAAAACTCAATCAACAAGAGTGGCACTACAGCATTGATTTAGAAAACGTAGGCGCCGGGCAAGCAACGGGCATTGATGTGTTGTGGGCGCGTCAACAAATTGAAAGCGTTACCTTGGATCAAACCTTGAGCGCTGACCAAAAAGAGAAACGCATTACCCAGTTGGGGCTAGACCATCACATCGTGACAAAGCACACCAGTTTGATCGCGATTGACCAAACTCCAACACGTCCTCTTGATGAAAAAGCCGCGTCGTTCAATATCAATCCACACAAGCCTCAGAATTCAGCGAATGGGCAAAATGGCGTGATGCTACAAAGCGGATTGGGAAGCACGATGGCAATGCTGCTTGGTGGCATTATCGTCATGCTGAGTGTGTTTGCATGGTGCTGGTCAGGTCGAATGCGCCAAGATCGCGAGGTGTGGGAGTCGTTGTCATGAGCGTATTTAAGGTGCGAGTCAAACCGTATGGTCACTACTTTCAACGCGTTAATTGCTTCGCCCAAATAAACCTTCGCAAAGCCGTGATCTTTTCAGTATTTATGATGGGACTCGCGCTGTTTGGACACGGTGTTTACATTCAAGCCAAGGCTGAGTTGGCACAATTACTCATCGCCCATGCATGGGAGAGCCAACAACGAACAGGGGGCGTTCATCGCCCTTGGCCGTGGGCCGACACATACCCGATTGCGAAAATGGGCGTCAATGGTGAATCTCCTCAATGGGTGTTGTCTGGTGCAAGCGCGCGAAATTTGGCATTTGGGCCCACGCTACAAATGAACACCGCCTTGCCTGGCAAACAAGGGAACATGGTGATCTATGGACACAACGACACGCACTTTGCGGGCTTAAGCCAGATTGAAATCGGTGATGATATTGCGATTGAGGACGGCGGTGGGCAACAGCGCTTTTACCAGATTCGTGATTTTAACATTGTCGACGAATCAGAAACGCAATGGATTCAAGATACGCCGGACGACCGTCTAACCTTGATTACCTGCTATCCATTCAATGCGTTAACGGTAAATGGCCCCCTGAGATTCGTGGTGATAGCAACCCCTAAGGAAGAAGAAAGTCATTCGACCACACAAGATGAAACATTGCAGGACATAACCCGTGATGTGTTATATTCCGGCGTTAATTCAATAGGATACTGGTTATAGACTAGATAAGAATATAACAGTGTAACGCACTATAACTTATAAATTACCCTCAATTAAGTCACTCCAATAGTGGAATTACCTATAGAGAAAACACCAGGATTCAACTAACGTCAATTGGTTACGCAGAGACAAAACCAATGAATTCAAACACGAATGACAAAAAAAAGGACGCTTAGTTAATAAGCGTCCGAAGGGAGGCTTTGAGGCAGTGTTGTTATTGTTAAAGCAGGCAAAGAGCAACTTTTCTCAAGCAGTGAAATACTGATGCAGTGCCTTATTGCGTTTGAAGCGAGTGACGGGTATCGATGTTTAGCGTGTCACTCACGTTTAATAACGCCATATCAGAAGGTTAGTGCAACAGTGAGAGCCTGCATGGTCGACATGTAATAGTTAGAAAGTGGTCAACAGCATTCCAATTGAGAGGCAACTCAGTTACAGATTTTGGCGGTCTAAGAGGGCTGAAATCACACAAATCATCGGCCATGGCGTCTTGTCTGATGGGGGGGGGTGTTTGCCACATTTTAGTGCGCGTTGATATGGATACGCCCAAAAAGTCGGCAGACTAGAAAGGGATAGTGAGAAAGGCTGGGCGTTAGCCGTCAGAAAATTTTACGCTATGGCGAACATTATGTGCTTAAGATCTCATAATTTTTAACCTATTGATATTGTTAGGTAATTATAAGCCCCTAACATTAAGGGTGTCAGTGTATTTTACACTGATGATTCACTTACAATACGTATGGTTTATAAAAGCGGAGAATGTATTGGCAATAAACGGTGCACCTGCTTCATTCAAATGACATACAGAAATATTGACAAAAAGTTTCGCAGAGGTGTCGAGAATGAAAGTATCCCACAGAGTCGCACTGGTATCGACGGTGATTGTTGTTATCGTCTTATCGTGCTTGTCATGGTTTCAATACGTAAACGTAAGAACGGAGCATCTTGAAAATAAGGAACAAAGCGTAAGTGAAGCAACCTCGGTCATGGGGGACCAAATTACTTATTGGCTTAACGGCAAACTTGCCATCATCAATATGATGTCTGAATCCATTAACGCAGACTTTAGTGAAACGACAATACAAGACACCTTTAATCTTCCTTTATTAAAGAAAGAATTCATTCTTATTTTTGGTGGCTTAGAAACAAATGGAGAGAGAATCACCAACGATCTCTCATTGAGCCCAGTGGGTTGGGATGCCCGTAAACGTCCTTGGTATCCCGTTGCACGTCAAAACCAAACAGCAGTGCTGACAGACCCTTACCCTGATGCCGGTACAAAAGAGATTCTGATCTCAGCGGTTGCCAACCTCTATGACGACGGAGAGTTCAAAGGCGCATTTGGCGGTGATTTAAGCCTGAAAAGTGTATCTGATGCCTTAAATACGCTGAACTTCCGCGAAACCGGTTACGCCTTTTTACTCAGTGGTGACGGTAACATCATCAGCCATCCAAACGCCGAAATGAATGGACAGCCTTTGTCAGCATTGTTTGATGGAAGCATCCCTGAGATAGAGTCACGCTTCAACGAAACCACAGTTGCAGGTCTGCCAGTGTTGACGTCATTCGACAAATTAGAAGGGTTGAACGGCAATGATTGGTTGATCGGTGTTGTCTTGGACCAATCAAAAGTGATGGATCATACCGATGCATTTGCGTATACCGCCGCAGGTGCGACGGCATTTTGTGCCGTGCTCATAGGGATCTTGCTGAGCATGGTGATTTCAAAGCAACTTAAACCGCTTGATACACTTCGCCAAAGTTTGCAAGAGATCAACAGCGGCGATGGCGACCTAACAAAACGCGTTGCGATAAACAGCAAAGATGAGTTTGGCGGTCTGTCTTCCGATTTCAATGGGTTTGTCGCTTACCTTCAATCCTTGATCGGCCAGATTAAAAACACCTCAACAGAAATACGAAACAGCAGCGAACTCAACGTGAGCAACGCGACGGCATCTTCATCAGGGATTGAAAACCAGCTACAAGAACTCAACCATGTATCAGGCGCGATGGCTGAGATGGCGAGCATTTCTGAGATCGTTGCTGATAGCGCGCAGCGCGCTTCACAATCTGCCATAGAGACGGACCAGGTTGCGGAAAAGGGCGTTGATGCCGTAAATAAAACCGCTAGATCGATTTCTACCTTGATGGTTGAGATGGAGCAATCCGTCGACAAAGTGAAGGCATTGGCAGAATACAGCGCCAACATTGAATCAATCCTAACGGTCATCACTGGCATTGCAGAGCAAACAAATTTGTTGGCACTCAATGCGGCGATAGAAGCGGCGAGGGCAGGTGAAATGGGCCGCGGCTTTGCCGTGGTTGCGGATGAAGTACGTGCTTTAGCGTCTCGCACACAGTCATCGACAGAAGAAATAAAAACCATGATCCATCAACTTCAAGACGGCGTGCGTGAAGCTGAAACCGTGATTTTGGGGAGCAGAGACACGGCCAGTAATGCTCAGAACATCGCCCATGATGCGGATGACGCATTGAAAAACATTCGCGACCACATCACCGAAATCAATATGCTCATTGCTGACATTTCGGGTTCATCAAGCAAACAAAGCAACACCGCCGCTGAGATAAACCAAAATACCGCAAACCTCCGTGCCATCAGCGAAACGCTCTCAAACCAAGCGAGAGATCAACAACAACGCTGCATCGGCGTCGCGGAACTCACCGGCAAACAAGACGACGAACTCGGGAAATTTAGGGTGTAGTGTCTTCGTTAGATTAAACGAAAAAATGAAGCGGGCTCTTATGAGCCCGTTTTACATTACATTCGGCGTAGGCAAACGCGTTAAACTTAAAATGTAATATTCAGTTTTCCAGATGGGGAAACAATCCAATTCACACAGGGCAAATTCTTCGTCTTTGGGTGTAATGATAACAGCGCGGCGTTCGTTGATTCGAAATCTTGGTCAATGTGAATCATTCGGCAAGTAACCAGGTTCGATGGTGAGTAGATTGTCTGATATTGAATTGATCAGCAGAATCTAGATGAACAATGAAAGATATAAAATGATGCTCTGTGAATTCTGGCAAATGCATGTGATTTGTTTGACGAGACTTTTCGAAGCAACAAAGTAAAGTGTGTCGACCATGAACCGATCGGATAACGTAAAGTGGTGAATGTGATTAAGCCAACGAGCGTTGTAGATTGAAAGAAGTCATCTTTGGCAGAGACGTTTAAATGGTATTTGATGTTTTGTAATTGGTGCGGTTTGGGATGGCTAACAATAGCAGTGAGAACACAGGCCACATAACGGATAGTTTGAATCAGTCAGAGACACAAGTTTCCTTGTTAACATCCTATAGTTTTAGTTCGCATTATGTATATTATGTTAAATAGGGTGTGCGGGAGAATGAAATCTGATTATCTCACGCCCCTAACCACTCTCTTCTCTCTATCTTTCTATTTAAAATCAATCTATTGAACGTAATTGGCTATTTACCATAAAGTATATAATTACCAGTTTACTAAGATGCCTTTCACGAAACATGGTTTCCTGAAGCCTCTTCATCCTCTGGGAATTATAGTTGAGCGCTTTGGTGCAAATCCCATGCGTGTTTTCGATACGCATGCGACATTGTTAAATCATAACAATGGTTTGATGACTGCAAACTTTGCCCGCCAATCCTTTTCGCGCATTACCTTGGACCTTCCATCACTTAAACAAGCGCCGAGAGCTGAATAAAAAAAGCCAGCAGTCTTTAACTGCTGGCTTTATGGATGTACGTCTGCCCAGTTTGGACAGACTTTATCTGACGATTAAGGTTGAACTACGCTGCCGAACTCATCGACATGCACAACATAAATCGATCTGTCATTGCCATTTGCGGCTGAATCCTTGCCAGTAAAGGTAATGCTGAAAGCACCGTTGTTACCGACTGGTGTGATATCGAAACCAAGACTGTTGTCATTGACACCATCTTGACCGGTGAATATCATTTTTTCACCGACTTTCACGCCCATTGAATTGAATTTCTGAACGTTAACTTCATACCTGACATCGCCAACTTCAGCCCAAACCAGCACGTAGTCTCCCGCACTGCCTACACCAACAACTTTAGCTGGGCCATGTCCACCATTCACATTGAATTTTTCAACGGCTTGAGTAGCAACACCATTTGAATCAAAGTGTTGGGTGTAGTTGAGCCATTTATTGTTTTCTATGCCACGCCAGATAACAACAAACTTACCTTCGCTTCCAATCGGAGCAATTGATGGATAACTGTTGCCTGTCGTGCCAGACAAACTTAGCGTCTGGATAGAATTAGCCACTGGTGTATTGTTGGTTGCATCCATCAGAGCCATTTTAACTGTGTTGTTTGCTGCGCCCACAATCGCGTATTTACCGTTACCAATACTGACAACATTGGTTTCCAAATCCCCAACGCCATCGGTACCACCGATACTCAGTGTTTGGGTGTTGCCAATCTTGCTGCCATCAGAAGAAAGCATCACGATGTTAGTCGCTGTGGCTGTCGAGCCATGGTTCCAAGAAATGATGTAGTTACCGTTATCTAAAACGCTAATTTCAGGTTTTGCCTCAATGGAGTAACCATTTGAGTTGGTAGAAACAGAGCCGACGACTGTCGCTGTTCCTACTTTGTTTCCGACTAAATCAAGTTTCTGCATGTATACCGAGAAACCGTTTTGCCAAATGATCACACTGGTGTTACCAGAATGCTCAGAAGTGACAGACCTAAGAGCAGAAGCACCCAAATCCATAACAGGTCCCATCGTTGCACCATTGTGTTGGCTTGGATCAGCGTAAATCACTTGTGCATAGGAATGTGTGTTGAGGCTAGTACTGTTGTTATAGCCTGTCCACGTTGCCAACATATCACCATTGTCATTTAGCATGGTTATCTGAGGTGACTCAATTCTTTGTCTGGTGCCAAACGTGAGTTCTTCGCCTTTGAGCGTGCCGTCAGCGTTAAAGCTTTGCAGATAGACTTTGTTGTTTCCGTGATAATCAGTGCTCCACCCTCTCCAAACCACGGTGTAACTGCCATCAGCATTTGTTGTGGTGACATAGGCAGAGTCATCAGCAGTATTGTCGCCACTGCCTTCCAAGTTTTGTTCGACAGAACCTGAACCGTCGTTATCAGCAATAACGATAGATGCACTGCTCTGGTCGCTCTTGTCATCTTTCGTCCAAGCCGCGATGGAGAAATTCTCGCTATTTTCCGCTGTATCATCATTCACAGTTGGAATACCAATGCGAACAGACGTGATGCCTTGTGGCAACGTGATTTCTGTTAGCGTCGATGAAATAGTCGCAGTACCGGTTGTTCCGTCAGAATAAAGCAATGAAACGGTATTGAGATAATCGCTGTTTAGTGCGGCAGTACCATCCGTGAGTGACAAACGAAGCTTGGCTGCGGCCGATGTTTCGCTATCAAAATTGACAGTGGCGTAAGCCACATCACCTTCGCTCACAGACGCTGAGGAAAGTGTAATTCCAGTGACTTCAGGACTTAGCTCACTTGGGAATATAGTTTTCGGATAACACGTGTGATCTTCTGAAGTGACGGTTCCCATCGCACTGATACGACTTGGGAAGAGCCCTACTTTCACTCTTTCACCCGTCGATGGATTCACGCGAAACAGGAAGTTACTGTTCACATTGCCAGAAACATTCTGGTTTTTTGCTGCTACCAACAATTGACCGTTCTGATCCAAGGTCGCTGACGTTACGAAGTCGATAAAGTGAAATGCTTTTAGTGTTTGTGCACCAGTGGTGGTATCGATTTTGAATGAACGACCGTTGGTGACAAACAGAAGTTCGCCTTCATAAAAGACAAATGAACCCCAGTTAGTGAAACCACCAAAACGTAGGTTGTTATCAAAACTACCAATTTCAGTCGTTTCCCCTGTTTCTGCGTCTATTTTAAATATCGTTCTCGCATCAGAGGCAAACAGTTCACCCGTATTCGGCTGGAAAGCCATACGCAAGATCTGCTTATTTACTATAGGTCCAGCAACATGCTCTCCAGTCGTCGGATCCATATAGGCAAGTTGGTATTGTCTGTATTTGTTGCCATGGAGATCAAGGCCCAAAAACTCTTCCGGTGTGAAATCACTTTCTGGGATCTCAACATGAAACCCAGTCGGTTGTGACGCATTGGTATAATAGAGGCGATCGGTGATTGGGTTATACGACATCCCAGGCCCACTGAACATGGCGCGAGAATGATAGGTAGAACGATTCACGGCATCAGCAGCATAGATACCCGTCATCTTTTCCAGTTCTTGGACATCCAAAAGAAGGCCCACATGGTTACGCCCTGCATTCATTGAATAAACGTTACCGGCACAATTCGCTATTGCTTGTGCTGATGTGAGTGCTCCAGCCAGGATGGCCACCGAGATCAAAGTTTTTCTCATTGTGAAAGATACCTATCATCCATAATTTTTGATTAGTGTTTGCGTCCCACTGATTGAGCCTTTTTTCAATGGAGTGGTAACGCTTTGAAGAGCCTACTTCTCAAAACTGAAAAAAAACACCTTGTTTTTGAGAGGTATTTATTTTTCATGATTTTTAAGGATAAACGCCCCCCTAAATGAGACGAGAGAATGAGATACGAATGGAAGAGTAAATAAGCAAAGCATGAGTAAGGAATGAAGATGTTCACTGAGGCTGTGAGTCAGGGTTTTCGCGCTTGGTCAAACTCCCCTGTTTTGACTGAGCGTAAACATGCCGAGTATCGAGTTTTTGGCAGCAAAGCATCCCAGATATGACCGACACACGATGGGCATAGCAATGATACAAAACGTACCTGCAGAGTGTTGTGTCTAGTGCGTAGTGGCTTGTTTTTTGTAAGCACTATTAGCGAGTTAGTCTAAAAAATTTAAGTGTTACAGTGTCACTATATAAATCGAAACACACTGATTGGATAATTAACACACAAGGGGCGATTGATTTTTAAGCGCGCTTTGCCTTTCGTCTATTGGCTTTGCCGTAGTTTGACGGATGCATGCTTAAATCATCCGCATATCGGTGCAATTCCAACCACTCTCACCATGCTTTATACAGTCTGTAATTGGATGCAGCCACAACAGATCGCGGTGACAAATTCATGAAAACCAATGCCTCATTATCGAGTGTTGATGATGCGCCTCCAGCCTCCTCTAAGATCAAATGCCCAGCAGCGTAAACCAAAGCATTTGCTTTCCATGTAAGGAAAGTTGACAGCGTCCCGTTGCAATCCAACACCAATCGAGCGCACTTGCACCAAAGCTTTGTTCTGATCGATAAGGAGCTGAAACAGTGAGTTGGGTTCTAAACATCAGTGCGGAAATGAGTGCCAGTGAAGCCATCAAGCAAGCAGTATCAGCAGGTTTATGTTTTGGGATTGTGTCTAAGCACACCATTGAATTGGAACTTGAAACAAAGAGATTATGCGTGTTGGATGTGGAGGAAATGCCAATAATTCGGCATTGGTATTTAGTACATCGAAAGGACAAAAAGTTATCGCCGATTGCCCAAACGTTCATGACCTTTCTGTTGAATGAATGCGGTGATTATCTTAGTTAACATATATTTATTTTATTTTCAGCGAGTTAGTAAAAAGGCCAAGATGTGACATCGTCACTTCTTGGCCTTCTTCTTTGTGTTTGAATGATTAGAAATGGCGTGTGCCTTCCTACTAATGCGTAATGTATTTCGAGTGACGCTGTAACGTTTGCTTTAACACTACCGCTCGGATGGGTTTGGTGACAAAGTCGTCCATTCCTGCATCAAGACACTTCTCTTTGTCTTCGTTCATGGCATTCGCCGTCAATGCGATGATCGGGAGTGCATGTCCGTGAGATCGTAGATACTTCGTGGCTTCAATGCCGCACAAAACCGGCATCGACATGTCCATCAAAATCAGATCAAACTGTTCCCGTTTCTCTTCAATAATATCGATCGCTTCTTGGCCATTATTAGCAACAACAACCTGATGCCCTGCTTTTTCAAGCATGAGTTTCACTACCATCTGGTTAGCTTTGCTGTCTTCGGCGACCAATACCTTGAGTGGCTGAATCACGTCATCACTCGGTTTGTCTTTTTTCACCAACTCATTGGCGGCAGGTTTAATTAACGGAATGTTAATTCTAAAACGGGTACCCACGTCAGGCTCACTTTCAAATGCTATTGTGCCATTCATCATGGACACGAGTTTCTTACAGATAGATAGCCCTAAGCCTGTTCCACCATATTTTCTTGTAATGCTTCCATCCGCTTGTGTAAACGGTTGGAAGATGTCTTTTTGACGATCTGGATGAATACCAATGCCGGTGTCTTCAACGGCAAGCTCCAACCAATCGCCATTGGTCCACATCGAGACTTCGACGCGTCCTGATTCTGTAAATTTCACGGAGTTTCCGACCAGATTCAACAGTATCTGAGTGAAGCGATTTCCGTCTTGGTAAATCAGGTCTGGCACATTTTCCGCAATGTCCGTACGCAGCTCGATGTCTTTTTTCGAGGCGTTTTCTTTCAATTGATTGAATACAATAGTGACACTGTCACGCGGGTTGATATTTTCAGGCGATAGCGAGAAACGCTCAGACTCAATACGAGAAATATCAAGTACATCGTTTATGATGATCAGCAACAACTGTGCGGATTTATCCATCTGCAAAACCCAAGATTCTTGCTCGCTGTCGAGGGGGGACTGCTCCAAAGTATCGAGCAACCCCATCACGGCATTCAGTGGTGTTCTGATTTCATGGCTCATCATTGCTAAAAATTGGGATTTGGCTGCGTTTGCTGATTCCGCTTGTTGTCTGGCTTGTTGCAGTTCCTGCAGCCTTTGCTTACGCGTTGTGATGTCCTTTGCTGTTCCTCGAAAACCCAAACAATTGCCGCGCTTATCGTAATAAGGACGCCCAGACAAGCTTATCCACTTCACTTTGCTATCGCGTGAAATCTGCCACTCAACTTCAGAAAAGGTTTCTTCAAGTTGGATTAAGTCGAGCAGCTTATGCTTCACCTCGGGTTGTTTATTGAGGTGAGCAATAATGGCGCTTGGTTCTGTCGATAAGGCTTCATTTGACGGTGACGACAGATAAGTAAATTGAAGGTTGTTGTCGATTTCCCAGAACCAATCCCCCGCTGTTTTAGCAAAATCGCGAAAGCGTTGGCGGCTCGCCGTGAGCTCTTGAGTTTTGACGGAGACCAAACACTGAAGGCGTTCGCGGTAATCGATGTCGATAATCGTGCGTTCGATTAAAGGGCGAAAACGTTCGATAACTTGCTGTGCTTTGGTATCGAAACCGCCTTTGCTTGCTGAGAACAGCATGAGAATGGATTCACTCGCATTGACTGTCATGCCTGTTATCAATGCAGAATGGCAGCTTTCAAAATCAATGCTATCCAACAAAGAGAATTCACTGACGCGCTCTGGCGCATAGAGGATGACAGTTTGCCCGTTCACGCAACGTGAAAATGTTTTCCCGTCTTTCCATTGCAGATCTTCAACTTGTTGGGATGTGGACACTAAACAAGAAAACTTCTCTTCTGTGTCTTTGTTTCGAATAAGTACTAGTGCATCGTCAAAAGAGACATAGCGTTCGATAACTTTAAGCAGCGTATTGAAGACTTCAATTTTGTTGCTCGCGCCAGACATAGCGGAAATCGCTGACAAAATGGCGCGGTTTTCTTCCTTGAACTTCTGCTCGCGTTCTTCAACACGATTAAGTTCAAACAACGTTTCCTGAAGTTTCTCTGAAACCGCGTTTGTCATAGCTCTTCCTTGTGGAACAAAACAGCAGAGATCATGAGGTTACCGTGGGCGATTTCTCCGCCCAAAAACTGGCCTTGTTCACCAAAGGTAAACGGGCAAATAAACGGTGCGTCATGCATCGAGCGGCTCATGTTTATTGCCACGTCATGCAAAGACGGTTTTACATGCAGCATACAGCCAGCACAATAGATTGCGATACCGCCTACAGGTACATCGGCATTCTTGTCATGTTCATTGGCGGAGTTGACGACTCGCCCTGCCCGCGATACAAGCATTTCCGTGGTGCCGGACATGAAATGCACGGTCTCGCCTTCGAAGATGCTACAAAACATTTGAATGCCACCATCGTCTGAGACCTTTGATGGGTGCGAAAGACTGTAATAAGGCATGCCATGAATTTCACCGGTTTGACGCCCGAGCGGGAACAAGGTGGATTGAGCAAATAATTGTGCAGGGTCGATTTCCAATCCTGTGGCGTCACGATACCAACGAGAATAAACTTTAGCCGCGGGCTCGCCGTTCAATTCAACTAGTGTGCGCCCTTCTACTTTGGTGGCAATGGCATGTGGTCCCATTGCGGCATATCCGCTGTGGAAT
This sequence comes from Enterovibrio norvegicus, assembly GCF_002876705.1. Taxonomy (GTDB): domain Bacteria; phylum Pseudomonadota; class Gammaproteobacteria; order Enterobacterales; family Vibrionaceae; genus Enterovibrio; species Enterovibrio norvegicus_B. Next base: position 612,350 of record NZ_MDAG01000057.1, on the reverse strand, counting down.
GAATAACTGATACGACCTGATGGGAAATACACTGCCATACCAATGCCGTCAGCCGTGATTCTTTCACGGTCGAACAAAGACCAGTTACCACAGATTTCATCATCCGCGGCTGTACCGCCGATGATAGGGACATTGACACCAAGCTCGCTGCGGATGGCACGAAGCACTGTTTCTTCATGACCCGGCGTTGTATGGAGTGTTATAAGCGCAGGCAGTTCTCCTGGGCGGCCACTGTCGTCAATGGCCTTTTGCAACACAGCTTTGGCTTGCGTGAGCACATCTAAGCCAGGGTCGAGTTGGACGACTGCACTACCATACGCGCCCTCTTTGTCTTGAATTGACCAAACCGCGAGGTTATGACCATTCACATACCCTTTGTCTGTCATCGTGCCTTGGCAAGACGAACAACCGAGCACATGTGAATTGGGGAAATGTTTTCTAAGTTCGCTTTTGATGACGTCAACATCTTGCGTTTCTGTGTAGTACGCCAAAATAAGATCAGGCGACGAGTTGGTCGCGCAGATTTCCACCGCAATTTCTTCAACGGCGGTGATGGCGTTAGCATTTGATGACGAAGATGTTGCTATTCTCATTAGCGTTTGGCTATCGAATTTACTGCATTGACCTCAATAATAGCGTTCTCTCTTTATCAAACTCCAGTGTTTAGCCGTTTTCTTTACGTTTAATCACTGAATTCTCTATTGATAGACGATAGAATCATCACATTCGAGATGAATTTACCGCTTGCCATGGATAGCCAGCTTTATATTGTCATACCCTCTCAAGAGCCTTTAAGTCAGATCATCAGTAAGCATCTGGCAGAAAAAGGAAACTCCATTGTCTACTTAACCGACAACGAATCGGAAGGCTATGCCATTGCAGCAGAAGAACCACGCGTTCGTTATCGCTTCTGCTCACCTCATGATCTCAATGCCATAGAACACGAGCTTTATTGGGTTGAAAGGAACATTTCTCCAATTAATAGCGTAGTGGTAATGATCAATGAAGAAGATATCGAACAGGAAAGAATGCCTATCTCAGAGGATATTTTTTCGTTATATGCATCCCGTCTTAGCGAAAATCAGCCTCACCTGTCACTGACCTATGTGATCACCCCTAAATCCAAAGAAAAATCATCAGATTCATTGGTGGCTCTCCATCTAAAGCTATGTGAATTGGCGCACAAAGACCAAAACGGTTCAGGGATAAAAATCAATCACGTTGTCCTGTCTCCTGGTCAGGAAGCCCTTGAAGGTGTATGTAGCAGCATTGCGAGGGATGCTGCTGATTTGATTCACTTCCTGTCAACTAATCGTGCCAAAGCGATGCAACAACAAGCCTTCTATTTTTCAAACTGAACCATAAAAATGCCAATAAAAAAGCAGCCTAGGGCTGCTTTTTTATTGAATTATTCAGTTTCATGCGCAATTTATTCTCAAACGTTGAAATGTTAATGCCTTTCGCATAAATATTAATTTAAAGTTAAAAGTTAATTGCTATTTGATCTTGATCAATGAAGAGAATCAGTTTCTGGTTTGGCCCTGTTTTAACACTCTCAGGCAAAACATAAATATAAGTCGTATCGGAATTATCCCGCGCTATTTCTTGTTGCAGTATGACGTTATTTCCCCGCTCTGAATCAACACGTAAATTGATGGGTTTAACACGGGAGGTAACAGCAAGGCTTTCTTCTCCATCTTCTTGTTTTAAAAGATGTATGTCTACAGTGTGACTCTCTAAAGACACACTGCATGCCCCTACTGATATTTGACAAATCAAGGCAGTCTCATTTGAAGAGTAATTCATTGTTCGCCAAATAAAAGCTGTGATAAGTACAGACATAACGACTAATATTTGTACAAGTCGACCTGTGGTTAATTTTTCTGCTGCCATAATTTACTCGGTATTCCCGTGTTACAGAGCTCAAAGTTTTAGTAGAAATGTTACTCAAGGGTAAACCGTCTGTGGTTAGAACCCTGTATTTCACTGTTTAAGTGAAGTATCATCGGTGCCGAAAATGCCACTTTTACAATGAAATAGCAATGGAATGCATTAAGTGGACAGAAAACAAGCACTATTCGCATTGCATTGCTTCTGGGTGGCATTGTGACATTTTTGTCACTATGTATACGTGAGTGTAGTAATCAAAAAAAGTGGAAGCATGCAATATGAGCCAAGATAAGCAGCTTGAACTGGACTACAACTACCGCGTTGTCCGTCAATTTACCCTAGTAACAATCTTGTGGGGCATTGTGGGCATGGGTGTTGGTGTTCTAATTGCCGCTCAGTTGGTTTGGCCCGCACTAAACTTCGATATTCCTTATCTGACTTATAGCCGACTAAGACCACTGCATACAAATGCCGTGATCTTTGGTTTCGGCACAAGTGCGCTTTTCGCAACGTCTTATTACGTTGTGCAGCGTACTTGTCAGACACGTCTATTCGGGGGCAAGCTGGCTGAATTTACCTTCTGGGGATGGCAAGCAGTTATTCTTTCTGCAGCGATTTCTTTGCCGTTGGGTTATACCACCAGTAAAGAATACGCAGAGTTAGAATGGCCAATTGATATCGCAATCGCCGTAGTGTGGGTAGCTTATGCCGTGGTGTTCTTTGGAACCATGATTAAGCGAAAGACCTCCCATATCTATGTCGCAAACTGGTTCTTTGGAGCCTTCATTCTTACTGTCGCTGTTCTTCATATCGTTAACAGCATGGCAATACCTGTTAGTGGAATGAAGTCATACTCCATTTATGCTGGTGCCATCGATGCGATGATTCAGTGGTGGTATGGACATAACGCCGTAGGTTTCCTTTTGACCGCAGGTTTCTTGGGTATGATGTATTACTTCGTACCAAAGCAAGCGGGGCGTCCGGTTTACTCTTACCGTTTGTCTATTGTTCACTTCTGGGCGCTGGTTTCCCTCTATATCTGGGCGGGTCCACACCACCTCCACTACACTGCACTTCCTGATTGGACGCAGTCTCTGGGTATGGTGATGTCGATTGTTCTGTTCGCACCTTCTTGGGGCGGTATGATCAACGGTATCATGACCTTGTCAGGTGCATGGCACAAACTACGCTATGACCCAATCCTACGATTCCTGATTGTTTCTTTGTCCTTCTACGGCATGTCGACGTTCGAAGGCCCAATGATGGCAATCAAAACGGTTAACGCCCTCTCCCACTACACAGACTGGACAATCGGTCACGTTCACTCAGGTGCACTTGGTTGGGTTGCGATGGTTTCTATCGGTGCGGTTTACCACTTGATTCCGAAATTGTTTGGTCAAGAACGCATGTACTCTCTGCGCTTGATCAACATCCACTTCTGGCTGGCAACAGTTGGCGTTGTGCTTTACATCGTCGCAATGTGGATTTCAGGTGTTATGCAAGGCCTGATGTGGCGCGCGGTAAACACAGACGGTACGTTAACGTACAGCTTTGTTGAGTCTCTTGAAGCCTCTTACCCGTTCTACTTCGTTCGCTTTGTTGGTGGCGCAATCTTCCTGTCGGGCATGCTTTTGTTGGCGTACAACGCTTACAAAACGATCTCTGCACCGAAGGCAAGTTTGAAAGCCATTGAACAAGCAGCATAAGGAGACCAACTAATGAGTTCTAGTCGTCATGAAATTGTAGAGAAGAACGTTGGTCTTTTTGCAATCTTAACGGTCATTGCGATCAGTCTTGGAGCCTTGGTGGAAATCACACCACTGTTGTTCCAAAAGCAAACAACGGAACCTGTCGATAACCTTCGTCCTTATACGGCGTTGGAGATGGAAGGCCGTGATATCTACATCCGTGAAGGGTGTAACGTATGTCACAGCCAGATGATTCGCCCATTCCGTGCTGAAACTGAACGTTATGGTCACTACTCAGTCGCTGGTGAAAGCGTATGGGAACACCCATTCCTATGGGGTTCTAAGCGTACCGGTCCTGATTTGGCGCGTGTTGGCGGTCGTTATTCTGATGAATGGCACCGTGTGCACCTTATCGACCCTCGTGCCGTTGTTCCAGAATCAAACATGCCTGGCTTCCCTTGGTTGGCAGAGAATGTTTTGGATGGCCGAGACACTGAGAAGAAGCTAACGATTTTCAGAGATATGTTTGGCGTACCTTACACCGATGAACAAATTGCAAATGCAAAAACGGACGTGGAAGGTAAAACTGAGATTGAAGCGCTTATTGCATATCTGCAATCTCTCGGCCATGCAATGAAGTAAGGGACTGTTATGGAAATTGTATCGTTCCACAGTATCTGGACACTCGTTATTTTTGTGTGCTTCATTGTTATTGCGCTTTGGGCTTACAGCGGTCGTCGTAAAAAGGATTTCGATGAAGCTGCAAACCTTGTCTTTGCCGATGAGGATAAGAGCCAAGTTAAGACAGGAGAAGATAATAAATGACTACGTTTTGGAGTCTATTCATCACTGTCATTACCCTCGGAACCCTCGCTGGTTGTGCTGCACTTGTAATCTGGTGTAGCAAAGATCTGAAAGGCATTTCTGATGGTGAAGATATGGGTCACGAATACGATGGTATCCGTGAGCTGAACAACCCACTGCCAAAGTGGTGGTCCTATATGTTCTGGGCAACCATTGTTTTTAGCTTGCTCTACTTGGCGCTCTACCCTGGCCTTGGTAACTTTAAAGGCCTGTTTGGATGGCAAAGTTCAGCACAGAACATCAGTAACGTTGAGGATTCACGCCAGCAGTTTGGTGATGATTCAGGGATTAACCAATATGCACGTGAGTTGGCTCAAGCCAATGCCATTTTTGGTGAGACCTTCCGTAAGCTTGCTTACAAGCCTGATTCGGATGAACTTCTGGATATCCCAGAAATCGCGAAGAACCCTGAGGCGGTAAAAGTGGGTCAGCGTCTCTTCATTCAAAACTGTGCTCAGTGCCACGGCTCAGATGCGCGCGGTCAAGCTGGCTTCCCGAACCTTACCGATAAGGCATGGTTATACGGTGGCGAGCCTGACACCATTAAGGCAACTCTCCTTCACGGTCGTGTCGGTAACATGCCAGCATGGTTAGATGCACTTGGCGAAGATGGCGTTAAAGAAGTGACAACCTATGCATTGAGCCTTTCTGGCCGTAAAGTGAACGCACAAGACGCAGCGAAAGGTAAAACCCGTTTCGTTGTTTGTGCGGCATGTCATGGTACAGATGGTAAAGGTAACCCTGCATTTGGTGCACCTGATTTGACTGATAACGTTTGGCTGTTTGGCGGTTCGAGAAAAGCCGTTGAACAAACCATTCTTTATGGTCGTCAAGGTGTGATGCCTGCTTGGAAAGACATTTTGGACGAAGATAAGATCCAGCTTCTTTCTGCTTATGTTTGGCAGTTAAGCGAAACAGAAAATCAATAATTAGTTAGTAAGACTTAAGCCCCTGCCTTGCAGGGGCTTTTTTACCCAAGAACTCTGTAAAAACAGGAAAGCAAAATGAACAAACCTTGGTATAAGCAGTTCTGGCCTTGGTTCCTGATTGCCCTGCCTGGCTCGGTCGTAGTGGCGAGCTTCTTCACCGTCAGCCTATTAACTGAAAATAAGGTTTCCTTAGTTTCTGAAGACTATTACAAAGACGGCAAAGGCATTAATCAGGACTTTTCCCGCCTTCGCAAAGCAGATGAACTGTCCGTATCTGCCATGCTTTCTGCTTCTGATGAAACAGCGATGTTTACGCTAGAGAAAGGTAAGCTTCCCCAGTATCCAACTCTGAACATTACGTTTCAGCACCGTACACTGCCAGACAAAGACATTGAGACCATTGTTAATGCTGACGCCAATGGGCGTTACCGCATTGCCCTCGTAGAGCCTTTACAAGGTCCATGGTACGTTGAGGTGAATGCTTTCGATGGTAGTTGGGCGCTAAACCGCAAGATCAACTTCCCTTCATCTGACCCAGTTAAGTTGTATGGCAAGAGCAAGGAATGACAAGAGAAGATTGTTACCACTGTGGAGAGCCAGTTCTCACTGGCGACTCCTTTCACGTTGAGATCCTCGGCGAAGAAAGAACAATGTGTTGTCCGGGCTGTGAAGCCGTCGCAACCACCATTGTCGCTAGCGGCCTAACCTCTTATTACGAATATCGCACCGCCCCAGCAGAAAAAGCCTCGCTCATTCCCGATGAACTTCAAACCCTTTCACTCTATGACAACGATGACATTCAGCAAGAGTTCGTTCGCCATGAGGATGGGATAGACGAAGTCGTATTGTCTGTTGATGGCGTATCTTGCGCCGCGTGTGCGTGGCTGATCGAAAAGCAACTTGGTAAAGAAGTGGGTGTTTCCCGTATTCAAGTGAATACCACAACCAACCGCGCCACGCTGCGTTGGGATCCTTATGCAACGAAACTCAGTATTCTGCTGAGTCGCATTCACGCCCTGGGTTACAAAGCTGCACCTTTTGAAGCAGACAGCCAAGAGCACCAATACCACCAAACCATGAAACAATACCTCTATAAATTGGGGATTGCGGGTTTGGCGACCATGCAAGTGATGATGCTTGCTGTGGCCATGTATTTCGAAGTGTTCGGAGACATGGATGAATCATTTCGAGATTACTTTCGTTGGGTGAGCTTAATCTTTGCCACGCCAGTACTGCTTTATTCCGCGATGCCTTTCTATATTAACGCATGGCGTAATTTGAAAGCACGAACGTTAGGCATGGATGTTCCAGTGTCTATCGCGCTGTTGTTTGCATACTTCGCGAGCTTGTACGCCACAGTAACTGGCGTTGGTGAAGTGTTTTTCGAATCGATCGCGATGTTCACGTTTTTCCTTCTTCTCGGGCGATTCCTCGAAATGCGCGCGAGACGAACGGCAGCCGCAGCCAGCGCAAACTTGCTTAAATTGATTCCCCGCTTAGCAACGTTGCAATCGGGAGAGCAAATCCCTGCGAAATCTCTCACCGTAGGTCATATTGTGCGCGTCCTCCCTGGAGAACCTTTTCCGGCGGATGGCGTGATATTGGAAGGCATCACAACGGTAGATGAATCCATGCTGACAGGCGAATCCATGCCTGAATCACGCAAAGTGGATGACGCTGTTTATGCCGGTACCATTAACATCGATGGTAATGTCGATGTGCACGTAACGGCAGAGAAGAAAGACTCGCTTATTGCGCACATCGTTCAGCTGCAAGATGCTGCACAATTGGCAAAACCGCGTGTCGCAGAGATAGCGGATATCGTGGCGAGATACTTTGTGTCAGCCATTTTGATCATCTCGGCGTTCACATGGTGGTATTGGCAAGGTCATCGTCCTGACGATGCATTTTGGATCATGCTGTCTGTATTGGTAGCAACGTGTCCGTGCGCCTTATCTTTGGCGACGCCTACTGCCCTAACCTGTTCAACGACGACATTCGGACGACTCGGTATTTTGCTTCGTCGTGGCCATGTTTTCGAAGCCATTACCAAAATCAATCGACTGATCATCGATAAGACGGGCACGTTAACGGAAGGAAACATCTCGCTCAAGGAAACCAGTACGTATGCGTCGTACTCTGAGAAAGATGTTTTATCGATTGCGGCCGCACTTGAATCTTATGCGAACCACCCTATTGCAGAGGCATTCGGTGAATGTGACAAAATGCAGGGTGTTACCAACGTCGAGAATGTCATCGGCGAAGGCCTTATCGGTCAATACGACGACGCGATGTGGCGAATCGGGAAACCGGCGTTTTCACTTGATGACCCATCAGACATTGGCGAGTCTCTTCACCAAATCTGGTTGTCGCGAAATGGCGAAAAAATTGCCTCATTTCGCTTGATCGATCCTATTCGTGAAAGTAGCCAAGCGCTTGTTGACCAGTTCCATCAAGCGGGCATTAAAATCACCATGCTGACGGGCGATAATTTCCACTCAGCACAGGCTGTTGCGAATCACCTTGGCATCGACGACGTCGTGTCGGATGTGTCTCCGAAAGGAAAGCTTGAGTATCTCCAGTCTCGTCCGAGTGATGAAGTGACCATGATGATTGGCGACGGCGTTAACGATGCGCCGGTTTTGGCTGGCGCTCACCTTTCTGTCGCAATGGGCAGTGGAACCGATGTAGCAAAAGCGTCTGCGGATATGGTGTTGCTTGGTGATGATTTGAGTAAATTACTAGAAGCACGCAAGCTCGCCGCATTTACGCAAAAAATCATTCGGCAGAATCTGGCCTGGGCGCTAGGATACAACCTCATCATTTTACCGCTTGCGGTCATGGGTTTTGTTGCGCCGTACATTGCAGTAGCCGGTATGTCAGGCAGTTCTGTTATCGTAGTAACCAACTCTCTGCGCCTGTTTAAGAAAGACGTCATTGAAAAACTAAGGGATGCCTAATCATGGAAAGTCTCTATATCCTCATCCCTATAGCCATTGGTCTCGTGTGTATTGCGGTTGGCGTGTTTATTTGGGCGGTAAAATCCGAACAGTTTGAAGATCTAGAACGTCAGGGAATGAACATATTGCTTGATGACGATGAGAAACCTTCAATACAAGGCAAATCTGCATCATCAGATAAAACGGAAGATTAATCATGTTGTCGGCTGAAGTGTTTGCCGCGTTTACGGTTGGCCTGCTCGGAGCAGGCCATTGCTTAGGCATGTGTGGTGGCGTTGCGGCTGCCGTTTCATTGAGTACTCCTCAGCATCAAAAGAAATGGCCATTCTTACTCTTTTATAATGGTGGCCGACTTCTTTCCTATACCCTTATCGGCGGTATTGCTGGCGGCATCGTTTCTGGCCTCACTGACATAGCACAAGTTTCTCAAGGCTTATTATGGTTACGGTTGTTCACTGCAATCATGATGATTCTTTTAGCACTATATATAGGTAGGTTCTGGAATGGACTGGCGCATATCGAGCGAATCGGACATGTGCTTTGGAAAAGAATATCTCCGCTAAGTGCTTCATTACTCCCACTAAAACACCCAATCGCAGCATTGCCTTTTGGCATGCTTTGGGGGTGGCTACCTTGTGGTCTAGTTTACTCGGCATTGACCTGGTCAGCCGTCGCTGGAGACGCGATAAATGGAATGTTGATAATGCTCGCATTTGGTTTAGGAACTATGCCGGCAATGTTACTGATTGGTAGCGCCGCCGAATCCATGAAGCATTTTCTTAACAATCTGATTTTTCGACGCTTATCTTCGGCAATTATTTTACTGTACGGATTAGTTACCGCTTATTCTGTATACAATCAGTTCTAACAAGGCTCGATTTCTACGTTAGAAATGGTAAAATATTGACTCAAATCAATTTGGTTAAGCAGGCTCATGATTCAAGACAAAATCATCACCAAACGCGTTCAATCAGGCGGTTGTGCAATTCACTGTCAAGATTGCAGTATCAGTCAGCTTTGTATTCCTTTTACGTTGAGCGAGAGTGAGCTGAATCAGCTTGATCAAATCATAGAGCGTAAGAAACCAATTCAAAAAGGTCAGCCTCTTTTCCAAGCGGGTGATCAACTGCGTTCTTTGTATGCCATTCGTTCTGGCACCATTAAGAGCTACACCATTACCGAGCAAGGTGATGAGCAAATCACAGCCTTCCACCTCGCGGGTGACTTAGTCGGGTTTGATGCCATCAACCAAATGTCCCACCCTAGTTTTGCGCAAGCGCTCGAAACGTCAATGGTGTGTGAGATTCCGTTTGAAACCTTAGATGACCTTTCCGGTAAAATGCCAAAACTTCGCCAGCAAATCATGCGCCTTATGAGCAATGAGATTAAAGGCGACCAAGAAATGATTCTTCTTTTGTCGAAGAAAAATGCTGAGGAACGTCTTGCTGCCTTCCTACACAGTCTTTCTACTCGCTTCTCTCAGCGCGGTTTTTCTCCAAAAGAATTTCGTCTAACCATGACACGTGGTGACATTGGTAACTACCTTGGCCTTACCGTTGAAACCATCAGCCGTTTGCTTGGCCGTTTCCAGAAAAGCGGTATGCTCAGTGTGAAAGGCAAATACATTACTATTCTTGACCATCTAGAACTGAGCCGTCTTGCTGGTGTGAGTAAGTAACTTACTGCCCGAAACCTCATCCAATGAAATGGCGCTTTACGCGCCATTTCTCTTTTTTTACATCTATCTGCCTGAAATTATCGCCCCATCCCGCAAGTTTGCGTTACATTAAAGTATCAGCAACACATAGCTGGAGGTTGTTATGAACAGATACACAAACTTGCTCGTCGCAATCGATCCCGACCACGAAGATCAACCTGCTTTTACGCGGGCCCTTGATATTGCGCATAAGTCGAGCGCGTCGGTCAAAATCACACTCTTCCTTGCCATTTACGATTTCTCCTATGAAATGACATCCATGCTTTCCGCTGAAGAACGTCAAGCCATGCGCGCTGGCGTATTGCGTCAGCGGGAAGAATGGATTGCCTCTCTAGTGGCTCAACAAGACACCACTAACGTTGATATCGTGAAGCATGTTGTTTGGCATAACCGCCCATACGAAAGCATGATTGCTCAAGTATTCGACGGCGAGCATGATCTCTTGATCAAGGCAACGCATAAGCACGACAAGTTGGGTTCGGTCATTTTCACACCGACTGATTGGCATTTGCTGCGCAAGTGCCCTTGTCCTGTTTTGCTGGTTAAGCAGCACGGTTGGCCTGAAAACGGAAAGATCCTCACTGCAGTGAATGTGTCTTCCGAAAACGAAGAGCACATTCCTTTAAACGACAAGTTGATTGATGAAGCGAAAGCAATGAGCAAGTTGCTTAACGCCGAAGTGAATTTGGTTAACGCCTACCCTGCGACACCGGTCAATGTAACGATTGAGTTGCCTGAGTTCGATCCCGCGTCTTATACAGATGCCGTTCGAGGTCATCACCTGCTTGCAATGAAAGCACTGCGTCAGAAACACACTATTGATGAAGCACAAACCTATTGCAGCGAAGGGTTACCTGAAGATGTCATCCCTGCCGTTTCGAAAGAGCTGGATGCTGAGCTTGTGATACTGGGTACAACAGGTCGTGTTGGTTTGTCTGCTATTTTCATCGGCAACACAGCTGAACACACCATCGACCAGTTGGATTGCGATGTACTGGCCATTAAACCTGATGGTTACGTGAGTCCGTTAGCTCCAAACTCGAATTAACCATCAACACGTCGTTAAGCAGCAACGCGAAGTGTTATTGACATGCTAGATAGAAGCGCCTTTTCGGCGCTTTTCTTTTTTCTGGATGATAAAACAACCGCGCAAAGTGAAATTCTGCCGATATTGAGGCTGTTTGGCATAGAGAGAAGTGCGTCTTTCTTTGTTCGAGACTAGCATCCTGCCGCGAAATCCGTATCATACGCGCCAAACCTTCGCATCGAGGATCGATGTGCTAGATACGCCAACAAATGCTGAATGCGAAAATATCGCAAATAGCTGGGTATTTAAGAGTCGCCATCGATTGGCATTGATTGCGTTGAGAAATTTCAGAGGCACCAAATAGAAACATGTCGAATCAAGAACTGACCAAATCACAGAAGTACAACCTGAATAAGTTGCAAAAGCGCATACGCCGTAACACTGGCCAAGCAATTGCTGATTTCAATATGATCGAAGATGGCGACCGCATCATGGTTTGCCTAAGCGGTGGTAAAGACAGCTACACCATGCTGGAAATCTTGCAAAGCCTTCGAAAGAGCGCGCCTATTTCTTTTGAACTGATTGCCGTAAACCTCGATCAGAAACAACCAGGTTTCCCTGAGCATATTCTGCCAGAGTACTTAGATAAGTTAGGTGTTCAATACAAGATTGTAGAAGAAGACACCTACTCTATCGTGAAAGATAAAGTGCCAGAAGGTAAAACGACATGTTCACTTTGCTCTCGCCTGCGCCGTGGTATTTTGTACCGTACGGCAAAAGAGCTAGGTGCAACAAAGATTGCGCTGGGTCACCATCGCGATGACATTCTAGAAACCATGTTCTTGAACATGTTTTATGGCGGCAAACTAAAAGGTATGCCACCTAAGTTGGTTTCTGATAATGGCGAACACGTTGTTATCCGCCCGCTTGCTTACTGCCGTGAAAAAGACATTGAGCGTTATGCAGAAGCATCAGATTTCCCGATCATCCCATGTAACTTGTGTGGGTCACAGCCGAACCTTCAACGTCAGGTGATCAAAGAAATGCTGCGTGATTGGGATAAGCGTTTCCCTGGCCGTATTGAAACCATGTTTACTGCCATGCAGAACGTTGTGCCTTCACACCTGGCTGACTTTGAATTGTTTGATTTCAAAAACATTGATAAAGATTCTGGCGTGATCAATGGCGGTGATACAGCCTTTGACAAAGAACAATTTGCAGATGTTACGCCGTCACAAGACGATGTTGTAGAAGTCGACCCTGCACTTGCTCTGAACGTGGTTCAAGTTAGCTAAGCTACATCAATTTTTCTGCTATGAATACAAAAAGCCCGCTGATAAACAGCGGGCTTTTTTTGGTTTCATCTGTGTATCTGAACCCAATAGAAGGTTAGCTTTGTGGTATCCAAGGTGTCACTTTCAGTGGTTGAGACGCCCAGAAAACACGCTCACCTTTTTTCAAATCAGCAAGGCGAAGTGTGGCAACACTGTTCTCAACAGGAATCGAGCGGCCTTCTGACGTCGATAACGAAGAGACAGGCTGTTCAAAATGCACCATCACGCCTTCAACATCTGGCATGAACCAAGAGGCGAACATGCCACCAAGGTCTTGCATCATTGCCGACATTTGCGGGACTAAGACGGCAACAGAATCGGTAGATATTTCGCTCTCAAAGTCTGTTTTAGCCAGTACTTGGAATGAAATGTCACATACGTCGTCACCGGCAGTTTGAATAAACACATCCGGATTCACTTTGCGTAAATTGCTATCCAGTGGCAATGGAAGCTCTTGAGACGCTGGAATGACAAATTCTTCATAATTCTTCTTTTTTGCCATCCATGCTTTGGTTATCTTGCAGGTTTTTCCCGTCGTAGGTGAAACCATAAAGTATCCAATCTTAACGTCAGGGTGACTTTCCCCGGCGTTATGCTTCAACTGGCTATAAAGTTTGCTGTAAGTAAATTCAACCTGCGCAGCGGCAGCAGGCATTGAAATTACAGCTGCCATCAGGGCAGCCGTAAGTCCTTTGATCATCCTTGGCTCCAATATTTCTCGTTAAAGCGAATCATGCTTTGCACTTCATCGACATAAGCTTGCCCGCGCTCAGAGTAACTGAGGAGTCCTTTCGCGAGGGCTTCGCCTGTAATAGGTTGTCCAGACTTTCTAAGTGCTGCTCGAATGTTTCGCAAATCTTCATAAGCAGCATTGCGATTTACATTCAAGAAGTAAGCGCGGATCGCTTGGAAAGCATCTTTGAATGCAGCAACTTCATGCGTCTGTCCTTTGTCTCGTGCGCTAGGCACCAAGCCACAGCCAGGAGTGTAACACCACTGCCCAAAGTAGTTATTCCCTTCACGAGCGAAGCGTGATGTGCCCCACCCAGATTCTTTTGCGGCTTGGGTCAGCACCAGGTCTGCAGGAATAATATCCACGCGCTTTAAGGCTTCATTGAACCATTTGGCATCCGCACCTGTTTCTGGCTGTGGCAACTTGAACAACTCGGCCACCTTTGCCAAAAACGCTTCGTCATCTGAGGTCATGGTAGCTGTCGAAGACAGCGTTTTTAAGCGAGTACGCGCATTAAGGATCAAGTCATTAATGTACGTCACGCCAGGTTTTAGGAAAGAGACAAACGCCTTTTTCTTTTCATCAACGATTTTATAAGAGGCGAAATCCGGCACTTGCTCCATGGAAGGCGGAGGCGATGCCGGTTGAAGTTGACTCACATTGGTGATGGATTGTGGTGCATCGCTACACGCTGAAAGAAAAAGAGCCGAAGCCAGTACTACACGGGAAAGCTTCATTACGCGTTGAAAACCTCATTATTACCGCCACCAGAAGAGGAATCATCATCCCCCTCTTCAGCCACGGTTACTTCTATACCTACACCGAACATCTCGCGGTACAACACCCCTTTTACATTAAACATAAAAGGCAGTGCCCAAATGAGCGCGATTCCCGCGGTTGCGTAAGAAAACACAAATAACACGGCGATGACAATGTAGACCAGCGATAATGGTATCAGCTTTTTTGTGATCGCTCTAAAAGAAACAACCATGGCTTCAACGGGCCTCAAGCGCTTTTCGCAAATCAGCAAGGTGGTCATCGAAAAGGTGACGCCTAGGAACATGCCTAGCAAAGGCAGAATTTGATTGCCGATACTTTGTAGCGTGGAGACAAAACACATTCCGAGCGTAACTGCCATCGCAAAGGCCATGCCTTTCACTATGTGTCTGGGTTTTGTTCTAAAGCCAATGGCATGACTTAATCCCATCAAGCTTGCACCGGCATAGATGGGCGCACTTAACACCGTCGATGCAAACAAGGCGATACGCCCTGATGCGAGCAGATCGTCAGTCATGACCGTTTTCCCCACAAACGCATCCATCAGTTCTCTGGGTGAATCGAGTAAGACTGAGAGCACGACCATAAAGAGTGCGACATTCACAGCGGAGAGAAACAATACGGCAGGAAGAAAACTCCAGAAGTTCTTCTTCGTTAGCTGCATGGCCTCTTCGACCACGCTGGTCGCATTTAACGTATATTTGCCGGTAAGCGCATTTTCTAATGTACCGCCGACATGAAGGGCATTATTTAATTGTTGTTTATTCATATCTAAGTAACTTTTGTCTTTTGGCTGCGAAATTTCCCCATAAATAAAGTTATAGGTGATATTTTTTGCGCACGTCTCAAAGAGGCGTATTTTTAGCCAACAAATAAAGGGTCTATACTGATCGGCGCTCGTTTGTCGAACACGGGAACAAGCGAGGCTGGCTGCGGAATCCAACGCCGATTTCCGCCCTCATCGTCATCAAGTGGTTTTCTGATGAAAATAAGCCATTAAAAAGGAAAAAAACGCTTTAACTTCATGGTTCGCACGTCTATCATGCGCCGTCTACTTTTTAGGGGAATTTTCTAGCTAATCGCCCGTGGTGTAAGGAGTGAGAGTAGAATTGAACGCAACACAACCAAACAAGAAACCCGTTGTTCAACTTAAAGGTCTTTGTAAGAGCTTTGACGGTAAAGAGATCATTTCTAAATTTGATCTTGAGATTAACAACGGCGAGTTTTTGACAATCTTAGGCCCGTCAGGTTGTGGCAAGACCACAGTACTTCGCTTGATCGCTGGTCTTGAAGATGCAGACGATGGCCAAATTATCCTCGATGAGCAAGATGTCACTGCTATCCCCGCAGAGCATCGTCACGTCAATACCGTATTCCAAAGCTATGCGCTTTTCCCACACATGACGGTTTTCGAAAACGTTGCATTTGGCCTGCGTATGCAGAAGGTCAATGAAAGCGAGATCGAGCCGCGCGTGATGGAAGCATTGCGTATGGTGCAACTTGAGAAATTCGCTCCGCGCAAGCCGCATCAACTTTCTGGTGGTCAACAACAACGTGTCGCAATCGCACGCGCAGTTGTTAACAAGCCAAAAGTCCTGTTGCTTGATGAGTCTCTCTCAGCGTTGGATTACAAGCTGCGTAAGCAAATGCAAATGGAGCTCAAACAGCTTCAACGCAAGCTTGGTATTACGTTCATCTTCGTTACTCACGATCAGGAAGAAGCCTTGTCGATGTCAGATCGCATCATCGTGATGCAATCAGGCAATGTCGTGCAAGACGGTACGCCGCGTGAAATCTATGAAGAACCAGCAAACTTGTTTGTTGCGCGCTTCATCGGTGAAATCAACGTGTTCGATGCAGATGTGATTGCTCGTATTGACGAACAACGCATCACAGCGACTGTTGAAAGCCGTGAATGTCAGGTTTATTGCAAACTTGATGTAGCGAAAGGTGACCGCATTAAAGTTCTTCTTCGTCCTGAAGATCTTCGTATTGAAGAAATTAACAGCAGTGAATCTGTCAACAGCGCTGGCGAAACCGTTAATGGTATCGTGGGTTACGTTCGTGAGCGTAACTACAAAGGCATGACGCTGGATTCTGTGCTTGAGCTTGAATCTGGCAAATCTGTCATGGTGAGCGAATTCTTCAACGAAGACGATCCAGACGTTGACCACTCATTGGATCAGAAAGTTGCAATTACCTGGGTTGAAAGCTGGGAAGTGGTACTGCCTGATGAAGAAGCTTAATCTCCAAAACGCCATAATTGGCGTCATTGTGAGTTGGTTGCTGTTGTTCGTGTTCATTCCGAACTTGATGATTATCATCACCAGTTTCCTGACTCGCGATGATGCAGACTTGATTGAGATGACCTTCACCTTGAGCAACTATGCCAAGCTGTTGGACCCTCTCTATGCAAAAGTGGTTTGGCATTCGTTCTACATGGCTGCCATCGCCACCCTGCTCTGTTTGTTGATTGGTTATCCGTTCGCTTACGTTATCGCGCGTATGCCGGAGAGGATGCGTCCGTTCATGCTGTTCATGGTGATTGTTCCGTTTTGGACCAATTCCTTGATCCGTACGTACGGCTTGAAAATCTTCCTCGGGACACGGGGTTTGCTGAACGAAGGATTACTAACGCTGGGTTTGATCGAGAAACCTCTGCGCATTATGTACACCGAATATGCAGTCATGATTGGCTTGGTTTATATCCTACTGCCGTTCATGATCCTGCCGTTGTACTCAAGCATTGAGAAACTTGATAATAGCTACCTAGAAGCAGCAAAAGACCTCGGCGCCAGCAAGTTCCAATCGTTTGTGAAGGTCATTCTTCCACTGACAACACCGGGTATTATCGCGGGTTGTTTGTTGGTGCTACTGCCTGCACTTGGCATGTTCTATGTGTCCGACCTGCTGGGCGGCGCGAAGAACCTACTGATTGGTAATGTGATTAAGAGCCAAATCCTCAACGTACGCGACTGGCCATTTGGTTCAGCAGCGAGTATTTCGTTGACGGTACTAATGGGTCTGATGCTCTTTGCCTACTGGCGTGTTGGTAAGCTGATTAACAAGAAGGTGGAGCTGGAATGAGTCGTTTTTTCAAGACTGGCTTCATGTCGCTGGTCTATGCGTTCTTATACATCCCTATCATCATTCTTATCGTTAACTCGTTTAACGAAAGTAAGTTCGGTATGGAATGGAAAGGGTTTACCACCAAGTGGTACACCCAACTTCTAAGCAACGACAGTTTGGTGCAAGCGGCCGGTAACTCGCTAACCATTGCTATCTTCTCTGCAACTGCAGCAGCAGTTATTGGTAGCCTGACAGCGGTCGCGCTTTATCGCTACCGTTTTCGTGGCAAAGGCTTTGTGAATGGCATGCTATTCGTGGTTATGATGTCACCTGACATCGTCATGGCGATCTCATTGCTGGCACTGTTTGTGTTGTTGGGCGCGCAATTGGGTTTCCTTACCCTTCTGCTTTCTCACATCACCTTCTGCCTGCCGTTTGTTGTGGTGACCGTATACAGCCGGTTGAATGGCTTCGACCTTCGCATGCTTGAAGCGGCGAAAGACTTGGCCGCAAGCGAATGGGTAATTCTGACAAAAATCATTCTGCCTTTGGCGGCCCCTGCGGTTGCTGCGGGATGGTTATTGAGCTTTACCCTTTCTCTTGATGACGTAATCGTCAGTTCGTTTGTGACTGGACCAAGCTACGAAATTTTGCCGTTGAAAATCTACTCAATGGTAAAAGTTGGCGTTTCTCCAGAAGTGAACGCACTCGCAACCCTTATGTTGGTTGTCTCTCTTGCGCTGGTAATTTGTTCGCAATTACTGGCTCGCGATAAGGTGCGCTAACAACGACTGAACCTCAAGATTCAGCATTGTTTTTGCATTTTTCAGTCACGGGTGGAGTTTTCCACCCGTTATTCTTGTTAATCAATCCAAAGTAAAACTACAGGAGTTATCGATGAAACCCTGGTCTAAGTTTGTGCTAGGAAGCTCTCTGGCCGTTTCTCTCTTCTCTGGTGCTGCATCTGCTGCAGACAATGAGCTGTATTTCTATAACTGGTCAGAGTACATCCCTACCGAAGTACTCGAAGAATTCACCGAAGAAACTGGCATCAAAGTCATTTACTCAACCTATGAGTCAAATGAAAGCATGTATGCCAAGCTAAAAACCCACCCTGAAGGCTACGACCTTGTTGTTCCTTCAACCTACTATGTTGCGAAAATGCGCAAAGAAGGCATGCTTCAGAAAATCGATAAGACGAAGCTAAGCCACTTTGACGGCCTTGATCCCAACAACCTGAACAAGCCTTTCGATCCGAACAACGAATACTCAATCCCTTATATTTGGGGCGCAACGGGTATCGGCGTGAATACTGATGTGATGGAAACGAGCAGCGTGCATGCATGGGCTGATCTTTGGAATCCGGAGTATGAAGGCCAGTTGCTGATGATGGATGACGCACGTGAGTTCTTCCATATCGCGTTAACCAAGCTTGGCTACTCTGCGAACACCACTGATCCGAAAGAAATTGAAGCGGCATACAAAGAGCTTCAAAAAATCATGCCGAATGTGCTTGTGTTCAACTCTGATTTCCCCGCTAACCCTTACATGGCGGGTGAAGTAGCACTCGGTATGTTGTGGAATGGTTCTGCTTATATCGCACGCAGCGAAGGTGCACCAGTCGACATCGTTTGGCCTGAAGAAGGCGCGATTTTCTGGATGGACAACCTTGCGATTCCAGCAAACGCAGAAAACGCAGAAGCGGCACACAAGATGATTGACTTCTTGTTGCGCCCAGAGAACGCAGCAAAACTTGCGATTGAAATTGGTTACCCAACACCCGTGAAAGCCGCATACCCTCTGCTTCCAAAATCGTTCAAAGACGATCCAAGCGTCTACCCACCACAAGACGTGATGGAAAAAGGCGAATGGCAAAGCTCTGTAGGTGAAGCGAACGTGCTTTATGAAGAGTATTTCCAAAAACTAAAAGCCGGTCAGTAATCTCATTACACCACCAGCAAAATAGAAAAAGCGGCTTTTAAGCCGCTTTTTTGTTGTTTGAAGTTCGCCAAACACGAATATGTTAATGTAAATCCTACACTCAATCACTCAATGCAAGCAGTTCTTCCACCAGCGCAGGAACAAGCACACTTGCCTTTCCGTAGCGTTTTTCATCAAATTCGCTTTCTACTGCACTCGGTTCAAGATTGATTTCTATTGTTCTCGCGCCGTTAATCGCCGCTTCATGAACAAACCCTGCAGCGGGGTATACTGCCCCTGACGTACCAATGGAAATGAACAGATCAGCCTGTACCAGTGCTGTGTGAATACGATCCATCGCAATAGGCATTTCACCAAACCAAACAACATGAGGGCGAATCGGTGAAGGCATCTGACAACAATGACACATTTCGTCTGTTGCGATGTCTCCTACCCAATCCAAGACTTGATTAGAGTGACTACAGCGGGCTTTTAGCAACTCGCCATGCATGTGGATCACGTTCTCGCTGCCGCCACGTTCGTGGAGGTTATCGATGTTCTGCGTCACGATCGTGACGTTACCATCAAGCTCTTTCTCGAGTTTTGCGAGTGCTTCATGAGCAGGATTTGGCGATACGCCTGACTGCAATTGCTTACGACGTTGGTTGTAGAAGTCTTGAACCAAAGCCGGATCGCGCGCAAACCCTTCCGGCGTCGCCACGTCTTCAATTCTATGCTCTTCCCATAACCCATCTTGCGCGCGAAACGTTCGAATGCCTGATTCGGCTGAAATCCCCGCTCCTGTTAACACCACAATGTTTCGATGTGGAAATTGCATCTTGAGCTTCCTTTCTCGTTATCGTTTAAAACCTTTATAACATTGTTAGATTTAGCAAAACAGGATCTAGACGGTAGACCATAGTCGAACATTAAAACGCACAGTGAATTAACGAGAAAAAATCTAAAAATGTCTTATATTTAAAAAATGTATCAAATTCGATAAATCCTTTATGCCGAGCCGAAAACGCCTACTCACATTGCCATGTTTTGCACTTGCAGGATTGCTAGCAGCACCCGTTGTTGCGAAAGACGCTGTGCGCGTGAGTGGATTTGGTACGGTCAGCGTCATTGACTCCGGCACTGATAACCTTGGTTTCAAATATGATC
The DNA here is from genome assembly GCF_002876705.1 of Enterovibrio norvegicus. GTDB lineage: Bacteria > Pseudomonadota > Gammaproteobacteria > Enterobacterales > Vibrionaceae > Enterovibrio > Enterovibrio norvegicus_B. Next base: position 592,275 of record NZ_MDAG01000057.1, on the reverse strand, counting down.
TCTCCAAAGAAGGCTTGTATGGAGAATCGAGTTTGAAGCCTGGCTCTGCGCTCGGTTTGCAAATCAACGCAACTATTACAGACAATATTGACGCGGTTGTACAAGGCGTTCTGCAAGATCGCATTGAAAATGATATTGATAAATCAATCTCATGGGCGTTTCTTCGATACAAGTTCTCTCCCAATGTTTCTATTCGTGTGGGCAGAATAGCAACGCCTATCTACATGCTGTCAGAATACCGTGATGTGGGTTTTGCGTACTTATGGACAAAACCCATCACAGATTTCTATTCCGCAATTCCTATTGCATCCATGGATGGTGCAGACATTGCTTTTCGTTATTCACTTGGCGATGGAATATTGGAAACCCGCTTTTTTGGTGGGCAATCCAACGTAACCATAGAAACCATTACTGACCCCTACGAAGTGACCTTGGGTTCTTTGTTCGGCACCAAGTTAACGTATGAAGTTGATAATTGGCTTTTCTCTGGTTCAGCAACCACAACAAAAGTGAAAGAAGGCGATCCTTCATTATCCATCACTTCTGACCTTTCAGCCGTTCCAGAGTTTCTATGGCCAAGCCTTCCTTCCACATTGGAAGACTTTAGGTTCGTAGACAAACGCATTGCGTATTACTCACTTGGAACGTCCTATGAGTCTGGAGATTGGAACGTACAAGCAGAATTGAGTTACACCGACACAGACTGGCCATTCTTCCCCGATTTGGCGGCGGGTTATACCAGTGTCGGTCGAGTATTTGATAGCTTTGCCGTGTTTGGTTTCTTATCCAAAGCGAAATCCGTCGGCGGATATTACGAACTTACCTCTCCCCCTGCTACGACACTCGCCATCCCTGATATCGCTGCTGGATTTAACCTTATTGATCAAAACCTAAAAGCACGGGTTGTTAATCAAGAAACGCTGGGATTTGGTTTGCGTTACGACGTAAACGCAAACGTGGCTTTGAAAGGACAAATTGAAAGAACGTGGTTGATTGACGACCGCATTGGTGGGTGGTCTACAACAGCGAGTGGATTAACCGCTTCTGTGCCTGACTACATTGATACTTACTCTGTTAGCCTGAGCTTTGTGTTCTGATATGACGAAATATCTAATAGCACTACTCACAATATATTGGCTAGCGTGGCTTCCATCAGCACACGCAGGGTTAGTTGTGGTTGTTAATAAAGACAATCCCGTTGCATCGCTTTCAACACGACAAGTCATCGATCTCTATATGGGGAGATATACCTCTTACCCAGACGGTCGCGCCGTCAATACCACAGATCTCCCTGACAATAGCCCTGAACGTGAAGATTTTTACCGTCAATTGGTGGGCAAGTCAGTCGCGCAAATCAATGCGTACTGGGCAAGGTTGTTATTTACCGGCAAAGCTGAGCCTCCTTCGGCGAAATCTTCTTCAGAAGATGTAGTGATGTATGTGGAAGGAAATTCCAACGCCATCGCTTACTTGCATGAAAACAGCGTCACGCCAGGACTTAAAGTGGTATACAGATTTGACGATCCTCAATAAGAAAATTCACATACGCGTTGCAGCAGGTGTTGCTAGCGGCGCAATGATATTTGCCGTGATTGCCTCGGTGGTTTGGTTCTACCTCTCTTATCATCAAGAGGTTGACCGTTCCCGTAGCCAAATTCGACAAATCATCACAACGGTAGAACAAACCGCATCTATTGCGCTTTATCTTGGAAACAGGGAACTTGCAGAAGAAGTGCTTCGCGGCCTCGAGGCGAATGACATTATTTCAGCGGCACGGTTAACGAGCCAAGACGGACTGTCAGCGTCATTTGAAGATCCATCAACAAAATCACACACAGAAACGGCCGTCATCTTTCCCATTATGTCCCCCTTCGACTCGACAGACGTTGTTGGTGATTTACTGGTATACCCAAATCAAGATTACATTGAAGACAACGCCGTCTCTCTGGCAAATATTCAAGCAACAGTGTTGGTCGTTTACTCTGTGTTGATTGCGCTTCTTACCTTGGTTATCGTCAACCGCATTTTGACTGAACCTATGAAGAACATTGCAAACCGATTTCACCAGATCACGCCAGGCGATTCATGCCGAATTGACGTCCCTTCCGCGCACAAGCGAAACGAAATTGGTGCGTTGGTTGATGACATTAACGTGCTGTTAGATGCCGTAAACAACCAAATTGACAATGAGAGAGAACTTCGTGCAGAAACAGAGAACCTTTCTAAGAAGTTTCGTTTTATCTTTGAACGCGCGAGTGCAGGTATTGGCTTACTCAATGCTAACAATCAACTCATTGTCGCGAACCCCGCGTTGCTGAGATTGTTGGGACAGACCTTTATTGTTGATACCGACAGATTCACGAAAACAGATTTCACCACCTACTTCAATGACCCTCAGGAAATTCAGGAGTTCATCGAAGAGTTTTGGGTGAAACCGGGCAATCAATTCTCCGCCATTGATATCCAGCTAAGGCACAAAGTACGCGCCGCCGATCGTTGGGTGCATTGCTTGTTCTCGAAAGTGGAAGACATTAATAATCCCGATGACAGCTTGGTCGAGATCGTTTTGTATGACATTACAGAACGTGCTGAGCGTGAACAGAACATAATTTATGAAGCTGAGCATGACCCTATTACCCAATTGCTTAACCGTCGCGCAGGCATGACCAAACTCGAAAACTCTTTGATTGATGCCGATAAGAAACAACGGTACTTCGCAATCCTCATGATTGACCTTGATGGCTTCAAACGCGTGAATGACACCTATGGGCACGATGCTGGTGACAAAGTCATTATTGAGGTGGCTAACCGTATTAAACAGTTCTTCAGAGGGTCTGACGTGGTGGCACGTTGGGGCGGCGATGAGTTCTTGATAGGATTCTCCTATAACCCAACGTATGAGACGGCAGTGAGTGATATTGCTTCTGACTTACAACATCAAGTTCAATTGCCTATCGATATCGGCCATGAGCAAACCACATCCGTAGGGTCTAGTATCGGCATTAGCTTATACCCTCAAAATGAACAAGCGGTAGGCGCACTGATTGAACAAGCAGACGAATCCATGTACTACGTGAAGAACAACGGCAAAAACTTCTATCGCTTCTACCAGAAAGAAGAAAGTACCGCTTCAGTAAGTAAATAGCGGCACAGATAGCCTTCATTGATTCGGGCTATCTGTGCCGCTGTTCCATTTCAATCTCGTGCTCCTGCGTTAATAGCAAAAACGGCTAATTAGATAGCGAGCACCCTCACCTTTCTATCTACTTATCTACCTTTCTATCTACTTATCTACCTTTCTATCTAACGAGATACCCTTTCATCTTTCGTCCGCTTCAAACGTGACCAACGTATAGATGCGCTGTTTAACAAAAGGATTGCCTTCTCTTTCTTTTGGTCTTGGAATGTTTCTTGTGTAACAGTAAGGACAACGTACACATGCAATTGAAAGGACTCAGGGATGAAATCACTGCGGGTATCGGTCAGAGCCGTTTGCTATCAAGACGATAAAATTTTATTGGCAGAACATAGAGATGAACGCGGCCTTTGGTACATCATTCCCGGTGGCGGCATCCAACACAATGAAACACTGGATCAGGCGTTTGCGCGCGAACTTCTTGAAGAAACAGGCGGTACAGCCACAATGGGAGATATTCTCTTTGTACGTGAGGTCATTGCTGACAAACTGGAGACGACCTATCTGCCTGAGCATCTGCATCAAATAGAATTGTTTGTGGAAGCAAACGGATTCCAAACAATAGAAACGCCGTCTCAATTAGACAAAGATCAGATAGGCAGTGTTTGGATGCCTTTAGACCAGCTTCAAGACCTGTTATTTTTCCCTCAATCCATGGTGTCTGCTTTCCAGAAGAGGGAATTTAGCGGGATATACCAAGGCCATATTCTTTAACTGACGCTTACAACGCCTATCAAGTCTTACAATATGTACAGATTTATAACGATAATGCCGTCAGCCTATAGGTATCCGTAACTGGCTAGACCATTCATGTCTTATCACTCAGTTACAATGCCCGACAAGATTAACAAAGGAAGATTTAATTTCTTTATCATGCAGCTAACTAACTATTACAACTTAGAAAACGGTCAATTTGTTTTCACTCGCCGTCAAGCAAGCCATTTCGCCAAATTGGTTGCGGGTGACTTCAACCCTATCCACGACGAAGAATCAAAACGCTTCTGTGTCCCGGGTGATTTGCTGTTTTCTGTATTACTTGCGAAGGCGGGTATTAGTCAGAATATGCACATTTCGTTTGCAGGCATGATTTCAGATAACCTCGGCCTTGAAATTAAAGAAGGCGACTGCGGAAACCTGTCTGTGGTTGACTGTAACGACAAATGTTATCTCACCATGGCACGTTCTGGCGAAAACATTAAAAACGAAGTACTTGCCGCGAAGGTTGCAGAAAACTACGTGAAGTTTTCAGGCATGAACTTCCCTCACATCATGGTGCCTTTGATGGAAGAGTCCGGCATGATGATTAACCCTGACCGCCCGCTCGTGATTTATGAGAGCATGGAACTGAGTTTCCACCATCTTGATTTCCAATCTCCAACGGTTGAGTTGACCGACTCTCGTATGGATGTGGCGGGAAAGCGCGGCACTGTCACCCTGTCTTTTTGCTTTAAAGAAAATGGTGAAGTCATTGGCGAAGGCAGAAAGAAAATGGTGTGTAGCGGATTAAAGGCGTTTGAAACTGAAGCCGTTGAAGGTTTAGTCGAGAAATTTAACAGCCGCAAATCAGAGTTCCTCTCAGCACTTCCTGCCTAAGTATTTGTTTTAACGTATTGAGCCCCGTATAATACGGGGTTTTGTTTACTGTTCAATGTCTTACTTTTGAATTGTGGCTAACATTTCTGAGACGATGTTCTATATTTAACTTAAGTTACCCGCGCTGGAGTTGAATATGTCTAACCAATCGTTACTTTCCCATGTAGATAAGCTTCCAAAAATCCCCAAAGTCGTTCAAGAATTAATGGACTTGGTGAACAGCGACAGTTCAGATATGAACCAGATCGCTAGCAAAATTTCTCTCGAACAAGTCATCAGCGCCCGTGTGCTGAGAATGTCTAATTCCGCCCACTTTGGACGAGGCAGAACAGTGTCGTCTGTTGATGATGCAGTTGTTCGTTTAGGTCTTGGCCCTATTCGTACCTTGGTGACGGCATCCGCCTTAATGAGCGCCTTCCCAAAAATTGACGGCCTTGATCTGAATGCTTTTTGGGGCACCACGTTTGAAGTTGCAACCCTCAGTAAAGTGATTGCAAAAGAACTCAAAATTGATCAAAACGAAGCGTTTACTGCTGGCATGTTGCATAACATCGGTGATCTCCTGATTTATACCGTATACCCAGACAAAGCACAGAAAGTTGAGCTACACATGGAAGCGGGTAAAACCAAGCCAGAAGCACAACAAATCGTGTTGGACACCGACAGTGCACAACTTGGCGGTCAACTCGCCAAGACCTGGAAGTTTTCAGATATCTTGATAGATGCCATTGAAAATCAATTTGGTGCTGTACAAGGCGATAATTTCTCACAACTTGCCGCGATCATTAATCTGTGTAGTAAGGTTGACCAAGAGTGGGATGAGCTGATGGAAGGTGATGACAAACGCACATGGCTCAATCATCAGCTTGAATACAGCATGCTTGGATTGAATGAGGACTTAATTGAGCTCCTTAATAACAATCGTGGCATCGGTAAGGACATGGCGAATCAATTGCTTTAAGACATTCAGTCACGCAATCGTTGCCAACGACGAAAAAACCGCCTTATTGGCGGTTTTTTTAATGGTGTTTTTCGCTTAACGGCGTGATGTGCTCATAAGAAGTAATGCGACATAGATTGGTATTTGTCGCGAACATGTTCAATCAGCATTTTTACCTTGTTAGAAGGATGGCGCGTAAATGGGTAAATGGCATAAATCCCTAGCCGCTTGGCAACGAGTGATGGGAAAATATCGATCAAATCGCTGTTGAGTAAGTCGTGATACACCAAACACCTTGGCACATAGACTATGCCATACCCTGCCAGCGCCGCCTTGCGTAACGCAGCCGCGTTATTTGTCGAGAAATTACCGGATACCCTAACAATGCGCTTCTCTTTCACCTGACCTTTATAAGCGGGCTGAGAGACGGTGTTATCCATTTCATCGTCTGAGAAGAATTCCCAATCCGCTGCGCCAGTAGATTGATAGGTGTAATGCAGACAATTATGATCCACCAGCGCATCAGGGCTTGATGGCTGTCCGCACCGTTCCAAATACGTGGGTGACGCGCATACAATCCATTGGGAATCGATAAGGTGACGCGCGATCAAACTGGAATCTTCGAGATAGCCCGTTCGAATGGCAAGGTCGAACCCTTCGTCGATCAAATCCACAAACCGATTACTCAAAGTCACATCAATGTTCAGGCCTGGATGTTGATGGCAAAAATCAGCAATACATTCCGCCAAGAGTAAATCACCAGAAATGGTGGGCACTGAGACCTGTAAGTGCCCTTTCATTGTCTCGCGTATCGTTGATACGGATTGAACAGCATCTTGTGTGAGGAGTGCCATCTGCTTTGCGGTTGGAAGCAGTGAAACACCCGCTTCAGTGAGAGAAAGTTTCCGGGTCGTTCGATGCAATAACTGGACGTTCAGATCCTCTTCCAATCGACGAATACGCTTACTGACAACGGAATACGCCAAATCGTATTTTTCAGCTGCCAACTTGAATGAGCCAAGCTCGGCAACGTTGGCAAACAAAATCACATCATCTGCTTTCATTTATTATTCGCTTTTTGGAAAGAATTAATTCATTTAATGCCATTTATTCGCCAATGCCAATCTTCTAAGCTGAATTGATCGTATGAAGCCGCGCTCTGTCACAGCACGTAACTATCAAACATGAACAATAAAGGTTCAGGCTGTTTGGGTATAAATGTTTAGATGTATAAGGATGATACATGCACATTTCTCGGATCTATCCGCATAAACCTAACAAGGTCTATCTCTACGCAACATGTCTTGTTGATATGTTTGACCCCGAAACAGGGATTGATGCCATTGCACTGCTTGAGCAGTTTGGCATTGAGGTGGAATATGTGCCTAAACAAACCTGTTGTGGTCAGCCTGCTTACACGTCAGGTTATACGGAAGAAGCACGCACTGTCGCTGAGCATCAAATGTCGTTGTTTCCCGAGCCGATTCCTATCGTCATCCTTTCTGGCTCATGTGGCGGAATGATGGTGCATCATTACCCGAGGATCTTTCGTGATCATCCCCTGCACCAGAACGCTATCGCCTTTTCAGAGCGTGTCTTTGAATTTACCGAGTTTCTTACCAGCGTATGCCATGTTCAATTAGCGGATAAAGGCGACGCCACATCTGTTGTTGTGCATACCTCTTGCGCAGCGCGGCGTGAAATGAACGTTCACACGCATACAGCACATTTACTCAGTCAACTCTCTAACGTGAACGTGAAGTCGGCAGATTATGAAGAAGAATGCTGCGGATTTGGTGGTACGTTTTCTATCAAGCATCCCAATATCAGTGAAGCCATGGTGGATGATAAAACCCGACATATTCTCAACACGGGTGCACAGCAACTTGTCAGTGCTGATTGGGGATGCATGTTGAACATCAACGGTGCGCTCGAATACCAGGGACAACCATTCAAAGGAAAACACATCGCCCGTTTTCTCGCTGAGCGATTAAAAAGCCATGAAGCTTCATCAGAGGTATACAGCCAGAACGCAAATCACCTTGGAGTGAACGCATGAGTCATTCCCAACCTGAGATGTTTCACCCACAAGCAATAGATGCCCTCGCCGATAAGGAACTCCGTCAAAACTTCCGTGGCGCGATGGATTACCTTCGACATAAACGCAAAGACGCGTTCCCTGACGCTGACGAAGAGAAAGCGGTGCGCGATCTCGCCGAATCGATTCGACAACGTTGTCTGAAAAAGCTGCCTGAACTGTTGGAACAACTCGAAGCCAACTGCATTCGAAATGGTATTCAGGTGCATTGGGCAGAAAATGCAGAGCAAGCAAATCATATCTTTGCGGAAATAGCCCAAGAACAACGCGCGCAATTGCTCGTAAAAGGAAAATCCATGGTGAGTGAGGAAATTGGCCTTAATCATGACATGGAAAAACGCGGTATCCGCTGTTTAGAAAGCGACATGGGCGAATACATTGTCCAACTCGATGGCGATACGCCTTCACATATCATCATGCCTGCCATCCATAAAAATAAACAACAAGTATCAGACACGTTCGAACACAATATTGATGGTTTTGCTCCCACGACAGACGTTGATTCTCTGATCCAAACGGGACGAGAAATGCTTCGTAATGCCTTTGAAGACGCTGAAATTGGCGTGTCAGGCGTTAACTTTGCTGTCGCTGAAAGCGGCACACTGTGTTTAGTTGAAAATGAAGGCAATGGACGGATGTGTACCACGATTCCTGACGTTCATATCGCTATCACAGGTATTGAGAAGGTCGTGGAGTGTCTGAGTGACATTCCCCCGCTCTACAGCGCATTAACACGTTCAGCGACAGGACAAGCCATCACAACCTATTTCACTATGATCAGTGGGCCCCGTAAACATCACGAGCACGATGGGCCTAAGCAGGTGCATTTGGTGTTGCTTGATAATGGTCGCTCTCAGGCTTATCAAGACGAGGAATTGCGTAAAACCCTGCAATGTATCCGCTGCGGCGCGTGCATGAATCATTGTCCCGTGTATACGCGCATTGGCGGTCACGCATATGGGACTGTGTATCCGGGCCCGATCGGCAAGATCATCTCTCCACATCTGATAGGCATCAAAGAAACCCAGTCTTTGATTACCGCATCCAGCCTTTGCGGTGCATGTGAAGAAGTGTGTCCTGTTCGTATTCCTATCCCTGCATTGTTACAACGGTTACGTCAGGAATCGAAAAACAAAGCCCAAGCGAACCACGCGCCGCTGAAAGGACAAGACGCGGCAAAGAACGCCATAGAAAAAGCGGCCATCAAGGGATTTGCATTTGCTGCGACGCACCCTTCCGTTTATCACGGCGCATTAGATACAGCCCGTCACATGAATGGCTTGATTCCGCATCACATCGGGAATTGGACGCAATGCCGTGTGAAGCCAACACTCGCCAAAAGGTCATTGAAAACCTTGCTTGCGCAAAAGGCAAAAGCGAAAGATGAAGGAGACACGCAATGAGTTCGTCAGCATCATCTAAATCAGCATCTATCGCATCAGAATCAACGGCGCGTGCACGTATCTTTTCTCGTTTAAATGCCAGCAAGTCAGCCTTCATCGATAAGCCTACTGATGAAGCATCTCAATGCGCCGAACAATCCATCAACTGGCAACCTTGGCATTCGGATAATCGTGACATGTTAAGCGCGCGCTTGAGAGATACAATCGCTGCTAGCCATGCTGAAGTGCATCACATTGAAGCGAACGCATTAGAATCTGCGCTCGTTGACTGTTTGAATACAGAATCGGTATCTCGATTGGTGGTAGGGAAAACAAATCCATTGGCCAGTGCCCTCGATGCGGCTTGTCCTACCATGACTGTGACGAAATATGACCAAGACATAGAGACCTTTAAATCGGCCTTGTTTCATGACATCGACGCAGGTTTGTCTGTGTGCCCAGCCGCGATTGCAGATACAGGTACCTTGGTATTGGTAACGGGCGAAGAAGAACCGAGAGCTTTATCACTGGTTCCGCCTATGCACATTGCTATCATCCGTGAGCGCGACATCGTCGCAAATTTTGGCGCACTGATGGAAACCGCCACTTGGACAAGGGCAAACTGGCCAGAAGATCCATTGACCAACCTTTTACTGATTTCTGGGCCATCAAAAACAGCAGACATACAACAAACGCTGGCCTATGGCGCACACGGACCCAAGCGCCTCATTGTTTTTGTGGTGAAGGAGCAACTATGAGTAACACGCGAGAATCGCAAAAAGAACAAGAACAACAAAGCAAACGTGCCCTCGCACCCTTGCTCACCACGTTACGACAACGCTTACCTGAATCTCGTGTCATTACAGATGAAGCAAAGCGATTAGCGTATGGCACGGACGCAAGCTTCTATCGATTAGTGCCGCAAGTGATCGTTCAAGCAGACGACCTTGGCGATATTCTGTTTATCATCAAAACCTGCAGCGATTTTGCTTTTCCTTTTACTTTTCGCGCTGCGGGAACAAGCCTGTCAGGCCAAGCAGTCACAGACTCCGTATTGATTACACTGACGGACAATTGGCGACATTATGACATTCTCAATAACGGCGATCAGATTCGTTTGCAACCCGGTGTGATCGGTGCGGATGCCAACCGCTATCTTGCGCCCTTCCAACGAAAAATCGGTCCTGATCCTGCGTCCATCAACAGTTGCAAAATTGGTGGCATCGCCGCCAACAATGCCAGTGGTATGTGTTGCGGCACGGCGCAGAATACGTATCGAACCGTCGAAGCGATGAAGATCGTATTTCAAGACGGCACGCTGTTGGACACGGAAAACCCCGACTCTATCGACGCATTCAAAACATCTCATGCCCATCTGATTAACGGCATTCAACAACTGTGTACGGACGTATCAAACAACCCAGAATTGAAAACCCGTATTGCGCACAAATACAGACTCAAAAACACAACAGGCTATGCGCTCAATGCACTGATTGATTTCAGCGACCCGATCGACGTGTTAACCCATTTAATGGTCGGTTCTGAGGGAACACTCGGGTTTATCGCAGACATTACTTACAACACCGTGATTGAGCATCCGAACAAAGCGTCCGCGCTAATGGTGTTTGAAGATATTGAAAGTGCCTCTCGCGCCGTGACAGCCTTATCGCAATGCCCCGTCTCTTCCGTCGAAATGATGGATGGGCGCGCCCTTCGATCAGTCGCCGATAAAGCCGGCATGCCTGACTTCATGCCGCTGTTGAATCTTGAACATTGCGCCCTGTTGATTGAGTCGCGCGCCAGCGATGAAAACACGCTGAAGACGCAATGCGAGCACATCGTGGATGTATTGACGGCATATAGTATTCCCTATCAAGTGGCGTTTACGTCGGATGCGCATACGGTTGGCACGCTTTGGGGGATCCGAAAAGGCATGTTCCCTGCCGTCGGTGCTGTAAGAGAAGCCGGCACCACCGTCATCATTGAAGATGTGGCCTTTCCCGTTGAACACCTTGCAAACGGAATACGTGAGCTACAAACCTTGTTTGACGACTTTGAATACCATGAAGCCATCATTTTTGGTCATGCGCTTGAAGGGAATTTGCACTTTGTGTTTACCCAGGGGTTTGATGAGCAACGTGAAATAACACGCTACGGTAATTTCATGGATGCAGTGGCACAACTTGTCGCTGTGAAATACCAAGGCTCTCTAAAAGCAGAGCATGGCACTGGGCGCAATATGGCACCCTATGTGGAGTTAGAATGGGGCTCAGACGCTTACGGCTTAATGAAACGGATTAAGGCACTGTTTGACCCTCATGGTTTGCTCAATCCCGGCGTGATCATCAATGACGATCCGAACGCCCACATCACACACTTAAAACCCATGCCCAAGGCCGATGACTTAATTGACCGCTGCATCGAGTGTGGTTTCTGTGAAGCGGTGTGCCCCTCAAGAACCTTGTCCTTGTCACCGAGACAACGCATTGTGCTGTATCGCGAGCTACAGCGGCTCGAAAACACCCCGAATGCAGACGAAGCCAAAAAAGCAGAGTTGAAAAAGACGTTTGATTATTTGGGTGTCGATACCTGTGCCGCAACGGGTTTGTGCGCAGAGCGCTGTCCGGTAGGCATTAACACCGGGGATTTAATTAAACAGATCCGCACCGAAAAATACCAAAGCTACCAGCCGATAGCGCGTTGGACTGCAAAGCATTTCTCAACGGTTACATCCTTGACCAAGATAAGCCTAAAAACCAATCAGGTGCTTCAAAATACGCTGGGTGAGAAAGCGTTAGATAGGACGGTGAATGGCCTGAGAAACCTGACAAACAAACGCACGCCAGAATGGCATGCTGCCTTTCCGTCACCCAATGCATATCGATTGAAAGCGAGCTCGGAGCGTCGACAAAAGAAAGTGGTGTATTTCCCCTCTTGCGCCAGTCGCAGTATGGGCAATGAAGTTGGCAGCGAGGAAGAAAGAAGCCTTACCGAAGTGACAGTGTCACTACTTGAGCGCGCGGGTTATCAAGTGGTTCTTCCTAAACAGGTTAACAACCTTTGCTGCGGCATGCCGTATGACAGCAAAGGCATGAAAGATATCAGTAAAGACAAACGCTACCGACTTGAAGCTGCACTGTGGCAAGCCAGCGAATTGGGTAAATGGCCAATCCTAATGGATACCAGTCCCTGTAAAAAACTGACCCTTGAAGGGCTGACGTTCCCCCTAGACGTGTTCGAGCCCTCGGAGTTCATCATGCAGTATTTGTTTGATGATTTGGATATCACGCCGATCGATGACACCGTCATGCTGCACATTACCTGCAGCACGCGCCGTATGGGGTTGGCGGAGAACTTTGAAAAAGTCGCTAAACGATGCGCGAAACATGTCGTTGTGCCTGAACACATTGAATGCTGTGGCTTTGCAGGCGATAAAGGCTTTTTCACCCCGGAGTTGAATGCATCAGCAACCGCACCGTTGAAAGAACAAATACCTGACGGCTGCACTACAGGTTTTAGTAATAGCCGAACCTGTGAAATTGGCCTGACAAGACACAGCTGTATTCCCTACCGCTCAATTCTCTATTTGCTCGATGCAGCGACGACCGGCGCCACCTCTATCAGCCGTAAAAAACAAAAGGAAAGAGAAGCGCTATAGCGCCTCGACCTAGTCAAGGTTAAGCATGAACAGGGAGAAGGCTTTCTCCCTCGTCCAATTCAAACTCAAGGGGTGTTGAACTGTGTGGCAACCCTTGTATCTGCGCCAATAAAGAGAGCGCCGCTTTTTCGCCAGTTTGGTGGTCTGGGGTCACGATACTGGCCAGACGCGGCATCATGGATTGGCCAATGTCGAGCGCATGTACACCTGCAATGCCAATGTCTTCCGGCACGTTGATGGATTGTCGCTGACATTCAAGTAGCACGCCGGCCGCGATTTCATCGTCTGTACAGAAAAACGCATCCGTTTCAGGATACCGTTCGAGCACTTTTCGTGTCATTTGGCGCGCCAAAGAAACCGAGGACATCGATTTGGCTGCCAAACTGCGCGGCGTGAGCGAATGGCTCTCCATGGCGTCGACATAGCCTTGTGTCTTCTCTCGGGTAAAGATGCCCTTTTTCGCGCTCAAACAAACGATGTGCTCATAACCACGCTCAATCATCATAGTGACCATGGAACACGCGGCGAGCGTGTTATCGACGCCTACAGACGGTTTAGAGGAGGTTTCGCTTGCGTCCATCATCTCCACTACGGGCACACCGGCCGTTTTTATCATTTTATGGCTTCGCACTGAATGTTCCGAGCCGGCCAGAATCAGGCCATCCACGTTGAATGACAACAACGTCTCGATACGCTTTTCTTCTATGCCTTGGTCATAATCATACTGTGTGTACATCAATTGATAGCCCGACTCTTCGGCCACGCTCTCAATGCCACGAATCACGTCTTGAAAAACAGGATGACTTAATGATGGCAAGATAACGCCAAGGGTTTGGCTGCATTGGTTTGAAAGGATGTTTGGGACACAATTGGGAATGTAGCCAATTTCGTCTAAGGCCGTTGCGATCTTCTCACCGGTTTTCGACGCAACCTTTTCAGGTGATTTCAGATATCGGCTCACGGTCATCTTGGTGACGCCAACACTGTCAGCGATGTCTTGCATGGTGGGACGACGAGGTTTTTGCATTTGACCTAATCCTTGTTCAGCGTTTCTTTGATGCTTACTGTTTTAAGTTTCTGAACAGTTAAGCACTTTCGCCAAAAACAATGATGGAAGTGTGACGGGTAACGTAGAGAGAAACGCCCTCACTTGAATGCCAACAAGCGCCAATGGATAAAGCGCGCGGCGAGCAAGGGTGATGAAGGCGATAGGTATCGAATTACTGCTTGGTTTTGTCGATGCGCACAAAGCGTGCAAACTTTGGAACGCCGTACTTGGTGTACCCGTTATAGCGATATGTGACTTTGCTGCCGACTGATGGTGGCGTTTCGCGTTGTTTGTCGCTAAACCCAGAACCAATTTTGAAGGTTTTCCCATTCGCCATACGAACAATGATTGCACCCATCATGTTGGTGTATTTCCCTTTGCCTTCAACGTAGCCGATGACCTCTGCTTCGGCATCTTGGGCAATCTTTACTTTAAGCAGGCTGACATCCCTGCCTTGAATATAGATTTCATCAACATTGCGTAGCATGATGCCTTCCGCGCCCTGAGCATGAAGATTGCTCAGCGCCGCTTGAATGTTCGCATCGCTTATCGCGGGAAAATGAGGAATCAATGCAACGTGCCCATGCGCTTTCTCGAGTGACACAGGCACAGCGTTCAGATACTGTTCAATAGCCTGGGTGCGTTGTGAGAAATTTCCTTGGTGATTTGGAGCATCAAATAACATAAAACGAATAGTTTTCCACTCTAGCTCGTTGGGCGTGTCATCCATCACCGCAGACAACGTATGTTCGAACTTGCCTCGACCAGCCCACAATTCGCCTTCGACAGGAAATGGTGGTAGCACTTCAATAAACCATTGAGGCGCATGAATCTCATTTCCTTTGCGCGTCACCAGACGCTCGCCTGTCCAGTAAGCGCGAATACCATCAAGCTTTTCACTGTAGACGTACTGAGACCAATTTCTCGCCTCATTCTGTTCGTAATCCATCGCGAGTAAAGGCACGTAGGATTGTTCATTGACCGTTTCAACTGCGTGAACATGGCTCGCACTCAATAGCGCTGCGCTCAACACATTTATGCTAACACCTTGCTTCATGGATATTTTCCCTCCTCACTGATCTAGACAAACATACCAACACCTAACGAAGGGCATGTTATCTTCAAGCGGGAAAGACTCTAGTTAGGGCGGCAGGATTGGGATTGTCTTTGAAGTGCCACAAGCCTGGTTGCATTTCTATACAGAAAAAAGGCGCGTTCTCTCGATACGCGTCTTTCTCATTTGGGGAGTAACTGCTTGTTTCTATGTTTTTTTCTATGCTTATTTCTCTGTATTAACGCCTAGGCATACGCATAGATGAAGGTTCCGTCTTTAATGACGTTAATCACTTTCTTCGACAAGTAACTCGGCAAAGCGGGACACCCCCAACTGCGTCCAAGCTGGCCTGTTTTAGATATCACCTTTGGGTTCGCATAGGCTGCACCATGGATCACGATAGCGCGGCGTCTCGCGTTGTCGTTCACCCCTTTCGACAACCCATCTAACCGCAAAGAGTAGCCATGCTTGCCATAGTAGGTTTCGCTGGCGCGGAAGACACCTATCGAGGTTTGATGCGAATTCACGCGGTTTGAAAACTTCTTCGCGTAGAGATGACCACTGTTTTTCCCGTGAGAGACATACGAGGAAAACAGGGTTTTACGTTTTGCCACATCAAACACCCAAAAACGTTTCTCTGAAGATGGCTTACCGTAGTCGATCAGTGTAAACACAGGTCTTGCGCTTTTACTGAACTTGAAATGGTTATAAGCGTCGGCAAATTTATCAAACGACAGTTCATGTTTAATGCCGAGTTGGTTGTACATGCTATAAGCATCAGGCAACGGGCTCGCAGCCGCAGCGCCTGAATAGATCAAGGTAGAAAATGCGATTAACGTCAGCGCACAAAAAGCGTTTAATGCCCTAAACATGGTATTCCCTTAAAAAATGATACTAAACCCAACAAAGCAATGCCTTTACCCGGTATGGTTTGGGATTGCCGCTTTGTTGTAATGAGTACCAAAATCCGTGCCAGAACAGCGCCTAGGCAATGTATGACATGAATTACATATAAAAATTCAATGAATTAGATACTGAAGGGAGATCCATTCTTCTCTGCGCATTGGGCCACAAACACAAGAAAACAGCGTGAACGGCTTGTCTTTGCCGCCTTGTTTCTTGTGAATGCGGAATATTGCCATAGGGGGAATACGTGAAAAAGCCAGCGTGGACGCTGGCTTTCTATTTATTAATAAGTGTGACTCTTATTTAATACAAAGGTGTAAAGCAATCAGATTTGGTTAATGGCATTCTTGATGCGCTTATCTGAAATTGGGTAAGGCGTACCGAGTTGCTGAGCGAAGAAACTCACGCGAAGTTCTTCGATCATCCAGCGAATGTCTTTCACTGATGTCGGTATTTTTTGCCCTTTCGGAATCTTGTTTAACAGCTCTTTGTAATCACCGCTGACGGATTCAATTTTCAGCATATGTAAACGATCGCGATTAGGATCGACAGGTAGCTTATCAAGTCGACGCTCAACCGCATTTAAGTAGCGCTGAATGTCAGGCAAGCGTTTCCAACCGCATTCAGTCGCAAAGCCTTTAAAGATCAATCCATCGACTTGCGCCTTAATGTCCGACATCGCAAATGCCATGGTAAAGTCGATTTTGCCTTTCAACTTCTTGTTGATGTTGAACGCCGTCGTCAGGATCTGTTCCACTTGCTTAGCGATATCGACCACGGTGTCACCCAATTCGCCGCGAACGACTTCTTTGAGCGCGTTAAAGTCTTCAGACTGCCACTTCAACCCGCCCTGCGATTCAACAAGCTTATCCACACCACAAGCAATGCAATCATCGATCAAATCCAACACGCGCCCGTACGGGTTAAAGTACAAACCAAGTTTCGATTTGTTCGGCAAGTTATCGTGAAGGTATTTAATCGGTGACGGCACGTTCAACAAAATTAATCGGCGTTGACCTTGCGCCATCACTTGTTGCTGTTCATCTTCCGTTTCGAATAGCTTAATGCCTACTGAGTCTTTGTTATCGACAATCGCAGGGAAGGCTTTGACTTCAAAACCACCGCGCTTTTGCGTGTACATTTGTGGCAATGCGCCAAAGCTCCACGTCGTTAATCCTTGCTGTTCAATATCGTCATCCGCCACTTGAGAAAGGGTTTCTTGTACCTTTTCCTTCAAGCTGTCTTTTAACGCATAGAGGTCTTGGTTTTCTTTTAGCTTGCGGTTCTTATGGTCAACCGCGCGGAAAGAAATCTTTAAGTGTTCCGGCAACTGATCGGTTTGCCAGTTCTCGCGCAACACTGTCACACCCGTCATGCGTTTCAACTCGCGCTCCAACGCATCAAGCAGCGGCATTTCCATTGGCGTAACACGCTGTAGGAAGGCAGACGCATAGTTCGGTGCTGGCACAAAGTTACGTCGTAACGTCTTTGGTAGCGACTTAATCAACGCAACAATCAACTCATGGCGTAATCCTGGAATTTGCCAATCAAACCCTTCTGGAGCAACTTGGTTAAGTACGGGCAATGGCACATGCACGGTCACGCCATCATGATCTTCGCCGGGTTCGAACTGATAACTCAAACGCAGCTTCAGGTTGCCTTGGAACCAAAAGTTCGGGTAATCCAACTCGGTAACATGGCTAGCATCACCGGCCAGAAGCATGTTCTTTTCGAAGTTCAGCTTTTCAGGTTCGTGCTTACTGACCTTCTTCCACCATGCATCGAAATGACGGCCTGACACGACAGTGTGGTCAATACGTTGATCGTAAAAACCATAAAGCGTGTCATCATCCACCAAAATATCGCGGCGACGAGATTTAAGTTCCAGCTCTTCCACTTCCGCCAATAGCTTACGGTTTTGGTGGTAGAACTTATGCTTAGTCTCCCAGTCCCCTTCTACAAGTGCAGAACGGATGAAGATTTCGCGACTAAGTACAGCATCAATGTGGCTGTAATTCACCTTGCGCTTCGGCACGATCGGAATGCCGTACAGCATGACTTTTTCATGCGCAAAGACGGCCGCTTGTTTTTTCTCCCAATGCGGTTCGCTGTAGCTTCGCTTGATCAAATGCTTGGCTAATGGCTCTACCCACTCAGGTTGAATTTTGGCAGCAACACGGCCCCACAACTTAGAGGTTTCAACCAGCTCTGCAACCATCACCCACTTCGGCTGCTTTTTGAAAAGACCGGAACCTGGGAAAACACCGAAGCGTGCGTTTCGTGCGCCTTGGTATTCGTTCTTCTCTTGGTCTTTCAAGCCAATATGAGAAAGCAAACCAGCCAGCAAGGCAGTATGAACCGCTTGGTAATCTGCGGGCTCTTGGTTGATTTTAAAACCAAGCTCATGCACGACCTGACGAATTTGGAAGTGCACGTCTTGCCACTCGCGAACACGCAGATAGTTTAAATATTCTTTCTTGCACTGACGACGGAACTGATTACCTGACAGTGCTTTTTGTTGCTCGGCAATGTAGTCCCACATGTTCACGAACGCGACAAAGTCTGATTCTTTGTCGTTAAATCGGCTGTGCTTCTCGTCAGAGGCTTGTTTCTTGTCTGATGGGCGTTCACGCGGATCTTGAATCGACAACGCAGATGCAATCACCATCACTTCTTTCAACGCACCCAAACGTGCGGATTCCAGCACCATTCGCGCTAAACGCGGATCGATCGGCAAGCGCGCCAAAGCACGCCCTGTGTCCGTCAGGCGTTTTGCGTCGTCTTTATTTCCACCTTCTTTTAGTGCGCCAAGCTCTTCAAGAAGACGAACACCGTCTTGAATGTTACGACTATCCGGTGGCTGAACAAACGGGAATGCGGCGACGTCACCAAGGCCAATGGCCGTCATTTGTAAAATTACGGACGCCAAGTTAGTACGTAGAATTTCAGGATCGGTAAATTCTGAGCGAGAAAGGAAATCCTCTTCAGAAAATAAACGAATACAAATACCGTCTGATACACGACCACAACGGCCTTTACGCTGATTCGCACTCGCTTGCGAGATGGCTTCAATCGGTAAGCGTTGTACTTTGGTGCGGTAGCTGTAACGTGAAATACGCGCAGTACCTGGGTCGATCACGTATTTGATGCCCGGCACGGTTAACGAGGTTTCCGCGACATTTGTTGCCAAAACAATGCGACGACCACCGTGCGTTTGGAACACACGATTTTGTTCCGCTGAGGACAAACGCGCATACAAGGGCAAAATTTCCGTACCGCGCAAGTTACGCTTGGTCAGCGCGTCAGCGGTATCGCGGATTTCCCGCTCGCCATTCATGAAAATCAGAATGTCGCCTGGGCCTTCTGCATGAAGCTCATCCACGGCATCAAAAATCGCCTGTAACTGATCGCGATCGGTGTCGTCACTGTCATCCACAATGGGACGGTAACGCACGTCAACCGGATATGTACGACCTGATACCTCAATGATTGGCGCACCACGGAAGTGGTTAGAGAAACGCTCAGGGTCGATGGTGGCTGATGTGATAATCAGTTTTAGATCGGGGCGTTTCGGCAGTAACTGTTTGAGGTAGCCAAGAATGAAGTCGATATTCAAACTGCGTTCGTGGGCTTCATCGATGATGATGCAGTCATACTGATTTAAGAAACGGTCATTCTGAATCTCTGCCAGCAAGATACCGTCTGTCATCAGCTTCACTCTCGATTCTTCAGACACTTGGTCATTAAATCGAACCTTGTAACCGACGGTTTTACCTAACTCGGTTTCAAGTTCTTCCGCGATACGCGTTGCGACAGTGCGCGCAGCAAGTCGACGTGGTTGTGTATGGCCAATCACGCCCGATATCCCTAAACCAAGCTCCATACAGATTTTAGGTAGCTGGGTGGTTTTACCTGAACCTGTTTCACCCGCAACAATAACCACTTGGTTGTTGGCAATGGCTTCCGCGATGTCATCTTTTTTCTGACTAACGGGCAATAATTCAGGGTAGGAAATCTTTGGTGTAGCAGATTGGCGTCGCAGTTTTATTTGCATTGAACGCGCAATATCAATGGCGATTTCTTCAAAGACGGCCTGACGGGCTTCGTCTTTATTAATGCGTTGCGCCCCTTTGATACGCTTGCTCAGACGAAATCTGTCTTTGATCATGCAGTCGTCTAGCGCGGAGAACAGAGTTTTTGCGTTATTTTGATGATTTGAACCGGTCAAAACGTTGTCCAAGAAATGCTGAAATGGATGAATAGCTGAGGATGGTATGTTTTCGGCAATAATGAATGCTGAGATACCATGTCAAAATTGGCTCAATTCTATCACAGTCCTAAATAAACGCCCTACCATTCTGATTTTTACGCCGTCTTTGCTTAGGGCTCGTTTTCCCCTCATCGCCTATTAGACCAAGGTCTAACGTCCATTAACATTTGCTTATATTCTCAACCATGAGCATTAGTCACATAAACATTGTGTATATCATTCTAGCCAGTTAGAACCTGTTTTTTTCATGTCTTCAGTTTCTAATTTATCTATATAAAACTGTTCATTATGCAGCCAATTTCATTGTCAGTCCTGTTGATTGTATGTCACGTCATACATTTTGCGTTGTAAACGGCTCAAGGAGAAGGAAATGGAAAGCCCGAAAAGAAGGCAATTTGTAAAATCCACCATCGGTGTTTCAGTCGCAGCTGCCGTTGCGCCATATTCCAGTGAGACGAAAGCTCTAACCTCCCTCTTACCGATCAATTATCGATTGTTGGTTCCTGAATTATTCAATACGCCGCCAAGGCTCTCTTATCACTATCCTGTCTTGATCATTGGCAGCGGCTTTGGTGGTGCAGTGAGTGCGCTCAGGCTGGGTCAGGCTGGAATCAAAGCCGCCATTATCGAACGCGGTAACCGCTGGCCGTTGAGCAAGCACCGAAAAATCTTTGCTTACGACATGATTGCTGATGGCCGAATGTTTTGGCATCGAGAAACCACAACGTTCCCGGCACTCACTTATCAACTTCCCTTTTTTAATGCCATACAAACCAAAAGCATTGATAAATTTTGTGGCGTGCTCGATATCATTGATCGTCAGGGCGAAAACTACCGTGGCGGATCTGATATTTTGCTCGGCACTGCCGTGGGCGGCGGCTCTGTTATCTATACCGGCGTAAAGGCGATTCCTAAACAAGCGTATTTTGAACGACTTTTCCCTGCGGACATTACCTTTAGCGAAATGGTGAATACCTATTACCCGCGCGTGAAGTCTGTCCTGAATTACAGCCAAATGCCAAATGACATCTACAACAGCCTTTCCTTTAAACACTGTCGAGATTGGGACAGAGAAGCCGCCAAAACTGGTTATCACTCTTACAAAATCGACGGTAACTGGGATTGGAATGTCGTTCGAGAAGAAATGACAGGGCACTCCCTCCCTTCGAGCACCTTAGGTTTAACCAATTTCGGGAACAGTAATGGCTGCAAACAGAGCCTAGATCAGAACTACATTCCCATGGCGGAGGCCACCGGCAACGTGACGGTTCACCATAATCATGAAGTGAAAGAAATCTCACGTAATGGTGATTTGTATGAACTGGATATTGTTGAATACGATCCTTATGGCGAGATCATCCATCAAAAAACCGTTACCTGCGACAAGCTCATCATGGCGGCCGGTGCATACCACACCCCGCGTATGCTGGTTCGTGCGAAAGCAAAAGGCACGCTCCCTGAGCTCAATGAATTTGTTGGTAAAAACTGGGGCGATAACGGAAACCGCATGGCCTTTAGGCAGTCACTGTTTGGGCTGCCACAAGGAGGCCCTCAAGCATCGCCCTCGCCGTCAGCCATCTACGTGAAAGATCACGGCGAGAGCCCGATTGTTGCCGAGAATTGGGCCAATGCTGCCATCGCCGAAGTTGGCGTTTCCATGTCGTTAGCCGTCACTGCGGATTTCAACAATCGCGGATACTTCTATTACGATGGCGCAAAAGACGACGCTGTTTTGCATTACCCGAAAGCACTCGAAGCGGATGCAACTAACTCAATGCGAAAAGTGAACACCAATATGGCCTTAAGAAATTGGCAGCGGTTGGGCGCGCCGGGATTTGATGATGTTATTTTTACGGGTGCTCACCCTGTTGGTGGTATGGAAATTGGCAAAGCAACAGATATGTATGGCCGCGTAAAAGGGCTACCTAACATGTATGTCATGGATGGCGCCTTGATTCCCGGTAACACGGGTGGCGCCAATCCCTCATTGACCATTGCGGCACTGGCGGAAAGAAACATAGAGAAAGTGATTCAAGAAGATTTCTAGCTTCTTACCTAGACGATAAACCACACCAAAGCCGAGCCCGTCTCGGCTTTTCTTTACCCACCCATCGTAATGTTTATTCGTTAGATCTTGATTACGTCTTTGCGATTTTGTATCGCAATAACCACATTTTTGTTGCATGTTTATAGTGGCGTCCATCAGTTACACTATTAATCGTTAATTAAACCTGCAGTGAAAGGAAACCGTGTGAGTCAGTTTGTAATTTGTGCGTTGTATAAATTTGTTGAATTAAAGGACTATAAAAACATTCAAGCGCCACTGACGGCGTTGATGGATGAACATGAAGTTCGAGGTACATTATTGCTCGCACAAGAAGGCATAAATGGCACAGTGGCAGCGAAGCGCGAGAGCATTGATACCCTACTCGCTTATTTGAATGCTGACCCACGACTGGCAGGTATTAATTTCAAAGAATCCTTCTCTGATGAACAACCGTTCAATCGCACCAAGGTCAAACTGAAAAAAGAAATCGTCACCATGGGCGTTGAAGGCATTGATCCTCGTCATGTGGTCGGCACCTACGTAAAGCCTTCTGAGTGGAATGCACTGATTTCTGATCCTGAGGTTTTCGTGGTTGATACACGTAATGACTACGAGATTGAACTCGGCACATTTGAAGGTGCAGTTAACCCAAACACAGAAACGTTCCGTGAGTTTCCAAGTTACGTAAAAGAAAACATGGATCCAACGAAGCACAAAAAAGTTGCGATGTTTTGTACCGGCGGCATTCGTTGTGAAAAATCGACGGCCTACATGAAAGAGCAAGGCTTTGATGAGGTGTATCACCTTGAGGGCGGCATACTTAAATACCTTGAAGATGTGCCTGAAGAAAATAGCCTTTGGAATGGCGACTGCTACGTGTTCGATGGCCGCGTTGCCGTGAACCACCAGCTAGAGCAGAGTGATTACAGTTTGTGTAACGCGTGTCGTTTACCGATTACGGAAGAAGACAAGCAATCGCCACAGTTTGAGCAAGGCGTGAGCTGTCCGAAGTGTTTTGGCACACACACAGAAGAACAATTGGCGAACTTCCGTGAGCGAGAAAAGCAGGTTCAACTTGCGGCGGCACGTGGTGAAACGCATGTGGGCGCAGATGCAATAAAACAAAAAGAGGCGCGCCGCGCAGAAAAGTTAGCGTTAAAAACACAACAACGCGCTAGAAAATAACGCGCATTCGCAGTATTGGTTAGCCAATAAACATTAAAAAGAAACCGAGCATTCCGCTCGGTTTCTTTCTTTTATCGATAGCCCAAACGCGTTTAGTAGAGCTCGACAACGTTCCAGACTAAACGGTGGTCTGACGAAATGTCCTTACCATCACCATACTGTCCTACCCGCTCGTCGTTCATCAGCAAACGCCCTTCTTCACCCGTCGCCGGCCAATACACACCTGACTCAATAACGTTTAAGCCTGCGGACGGAATAACATGATCCACTCGCAAACCAAAGGTGCTGGTAACACGCTCAGGGTACTGCCCTGTGTTATTGGCCTCCAATGCCCCCGTGCTGGTGGGTGTTAAATCACCTTCAGTCGCATCGTGATTCACGCGAGGATGCGATAACAATGCACCGATGGTTTCTTGAAATCCGTCACCTTCAAAAGGATCAGCATTCAGATCGCCCATCACGACGAAATGCGCTTTCTTAGAAAGCCCGCCAACCTTGCCTTTGTCGTCATAAATGAAGTCTGCATTGTCGATATAATCAATCCAAAACTGAATTTCATCGCGATTACGCAATTTGTTATTTTCAGTCACCGTGTCAAAAACAGGCGGCGTGGGGTGTGAAAGCAGCAAATGCACGACTTCTTCGCCAAACGGCGTTGAGATCTTAATGGGCACATCAATGTGGTTCTTGGAAGAAAGGCGCATGCGTTGCCATTCTTGGTCGGAGTACCACTCATCACCACACCCTAGCCCTTCAGGGATGGGGTTGTTCGGATCATCGCAATTCACAACCCGCGGCTTCTCTGCATTCGGGAGGTCTTTCCATTTAAAGGTTTGAAATGTTCGGGTACGTTTCTTATCAATCTCAAATTTCGACATCAATGCAAACGCATACTGCCCATGATAAAAACCAAATCCCCATGCATCCCCAGGTAATTGACCCGCTTCGCCGTTATTGTCTAAATCCAGCCCACTGTTAAGGCCGGTATTGGTGGCATAGGTTTCTTTAAAGGGATATTTAATAGGTTTTAGCTTGTCTCCACCATCAATACTGTTGGGGCTTTGACCATGAGACAGGTAGTTTTTCTGAAAACCTTTCAACGCCTTTAGCTTAATGCCGTTACCGTCGTTGTTAAACTCACCCATCATGAGAATATCGGGACGTGAGGTTTGAATGATCGCTGCAACATTACGGATCTGAATGATTTTCTCTGCGCGTTCTCTGTCTTCGTCGCTCATGCCATCCTTGTCACTAACATACGCATCAACCAATACAGTTTGCTTCTTCCTCGATGTTTTCATTTCATCGACGAGTTGCTCAAACGATCCACGATCAAAGGAAAGATTGAACGACGCCACCGTCACTTCCTCGTTTTTGCAGCCCATCAGCGTTAACGTACTAAGGAGCGTAACAAGCCCCCATACTCGCATTTTCATTGCCATTTCCTCGATGTGATCACCTATTCGCTATCACGAGAGTTAACTTAAGTATTGTTTGGATAGCGATGTGTGAATAAACATGGTCGCTTTGAGCTATCTTCATGCTCTCTTTTTCAAGAATCACACCGTCACTAACAAAAAAAGAGACCTAGAAGGTCTCTTTTTTGTTCTATTGTTCTGTTGTTCTGTTGTTCTATTCGTATTCTTCTAATTTTTCTTCATCAAGAGGAAAGTACGACCAATCTGATTGACCTTCATCTTCAATGTAATCATAAACACTCGCCCAGTTTGGGTTTGTATTCGGATCATCGGCTAAATCAGCGACATTCGCATAAATACATGTTGCGAGTTCTGTCATCGACGCATTTCGTGTTTTCTTGCGGAAAGATTTACCGACGAGCAAAGCGCGAACACCGACCGTTTGCACGGACTGAACTTTACCACCAATCTGGTAATTGACATTTTGCTTGCTGTAAAAGCCTGCTGTTTGCGAAATATCATCGTAATCCAGCGCTGCCAATGTCCACTTGCCTGACTTAAGATATTCGTCAACCACTGAATATGGAGCACCACCAACCAAAATCAGTGGCATGCTTACATCATTCACGTTGTTGGATGTTTCAGCCACACTAAGATTCAAATTGAAGAAATAACTCAGTGCTTGTGCAGAAACCATTGAACCGCCCCAAGACCCTACAGTCTGGCCTTTCAACATAGAAAGTTCGAATTTACTCGCTTTCTTGTCCGAATTTCCAAACCACTTGTTCCACATCCCACCACTGTCTTTACCCTTAGGTTTGTAGTTTTTAGGAATCAGTAAATGAACCGCTTCTTCGTGCAAGCCAACCAGCACCTTAATGCGATTCTTATTCACTTGCTTCGGTGAACGTTTTGCGTGGAAGTTGAGAACATCTTCTTGCACCATGCCCAATGCGTACTTCTTGTTTGTAATGCCAAGTAGGTTGTCGACAGAACCACCAGAGTTTGCAATGCTTAAGTCATAGTTTGTCACATCATCTGCACAATATTCGCTGATGTCATTCCCCATACCAAAGTAGTTACCCGTTGGCCCACCAGTTCCCATTACAAGTTCTTTTGCTGCCACTGATGTTGTTACAAGGCTTGCCGCGAGTACGGCAACCGAGGTGAATTTATACTTCATTTCGCTATACTCCGTTAGCTCAGAAAGGACTTTCCGTTAGTACGTTATCGTTATAGTTTTCTGATGAATCGTCACTTGGGCCGCTTAAAAAACTGAGCACACCAAATGCTAGTGTCATCACACACAAAATTGCGATAACAATCTGCATCACTTTTGTCGTTTTTCCGACGTTTACTTCTTGATCAACATTTGACATATAGCCTCCTATCCATTGTCAATTTCATAGTCAGCTACTGAATTTTCTACGCTTACCATTGCTTCATGAAAATCTTGTTCAATAGCAGCAAACGCTTCCATGCCGAGCATTTCTTCAAGCTTGTTTCCATTTGAATCATTCGCAAACTTAAGTGCATCACCCACCATGTCAGAGAACTCTGCCATCTCTTTGTAATCACGCACTTTTACTTCCAGCGCTTTGTGGGCGTTGGCCGCGCGATTTACATTGGCTTTTACCATTTCATACGCAAGTTCAACCTTTTCCGTCATTTCTACTTTTCTATCAAAATTAGAAGACTCTTGGTTTGACGCTTTAAGGCGCGTATTTATTTTGTTCACAAACCCACCCATTTTGTCTCTAGCCGCTCGCGCTGAATTCAAACGATTTCCGGATTCAATAACCATGTTGGTGAGTGTTTCGATTTTGTGCGTTTTAGCTTCTTCAATCATTTTCTTAAGAACATGATTGCGCATTTTTTGCTTTATTAGAGGGTCCGCCATTTTCAGGTATCTGTAGGCATAGATCATAAGTGCAACAGCCCCTAGCCCCACTACAAGTGCGATAACACCCGTGATGATTTGGAACATGATCGTTCCCAAAAGCATGAGGCCAAGAAGTGCAAAACCTGCAAAACCTAAGTTTCTTGCTGTACCCGTGACAGATGAGCTCTGCTCTCGTTTAATATCAGCAATTCTGTTATTGCTCTCTTCAACGAGCGAAGTGAAATTCAATGATTTTGTAACCGTAGACAAGCTACCTCCCAATCCTTTGGTATTTATTTGAAATGCTCCACGTTCTTGCCTGCCGTTAAAGAAGGCAAAAGAAAACGTCAGCTTACGTTTCGAGTTGCGCGACCTTTTAATACAAACAAAACATATGAGGACACGATGCCGAAAGGTCTTAGAGGCTATGTGTAAAATGCAAATAGCTCTCAGAGACAAAACACGTAAGTTTGAGGAGTAAAACTGGATACACAACAAAGAGGAATACTAAGATAGAGCGCATCAAGAATTCAGTCGCACAACAGAGAAAAGCTCAAAACAGGCTGCACAAGATCTCAAGTTAACGTTCGGGAAGAACTCAAGAACCGACGAAGGTAATACTCAAAGTATCAAAAACTGGCTCGTTCAGCGCAAAGCTATGGTGATCAGGGTATAAAGAGGACTAAGATGAAAGTGATTTATGAAATGTGCGGTCTATTTTACGCAAGCAATTAGACCCAATCTCTCAGATGTATAAGGATTATTCATGTCAAACTTAGAACTTCTTAGCCTTTACCACAAAGACTACTGCCCATACTGCTTAAAAGTACGTGCAGCAATGACATACATGGGTGTCGACATCAAATTGGTGAATGTGGGGACAGATTCAGATGCGCGCGATCGCCTCATTTCTGAAGGTGGCAAAAGCATGGTTCCGTGTTTGCGCATTGAGAGCACAGATGGCTCAGTTGAATGGATGTATGAATCCGATGATATTATCGAGTATTTAAAAGAAAACGTTGCCAGCTAACATTAAAAAGGCCCTTTACGGGCCTTTTTTTGTGCTTGTGTTTCTCACGCGCGCACACCTGGCAGTATTGTATTACCACCAGCAAATACGCACATTATTGATCAATCTTATCCATCATTTTTTGACCTTTCATGAAGGTCAGGTAATCAATGATAGCGCTAAGCTCGGCGTCGGACAGATGGTCGAACATCAACATACGAGACTTAGCACGGTAAGAGTTCGGATTTTTAATGAACGCCATTAAGTATTCCGTGTCTCGATACTCTGTAATGTTCTGAGGAATGTTGAGTTCAGGACCGATATCCCCGCCCTCCAAGTTGACAGAGTGGCAAGAGATACAAAGGTTATTGAAAGTGGTGTAACCCGACATCACGGTTGAGCCTTTGTCTGCGCCAACAGGGAAGTAATCCGATGTTGGTTTTTCGTAGTTAAATTCAATTTTGTAAACTTGGAAAGGCCATGTCCACTTCTTGTATTCACTGGGCTCTGTCGTCATGACGTAAAATGGGCCCGGGTTCAATACCTGTTTACCTTCTCCGATATCGGTAAACAGTGCCTCATTCCCCTCTTCGCCAGTGACAACGACTAATGGGCTTTCAGTCACTCCTTTTGACCACGTAGCAATGAATCCATCCAATGCATGGAATTTGATTTCTTCAACTTTAGCAAAGTCGATGCCAGCAAACGTTGCCACGTCAATGAAGTCCATACCGTTGTAAACCATATCTTGGTGGTAAACAGGTGATGTAAAGGACAACGTATGGTTTTTCGATGCCTTATCCAACTCAGCTATCTTAAGTGTTTTATCAAATATAACCGTGTCACCTTGCTTTAATACAAACTCCAGCTTTCTATCATCTGCTAACCCAACCAACGAATAACAACCAAGAACAAGAAAAAGTATACATCTCAACATTGGAATCCCTTTTTATTAATTGCGAGTCACATCTTTGACTTAAATACTACCTTTCCTTACACCTCAAACATTCACCATGTAAAAACACAGGCCATTTCAAATATTGAAGAAGTAAGTCAGAAGGCACACCACCAAACCTTCAACTCATTGACTAAGAAAGATTTAAATAATGCGCCGTAGTAAATCGATTATAGGACTAAATTCAAAGACTGAAGGATGTTTACGTTGATCTAGCGCATAAATGAGAAATTAGGCGTGCGGTATTAAGCGTGAAGATGAAACGTGTTTTATATATAAATATATTCTTATATTCATATGCGAAAGAATGCTTACACCTCACCATTCATAATATGCATTTCAATACATTGACTAGCCCTGGCGATTATTTTCCACACCTACAAGTTGCAAATTGCCATACTTTTCAACTTTTGCATCCACATATTCAGACTGGCAATCTAATAAATTAGTCACCACTAATGCGACCAACTATACACCTGCCGTAAACCTACTCAGTTAAATGGCCTAATGCTGTCCGGTCGCACTGCGAGATTCCGTTGCTACTCGTATTAAGTCTCATAAAAAAGACAATGTCATTGTCAGTTATTTTTACACTTTTAATGGTGCGCTTTGCCAGAAAGGAATGTTAAGACAAGTCTTATTCGTGTTCGGATAAACCCTTTCTTTTTTTGCTTGATATGGTTACTGAGTGATTTTTGAGTGCTGATTGCAATCAAAAATATCCATGCCTCTACGTGATTGTGTCTCTACATTTTCGTCTACGTGTTAAGAGCAGGTAGACACCTACATTTCAGCAAGCACGTGGTCGTGAACTTTAAGGCAGTACTTGTGTAATTCATGAAGACTGAGTGAGTAATAGCCAACGAGGACATTAACGTTACGTTGACCAACTCAGCCAAGTGACGTATCCACCAGTGATGAAGGAACGAAACGATGAGCGATGACAAAATCGAAGAACTTAGGGCGCTAATTAATGCGCCCGCTCCCCAATCAGATAGCGCTGCCACTCAGCGAAGTGCTCGATTCATAAGTACACCCCAATGCTACGAAGGGTTCGATCTCTTTGGTCTGATAGATGACGGTGGTCCCCCTCTTGGATTGGGCGGTGTTGAAAATGAGGTCGCCCCTTACCCTTACGTTTCCTTACCTCAATACGACAACGCGACATTAGATGACAGGCAACAAGCACTGGTCCAAGCAAAACTCGATAACGTGTTCGACTACGCGAAATTACGCGGTGCAGTTGTTCACGGTAATGTCAGATGTGATGACGTGCAAAATGCAAAAGATTGGCGTTATCGCGGAGGATTGGAGGAACAAGAATACAACTTTAATGTTGATGATGCTGATGCTGATTTCGTTGGTGTTCGCTTGTTTGAAGGTACCATCGCCTATCTTGGTAAAAACTTTGTAGCCATCGTTCTTTCTCAGAACATCGCTCAGAAATTCCTTGATTTGCTTGCGGTTGTTTACAGTAGTGTGGCTGATAACAATTTTGAGCGGATTTCGATAGAAATCATCGATCCCATCCTATTAACCTTCCCCAGTCGAAAATGTAACAGCGTTGAGGAACTCGATTTCTACCCTGATTTCTGTCCATCGCACCCAGAGTACGACGCAAGGATTAAACAATGGCCTAAAGCGCCTTATGACAATGACTTCCGTTCTGATGACCTGGTCGGCTGGTTGATGACAGCAGCACCAACGCCGGTGTTTAACTATCTAAAACCCTTCACAGAACACATGAACAAATTTCCGATGACCAATGACAAATTCAAGCGCGTGCCTGGGTTTGAGGCAGACGATTTAGACCAAGCAATGGCGGAAGGAAGGCTGTTTATTCTCGATTTCAAAGATTTCCAAGAAGAAACCGTGGCTGCGCGTAATTGGGATAACTTTGGTGCCAGACTGCATGCTGGTATCGCGTTGTTCGCCCTGCCCACGAACAGCAACACATTAAAAACTGTCGCCATCCAGCCGACACAGCACCCTATCGGAAATTCTTTTTGGGATGGCATCGGTTGGACGCTCGCAAACATCTTTGGGTATGGCGGGAATACCCAGCCTCCATCCAAAATAGTCACGCCTGCGGATAACTATTGGGCATGGCAAATGGCGAAGAATGCCATTACAACCATGACGTCCATGGCGGCGGTTGTAGATCATTTATCAACCCACGTTTACCTCGGCCCAATACCTGTGGCTTACTTCCGCAACATTCCCAATCAACACCCTTTGCGCGCACTTCTTGATACCCATTTGATGGCATTGGTCACCAATAACCACACCGGGATTTTTGAGGTTGGTGCGCCTATTGTTGGACCAGACATTGTTTACAACAACCCGTATAACGGATTGTTGACGGGGGCAATTCAGCGCTTATCCGGGTTCAGCAGTGTGACATTTGTGAATGCCACGGTACGAAGAAAAGACCAATATCATTTCTTTGAGCAAAGCACGCCATTTGATCGCATGAATGACCCTTCCTTCGCACAAATTGGTGATTATCCCCAACATGACGATAACCGCTTAATGCCAATCATCAAGGAATGGGTTGATGGCTACCTTCGCCTCTACTATCACTCTGATCAAGATGTGACTAACGATACAGAACTACAAGCATTCTTGTATGAAACCACACACGATGGTCGTGTTAGAGGTTTCCCTGATGACGCTAGATCGATTGAAGAACTGGTCGATATCGTTTCAAGAATCATTTATTGGATGTCCGTCAACCACGGCTTTACGAGTTTGGCTTCGTTCATGAAATTGGGTGCGCTTGGCTTCTATCGAGACCACCCAATCGAACCAACGCATCCTTACTCTGAGAGAGACTGGTTGAACGTGTGCCCTCCAATGAATGTCGGCGCTGGTCTGTTTTTCTTCTCGAGGATCTTTACGGATCTTCCAGAAGATTGGCACCGTTCTCTCGGTAAATACCCGAAAGGTCAGTTCAAACACGATCCGAACGTTTACCCACTGCTAGATGTTTTCCAATCTCAACTTCAATCGTTGGATAATGAGATTAGAGACAAGAATGCTGACAGACGTTGGGCATACGATTTAAGAATGCCATCCACCATTACTGTCAGTCCTTGGAACTAAGGTTAGGAGACGCAAAATGAAAGACATTAATCTTACTCGTCGAGCAACCATGCGCGGTCTACTAGTTGCTGGCGGTTCTTGCGTGGCACTCTCGCAAGTCAACGTTTGGGCGCAACCAAGCCAAAACTTGTCCGCACATAGAAATAGCAAAGAAGCGATTGAAGCCAGTCAACAATTAGAGTTAACCACACCGGAGCAAGATGTGTTTGTTGCCATCAAACAGAACCTTGTTCATTCAAAAAAGGTGAAAGACGAACAAATCGCTGACTTTGCCAAGAAAATTGTCGAACGTAGTCCGAAAGACACCGACTTTAAAGCTGTCTTTGCTAATCTTCATCAAGAGTTTCAGCTGATGGATTATTTCATTCGCTATATCCATGCATAACGTTTTTAGCAGGTAGAGCAACACTCAACGGGCTATGTGGTATAGCCCGTTTTCTATCGGTTCTTATTCCAAACCGCCCGCTATCGTCCCCCCGTAACTCAATGTTTTTGCACTGTTCACTGCCCTGATAACCTTCTGGCACGACAAGACAAACACCTTTTCAACAAAGCACTTAACATCAAAACATCCCCTTTTCTTTTACGTGTTTCACACGGCAGTAAGGAAAGAAAACCAAGGAGGTTGATATGTTAGTTTCTCATTGTTCAAAAGCGCGTTTATCTAAAACCGCATTAACGGGAGTCGCAATGTTTGTTTCTTCCGCTTTAAGCATCAATACTGCACATGCTGCGGGTTATCAGATTGCATTTGATTCCGCCAGTGGGTTGGGTCGAGCATACGCAGGTGAAGCTGCTATTGGCGACACCGCCGCAGCCATGGGAAGAAACCCCGCGATCATGACATTGTTTGAACGCGCTGAGTTTTCTGGCGCTTTGGTGTATTTCGACGCGGATATCGATGTTGTCGGGTCTTCTAACGCCCAATCGTCCAGCGATACCGTTCCTTCAAATGTTGTACCTGCCAGTTACTATGTTCAGCCTTTAAGTGAAAAACTCGCCGTTGGTTTAGGGCTTTATTCTAACTATGGACTTGCCACGGAACTTAAGGATGGATTCGCGTCGCCAGACATTGCAGGAGAAACATCGCTGCTTTCAGTTAACCTCAACCCAGCAATTGCATATCAAATTACCCCTATGGTCAGTCTGGGTGCGGGTGTGAGTTTGATTTATGCCACGGGTGAAGCAAAACGTGAGAACTTACTGAGCTGGGAAGGCGACGATGTGGCGTTTGGCTGGAACATAGGTTCACTCGTGACACTGGATGAAAACAACCGCTTTGGATTGGCCTATCGCGCCGGTGTTGATGTAAACCTTGAAGGCGATTTTACCGATCACACTCCCGGGCTTGTTGCTGTGCCTGGCGGTGGCACTGTATCGAGTAGCTCAACCGTGCCCCTGCCTGCAACGGCTGAGTTTTCTGGTTTTCACCAACTGAATGACAACATCGCAATCCACTACAGCGCGCTTTGGACGCAATGGAGTGATTACACCGAGTTTAAGGCAACAGGCAGTGGTTGTTCTGTTACGGGCGGCACCTGTTTTCTTAAACCTGAATCCTATGACGATAGCTGGCGCTGGGCGATTGGCACCACCTATCAACTCAATGAGGCGGTGAAACTCCGCGCTGGGTTTGCGCTTGATGAAAAAGCGGGCGAAACCACGCTAAGCGTCCCCGACCAAGATGCTTATTGGTATTCTGCGGGCATCAACTATGTCCATGATGCAAACTGGTCGTTTGATGCAGGGTTGGCTTATATGGATAGGTCGGACGAAACCTTCACGGAAACCAGTTTGTTTGCAGGCAGCAATGAATACGAAACCAAGGGGTATCTCATCATTGCGGGCGTACAAGCCAACTACCGTTTTTAGTTTTCCTGAGCAGCCCCCCTTATTTAGGACGGGACAATCCATCAACAAAAAGCCCGGTAACCCGGGCTTTTTCATTCTCAGCGCTCAGCCTTACTTATATCACTTGTTCATGTTGCTGAAATTTGATGTGGATAAGAGCGTTAGAAAGCCCGAGGAAAAAACCACAGATGACTAACACCATGAAGCCCTGCGAAATAATGGTCATTCTTCCGTACGAGCAGCAATATATTTAATCCAAAAGAGGCGCGCAATGCGATGCAGGTAAAACGCGCCGTATTCCGTACGTTTTTCAGAAAAAATACGCCTTTCCTAAAGCCAAAAAAAAAGCCCCGCTATCAACAACAGGGCAAAGTTTACCGATAAGTTTTTGGAATGAGATTGTGACGTCTGGACTATCGGTAAAAACAGAGTAACGCGGCACTCGGACTAACGTCAGCTCTCCGCTCTAAGTTCCCGACGCAGTATTTTACCGACGGCAGATTTTGGCAGTTCTTTGACGATCCGAATATCTCTTGGGATCTTATAAGGCGTAAGGTTTTTCCTGCAGTGAAGCGCGATGTCATTTAAAGAAACGGTCTCTCTTGCTGTGATGTAAGCGACGACAGCTTCGCCTGTCGTGTCATCTGGCACGCCAACAACAGCCACCTCGAGCACATCGTTATGGCAGCTCAACACATGCTCGACTTCACTGGGGTAGACATTAAAACCTGACACTAAAATCATGTCTTTAAGGCGGTCAACAATTTGAACACAACCGTCGCTAAGTATTTTCCCCATGTCACCGGTTTTAAAATAGCCGTCAGAGGTGATCACTTGGTTCGTTTCTTCGGCGTTGTTCCAATACCCCTTCATGACCTGCTCACCCTTGACGACAATCTGACCGACCTCACCTTGAGGTACTGATTTATCGTTTACGTCCCAGATCTCGACGATCGTGCCAACCAAAGGAACACCAACAGTGCCGTAATGCTCTTTTCCTGGAATGTTAAGACTGATCACTGGAGACGTTTCAGACATGCCATATCCTTCAGTAATGTCACCGCCAGTCACCTCTTTCCATGCGAGACGCGCATTATCGATAAGGGCAGTTCCCCCTGAAAAGGTCACCTTGAGGTTTGAGAAATCGAGCGCTTTGAAACCGTCATGTTGGCACAAGCCGACGAATAAGGTGTTAATCCCCGCCATGCCGGTAAATTTATGTGGCTTAATCAGGGAAACAAAACCGTCTAAGTCTCTTGGGTTCGGGATCAGAATATTTCCGTTCCCTTGTGAGAAAAACAAAAGCAAATTCACGGCAAACGCATAGATGTGATAAAGCGGCAATGGGCAAACAAAAAGTTCTTCACCTCGCATCACTGTGCCTTCTAGACGCTCTTCAAACTGATGAACATTGGCCAGTACCGATCGGTGAGTCAAACTCGCCCCCTTGGCGCGACCTGTAGTGCCCCCTGTATATTGCAACATGCATATCGCATCAGGAGGGGAAACTATTGGTCTAAGCACTTCATCTTGGCCAGTTAACAGTGCTTGCGGTAGGCCTGTTTGTACTAATTGTTTTTCACAATGTAATGAGGGTTCATCCCCTGCGAAACCCGCATACACCACAACGTCTATATCGGTGTTATCGATGATAGCGGCAAGGTTATCTGCAAACGGGGCAAAAATAACAATGGCCTTTGCGCCTGAATCAGAAAACTGGTGGAGCATTTCTCTTGGCGTATAAAGGGGGTTGGTATTCACAAGAACAAGACCAGCCCGCATTGCAGCGAACGCCGCAATAGGAAAATCCAGAATGTTGGGAAGCTGAATCGCAATCCGGTCACCCGGTTGCAATGCCGTATAGTGTTGAAACCAGCATGCTAATGCTCTGGATTTTTCTTCAACCTCTTTGTAGGTTAGCTGTGAAGGGCCACAGTGAAATGCAACCTTGTCGGCATACCTATCACAAGCTTGTACGATAAAGTTCGGAAGATTATTACAAGCTTTCACATCTTCACTCTTTCGCATGTGGATCTCCTTTTAACGTTTCAGTTTCTGATCTCTCGAAGTTTTCTAGGTGATACAGAATATCGAGGGGGGGCCCTGTTGTTTCTTGGGCGATGCAATTGTTGTTACTAGGGCGATGAAATTGTGCATGTGTCATCACCTCGTGTTTATCGAACAAAAAACCGATAAAAAAGCGCATGTATTTTGCGACCATAAGGGGGAAACAGCATGTCACTGAAAAATAGCCGGCCGCGACTCAGCACTGACTTAGCATGGGAGAAGGTTCTAAAGCCCTCAATCCCGTGATAGCTCCCGATCCCCGACGCGCCGACCCCTCCAAAAGGTAGATCATCAACAACGACATGAAATGCAGCATCATTGATACATACCCCCCCAGCATGTGTGTTGTTCAACAAAGTTTGCTGAAAGGCTTTGTCAAAACTCTGGATGTATAGACCCAAAGGTCGAGGGTTATCGTTGATGTCAGCAATGACATCTTCTAACGTTGTGTAGCCGACAATGGGCAGAATCGGCCCAAAAATCTCTTCCTGCATGACTTTCATGTCGCGGTCAGCACCTAACACTACCGTCAGTGGCATATAACAATCTTCTGGGTTTTCTGAGACTTCCCCGAGCGGTATGACTACAGCCCCGCGCTGTTTTGCATCGTCCAAGTAACCCACAAGACGTTGATACTGTTTGGCATTAATCACTCTCGTACGTCGTGCGACCCCTTCTTCAACGGGATACATGGATTGATATCGAACCTTTATGGCTCTTTTCAATTCACTGACACGGTTTTTCGGACAGTACACATAGTCCGGAGACACACAGGTCTGTCCTGCATTCATCGTCTTTCCATAAATAAAGCGTTTTACTGCTTCGTCGAGGTCAATACTGTCGTCAATAATGACTGGCGACTTCCCCCCTAGCTCAAGCGTGACTGGCACCAAGTTTTCGGCTGCCGCCTTCATCACATGCCTTCCAACCTCCGTTGACCCCGTAAACAGCAAGTGATCAAATTTCAGAGACGAGAATGCGCGTGCAACATCGGCCTCTCCTTCGATCACACATACTTTTGAGCGGTCAAAAATGCTCGATAACATGTTCGAGATAATGGCATTGGTGTTGGGCGTAAATTCAGAGGTTTTAATCATCACGCGATTACCCGCAGATAACGCCGCCACAAGCGGACCAACGGTAAGGAATACTGGGTAGTTCCATGGCGCTATCACGCCCACCACACCTCTCGGTTGATACATAACCTTTGCATGCGCAGGTTGAAAGACGATGCCAACGGCTCTTTTTTGCGGCTTCATCCAGTTGGAAAGATGCTTGATGGCGTAATCAATGGAAGACAAAGAGGAAAAGATGTCACCCAAGATACTTTCATCATGACTGCGGTATTGAAAATCCTTTTCCAGCGCATCAAGCAATGCACCTTTGTTGACGAGAATGGCGTGTTTCAGCGCCTTCAGGTCGCGGACTCGACGCTCATGACTTGGGAATTTATCCTCTTCAAACGCCAGTTTTTGCCCATCAAACAGTCGTTGCATATCGACGAGGAAATCGCTGGTTATCTGCTTCGAGTAGGTTTGCGCCGAGATTTGCTCTACATTCGTCATTGAATTTCCTCTCATTGGTGTCGTGCATATACCATCAACGTTTTGGTGGACAACCTTTGTGTTGGTCTACATGCCACTATGAGGGAAACTGGAGGAACCGGATTGTTAATTTATGCCAAAGGCTTATCTTTCAAATAAACACCGGAAAAAAGTGCACAAGAAAGAGGCTGTAAACCGCCACCGAATAGCGTGTTTACAAGCCAGAATGAGAGATGTAATTTTTGGAAACCACGGTAGGAAGAGAAAGCAAAGATCAACTTACTTTCGGATGAAGGTGCTCCACTAACGCATTTCCGGTGAGGTAATTTTGGCGATATTCGCCGGGAGCGCAGTTTTCCCAGCGACGAAAGGCGCGGTTGAAATTAGCCACGTTTGAAAAGCCGACCAAATAGCCTATTTCACTGATGCTCATGTGCGGTTGTCTTATGTAACTTAAGGTCAAACGTTTACGCGTGCAATCGAGGATATCTTTGTAACACGTCCCTTGCTCCGCAAGCTTTCGTTGTAGATTTCGCAAACTCAACCCAAGGTGCTTAGCAACAACCGCCTGTGACGGCGCGCCTAATGGCAGCTCCTCCAATATCTTGTTTTCAATCAAATAGGTCAGGTTTGTTTTATCTACCCGCGTCATAAATTGATCAAGAATTTCAAGATGCGCTTGGTTGATAATGGGGTTGTTGCCAAAGGCACGCTCATTAGCTTGCTCAAGATCCAATACCACGGCATTGCGCTCGCAACCAAACTCC
Source organism: Enterovibrio norvegicus (assembly GCF_002876705.1). Lineage (GTDB taxonomy): Bacteria > Pseudomonadota > Gammaproteobacteria > Enterobacterales > Vibrionaceae > Enterovibrio > Enterovibrio norvegicus_B. Next base: position 554,300 of record NZ_MDAG01000057.1, on the reverse strand, counting down.
ACCGGACATTGAAAGTGCGCGTCAACATCTGGACAGTCTGCCAATTCTGCGTATGTAAGCTGGATGCGGATCGGGTTCAAATCACCACCCACTAATTCCCTAGATAATTGCACCAACGTGGCTAAAAATGACTCAATTAAATCGGAAGAAAGCACGAAGCGCCCGCTGTCTGGGTAGCGATATACATCAAGCTCAACAATCAGCTCATTCCCAGATTCATAGGTCAGCATGTTGCTACAATTTGAAACAACCCGCTTGTATTGCGATACACGCTCTAGTGCTTCTTTTAAGCTATAAGCGGATTGCACTGTATAGCCCAGAGCATGCAAGGCTGAAGGGTGGAAGTTACGCGCCACTTCGATATTGAACTGTCGATGCCCCACGCGTTTATTGCAATAAGAGAACAGGTTTCCCAAGCTCTCCACACAAATTCTTCCTTCTGGATCATTCACTTCAGCAGGGTCGATACCGAACTTAACCAAGGTTTCTATAGGATCGATATCTAACGATTTCATTGCCCGCGTAACCGGAATAATCCAACCACTTAATGTTGAATAATATGCGTTCATTTAAGCCACTTCTCACTACAGTCTTCAAAGTGTTGCAACAATGTTTCAAAATGTAAAGTTAGCTAAAATGACACAAGATAGAAGAAATTAAGGCATCGATTCTTGCCCACTGCCACCCCATTTTGGATACGTTAAATTGCCTTAAAAACGTTTATTTAAGACAATGCTAACTAAATATCTCTGGCTTTATTTCAGACAGTTAGCGTTAGAAAATGAACCGATGGATTTTACCTCATCATTTTAATCATGGCGTATTCACCGTCGATACACCACGCTGCTTCCACCCCACTCTGTTCTGCTTTCCTACAAACGATAACTAGAAAACCAAGCAACTGATTGGCTTTAGTCTCAATTCGTTTACAGTGGGCTACGTCATTCTCAACATCACTGACATAACCCCTTATTGCTCCGTGAGTTACGCGCATAACATACGGTATTTTGGTATCTAAAAAATAAAGCATCCAAACATCACTCCCCTCAGCCACACAAATCACTTCATTGGCATTGAGATGCAGATTTCTAACGTGATTTAGGTCTCATATCTGTCGTTTGTTAAATTAATCTGTATAATCCGCGGCCTATCTATACATCTTTATTTTCTGCTGGTTGATCTTTCCGACCGCCGGATTCGTCAACCATTAAAAACTAGGAATACTTCTTTGATATCTACCGCTAACATCACCATGCAGTTTGGTGCCGAACCTTTATTTGAAAACATTTCTGCAAAATTCGGTAACGGTAATCGTTACGGCCTCATTGGGGCGAATGGTTGTGGTAAATCAACCTTCATGAAGATTCTTAGCGGTGCACTTGCGCCAAGCTCAGGCAATGTCTCCATCACGCCTGGACACAAGCTTGGGGTATTGAGCCAAGATCAGTTTGCTTTTGAACAACACAATGTTATCGATGTGGTGATCATGGGCGATCGCAAATTGTGGGAAATCAAACAAGAGCGTGAGCGCATCTATTCGTTGCCTGAAATGAGCGAAGAAGATGGTATGAAAGTCGCGGAACTCGAAAGCGAGTTCGCTGAAATGGACGGTTATACAGCGGAAAGCCGTGCCGGCGACATCTTACTGAAAGCAGGTATTGAAGAAGATCTTCATTTTGGCCTCATGCAGCACGTTGCGCCTGGTTGGAAATTGCGTGTTCTTTTGGCGCAGGCCCTGTTTGCTAACCCTGATATTTTGTTGCTGGATGAACCTACCAACAACTTGGATATTCATACCATCAGCTGGCTAGCTGAAGAATTGAACCAACGTAAGTGCACGATGATCATCATTTCGCATGACCGTCACTTCCTCAATTCAGTGTGTACCCACATGGCAGATATCGATTACGGTGAATTGCGTATCTACCCGGGTAACTATGAATATTTCTTAGAAGCCTCTTCGCTAATCCGAGAGCAGTTGCTTTCTGGTAACGCAAAGAAAGCCGCAGAAATTAGTGAACTGCAAGACTTCGTTAACCGCTTTGGTGCTAACGCATCAAAAGCAAAACAAGCAAGTTCACGCGCTAAGAAGATGGATAAAATCAAACTGGATGAGGTGAAATCTTCGAGCCGTATGAGCCCTTCCATTGATTTTGGCGAAGGTAAGAAACTTCACCGCCAAGCACTTGAACTGCAAAACCTTGGACACGCATTTGAAGACGAGCTTTTGTTTGAAGGTGGAAACCTATTACTAGAAGCAGGGTCTCGCTTAGCCGTCATCGGTGAAAACGGTGTGGGTAAAACCACCCTGCTTCGTTGTTTGGTGAACGAGTTAGAACAAAAAGAAGGCGTTGTTAAGTGGTCTGAAAACGCATCTATCGGTTACTGCCCGCAAGACAGCACGGCAGATTTCGACAATGACATGACCATCTTTGATTGGATTTCGCAGTGGCGTACCACCAAGCACGATGATTTGATGGTTCGTGGCATTTTAGGCCGTTTGTTGTTTACAGCTGATGACGTCAATAAGAAAGCCAAGAACTGTTCAGGTGGTGAAAAGAACCGCCTATTGTTCGGTAAATTGATGATGCAAGACATCAACGTGTTGGTGATGGACGAACCTACGAACCACATGGACATGGAAGCCATCGAAGCATTAAACAATGCCCTGAAAACGTACACCGGCACGCTAATTTTTGTTAGCCATGACCGCGAATTCGTATCGTCACTTGCCACATCAATCATTGATGTTAAAGATAAAACATTGGTGAACTTCCAAGGTACGTTTGACGAATATCTTGCGCATCAACATAAAGTGTTGAACGTTGCATAATAGGCGTCACGCTAAACAAGAAAAGAACGAGACTGCTTAGACGGTCGCTAGAACAATCAAGACGTCGCGAACAAGCGTTGTTCGCGGCAACCAGTGGAGACACTCTTCATGACAGAACAAGAACGCATTGAACTGCAACAAAACAACCCTCTTCATGGCCTAAAGCTTGAAGATATGTTGAGCCAGTTGGTCGACCATTACGGTTGGGAAATTCTTGATACAGCAATGCGCTTTAACTGCTTCAGTACGAAACCAACGATTGCGAGTAGTGTGAAGTATTTGAAGAAAACCGAGTGGGCACGTGAGAAGTTGGAAAACTTTTATTTGTACCGCTTCAAGCGTATGCCAAAAGCAAGCGAAGCTGAGTTTTTAATGCCGCCGCGTACCCGCACCTTTGCACACGGCGTTGAACCCCGTGAGCCGATGGAGTTAACGGTTGAATCTATTTTGCTTTCACAAGCAAAAGCAGCATCCGCACACAAAGCGCGCTCTTCACGCGGACGCTTTAACCGACGCTGATCGACATACGGTCATACATATCGCGTTAAGCGCCAAAGCAAAAAGCGTATACAAGCCAGACCTTCAAGGGTTTGGCTTTTTCTTATCTGTGGATCATGAAACTTTTCCTGATGTTAGCCACTCTTAAATAAGAAATGCTAGGCTGCAATAAGGCGAGTCAGTCATACGAATTGAAATGGGAAGTAAACATGTTTTCAAAACTGTCATCCATTCTGAGAGAAGTTTTTGCCGATGAAGGCGGAAGTGCAACGTCTAATGAGCACCTTTACCAACGTGCGATGGCTGGGTTGCTGTGTGAAGTGGCGGGCGCAGATCATGAACTTGACGCACGGGAAGAAGTCGCGAAAACACGGATGCTGAGTGTGTTACTCGACATTGATGATGAAAAAGCCAAGAGCCTTGTCGATCAAGCGCGGGGGGAATCAGCGCAATCAGTGTCTCTTTACGACTACACAGATAAATTGCGTCAGCTTGAGCCTGAGCAACGCTTCGAATTGATCAAAGCGATGTGGGAAGTTGCCTACGCAGATGGCAGGCTGGACCCGTTGGAAGAATCCGTGATCCGCAAAACTGCAGAGCTTCTATACGTGGATCATCCGCTGTTTATTAAAGCTAAATTGGACGCGCAACCTAAGTAGTACAAACCTAAGTAGTGCAAATCTAAGTAGCGCAAACCAAGTAGTGCGACTTAAATAGCGCGAGCTTGGGTGCCAGTGATACCAAGCAAAAAGACTTGCCGAAGCAAGTCTTTTTACTATTCGCTCAGCATCAACATCTGCCCATCGACGTGAATGCGCTTTAGCCGTGTTCCGAACACTTGCTCTAACGTCTCCACATCCATAACACTCTCTGGTTTGCCTTGAGCGACGACATGCCCGTTTTTCAGCAGCAATACGCGATCAGCATCCGTGAGCGTTCTGTTGATGTCATGGTTAGACATGACGACCGCGATGCCCTTCTTGGCTATCTGACGCACCATTTTGTACATCACGCTTTGCTGAGCGATATCCAATGCCGTCGCAGGTTCATCAAGAAGTAACAATCGCCCTTCGGGATTAATGTCAGGCCAAATCTGCAAACACACGCCCGCAAGTCGAACGCGTTGCCACTCGCCGCCTGACAATTGATCCGTACTTCGGTTTAGCTTGTCTTCAATGCCTAACAGCAAGCAGATTTCACTGACCGCTTTTTCTAGCAATTTCGGGTCTGTGCCATTTAGCGCAGACAAACTTAAGCTCAGGTATTGATACACACCGATGGCAAACGCAGGACGTTGCTGCTGACTCAAATAGGCACGTTGTCTTGCAAGGTGTTTGCTATCGATATCATTAAGATGCTTTCCGTCTATGGAGACATCTCCCTGCCCCTCGGTCAATCCGGACAGAAGCTCAAGTAAGGTACTTTTTCCGCTTCCGTTGGCGCCGAGTAGATGCACTATCTCACCCGGTTCGACATTCAAGTTAAGCGGCAGTAATCGGGTAGATAACGCGATATTTAGAGCTTTAATCATACGCGCCTCAACAACATCCAAATGAACAGTGGTGCGCCAATCGTTGTTGTTACAGAACCCACAGGTAATTCTGCTTCTGCAATGGCCATACGGCCAATGGTGTCAGCGACAAGCAAGAGTGATGCGCCAGCCAATGCTGATAAAGGAAGAAGAAAACGGTTTTCTGTCCCTAACCATAAACGCAGAAAATGAGGTACCACTAGCCCAACAAAACCAATCACACCCGCCATCGCAACCGACGCACCCACTAAAACGCTTACCGTTAGGATCAGTTGCCAGCGAAGCCTTTGGATATTCAACCCAAGTTGTTTTGCCGGTGTTTCCCCTAGCATCATCAAATCAAGGTTATTGCCTTGTGTGCATAGCCATAAAACAGCAGGAACAACCAAGACAGTCAGTGATAGCTGTGCCCAATGAACACCAGAAAGACTTCCCATTAGCCAGTAAAGAAGCTGACGAAGGTTTAAGTCGGAGCTGAAGTAAAACGCCCAGGTGACAATCGCACCAGACAAGATGCCCAACGCGACGCCAATGAGAAGTAATCTCGCCGTCGACATGGTTCGCTTTCGTGCAAGCCATACCAATATGGCCGTAAACGCTAACGCGCCGAACATGGCGGCTGCCATCAATCCATATTGACTTGCTAAGGACGGAAATAAGAAAAGCACAATCACCAACGCTAAACTTGCTCCACCAGAAATACCAAGCACACCCGGTTCTGCCAGAGGGTTCCCAAGAAGCACTTGGAGAACAGCGCCCGAGACAGCAAGAGATGCACCGATAACAATGGCGGCAATAACGCGAGGAACACGAAGCTCCATCAGCAATTGTTGCTCTAACAGGGAGTCATAGAAGAACGGTGTAATCCATATCTCCCCCGCAGAAAGTGACAACATCGCGCACAAAACCATGAGTGCGGACGCTATGCCTAAAGAGAGGTGCCAGCGTCGTGTTCGACGCTCAACAAGTTGAAGTAAATGCATGGTTTTACGATCTAAACATCAATGGGCGCCAACCATACAGAGAAGAGTCATAAATGAAAAGCGCTAACTCGCCGCAATCGGCCCGGGATCGCGCTCTACATTCACGTAAAGAGGCAGTGATAGGTCTGGAGTAAAGGGCTTCACAAGCAAGCATGCACGTTGCCCAACAGCAACCTTGGCATTGGGAAACACAACGGCTTCTCCGCCTGCTTCAGACACGTATTCCTTTCCATTTTCTTCCGCTAACGCCTCGCCTTCCTTAAAGAAGGTAAAGTTGGCCGCCTCGTTGCTAAACGCCAGTGTAAAAGCATCGTCAGTTTTGGTGATGGTTCTACTGACTTTGTAGATATCAAACGTTTGATTACTTGCTGATTCATCGAGCGTCTGGTTGCTGAGCAGTGCTTTGATACCCGCTTTTAACGGCTCAAACTCTGTCATGTCATTTTTGTACAATGGCGCGACACGTCCCATCTCGAACGTTGCTGCCAATGCACCAAACGTTTCCCCTGTCCACCAACTAAAGGTTGAAGACGGTGTTCGGCTCAGCAGCATGGCATCCATTGCAGAGAACTGTAAAAACGACGACATCGGGCGGATGTCCGTGGCGTGGCTTGACGCTGGGATAACGGCAAACATGTAATGTTTAGAATCGCGAATGGCGCTGTGCAAATCAAAGTGCCACCGTTCTCTGGAATGTTCCGCTTCACTGTCTACCGAGAGCGAAAAGAAATCTTTAACGTGACACTGTAACCTATTTGCCAGCACGCACTCTTCGTTTCGGTGATCGTTCTCACCAGCAAAAAGTCGATTTAGGTTTTCTTCGATAAATCGCGTGTATGCATGAATTGCTTTGGGGTGTGCAATCATAAATAGCGTGCGCTCAGTCGGCACAAAATGCCCTTCTACAATCTCTTTCACTAAATCATCAACCAATTCAATTGGCGCAGTTTCGTCACCATGAATACCCGAAGAGATAACAATGTCTTTGGTAGCGGTCGGCGGTGAAATTTCAACAACACCAACATCATGATGCTTCACCTCTACCCCATTTTCTAAGGTAAATGCTTGAGGCATAAAATTCGTAGGAGGATATAGCGTATGTTGAAGAAAACCGCCGGAGAGATAACTATTAATCATTGTATTGTCCCTAATATATACCCACCTTCTCGTATTCATTGCGGTGGTTGATCGTATCTTTTAGACAATATACAAATCTAACAATGTGACAACAATGATTTCACTGATATTGACGATTGAATTGGGAGATAGGCGTTTGAAATTGAACCGGAAGACAGGGGCTAATCTCTGTATTTGAGGAAAATGAGGTATGTCACAGGCAATAAAAAACCGCAGCGATTAGGCTACGGTTTCTTCTAACGTCACACTGGACTGTTATTTTTCCAGCTTGGCATCTTCAACGCGTGCTTTCAGTTTCTGTCCCGGACGGAACGTCACCACACGTCGAGCAGTAATTGGGATATCTTCACCCGTTTTTGGGTTGCGGCCAGGACGTTCATTCTTGTCTCGAAGATCGAAGTTACCGAATCCCGACAGCTTTACTTGTTCGCCAGCTTCAAGCGCTTTTCGAACTTCTTCAAAAAAGGCTTCAACAGTCTCCTTGGCGTCCCGCTTGCTCATTCCGACGTTTTCAAACAGGTTCTCAGCCAAATCGGCCTTGGTGAGCGCCATAGGTCATTCCCTCAAGAAATGTTAAACACAAATGTGATACGTCGTATCTACACCACGATATTTTTTCACTGCATCGAAATATTCATTTCCTGTTCATTCGAGCAGTCAGTTCCTCTGCAGCAACTTATCAACAGTGTATGCCAACTGGCTGATTTGCGCCAACTTTTTTCCATATCATTATTTAGAACAGTGCTCTGTTTATGAGTTTTTCATTCTTAAGACATGCATAAAAAGTGATACACGGTTTTTGCGTATCTCTCATTATCATCTGTTTTTACTAGACTTTTATCGTTTGCGTAAGGTCATTTGTTGCACAGCTGATAAAACATTGATTTATCAGAGTGATAGGTGTTAGAACTTTTAGACATAAAAAAAGCAGCCATTAGGCTGCTTTTTTATTGATATTTTTCACATTAGTCGCGAAGATTCGCGCCAAATTTTTCGCCAAGGTGTGCAACTACCGCCGCAACTGACTCAGAAATATCGCTTTCTTCAAGTGTGCGTTCGTCAGATTGAAGTGTCAGCGCAATGGCTAAACTCTTCTTACCGTCTTCAACACCCTTGCCTTTATAGAGGTCAAAAAGCTTAGAGGCTTTAATCAGCGCATTGTCTGTATCCAAACACGCGCGAACCACTGCTTCAGACTCAACGTCGTCGCCCACAATCACTGCGATATCACGACGGTTCGCAGGGAACTTCGAAATGACAACCGCTTCAGGGGTAACACGTTGGTTAATCGCAGCCCACTCGATTTCGAATACGACAGTACGGCCATTAAGACCAAACTTACGCTCTAGTTCAGGGTGAACAGTACCGATGTGACCAACGATTTTGCCGTCAACTTCGATAGCTGCGCTTTGGCCAGGGTGCAGTGCTGGGTGCTTAGCAGCTTTAAAGCTGTATGCCAGCTCGTTAGCAGTAAGCTCTAGAACCGCTTCCAAATCGCCTTTCATGTCGAAGAAGTCAACGCCGTTAGTTGCGATGTCCCAATGCTCTTCTGAGCGAGGGCCTGCAATCACACCCGCTAACATCATCTCTTGACGCATGCCATTCTCAGCAGACGCTTCAGGAATAAAGCGAAGACCCGCTTCGAACAAACGAACACGTGGTTGCTGACGTTTTTGGTTGTAAGCAACAGTGTTTAGCAGGCCAGTCCACAAGCTCAAGCGCATGGCTGACATGTCCGCAGAAATTGGGTGCGGCAGAATCAATGGCTCAACGTTTGGAACGATCAACGCTTGTTGCGCAGGCTCTACAAAGCTGTAGGTGATCGCTTCGTGGTAACCACGGTCAACCAACAAATCACGTACACGTTTCAGAGGCTGGTTCGCTTCTTTGTGTAGGTTCATTGTTAGGTGTGCTGCTGGCGCTTGGTTTGGAATGTTGTCGTAACCGAAGATACGGCCAACTTCTTCAACCAAATCTTCTTCAATGGCCATATCAAAACGCCATGAAGGTGCTTTCGCTGTCCAACCTGCATCTGTGGTTTCAACGTCACAGCCCAGGCGAGTCAAGATTTCAACAACGTCGTCGTTAGAAATGCTGTGACCTAGCAAGTTATCAAGCTTAGTACGACGCAGAGAAATGGTTTTCGCTTTCGGCAGATTCTCTTCAGACTCTTGACCCACGATCTCCCCTGCTTCACCACCACAGATGTCAATCAACAGTTGTGTTGCACGTTCCATTGCATGGAACTGAAGATTTGAATCTACGCCACGCTCAAAACGGTGAGAAGAATCAGTGTGCAGACCGTAGCTACGTGCACGACCACGGATTGCATCTGGTGCAAAGAATGCAGCTTCAAGCAATACATCCGTCGTTTCGCCACTTACACCTGAGAACTCACCGCCAAAGATGCCGGCAATCGCCAGTGCTTTGCTGTGGTCAGCAATAACTAGGGTGTTGTCGTTAAGCTCAGCTTCGTTACCGTCCAGAAGAACCAGTTTCTCGCCTTGCTTCGCCATACGCGCAACAATACCGCCTTCGATCTTCGCAAGATCAAATGCGTGCATTGGTTGGCCTTGCTCTAGCATCACGTAGTTTGTGATATCAACGATTGGGTCGATAGAACGCACACCGCTACGACGCAATTTCTCTTGCATCCAAAGTGGCGTTGCTGCTTTCACGTTTACGTTGCGAACAACGCGACCTAGGTAGCGCGGACACGCTTGTGGTGCTTCGATAGCAACAGCAATTTTGTCGTCAATTGACGGCGCAACTTTGTCGAATGCTGGATCAGTCACTTCTGCGCGGTTCAATACACCAACTTCACGCGCCAGACCTTTGATGCTTAGACAGTCAGCACGGTTTGCTGTTAGGTCTACATCAATGGTGACGTCGTTCAGTGCAAGGAACTCACGGAAATCAGTACCGATAACCGCATCTGCAGGCAATTCCATGATGCCGTCAGACTCAACATCAATACCTAGCTCAGTGAATGAGCAAAGCATACCGTGTGAAGGTTGACCGCGAAGTTTCGCTTTCTTGATTTTGAAATCGCCAGGCAGCACAGCACCTACTGTTGCTACTGCAACTTTCAAACCAAGGCGACAGTTAGATGCACCACAAACGATGTCTAGCAGCTCTTCGCCACCTACATTCACTTTGGTTACACGTAATTTGTCTGCATCAGGGTGTTGACCACACTCAACAACTTCACCAACAACAACGCCGGTAAATTCACCAGCGACAGCTTCTACGTCGTCTACTTCTAGACCAGCCATGGTGATTTGGTGTGCCAGTTCTTCGCTATTTACAGCAGGTTTAACCCACTCGCGAAGCCAGGATTCACTGAATTTCATTTATCAATTACCCCAATGCTTACTTGAATTGTTTCAGGAAACGCAAATCGTTCTCGAAGAACGCACGCAGGTCATTCACGCCATAACGCAGCATGGTTAGACGCTCTACACCCATACCGAAGGCAAAACCTGAGTATTTCTCTGGGTCGATGTTCACGGCGCGAAGCACGTTCGGGTGAACCATACCGCAACCCAAAATTTCCAACCACTTACCGTCTTTACGACGTACATCCACTTCCGCAGAAGGTTCAGTGAACGGGAAGTAAGAAGGACGGAAACGTACTTCCAAGTCTTCTTCAAAGAAGTTACATAGGAAGTCGTGAAGGATGCCTTTCAGCTGTGCAAAGTTTACGTTCTCATCAACCAACATACCTTCCACTTGGTGGAACATTGGGGTGTGAGTTTGGTCGTAATCGTTACGGTAAACACGGCCAGGTGCGATGAAACGCAATGGCGGCTGGTTTTCTTCCATGGTACGGATCTGAACACCAGAAGTATGCGTGCGTAGCATCAAGTCTGGGTTGAAGAAGAACGTATCATGGTCAGTACGAGCTGGGTGATCTTCTGCGATGTTCAGTGCATCGAAGTTATGGAATGCATCTTCGATTTCTGGACCGGTTTTGACATCGAAACCCAATTCACCAAAGAAGCTTTCAATACGCTCAATGGTGCGCGTTACTGGGTGAATACCACCGTTTTCAATACGACGACCTGGCAAGGTTACATCGATGGTTTCAGCAGCCAGCTTCGCTTCTAGCTCAGCACTTTCAAGCGCATTCTTACGCTCTGAAATCGCAGCTTGAACCGCTTGCTTCGCTTTGTTGATGCTTGCACCCGCTTCGCGGCGTTCTTCAGGGGGTAATTTACCTAGCGCCTGAAGTTGCAAAGTCAGCTCGCCCTTCTTACCCAGGTACTTTACGCGTACCTCATCCAGAGCCACAACAGAGTCAGCCGCTTCAATGGCTGCCGTTGCGTTGGACAGAATGTCTTCTAGTTGTTGCATCGTTTCCTCATCTACCCAATTGGGCAGTGTCCTACGGTGAGTAAAATACCAATTCTCGTAACAAAATTTGGATTTAATGCCTTTCCAGCAAGCGACTAAATTTTGTTCTGAGAATTGGTATAGACGTAACGCTACATAGTAAATAAACCGCGTGACAAAGCCAAACTGAAAGTGCGTTAAAGTAAGAGTCATGGCTAATTCGTCTTCAATTTTTAACGAAGAGGAGTCGAGATATGAAGAATTGACGTTTTTACCCCTCATTCAGCAAGCATGAAGACGGTTTAGTGCTTACACACTCAAGGTGTAGAGAGATCGAGAACAAAGGATTTTCGCCCAAACGTGTAACAAGTACATGAAACTTCATATTGCCTCTAAAAAGTCGCCACCAAACGCGGAAAGACTCCCCTTTATTCGCCTCTCAGACCTAATTTGATCTTGGTGCGCAGTTCGAGCACCTATTTACATGCTTATCTATAAGGCAATAAAAATGAATAAGATATCGCGGCACAAAGGAAGCCGCTTCACACAGTCAGTTGGGATAACCGCTATTTTGTCGTCTTCTATGTTATTCGTAGCGTCACCGAGTTTTTCAGGAACCATCACATTAGACGCCTCGCAGCATTCCCCAATTCCCGTGAACATCACACCGATGTTTGTCAGCTTAGGTTTCGATGACAACCTTGATGTCGATGGTATGACATGGGCGTTGGCATTTTTAAATAGCCGTAAAAACCCGCAAGGTGCAGACGCTTTCGCCAACGCACCGCTTAGCGCAAGCTTTTTCATGCACTGCAGCCCTGCGAGAACAAATGAAGACGTTCTGCAGCTGTGGCGAAAAGCGAATAAGGCGGGTCACGACATTGGCAATCACACTGAAACGCACCCTGATGACAAAGTGAACTGGAATCCGCTCGAAAGCTGGATGACCGCCGAAGAGTGGCAAAAGGAAGTCGCACGTTGTAATACGCTGTTGCTTGCAGCAGAAAGTGAAGGCGGCATTGGCGTGGAGACAGTAAGTGGTTTCCGAGCACCGTTTTTGACCTATAACGAAAACACACTCGCGGCAATTGCTGATAACGCGATCACCTATGATGTCAGCTTCCCAGCGGGCATCACGCCAGAACATGACGGGACAAATAATTACTGGCCGCATACGCTTCATGATGGCAGCAAAGAACATAACCTCGCCGTTAACGGTGGGTGGAAGCCCCCTGTGTCTGAGCAAGCATCACTATGGGAAGTGCCGCTACACACGCTGATTGTTCCGCCTGACTCAGAAGTAGAGAAGTACGGCTTAACGTACTCATTGAGAGACAAGATTGCTTCGCGTGTTCCTTGGTTTGATGCTGTTTCAGGAAAAGGTGACAACTTTGATTGGAATCTGTATTCGGAACCCGCTTGGGGCGCTGCAGGTTTAAATGAAGATGATGTTGTGGCGATTTATAAGTACAACCTTGACCTAAGACTACGCGGAAACAAAGCGCCTTTGGTTTTGGGGCTTCATTCTGGGTTCTATGGCTATGTGAATGGTCAAGAGCACTTTGGCATGCCAGGAACAACGGTTGAGAATAGACGACGGGTATTAGAGCGCTTTGCTGATTACGCACTATCAAAATCATCAGTTCGATTCGTAAACCATAAGCAGTTGATTGATTGGATGAAAGCACCAGATGCGTTAACACTATGCCCTAATGAAGAATGGAGTGTGTACGAGACGTACAAATCGGGTGACACCGTCACGTATAACGGAAAGAAATACCTAGCAAGTTGGTGGACGACACAGCAGATCCCTGCCCTTTACGATAATTCACCTTGGCAAGAAATCACGGCGTGTACACCACGAACTGAGTGATTAGCCTCCTCGGATTTTAGGCAAAGAAAAAGGGGAGCCGAAGCTCCCCTTTCACGCGAAATCTAATCTGTAAAATTACAGAGCAGCTTTTGCTTTCTCAACAAGCACAGCAAATGCTGATTTGTCGAATACAGCGATATCGGCAAGGATCTTACGATCGATTTCGATAGACGCTTTCTTAAGACCGTTAATGAAACGGCTGTAAGACATACCATTTTGACGAGCCGCAGCGTTGATACGTGCAATCCACAGTTGACGGAATTGACGTTTCTTCTGACGACGGTCACGGTAAGCGTATTGACCAGCTTTGGTAACTGCTTGGAAAGCTACGCGGTAAACACGTGAACGTGCACCGTAGTAACCTTTAGCTTGTTTTAGAACTTTCTTGTGACGAGCACGAGCTTGTACACCACGTTTTACGCGAGCCATGGACTCTCTCCTAAACTAATTTGTTAATAATACTAAGAATAATTATGCGTATGGAAGCATACGAACAACTGCTGCTACTTCGCACTTAGGCAAAATCGCGTTTGGACGCAGTTGACGTTTGTTCTTAGTAGTACGCTTAGTCAGGATGTGACGTTTAGTTGCGTGCTTGAACTTAAAGCCGCCAGCAGTTTTCTTGAAACGCTTAGCTGCACCTTTGTTTGATTTCATCTTAGGCATGATGAATAACTCCGCATTGTATGCATGTTAATAACTATGTAACCCGGCGAATAAAGAGGCTATGCCCTAAGGCATAGCCTCTTACATTACTTGTATGCCGAAATTACTTCTTTTTAGGGGCAAGAACCATGATCATTTGACGACCTTCGATTCGAGTCGGGAAGCTTTCTACCAAACAAATTTCAGCAGTGTCTTCCTTCAAACGATTCAAAACGTCAACACCGATTTCTTGGTGCGCCATTTCGCGACCACGGAAACGGATAGTGACCTTGACCTTGTTACCCTCTTCAATAAAGCGAACCAGGTTGCGTAGTTTTACCTGATAGTCGCCAATATCGGTACCAGGACGGAATTTAATTTCCTTAACCTGAATAACCTTCTGTTTTTTCTTCTGCTCTTTCGCAGCCTTGCTCTTTTCGAATATGAACTTACCGTAGTCCATCACACGACAGACCGGCGGCTCGGCATTAGGGCTGATTTCAACCAGATCGACTCCCTCACCTTCAGCGATTTTAAGCGCTTCTTGGAGAGTAACAACGCCGATTGCTTCACCATCAAGGCCTGTTAGACGAACTTCGTTGATATCACGAATTTCATCATTCAAGCGATGAGCATTTTGTTTAACTGGGGCTTTTCTTGCGCCTTTAATACCTTATTCCTCCAAAATATTGAGCATTCGGGTGCGAACTTCGTTCTCAAGCAGAGAAACAAAATCTTCAATCTTGAATTTACCCAAATCTTTACCTTTACGAGTACGTACTGCGATTTCGCCGGCTTCCATTTCCTGGTCACCACAAACAAGCATGTAAGGTACGCGCTTCAAAGTATGTTCTCGGATTTTAAAGCCAATCTTCTCGTTTCTCAAGTCCGCAGACGCTCTAAATCCTGCTTTTTGCAGTTTTTTCGCTACTTCCTGAACATAATCGGCCTGATTGTCTGTGATATTCATAACCACAGCCTGTTGAGGCGCTAACCAACTCGGGAAATGACCTGCGTACTCTTCGATCAAAATACCGATGAAACGTTCCAGAGAGCCGAGGATTGCACGGTGAATCATTACAGGGGTATGACGTTCGTTGTCTTCGCCAACGTACGTTGCGCCCAAACGCTCAGGCAGAGCGAAATCGAGCTGCACAGTACCACACTGCCAAGCACGATCCAAACAATCATGTAGGGTAAATTCAATCTTAGGTCCGTAGAAGGCACCTTCCCCGTCCAGAATCTCAAATTTAATGCCCATAGCGTCAAGCGCCTCGGCCAATGCGGTCTCTGCACGATCCCACATTTCGTCTGAACCAACACGCTGTTCAGGGCGTGTAGACAGTTTTACAACGATTTCATCAAAACCAAATGTTTTGTATGTGTCATATACCATAGAGATGCATGACGTCACTTCTTGCTGAACCTGTTCAGGGGTACAGAAGATGTGTGCATCATCTTGGGTAAAGCCACGAACACGCATCAGACCGTGCAATGCACCTGATGGTTCGTTACGGTGACAGCTGCCAAACTCCGCCATGCGTAGCGGCAGATCACGGTAAGATTTCAAACCTTGGTTGAAAATCTGAACGTGACCAGGACAGTTCATTGGTTTCAGTGCATATTCACGGCTCTCTGATTGGGTCGTGAACATGTAATCTGCGTATTTGTCCCAGTGACCAGAGCGCTCCCAAAGAACGCGGTCCATGATCAACGGGCCTTTTACTTCCTGATATTCGTATTCAGTCAGTTTTTCACGGATGAACACTTCCAATTCACGGAATACAGTCCAACCATTGTGGTGCCAGAACACCATACCCGGTGCTTCTTGCTGCATATGGTACAGATCAAGTTGCTTACCCAGTTTACGGTGGTCACGTTTTGCTGCTTCTTCTAGGCGAACAAGGTGAGCTTTCAGCTCTTTCTTGTCGTAGAACGCTGTGCCGTAGATGCGTTGAAGCATCTTGTTGTCGCTGTTACCACGCCAGTATGCACCTGCCACGTTCAAGATTTTGAAGTTTTGGCAGAAGCTCATGTTTGGTACGTGCGGACCACGACACATGTCGATGTATTCTTCGTGGTGGTACAAGCCTGGACGGTCATCGCGAGACACGTTCTCGTCAAGGATTTCAATTTTGTAAGATTCGCCACGTGATTCAAACGCATCACGTGCTTCTTGCCAGCTTACGTTCTTCTTAATGACCTGGTATTTGGTCTTAGCAAGTTCCTTCATGCGCTTTTCAATCGCATCCAAGTCTTCTTGCGTAATAGAACGGTCAAGATCAACGTCGTAGTAGAAACCGCTGTCGATGGTTGGACCGATCGCCATTTTCACGTCAGGGAACAGTTGCTTGATCGCGTGACCGAGCAGGTGAGCACATGAGTGGCGAATGATTTCAAGACCGTCTTCGTCTTTCGCAGTGATGATTGCCAAGTTTGCATCTTGTTCGATCAGATCGCACGCATCAACACGTTGACCATCAACACGACCAGCGATACATGCTTTCGCAAGACCAGGGCCGATATCTAGCGCGACATCAAGAGTAGAAACAGGGTTGTCAAAAGAACGTTGACTACCGTCAGGAAGAGTAATTACAGGCATTTTTATGTCCTATTACAGTGGTGCTACATACGCAGTAGCACTTGTTCATGAATTCTGTGCACGGGAAAAGGCATCGCCGCTGCACTTGAAAAGTACGCTCTCGATGGTGCGGATTTTGTTACAAATCAAAATGTGAGCACCTAAGCGAAGACAAGGATTGTACCCCCATTAATGGAGAACGCAACATCCATCACATTGATCGCTACACGTTATACGTATGCCGTACCTCTATACCTCTCTCCCCTTCTTTATATAGGGTTAATCCAACCCATACTTTGTCGCGCTAACAGTCTTAGCGATCCGATCACTTTTCATCTCACGCCTCTAACTTCACACCAAATTCACACACAAAGCCTCCGTGAATTGCACCAACGTCTAATTTTGCCACCTCGATGCACAGTTTGCGTGACATTAGGTTTCGGCATTCAGTCAACAAAGCACGAGATAGATATATAACTCAGTGATTTAGCAATCTCTAAATTTTTATAAACAGCTAAACCATGCGGGTTATATACGCAGTACGGGCTTTATGCAGCAAAGCCACGAGCGAAACGACGGACAGGTTAATCGCTCAATCAAAGGAGTTTGCAAGACGTCTACATATTTCACGCCAGTGAGATAAACGCATTTTGACGGATTGCATTAAAACGGTCTCGTTCATTCAGGACGAAACCATTATGGAACGTGAAGAAAACTTCACAGTATAAAAGGAAGAAACATCATGGGATGGTTTACAGATATCTTTAAAGGAATTGGCGACGCAATCAGTGCAGTAGGCGATGCAATCTCTACGGCCGTAACAACCGTAGCAAATGCAGTCAGCACCGCCGTTAGCGCTGTGGATGAATTCTTGAGCGACGTGGGTGATAAAATCGCAGAGGCAACGGCAGACATACCGATAATTAATGGTATTACCGCTGCTGTAGCAACGGTCGTTGACGGTGTCACTGACGCCGCTGAAATTGTAACGCACCACTTTATGATGAACGTTGCTCAAGTGGGTCAAGCTGTTGGTACGGTTGTTTCAACAACGGGCGAAGTCGTTGATGCGGCAATCGAAGGTCATGGTGAGTGCATTCCAGACATCATCAAGGAAGGCGTTGGCGAGATCGTTGAAACTGCAGAAGAGCATATCGCGATGCACCTAGAGCACGACATTGAATTGCTACAGATTCCAATTGATATGATTTCTGAGGCGTCTAGTGAACTGCTTACTGGCATCATTGGTCACAATGAAATCTCTCAAGCTCCGCTACTTTTAGATGATGCTCAAAGCTTTGTGTTCGACAAACTGACTGACCACGTTGTTGATCCAGCGATGGAAGCATGGGAAACAGCAAACAACCACGTATTTGGAAACACAGTGGATGGCCTTTCACACGCAGACATGGGTATGGGTTGGTTAACTGACCACGGTACAGGGCATGGCGGCGGTCATGGTACCGACATGGGTCATGGCACAGATACTGGACATGGTACTGATATGGGCCACGGTACTGACCATGGTTCAAGCTGTGGTTGTGGCGACACAACAATGCCAGCAGCAGCTGACGAGTTCATGTGGGTTTAATCCTGAAACTTTTCAACTGTATGTAATAAATAAAAAATGCCGCAGAATCATTCTGCGGCATTTTTTGTTATTCAAACTGCTTACGCACACATCTGTTTGATTTCACCACTCGCCCATTCAAAATGCATCAATATAGAAAAGTGAACCAGTAAGCAACAAGTGGCGTAACAAAAGGTGATATTGCAATGCTGTAGGTTCAGGCCTCATCGGCACCCGCCGAGAGGCCTGCTTTTTATCTATACTACAAACAGCAAACTGCCAATCTGGTTATAGCTTCATGCAGTTTGCATAGAAGGTCGTTGTTGCTGGCCAATCCGAAAACACCCCTACTACGCCTACATCTTTCGCAAGCACATCAAGAACAGTCAGCACATCGCCATCATTATTGATTGCGTCTTTAACCGATTGAAAATACCACCCGCCGCCATTATTCAAAGAGCCTGAGCGTTCAAGTGTCCAACTGACCACCTTTATATCCGCTTGCTTTGCATGTCGAGCATAATCAGATGCGACGATGTCCCCTTCCTCATTAAGACTCAGCAAGGCAAACTGAGGAGGTGAAATGTAATTCACGCCCTTTTCTGATAACGCCTTCATACCCGCTAAGGACGATTGCCAATTCTTCTGCTTATATATACGCGCATCTAACAGCACAGCCTGCTCACCAAATCTTGGTTCATGCTCAATCCAGTAGGTAACGTCATCAATGCTAAATGATTGTGGAAATACATCTTCAGCGTCTACGCCTGCCGCTTTGTATTCATCAATCATTTTCTGTGCATAATCTGACTGGCTAAATCCATCAAACGGCATCGCGACCTTTGCGACTTTAAGTTCTGGGGTCATTTTAACGTCTAACGATTTCATGAGTTCGATGCTTTCAGCATGCGTCATCAAGGTGCCGCGACTGGCATACAAATCTGTTCTCCAACCAGGCGTGCCTTTCATGTAGGCTTCTGCTGTGGTTGCCATCGGATCTGCGCCATCCATCTTTCCTTTAAGCCGTTTAAACTCTTCAAGCGTAAAATCTGATGTTCGACACTCAACCTTTGCCTTTTCTCCTTCACTTGGATTTGCAGGCGTAAACGGTATGCTGCATTTCGCAGCCAGATCAGGGTGAGCGAGAATGTCTGTTGTTGTGTGTAAATCATTTTGAGAGTGGCGACAAACGAGCACTTTGTCCTTGGTAAATGTCACATCACACTCAACAATGCCCGCGCCCATTTGCGCCGCGGCAACGTAAGACTCTCGCGTGTGTTCGGGAAACATCAGAGATGCCCCTCTGTGCCCAATAGAGAAATCGTTCGCGTCCATTGGCATACCAATACATGATTTTAGTTTTTCTTTTAGCGGGCCTTCATCCATGTCATTCACTAAAAATGCAGGTCTTGGCCCTAATGAAATGCCTTTATGAACATCAGAATGCGCGGCGGCAGACGCGTTATCGGGTGAACTTTCTGCGAAGGCAGTGCCAGACGTCATCAATGCCATCACACCTACAAGATTGAATAATTTCATGAAGCTACTTCCTTGAATTGATTCGACGTTTATACCCAAACAACGTGAAGATGCCGGATTCAGTAAACGCCACGCGAAATGCACGAACAGTGAAAGTGTGCGAATAAAATACGTCTCTCATCTTACTGTTTTATGTCGTAGCTTTTTTATGTCAGTGCTATGCCTATTCACTAATGAGACGAACATTGCGTAATGTTCTAATTCTCGCGTGCCCTAATGCGGTAGAACGTCACAAATTCATGGGTTAATAGTAGATAGCCTTGATTTTCATAATGCTTTGTCACAACATTTGTATATACGAATATTTTGAGCACGCCAATGACAAAGTCACCGCGCTTTATGCAAATCAAAACTTACTTGCTCGATAAGATAGAAAGCAAAACTTGGCCGGTCGGACGCCGCATCCCTACAGAAGCCGAGCTTTGTGAGCAATTTTCAGTAAGTAGAATGACGGTAAACAAAGCCGTAAGAGATTTGGTGAACGAAGGACTGCTAGAACGCACACCGCGGCTTGGAACCTTTGTTTGCCAACGAAAAGCCGAATCACCATTGATGGACATACGCAATATTGCTGATGAAATAAAAGAGCGCGGCCAACTACACCATAGTGAAGTATTAAGCTTAAAAGCCATCAAAGCGCCAGAAGATGTCGCAATGCGCCTTGGGATCATGCTGGGCGGAGACGTATACAAAAGCGAAATCATTCACTTCGCTGATAACACCCCTCTTCAACTTGAAATGCGTTGGGTGAACCCGAACTACGCCCCAGACTATTTGGCGCAAGATTTTACAGATAAGACCCCCAACCAATACTTGGTCGATAATTGTCCACTGTCTGCCATTGAGCACACCGTTGAAGCCATCATGCCCAATGAGATAATTGCGCAGCGATTAGACATTCCGCTTGAGCAGCCTTGCCTTCTCTTACACCGACGCACATGGAGCGGCGACCAACTCATCAGCGCAGCGTTACTTTACCACCCCGCTAATCGCTACAAACTGAGTGCACGCACCAGCTTATAACCCTCCATTTGGTTCATGTCACTGCGCGTCCAACCGACGCGTAAGACATTGAGCAACCCCACAAACCATTCACACTGGCCCGTTTAATTTACACTCTGGATCACATAGCGATCCGACTCCCTCTTGATTACCTCTTTTCTTTTGTCTATACATTTGTATAGACATTTAAATCAGGTTGTTCCATGAAACGGATATTCATCAATTGTAAACTGGTTGATATGCACGCTGACGTCACTGGCAGTGCAGGTTATCAGGTCAAAGAAAATAGCATGATCGAGGTCGTAAACGGCGTCATCCACGCTGTTGGCACTGACCTGAAAATCTCAGATCATGACGTCATCGATCTCAACCATCATTTGGTGACACCTGGTTTCATTGATTGCCACACCCACCTTGTCTTTGCTGGCAATCGCGCCAATGAATTTGAACAACGCTTGAACGGCGTGCCCTATCAAACCATCGCCCAGCAAGGCGGCGGTATACTGTCGACGGTGAACGCAACACGTCACGCAGATCAAAGCACCCTGATTGAACTTGCAATCCCCCGAGCAAAGGCCTTAATGCGTGACGGCGTAACAACAATAGAAATCAAGAGTGGTTATGGGCTAACGCTAGAAGACGAACTCAAAATGCTGCGTGCCGCCAAAGGGTTAGAGCGAGTGCTCCCCATCAATGTCAAAACAACGTTTTTGGGCGCTCACGCCGTTCCTCCAGAATTCAAACACCGCGCAGACGATTACATTGCCTACGTGTGTGATGAGATGATCCCCGCAGTGGCCAGTGAAAAACTCGCTGATGCCGTGGATATATTCTGCGAAAGCATTGCCTTCTCGCTGTCACAAACGCAGCGCGTTTTCGAGTGTGCCCTTCAGCACGGTCTGAACATTAAAGGTCACACTGAACAGCTCTGCCACATGGGTGGTAGCGAGCTGGCCGCCAGAATGGGCGCCTTGTCTGTTGACCATATCGAATATATCGATCTAGACGGTGTTAAGGCCCTCGCCAAACATGGCACCGTCGCGACCCTTTTACCGGGTGCATTTTATTTTCTACGAGAAACACAAGCGCCACCCGTTAGCCTCCTAAGAAAACATGGCGTTCCCATGGCGGTCTCTACAGATTTCAACCCCGGCACTTCTCCGTTTGCAAGCCTAACCATGATGATGAACATGGCATCAACCTTGTTCGGCCTTACCCCAAAAGAGAACCTCTATGGCGTAACAAAACACGCTGCGATGGCATTGGGTTTACATCAGAAAGGACAAATTTCAGCAGGCTTTGATGCGGATTTTTCAGTGTGGGATGTCGATTCTCCCGCCGCATTAAGTTATCAGCTGGGGTTATCGCCTTTGGTGACACGTATCCTTCACGGAAACGTGATTGAAGGAGGTCTCTCCCATGCCAATTGACATGTCCGTATGGCAAGGCCGAATAGATAAAGAAGATGGCGATGCAGGTCGCCGTATTCATCAGGTGGTCAGTAAACTCAATGACAATGTCGAAAAAGGCATTGCCTTGTTTGGATTCTGTACCGATGAAGGCGTGCGCAGAAACAAAGGAAGAGTTGGGGCAAAGGCGTCACCCCTGATCATTCGTCAGGCGCTTGCAAACCTTCCCTTCCATCATGCTCTGCCGTTTTATGATGGCGGTGATGTTGACTGCGACGATGGCAACCTCGTCGAAGCGCAACAAGCGGTCTCAAATAAGGTGACCCACGCCCTTCAGCACCATCATTTCCCTTTGGTTCTGGGTGGTGGGCACGAAATTGCGTGGGCAAGTTTTCAAGGGTTGGCAGCACATTGCTTAGCACGCCACCCGCACCACGTACCGCGGATTGGCATCATCAACTTTGATGCGCATTATGATTTAAGAACGCCATCAGGTGACGCTGTAACGGGAAGCTCTGGCACGCCTTTCTCTCAAATCGCGGAGTGGTGCCAAACTCGCCAATGGCCCTTCCTCTATGCCTGCCTTGGCGTAAGCAGAAGCAGCAATACACAAGCCCTGTTCAACAAAGCCGACACACTCAATGTGTTAACGGTCGAAGAAACGGATATAGCGCCGCATACCTTGAACAACGTCGCGCAATCGTTAGCACAGTTTATGGATAGCTGTGATTACCTATACCTCACTATCGACATGGATGTCTTTCCCGCGTCCGTCGCACCAGGGGTCAGCGCGCCGGCAACACACGGTGTGGATTACCCGCTCGTTGAGCACCTCATCAAGCAAGTACTGTCAGCAAAAGATGCAAATGGCGAACAAAAAATCAGGCTCGCTGACATTGCGGAATTCAATCCGAATTACGACATAGACAACCACACCGCTCGCCTCGCCGCGAGATTGGTATGGACGATCACACGAGGTTTGTCTCCCCGAAAAGCGAAACGGACGGATAACACCCGATTCGACTCTCATCAAATCAACACCGCACATTGCGACTCACAAGATAAGGAAAGATGTGATGACCGATCCTAGATTGGACTTAACGCGTGAACTTGCCGCCCCAACAGGCACCACATTGAATGCGAAGTCTTGGCTTACCGAGGCCCCACTTCGCATGCTGATGAACAACCTGCACCCAGACGTTGCTGAGCACCCTCATGCTTTGGTGGTGTACGGGGGCATTGGCCGTGCCGCGAGAAACTGGCAGTGTTTTGACAAGATTGTAGACGTGCTTAAACGTCTAGAGGAAGACGAAACCTTATTGGTGCAATCGGGCAAACCCGTTGGCGTATTCCCTACACACAAAGATGCCCCGCGCGTATTGATAGCCAACTCTAACTTAGTGCCGCACTGGGCGAACTGGGAGCACTTTAACGAGCTCGATAAACAAGGCTTGATGATGTACGGGCAGATGACAGCGGGCAGCTGGATATACATAGGCTCACAAGGCATCGTTCAAGGCACGTATGAAACCTTTGTCGCTGTCGCTAAGAAGCATTTTAACGGTGAAGCAAAGAACCGCTGGGTGTTAACGGGAGGTCTTGGTGGAATGGGTGGCGCACAACCGCTCGCCGCGACCATGGCGGGTTTCTCCATGATTGCCGTTGAATGCGATGAAAGTCGAATCGATTACCGCTTACGTACAGGTTACGTTGATAAAAAAGCCACGGATATTGACCAAGCATTGGCGATTCTCCAAACCGCTAATGATGAAGGAAAGCCTGTCTCAATTGGTTTATTGGGGAATGCTGCCGATATCTTTGCAGAGCTGGTCACGCGAGGAATCACACCTGATGTCGTTACTGATCAAACGTCCGCACATGACCCCCTCAATGGCTACCTCCCGCAGGGATGGACGCTTGAAGACGCCAATGACCGCAGAAAAGAAAGCGAAGCATCGGTTGTAAAAGCGGCCAAAACCTCCATGGCGGTGCAAGTTAATGCCATGTTGACGTTACAAACTCGCGGTGCAGCCACCCTTGATTATGGCAATAATATTCGTCAAATGGCGTTGGAAATGGGCGTAAAAAATGCCTTTGATTTCCCCGGGTTCGTGCCCGCTTATATCCGCCCTCTTTTCTGCCAAGGCATTGGCCCTTTTCGTTGGGTGGCCCTGTCTGGTGACCCGGAAGACATCTATAAAACCGACCAAAAAGTCAAAGAGCTTATTCCTGATAACCCTCACCTACACAATTGGTTAGACATGGCTCGCGAACGCATTCAATTCCAAGGGTTGCCCGCACGCATTTGCTGGGTCGGCCTTAAAGATCGCGCGCGTTTGGGTCTAGCCTTTAATGAAATGGTGAAAAACGGCGAACTCAAAGCACCCATAGTGATTGGGCGAGATCATTTAGATTCGGGCTCTGTCGCCAGTCCAAACCGTGAAACAGAAGGCATGATGGACGGTTCTGATGCCGTTTCGGATTGGCCTTTGCTTAATGCCTTACTTAACACCGCATCTGGTGCGACATGGGTATCGCTTCATCATGGCGGCGGTGTCGGCATGGGGTTCTCACAACATTCAGGTGTCGTGATTGTCTGTGATGGAAGCGATGACGCTGCGCGTCGTGTGGGACGAGTGCTACATAACGACCCCGCTACTGGCGTCATGCGACACGCCGATGCGGGTTATGGCATCGCCATAAATTGTGCCAAAGAACAGCAATTGGATTTGCCTTTGCTTGATATTCCCAATGTACCGGTGAAGAAGTGAGAATAAACATGGTCGAACTTTGCCTTCAACCTGGCGAATTAACCCTAAACCAATTACGAAAAATAAGCCGCGAACGCGTCGCCCTCACGTTTGCTGACCACGTCGAGCAAACCATGCAACCGAGCATTGACACCGTTGCGAAGGTATTGGACGAAGGCCGCGTGGTGTATGGCATCAATACAGGGTTTGGCTTACTCGCTAACACCCGCATTGAAAAAGACGATCTGGAAACGTTACAACGTAGCATTGTGTTATCCCACGCTGCTGGCATTGGCGAGTTTATGGAAGACAAGACCGTCAGGCTGATGATGGTGTTGAAAGTTAACGGGCTTGCACGCGGTTTCTCAGGCATTCGTTTTTCCGTGGTAGAAGCCATCGCCAAGCTCATTAACGCTGAAGTCTATCCTTGCATTCCAAAGAAAGGCTCAGTGGGCGCATCGGGTGACCTTGCTCCTCTCGCGCACATGAGCACCGTACTGCTAGGCGAAGGTCAAGCCCGCCACAAAGGAGAAGTTATCTCTGGTGCCATGGCGCTAAAAATCGCGGGACTTGATCCCATTACCCTCGGACCGAAAGAAGGCCTCGCATTGCTCAACGGCACGCAAGCCTCCACCGCGTTCGCGTTGGAAGGGTTGTTCTATGCAGAAGATCTCTATGCCTCCGCCGTCGCTTGTGGCTCTTTGTCTGTCGAGGCAGCGTTAGGAAGCAGGCGTCCGTTTGACCCTCGTATCCATCAAGTACGTGGTCATCAAACACAGATAGATGCAGCAGCTGCGTATCGTCATTTACTGGGCGAATCGAGTGAAATTGGCGATAGCCATCAGAAATGTGAAAAGGTGCAAGACCCCTACTCGCTGCGCTGCCAGCCTCAGGTCATGGGTGCCTGTCTTGAGCAGATTCGCCAAGCCGCAAGCGTGTTACAAGTGGAAGCGAATGCAGTGTCCGACAATCCACTCGTGTTTAGCGATGATGACGACATTATCTCTGGCGGTAATTTCCATGCTGAACCCGTCGCCATGGCCGCCGATAACCTCGCATTAGCCATTGCAGAAATTGGCAGTCTATCTGAACGCAGAATGGCGTTACTCATCGACAGTGGACTCAGCAAACTGCCCCCCTTTTTGGTGGACAATGGCGGTGTAAACAGCGGCTTTATGATTGCACAAGTCACCGCCGCGGCGTTGGCGAGTGAAAACAAAACCTTGGCGCACCCTGCCTCTGTAGACAGCCTGCCAACGTCGGCTAATCAAGAAGATCATGTGTCCATGGCGACGTTTGCAGGTCGACGGTTAACAGAGATGGCGGCAAATACGCGTGGGATCTTGGCGGTGGAGTTGCTTGCTGCTTGTCAGGGCATTGATTTCAGAACACCGCATAAGACATCGCCAAAGCTCGAACAGATAAAAGCAGAGCTTCGAGGGCATGTGTCTTTTTACGATAAAGACCGCTATTTCTCACCGGATATTGAAAAAGCGAATTCTTACCTTTTAGAAGCGACACATAATAAGTATCTACCTGACAGACATTTACCAAGTATGACGTCTCAAACACGTTAGGTAGCACATGATTAAGCCCCAGGAATCTGGAGGCTTATCATATTTTGTACCAAAAGTGATGAAGGCCACATGGTTTGTGGTCTAGTCGCACTTTACTCTCCCAAGATTGCGCTACTATTTTGTTATCACACCATTTTGTTTGCCGACACGCAGAGGTAATCCTATGTGGCACTCGCTTTCCGTTCAGCTTTCTCTCACGCTCGGTCAGCAGTTCGAGGTTGATGAGAAAACCCCTATCGATGGTGGAGACATCAACGAATGTTATGCCATTAGCAGCGGAAATATTCGTTTCTTCGTTAAGGTAAACTCACGTGAAAACCTCGCCATCTATGAGGCGGAAGCAGAAAGTCTACGACACCTTGCCAACAGCGGTGTCGTCTCTGTGCCCCACGTTATCTACATTGGTGTAATAAAAGAAAAAGCAGTGTTGGTGTTGGACTACATTCCGATGAAGCCGCTCAATGAAGAAAGTGCCTATCTACTGGGGCGCGAAATGGCGCACCTTCATCAGTGGGGTGACCAACTTGAATACGGCTTTGATATCGACAACTTTGTTGGTACCACCGAACAACGCAACAACTGGCACCGCAAGTGGGCGAACTTCTTTGCTGATCACCGCATAGGCCTTCAATTGAAGCTCGCAGAAGAACGTGGCATGTCTTTTGGCGATGTTGAAACCATTGTTGAATCCATCAAGGAGCGGTTAACGGGTCACCAACCAAAACCGTCTCTGTTACATGGCGACTTATGGACTGGCAATGCGTCTATGTCGATCAATGGCCCCATTGTTTATGACCCAGCGTGTTACTGGGGAGACAGAGAAGTAGATATCGCAACCACCCAGCTATTCTCCGGCTTTCCTGAGCGCTTTTATGAAGGCTACGCTGAAGTGTGGCCGTTGGATGAAGAGTTTGAATCACGGAAAGACATTTACAATCTCTACCATATGCTCAATCACTGTTTGTTGTTTGGTGGGCACTATCTCGAAGAAACAGAGGCGTTGATCACCAAACTGGATTTAACGTAACAAAGCGATTGGCAGTGAATCACTATAAAGTCAAAATGGGCGCCTCGGCGCCCTTTCTTTTATCTAAACAAATGTAAATGCATCCTGCTTTAGCGAAGGATCATCTCACTCTTCATCAACCGGATGGATTTACAGCATGTTTAGCGCGCGCATTTTTATTGAATGGAATAGAGCCTGGTTATGATTCAAGCTGCAATTTTTGATATGGACGGCCTATTGGTCGATTCAGAACCTTTCTGGCAAGATGCTCAAATCGCCATTTTTGGTGAGCTTGGTATTAATGTTACCCGCGAAGATACCATTGCGACGACAGGCATTCGTATTGACCAAATCGTGCGACATTATTACAACACCCGTGGATGGGAAGGCCCAAGTTGTGATGACGTTTGTGAACGCATCACGTTGAAAGTGATTGAGCTTGTTTCTGAGCACAAACCCATGATGCCTGGTGTTATGCATGCATTGAACCTGTGTAAACAAGCTAACTTGCGCATCGCACTCGCCTCTTCATCACCCATGCGTTTGATTCAAGCAACATTGGATGCGTTGGATTTATCTTCTTGGTTTGAGCAGTGTCATTCAGCTGAATATCTGAAATATGGCAAACCCCACCCTGAGGTTTACCTCAATGCAGCTGAAAGCTTGGGTATAGACCCTCAACGTTGTGTCGCATTTGAAGATTCATTTGCGGGTTTGATGGCAGTAAAGTCTGCTCAGATGAAGGCGATTGTTGTTCCCGAGGCCCATGTGGCAGGGCAAGAACGCTGGGTGATCAGTGATGTAAAACTTACGTCGTTAAACGAATTAACAATCGACCATTTGATAAAGTAAGCGTTTTCAGGGAGCCGCGTTTTTTACGTTTTAGGCTCCCTTCCCCAATCTTGCTGAAGCAGCCTCGCAATTCTTCCTGCAACATTTCAATAAATACACGCAAACACCCGCTCACAGAAATACTTGGAAACACAAATATTCAGTAAATGAATCTGAGTTTACAGAAACTCGTTGCTCTTCAAAGTTTCACCTTATTTCACTGAGCAAACATTCTTGATTTCTTAAGATGGTGACACATGGCCAGTTCAGTCAACGACTAGTTTTCCACTGTCATGTTACTGGCTCGCAGTTCAGATAAGGAGTGGAACATGCAAAATTACACCGAAAGAGGGATCGCTTGTCCGCACTGTGGTCATAGCATTCGTATTACTTTGGATATGAGCGGCGGCGATCAAGACTTTTATGATGATTGCCCGGCATGCTGTAATGCTATTCATTTGAATTTCCAAATTGATTCGCAGCATAAAACCGTTAATTTATATGTCGATGCAGACGACGAGCAGGTTTTCTAAATCCTTAATCTCAACGTTTCACATTCGTAGAAAAACAAAAAGCCAGCGCTATGCTGGCTTTTTCTCTCGTGCATAACAACGCTAGCCTCTGGCAGCCATGACACGTTCTACCGTATCCACCACCGCTTGCGTTTGCGGGTCGACTTCAATATTCACCTTGTCACCCACCTTTCGCCACCCCATGTTGGTGCGATTGAGCGTTTCAGGGATCAAATTGACGCAGAAACGGTTATCACACACGTCACCAATGGTCAGGCTGATGCCATCAATTCCGATGTAACCCTTATCAAACACATATTTGGTGACACTCGCGGGAACCTCGATCCAAACCTGACGGTTGTTTTCTGTATCAATCACATCAACAACCTGTGCCATGGTCATGATGTGGCCAGACATAGAATGTCCACCAATCTCATCGCCGAACTTCGCTGCACGTTCTAGGTTGATCTTCTCCCCCACAACAAGCTCGCCAAGGTTCGTTAACGCCAAGGTTGCCTGCATCAAATCAAACCAAATAATATCCTGGTCAATTCGAGTGACGGTTAAACAGCATCCGTTGTGCGCCACAGACGCCCCCAAAGCCAACCCTTCGAGCATGTCCGAAGGAAACACGACGGCGTGACTTTGAAAGTCTTTCTGTTTTTCAATCTTAGCAATATGACCAATGCCTTGAACGATACCGGTAAACATGGAGAGTCCTTTTGAAATGTCATGAAGTGGATCCGTCGCGTGGCAGAAGGCAATAACAACCCCAATATTCGCCACACGGGGTTAAACAGATTGTCATTGTGCCCATTCAGGCAGCTCGGGTATAGCGTAAACGATGTACAAAGATGAAACATAAACCTGTCGATAACCATTGGCGACGGAAATTATTTGTCGATGTATTCTCATCGAATCAATCACGTATTCATTTATGTACTAGTTTATCAGAGACTTTGATTGTCGCATTCGTTCGCGAGCGTATAATGTGCTGTCTTTTTTCCTGCCTCTTTTATCGTATTTTCGGAGTAATAGGTGCAAAACTACCGCCTAGAAGCGAAATCCATCATTAAGTTGGGTATCCCTGTTTTTATTGCGCAACTAGCGCAAACCTCAATGGGGTTTGTCGACACAGTTATGGCCGGTGGCGTAAGTGCCACTGACATGGCGGCGGTTGCTGTTGCATCCAGTGTATGGCTTCCATCCATCCTTTTTGGCATCGGTATTTTGATTGCCATGATCCCAATTGTCGCCCAGCTCAATGGTTCTGGCCGTCAACATAAAATCCCATACCAAGTGCAGCAAGGCGTATACATGGCGCTTGCATTGTCATTGCCTATATCACTCGTTCTTTATAATGCTGGCGCTATCGTGCATTACATGGACGTGGACCCGCTACTCGCAGAGAAAACGGTTGGCTACCTGCATGCGGTTATTTGGGCGGTTCCAGCGTTCTTACTGTTCCAAGTACTGCGTAACCTTGCTGAAGGCATCTCGATGACCGTGCCCGCAATGGTGATCGGCTTTATCGGCCTCGCGGCAAACGTGCCATTAAACTGGATCTTCGTTTACGGTAAGTTTGGCATGCCTGCCATGGGCGGTGTGGGCTGTGGCGTTGCAACTGCCATTGTTTACTGGCTGATGTTCGCCTCAATGCTGGTTTACATCATGGTGAACAAGCGTCTTCGTCGAATCAACGCGTTCCAAAACTTCGAGAAACCGAACATGCCGGCGCTTTGGCGTTTGTTCAAAATGGGATTGCCAGTGGCTGCAGCCCTGTTCTTCGAAGTGACCTTGTTTGCTGTCGTTGCACTTCTCATCGCGCCACTTGGCTCGACAATTGTTGCTGCACACCAAGTCGCCATTAACTTCTCGTCCATGGTGTTCATGCTACCAATGAGCTTAGGTACGGCAGTGAGTATTCGTGTAAGCCACTTGCTTGGTGAGAAATCAACAGAAGGTGCGGCACGTTCTGCAAAGCTCGGCATCATCCTTGGCTTGCTCGCAGCACTCTTTACTGCAACGCTGACGATCATTTTCCGCGAACCTATCATTCATCTTTATACCAAGAACCCTGAAGTGGTCGCGATCGCTGCCAATCTCATGCTGCTGGCTGCTCTCTATCAATGCACAGACTCCGTGCAGGTTGTTGCTGCAGGCGCACTGCGTGGCTATAAAGACATGAAAGCCATCTTCAATCGTACCTTTGTCGCCTATTGGATCCTTGGTGTTCCGATGGGATACATCTTAGGCATGACGGATTGGATTGTTGAACCCATGGGGGCTTACGGTTTCTGGATTGGCATCATTATCGGCCTCTCTTCTGCTGCCATCATGCTTGGCATGCGCTTGATGTGGATCAGAGGACAATCATCCGAGTTCCAGCTCGCGATGGCAGAAAAGTAAACGTTAAACACAAAACATCCCAGCACGCGCTGGGATGTTTCGTTTATGCCCAAGCACATTGTGATTGAATGGGCATACCCGCTGATTTTTCACATTCTCAAGGTCTTACCGCGCACATCGATCGCTTATTCCATATACTTCGTATATTCCTAGGCTTACTCGCTTAAAGAGGCTTTGAATACGTCGTGATCGTCGCTGCCATTCGTCATTCGTTTTATGCCGTCCTGTTAGTGTCACTAACGGGATGTTTTGGCGACGACCCTGCTATCGCCCAGTTTGAAACCTATCAACAACGCCTCGCGAATGTCGTAGAAACTGACCCACTGCCTCTGTCTGAAAGCATATCCATTTCTCTGCCACGCAAGCGCGATTTGCTCTTACCACTCGAAGACATTCGCATGGGGCTTCTCGATGCCTATGAGCTTCGCGAGTGTGGCTTGTTTCAACTCATCGCGGATCGCAATTCTATCCTCGGCAAAGTGCAAGACGCCTTCCGCCACCTTGACTACGAAATAAAACTGTTAAACACGGTCGCCTATTGTTTGTCGAACATTGAAAACGACACCCTGATTGAACAGCTCACTGCGCTGCAAAAACAGAAATCCCAGCAGCTCACAACGGTGTATTGGAACACCTTTGTCTCTAGCGAAGCGTGGCGCAAGCAGCTTATACCCGCAGGCAATGCCCTCATTCCACCCGAAAAGCCTTTTCCTCACAGTGATGCCCTGTTGGCGATTGAGCGCTATGCAAATCTGATTGAACAGAAATCTCACGAGGTAGACGCCCTATCACTGCAAGAGCCCATCGAAAAACAGCATTACTTGGGCGCAGTGTTTCTCTCTTTAGACGAAAGCACACGGTGGCTGAACACCATTACCCAACAGCTTGAACGCGATGATCACCTGATCGTCTGTGGCGAAAATCGCGACCCTACTCGGCTGAATTATTTAAGAAATGTCTTCGACACCTTCTTTATAGGCGCTGTTCAGCCTTATGTTTCAACGCTCAATGGCCTATATTTAGACGTGCAACCATCACTCCACCAACTCAATGACACAATCACGATCGCACCTTCTCACTTTCATTCTTATCAACACGCCTATTTAAGAGGCGACAGATACGATGAATTTCAACGTGCAGTGAAACATCATGTTCAATATTGGCAATCTTTATTCTCTCGTTGCCAAATCACCGTTGGTCGTCAGTAAACCCGTTTTCACCAATATCAAATGTGAAGCACATGGTCGCTTAACCCGTTAAAAACAAAAAATAATGACCACAGATGCGCCAAGTTGTGCATCAAAACAGCAAACAGACCTCGAAACACAAAAAAGTCCGGATTTACGCTTGCGTGCCTTGCCCCTACTCGCTAATATTCATCCCGCTTTCAGGGCAATAGCTGCCCAGCAAATACATGCAGTACGACCGTAGCTCAGTTGGTTAGAGCACCACCTTGACATGGTGGGGGTCGGTGGTTCGAATCCACTCGGTCGTACCAAGTTTTTGTAAAGCACTACAATGCGTCCATAGCTCAGTTGGTTAGAGTACTACCTTGACATGGTAGGGGTCGGCAGTTCGAGTCTGCCTGGACGCACCAAGTTTTTTCTTGGCATTGTATGTAATATGCGTCCGTAGCTCAGTTGGTTAGAGTACTGCCTTGACATGGCAGGGGTCGGCAGTTCGAGTCTGCCCGGACGCACCATTCCTTCCCTAACCAGGATGGAATCAGAATTTGGGTCTATAGCTCAGTTGGTTAGAGTACTACCTTGACATGGTAGGGGTCGGCAGTTCGAGTCTGCCTAGACCCACCAAATTCCAATAATCGCACTTCTCTTCTAAAGAGATTCCCAATCGCGATTATTCGGGCGATTAGCTCAGTTGGGAGAGCACCTCCCTTACAAGGAGGGGGTCACTGGTTCGAGCCCGGTATCGCCCACCACTTTCGTAAGAAGCAAAAAGCCTGCTCATTGAGCAGGCTTTTTGCGTTTGGAGAAAGCAGTATTCTACAAGACGCCTTATAGAAACGCGTCTAAATCGAAATCATGCCGCCAACCTTTAAAATTGGAAGCAATGACAAAGCTTCCGAGTCGCTGATTGATTCACGTTAAACAGAACGCGATAACCTGCTCAGAGACAAACGTATTGGTTTGAATAAAGTCACCCTACTCTGCCACTCGCACGATCAAAATCAAATCTCGACGTGTGCAGTGAATGATAGATTTCCGCGAATTTTTTAAATAGTGGTGGTGTGTGGCTGACAAACGAAAGACAACTGAGTAAGAAGGTTTTGCCCCAAAGTGAGTTAGCACCTTTAGAATTACCGTTTTCTCCCATATCAATTTCCCCAAAAAAACTAATGGTTAACACTTCCTAGTCTCAAGATTTATCACACTTGCTCACAAAACATGGCGAAACTAGCCGCAAAAGAGCGCACCACACGGTACGCTTTTGACTAGAAAAGTGGTGGTGTTAGATGGGTATTTCCTACCTACTCGCTGATCAAATGGATAGGTAAAGAACGAATGAAAACAATAGCGTCACACGTTAAGAATTTAGCTGGACAGCATAGAGTCTATGACTCGCGGCGTAGAAGTATCGTCAGTAGTACTTCATTCTCCATGGAGAACATGTCTGAAGATAGATTCAATTTTGAGGCACTTGCTAGGCACGAACGCGATGCTTTCTGCTTAGGTGTTTATCTTGATGATATACCGAGAGAAACCGTCATCGAACATCTTAATAACGCCCAGTATTTCACTACCATGATGCACAGGCAGAATATGGTGTCTAAAAACGCAACTCTCCGCTTTACATATAAAGGGCGAGATTTTAATTTGGCTGGTAATGGAAAAAAAGGGGTACCCATTAACGAGTCAGCCAATTGGCTCAACCAAGTAGAACTTTGCATAATTTCAGGCTGTTATGATGATTTGAATGAAATCATGGAAGTGCTTGAGTCTGGCCAAGTGTTGTTTCGTTCAAAGCAAACTGAGCTAGGCACCTACCTTCGCCTTCATTGTTTAGGATTGAAAGTTGCACAAGACCCGACGGCTTTGTTAGATGCATTTATGGCTGAAGTGGATGCTAACGCTGAAAGTCCAAAGATGAAAGAGCTAGCGCTAGGCGGCATCACTCTTACTTTGGGGTTTTACGATGTCATGCGTGCCATTCGCGAGCAAGACGAAGCTAAATACCGCAAAGCCATGTTCAAAGCCGTTGAAATGCACAAAGAATGGTTTACCCATGACGAAGACTTCAGTAGTCGTATGATTGGGTACGTTTCACTCCCTCTGCTTACAGCTGCGAAGTTCGCATACGCAAAGTATGGCTTCACGTTAGATTTTGAAACGCCATACCTTCCTACCTATGTGTTTACTGAGCAGCCAGAAGGAGCGCAGGTGTGACAGCCAATAAACCCCAACAATACGATTTTAGTACTCACTATTTCCCTGAGACCTTAAAGCAGAACGGGGCGTACGAATCGCGCCCCGAGCTGTTGATATCCGACCTAAAGAGGACTATCAAGCGGTTCGAATCTCTTGGAAGCCACCGCTACCCACATATCCTTTATATGCGAGCTGATGAGTTCGTCCGCCTAGCTGTTCAGTACAACATCTTTGAGGCACCGCCATCACACATTAAGTGGTTGTTGCAACAAGCCGTTAACGCCTATCGTGCTCATTTCTTGATGCAGCGAAATCCCGGGGAAGAAATCACTTTTGAGTTGTATGGCAAACACTACGTGGGCGTGGGCGAGAAAACCGACGAATACTCAAATAGCGAAACATGGTTAAACGCGTTAAGTCTTGCCATTTTGACGGGAGATAATCAGGCATGCCAAGATTTACTAAAGGTACCCACTGAGAGCTTCGAGAAAACCGGGGCAATCAACTCGCTCAAGACCTCGTTAGTTTTTACTGACCTGTTCAAGGCGTTTTTGGGCGACGAGCCTGATATTGATGTGAGAACAGAGGCGTTTCATCGCTGTCGTGCATTAACAAAACCGGGGGCCATTGAGGCAATCGATTCTCTTTTTGTTGAAACCTATGCCTGGTTTCGAAGCATTCCCCTATTCCAGATAGTGGCTTATGGTTGGGGAGCGGCGAATGACGACTTGAACACCATTGTTAAAGCTGCCATGCAAGCAAACTACGAATATTTCAGTGAAATTGTTCCTAGGGATGACGCAGAAACGTTTGGTGGCCCACCTGATAATGGCCCCAACTCTGACAGCCTGAACAATAAATACGCCATGATGCACATTAACATTCTGGCGTTCATGCGTGTCATCAACCAAACACTCGGTGAAACCGTTAGCTTTGACTCACCTTTTTTGCCGCAGTGGCTCATCAAGGGTGAAGGGCCAAGCCTGGAGGAACTAAAGGCGTCACCGCCTGAGTTTGATGTGAGTATCTTCCCACCGCTTGATTAATAGAATGTACCACTCTGCTTGTTCTGGGTGGCTCCCATCGTTTTTCCTAAACTAAAGTTATCCGAAAAAGGCGGTTGTGAGTAAACCCGCTAACTCACTATTGTCCAAACCCGATCTATCGCCCATTGTGTATACGCTTCCTCGCACTCAACGGCTCCTCCCTCGCCTTCCCGTCTTATTGATAAAACACAGAGTTAGACGTATCACCGTCATCTTAGCGGTGCTTATTGAGCATTTTCTTAATGGCTCTCATGAACTTGAAAGGATCAATCCAATGTCATGTTCTATGCTAATCGAGTGTCTTAATTAAAATACTAAATTCGCAATGTAGAGACGTCATGATGATTCTACCTCGCTCGATCAAACACAAAATATCACTCGCCATCGCTTCTATTATCATTGTTGTTGCTGCCATTCAGTTTCAACGACAAGACCAGCAACTGGTCGGATACACGGAGCAATCTGTCGCGCAATTCATTGACTCTGTGGGTATCGCCAGTGCCAAGGGCGTCCAAAATTGGATTGAGCCTCGCATCGAAGTCATTGAAAGTGCCATGAACAGCGATGTGAATGCACAGAATATCCCAATTTATTCCTACCTTGATCAAGCGCGCGTAGCGGGCGGTTTTGAATCTGTTTACGTAGGAACAAGCGAAGGTGAAATGATTCGTTATAATGCGAAACCTTCGAAAGCGGGATACGACCCAAGACAGAGGCCATGGTATATCAGTGCCTCGTCGGCTGAAGGTCCAATCATCACCGAACCCTATAAAGACTCTTCGACAGGAGAAGCGGTTGTCACTATCGCTCAAAAATACACGCGTAATAATGGTGACTCAGCGGTTATCGCTGGCGACATAAAAATTGGTCAACTGATAAGCTACATCAACAGTATCAGCAACGAAAATACGCAAGCAATACTTCTGGATAACAACGCGACTATTCTTGCCAGCGTTAACCCTTCTGTGAGTTTACAACCCGCCACAGAACTGACCCCTCAGCTAACGCCCGAAGCGCTAAACTCTTTCGCCGCCAGTCCTGATGTCAGCATGATGAACATTGCAAATGTGCCTTACCTCTTTAATCTTCACGCTGTAGAAGGCACGCCTTGGTTCCTCGCAATCGCAATGGATGAAGAAGCCGCTTTCGCGAGCGTGACATCAAGTAGAGTTGATTCCCTTATCTTTGCCATTGTCCAAGTAATTTTGATTACAGGGATCGCGATTTTGCTGGTTAACAAGCTCCTTAGACCGCTATCAGACATTATCCGCGCGATGAAACGCTTAGCACGAGGTGACCTCACCGCACGCGTTAACGTGACGTCGCGAGATGAAATAAGCTTAATTGCAAATGGGATGAATGAAGTTGCTCAGAATCTACAAGACATTGTCAGTGGCATTTCTGAAGCGACGAAGAAAATTTCTCATGAAGTGGAAGAAGTGAAGAACAAAACCGATGAAAATCATCGCGTTCTTCACCATCACAGCCAAGTCACTCAAGACGTTGTGTCGAAAATCGATAATATGAATTCGACAGTAGAAACGGTTGCCGAAAGCGCGTCAGAAGCCTTGAGTTGTACGCAAAAAACCAACACACAAACGGTTGAGTCAAAACAGAAGGTTAAAGAGTCTGTTACGAGTGTAAATTCCCTACTCCAAGAAATCACGGACATGGAGTCTGACATTCAAAACATGAGCGAAAACTCTGAAAAAATCGCTTCTGTGTTAATGGTCATTGGAGACATTGCCGAACAAACCAATCTCCTTGCATTGAACGCCGCCATTGAAGCAGCCCGCGCGGGTGAGCAAGGCCGCGGTTTCGCTGTGGTTGCAGATGAAGTTCGCGCACTGGCCAGTCGCACACAACAGAGCACCTCTGAAATTAACGACATGCTGCAAAACCTCAATGCAGGCACAGACAATGCTGTTAAGTCGATAGAACACACCAAGCGCAGCTGTTTACAATCAGTTGAGCAAACCAACGTGGTGGATGCAAACCTTGATGTGATGGCTGGATCGATCGAGGAAATTAATCAACTCAACAGCAACATTACTGACATTACTAACAAGCAAAACCAAGCTTCACGCGATATCAGTAAAAGCATCCACGCTATTAGTGAAATGGTAGAGCAGCTTAATGTCAGTGGCGAAGCGACATTAAGCAATGTTCAGCAACTCTCTTCCTCTAACCAACAACTTAGCGCTGCGATTGCGAAATTCCAGATTTAGCACCAATAAACACTGAAAAGTAACAACCTCAATGCCCTGTCGACACAATATCGACAGGGCATTTTTGTTTTTCGCTCCTCCGTTTTCAGCCATTCGAGCACGATTCACTTTCTAAAAACCTCAGCGATAACCAAAACAACAACCTCGCGTTTTTCTCGGCGTTAAATTTGGTACGAATTCACAATATTTTTGTTTTCTATTAAGGTGAAAAGCACTACTATGGCGGCGTTTTGGGGAGTAGTCATTTCGTCGCGCTGTCGTCATCCCGAAGCTTATGCTTCCGGCACGCGAGAACTCATCATCATTGAGTTCTGACAAGACCAACACCACGTATTGCTTTTCTTTTTTTAGCTTTGCGGTTGGTCAGGCTACCCTGTTTTCCTGTACCTTCCGCTCGCGGAGGTATCATGTTCTTAAGTGAACTCTTCTCAGGTTATGAAGGCCTGTTAATTCTTACGCTTTTGATGCTAGGCATCGACTTGCTGCTGACAAGAGGCAGTATCAGCTTCCGTTCTGCAGCCATTTGGAGCGTATTCTGGTTTGCTCTCGCGTTTCTTTTTGCTGGTGCGATTTTCTTCTTTTGGCCTGACATGTCACCAACAAGTTTGTTGTCGAACAGCGAAGCCGCAACTGCTTTCATCACGGGTTATCTGCTTGAAAAGTCACTGAGCGTTGATAATCTCTTCGTGTTCGCATTGATTTTTAGCCAATTCAAAGTGCCAGAGAAAAACGTACCACGCATTCTGATGCTCGGTATCGTGGGTGCCTTGATACTGCGTGGCATCATGATTTCCTTGGGTGCACCGTTGATCGCAAAATTCCACGTGGTGCTTTACCTGTTCGGCTTCTTCTTGATCTGGACGGGTGTTCAAATGTGGCGTCAGCATGGCGAAGAAGACGAATCGTTCTCAGATGGTTTTCCTGTCCGCATGGTGAAGAAATTCTTGCGCGTAAGTCCGGATTACCACGGCAACAAACTGCTGATCCGCGATGCGGTAGGTATCCTCGCAACCCCTATGCTGGTGGTTGTGCTGGTTATCGCAATGACTGACGTGATGTTCGCACTGGATTCAATTCCAGCCATCTTTGCGGTAACACAAGAACCTTACCTTGTATTGGCCGCGAATGTGTTCGCCCTACTCGGCTTGCGTTCACTGTATTTCGTGCTGGGTGGCATGCTGAACAAGTTTGCGTACTTGCACCACACGCTGGCATTCATGCTGTGCTTCATCGGTGTGAAAATGCTGCTTATCGAAACGCCGTTTGCGATTGCAACGCCGGTTTCTTTAGGGGTGATTGTAACATCGTTGGCAGTCGGTATTGGCGCGTCTATTT
Organism: Enterovibrio norvegicus; assembly: GCF_002876705.1. Classification (GTDB taxonomy): domain Bacteria; phylum Pseudomonadota; class Gammaproteobacteria; order Enterobacterales; family Vibrionaceae; genus Enterovibrio; species Enterovibrio norvegicus_B. The sequence goes on along the minus strand of NZ_MDAG01000057.1, from coordinate 515,284 downwards.
GGAAGCAACGCCGAATAGAAAAAGCCGCTGCTTAACGGCAGTGATTAAGATGAAAAAAGGCACTTCGGTGCCTTTTTTTGTTTTTGTGTAGTCAGAGAAAGCGATCCTTGATTGAGCAACGCATCACGCCAGAGCGTGTTTTCAAACTTCAACGCTTACACGTCAAAGATGAACGAGGTAAAGCCCTAACACGCCGCTCGCTATCGCAAACAGTGTGCTTGCAAACGTACCTAGCATGACGTACTCGGTGAACATTCGGCTGCCGTGATCTTTCATATCCCCAAATCGAAACACAGATTTAGCCGCCAGCACCAATGCAACGCCTGGCAATTGCCCCCAAAGCACAAAGGTAACTATCAACGCGCGCTCAAAATAACCGATGTAGGTTCCCGCATCTTTCAGTGGGCGGTTCTTTTCAATATCAGACGCGTCGTTCAATTCCTGCGTCCAATTTCGCAGTAGCAGTGAAATTGCGACGGAAGAAGGTTTCATCGCAAGCAAATACGCTAAGCCCCCACAAAACAATCCCCACCAACTTTGCTGTTGAAGCGCGGCAATCGCTTCACTTCTCGCATCTGACGAGGCTATCGCTGTCGCCACAAAAAGTAGTAAGCCAAGGTGAGCACTTTGTTTAATCAAGAGTGACCGCAGTGTTGTGACTCGCTCTACGCCCCACACATCAATCACGAAGGCAAACAAACCGATGAACAGTGCAGCACCAAATGCATAAAGAAATGTTTGCGTGAAGAAGAGAAGCGCAATGAGCATCAAGATGCTTTGGCAAAGCACAGAAACAATCAGTCTACGATTGATCGTTTTCTTTGTATTTTCCTCGCCACTAGGTGTGCGTAAGAAGCGTGGACCAACACCATCTTCAGGAATAACGTAGAACTCAACGAATACGTGAATCGCCACCATGGTCAGAAATACGGTGAGTATCATTTTTCTGCCCTCTCCTTCTCGTTGATTTACTTGACGGTTTTATAAGTATTGCGAACATATTCACTCGCAATTACAGACATGCTATCCAGCAAGATAGCGATCGTATCGGCGTTGATACCAATTGAGTACATTTTCCACTTTGGCGTAGTTTGCACGGTTGATAACACGGGTAAACGCGCTGCGAGAAAGGCCAACCTTTTGCGCCAATTCAGCGTGGGAGAGCGAAGAATCTTCAATCCAAACATCAAGTGCAATCGCCATCTTCATGGTTAATCCACTCATCACATCATCAAGCAGTGAACACACCATTTTGCCATCATCCGCAAAGGCTTCGTCATCCGCACTGAAGGCTAAGCGCTCGCTTTTCATTGCGTCGAGATGTCGCCCTGATAAAAGAAATGCTTCGCTGTTGTTCGACATACGAACCGGTAACTCGCGCGCCGTTGCTTTGGCGACAGACAAAGACAATCTCACGTCTGCAGAGGGCTCAAGACGCAATAAGCTCAATCGGAGTTTGATGGCCATATACAGGAGTTGGTCGGGCGCTGACGTGTATATCTGGAAGGCATCCCCTCGATATATTTCGCCAGTAGCACGGCTACCAAAAGCGGTAAAACACGCTTCTATGGCCGATAAACATTGTCGACGTGTGGCTTCGTCCATTTTGGTGGAGTCCACGACATCCCCTGTTATAACGCCTGCAACACTCATCATGTCTCCACTCACGTCAACAAAAGCACAAAAATAAAGAGTTACATGAAAATGTAACTCTTTAGATTGTTACGCTAATACGTAACATTGTCAAATGTGCCCGAATAAGATCACTAACAGGCTTCTTTGTTCTCAATCGTGACTTCTAGGTTGTCGTATAACGCTGCGAAACTCTGAGAAAGCTTATGTTTCGGTGCGAAATGAACGAGCGGCATTTGTTGATAGTGCGATTCCTTCATCTTCACAGATTGAGGAATAAAAGGCTCTAACAGAGGTAGCCCAAGCTCTCGCACGTTTTCGATAATTTGACCGGGGAACTTCGCTTGTGCATTAAACATGTTCACCACCACCCCTTCCAACATCAGCTTTTTGTTGTGGTCATCACGCAGTTCCGCAAGGTTGTCCATTAATGTTAACAAGGCTTGGTGCGAGAAACTGTCGCAATCGAAAGGAATCAGTAATTTGTGCGCGGCGATGAGCCCCGCTTTACTGTAGAAATTCAGGTTTGGTGGTGTATCGATATAGATGCGATCATATTCGCTCTCGAGTTCATCCAGCGCATCGCGGAGTTTGTAGATTTTATATCGACGCTCAAGTTCAGGTTCTAACGCCGCCAATCGTGGACTTGAAGGGATGATATCGAGGTTCTCATACGCCGTTGCTTGCGGAAATTGCTTAATCGGCGTGGACATTGAAAACCAAGAGACGGTTTGATCCAATAAATCTGCAACGCTTCTTTCCGTTTTGGCGTTGATATCAACGCCCAAGTAATGACTGCTGTTGCCTTGTATGTCGAGGTCTATCAGAAGTGTCTTTTTGCCGCTCGCGGCACTGAGCGCAGCAAGGTTTACTGTAATGCTTGATTTACCGACGCCGCCTTTTTGATTGAATATGATCCGTCTCATGATCCCTGCCCTGTTAATTGTAAAGAAGCACGACCACGAACTGTGCATATCTATTAACAATATCAGGTTGTTAAGGCAGAAAAGTGAAGGAAGCTCTCGATTAGCAGGATTTAAAACACGGACGCACGTTCAACAGGCAAAACCAAAAAAGCCACCTTTTATAAGGTGGCTTTCTTATAAAATTTCACGCGACGTTAGGATTTCCCTAACATACGTTTTAGTGTGGCATCTTTATCGACAATGTGGTGTTTGAGCGCCCCAAGAACATGCAGCGCCAGCGTGACCATCACAATATTTGCAAGAACCTCATGGGTTGTGCTGCCTATTTGCCCCAGCAGTTCATTTTTCTCGCCTGCGGTAATCAGCGTAACGCCAAACACACCGATATCATGGCCACCGCCAAGCGACATGGCGATACCGGAAACGGGCATCAATAAGGTAGCGAGCAAAAGAAGATGATGAACACCGGCAGCGATTTTTTCCTGCCATCTTGGTGACCCTGGTATAGAAGAAATAGATCCTTCCTTAAAGCGCCACAACAAACGAGATACTGCTAAAACGAGGACCAATACGCCAAAGGATTTATGCAGGCCGATAAGCTCACCTTTTTCAGGCCCGCCCGGTAAATCTTCCACATACAAACCAAACGCAAGCACGCCGATAAAACTGATTGCAACTAACCAATGAAAAAAGATCGTCGGTTTAGATAAGGACGACACATTACTCATTTTTACTCACTCCATTATCATTATATTAAGTAAGGCTAATTTAGCGCCAGTCAATCGCTTAAACAATGAGCAGTATGTAAAGTTAGGTAAAATAAACGGGCAAATATTTGATGTTTACTTATTCCATTGATCGTATCTGACACACATTGGAAAACGGTGTTTCACAAACGGTTTTTTCTCTCAATTTTGATAGATAAATCCAGGAAAAAGCCAGGAGTGAGAAGAACTTCCAGTGCTCGCCTCTGTACTAAATGCCATACTGTTCTCAACCTGCTTCCGTCCTATATTTATGAGGTCTCTTGATGATTGTCAGAAAGCATCTGTATGGTGTCCTACCACTTTTCTTCTTATGTTTCGCACTGTTTTCAAGCACTACACTTGCTAGCTCTGAAGCTCCTGAAGCACCTGCAGCAACGCCAACTGCTGCTTCATCGTCCCCCTCTGAATCTCTTGAACAACGCATAAAGGATTTCAATCGTGATTTAGCCGAACTCGTTATCCTGCAAGATAAAGCGGTAGGCGAAGATAAACTGGCTATGCAGCTTCAAATGTTTCAAAAAAACGAAGAGCTGCGAGCGCTGATCTCTCAAGCGGTCAAAGGAAAGAGCACAGACGGCAAGTTCCTCATCGCACAAGTCAACCAACAGCAGAAATACAGCAAAGGTGGGATCAAATACCTCACTGAACGCTCTACCAAACTGTCTGAGGAAATCAGCAACGCGAACAGCGAAGACAAGTTTGCTCTGCTCAGTGATTACAGTGAAGCAAGAAAGTACCTCGACAGTTTGTATGAGGAGCAATCGCAAAATATTGAGTGGCTGAAAAAACTCGATGCCTTAGATCCCGCCGTTCAAAAAACGTTTGATAAAGACATTATCAGACGCACTGAACAATTGGCCGCCAACATTGAGTATTTAAAACAACAACTCAGCGCAGATAACGCGCAGCTCAGTGTCGCCCCTGAATCTGAAAAAGCAGCGATTCAACTTCGTAAACTCATCACCCAACGCAGAATGGACATAACAACCACCAGCCTGCGCACCATGATAGAGATGGCGGATGAGGAAGGCATTCCGAGCGCCGAATACAAACGTTTGTATTTTGAAGTGACTGGCAGCGTAACGCAGGACTTGCTAAGTACTGACGTTATCTTTGCCATCGTGAAAACGTGGTCGAGTAAATTTGGTAACTGGTTCGTTGAAAACGCCCCACAACACATCTTCCAGTTGTTCGTTTTCTTGATCATTTTGCTGGTGGCGCGACAAATTGCCAACGTGACACGCCGCGTGGTGAAACATGCTGTTGCAACGAAGAACTTCAAGCTATCCATTCTGATGCAAGAGTTCTTTATTTCCATGTCTGGCAAAACGGTCTGGTTCATCGGTATCCTGATTGCACTGTCTCAAATTGGCTTGAACCTCACGCCCATCCTGACCGGTTTTGGTATTGCGGGTGTCATCATCGGTTTCGCCCTACAAGATACATTGTCTAACTTTGCGGCGGGCATGATGCTGCTGATCTATCGCCCTTTCGATGTGGGAGACTTTGTGTCCGCGGGCGGTGTTGAAGGCAAGGTTAGCCACATGAGCTTGGTGAATACCACGATCAAAACCTTTGATAACCAAATCATCATCGTGCCAAACAGCAAGATATGGGGCGACGTGATCAAGAACGTCACGCATGAACGCGTTCGACGTGTTGATATGGTGTTCGGGTGCAGCTATAGCGATGACGTGGAGAAAGTGGAAAAGGTACTTACGGACATCGTGGTGAATCACCCCTCCGTGCTTCGTGCGCCAGAGCCGATGATCAAACTGCATGTATTGAACAGCTCATCGCTCGATTTCATTGTGCGCCCTTGGGTAAAAACCGACGACTATTGGGATGTGTACTGGGATGTAACGAGAGAAGTGAAAATCCGCTTTGATAAGGAGGGCATTTCTATTCCTTTCCCTCAACAAGATGTGCATTTACACATGGCATCTTCGGACATTCCTCCCTTGCCTAAAAATGAGCTCTAGTAGCAAACGGCACGGCTTTCATTGCCAAAGTAACACCCACAAAAAAAGCGCCTCACTCGGCGCTTTTTTTACATCGTTTCGTTACCCGTTTTTCTTGGACGTAAACAATGACTTGAACATCATATAGAGGGTATAGAACACGTTTGTTGAGGCATTATAGTCTTCCATAACATAGATGAAGTTCGACTTGTATTTCTCAACCGCCTCTTCTGATGATTCAGCAATAATGACGTCATCTTCGATCTCAAACCCTTGTTCTAACAACCCGGATTTTTCGACAAGAAATGTGTCTGATGCCATATCAAGGTAGGTGTATTTTTTCCTGTCCGAATTCGGAATAGTAAAGAACTGATATTTTGTTGCCATGCGATCCCTCAGCTTGTCGAGTACACGCCAGCATGATTATGCACGCCCCGTTGACAAAAATGACACCCAATCCAAACGATCTCTTTCTTTCGCCGCTTTCACTGCGCGATGAACGTCGTAATCGATACGTTTATGGGAAACATTCCAATCAGCGCCCTCCCCATCCACAATGGCGTATGAGGCATGATGGCTAAACGTCTGCATCTTATGAAATACAGGCTCATCATCTGCGTATGCTGGCAAACCTACACTACCCGGATTAACGATGTATTGCTGCGTTGAGGTTTTGACCAACCGAGGTAAATGCGTGTGACCACAACAAATAAGTGAATGGGCAGTACCTGCTAGCAAACGAAGAATGTCAGATTCGTCACGCACAATAGGCGCACCCTCTTTTAGGTCTTCAAGCAGATAAACCAAATCATCTTCGGGCGTGCCATGACAAAAAAACACGTCATCGTTAAGCGAATATGTGGCAGGTAAGCTTCGCATCCAGGTCAGAGGCGCTTCGCCTAGATCCTCGATGATAAATGCCATGGTGGGATTTGCATTGATGTCGGTCTGCGTCGCTTCGTAAATTTGTCGGTCTTGATTGCCGCGAATGGTAAGAAAATCTTCTTCCATCAAGCGTTCGTAAGTCGCGCGCGGCGCAATTGGGCCATAAAGAATGTCACCCAAGTTCACAACGAGATCGACGCCTTGGCGACGAATGTCATCAAGCACAGCATCCAGTGCATAAATATTGCTATGAATATCTGACATCAGTGCAATACGCATCCCTTCCTCCAAAGCATTGCTTCCGTAGCATTACATCCTTAGTACATAGAACCCCATAAACACATAATTATGCGTCAATTACAAATATAAATTCACAAACAATTCATTTAGGCTGAGATTTCAGACATAAAAAATGACGCCATATACAGCGTCATTTTCATCGAACAATGTGTATACAAGACGTTGAGCAGGCTAGGCTTCCTGATCGAAAACTGGCGCAGATTCAGGCTCTAGCGGCTTCACAGGCGCAGGCTCTGTTTCTTCTGGCGTTAATACTTCGTCGGCTTTCTTCTTCGCTTCATCAGCCAACTCGCCACTTTTTTCTTTGGTTTTATCCCAAATATCTGCACTCTTTTCTTTGGTGCTTTCCCATAAGTTGTCACCGCCTTCTTGAGCGCCTTCTAACAACTCATTACTTTTCTCTTTGGTCGCATCCCATGCGCTATCACCCGCTTCTTTCGCAGATTCCCACGCTTCTGTGGCTGACTCTTTGGCCTTATCCCAGCTGGTTTGCTCTGCATGTGCTGCCCCAGACAGGCCAAACACAGGTAAACAAAATAGCAAAGACAGTAAAATCGGTTTCATTTGCATCTTAATGCTCCTTCTCTCTGGTGACACCCAACCAACCTGTTGTCAGGTGCGCCGAATACTGATGCATTTCCCTACACATTAGTCAATCTCGTTGAATGCTGCATCTCGTTCAGCGTTTAAAAGGCATAGTTTCACAACCATCCCCCTGCTGAAAACAATCAACGCACGTAATATAGACAGAGATAACACTACTCAGCGTCACAGTGACCATAACAATAAAACACTGTTCATTATCATGCAAGTGAATCACCTCTCTCTGAATGAGCGCAATACATCTCAAATGAAAAACGCCATCGGAGAGATGACGTTTATACCTATGCGCAGAATAGTGGCACTGAGCGGGGACTAATCTGAATCTGACACCGAACGTTTTTCAGGGCCGTCATAGGTCCAAAGGAGATCGCGAGGAATTGGGCCTTTGTTTCTGCCGCCCTGTTGTGTCTGCTCCCATGCGTGAGCCAGTATGCCGACGGAGCGAGACAAACAAAACAGCCCTCTCGCAAGTTCAGGTGCTACACCCAGTTCGGCGTATATCACGGCGGTAGCGCCGTCGATGTTCATCGGGATTTTCTTCCCTTTCTCCTGTTCAAGCTGCAATTCGACTTGTTGAGCTATCGCCAAATAACGCCCTTCTACCACACCATCCGTTTTCGCGCCTTCTACCACCGCCATTAAACGCGGTGCTCGTGGATCGACAGGATGGAAACGGTGGCCAAAACCTGGGATGAACTTACCGAACAGCTCGCGCTGTCTCTCAAGCCCATTCTTTGTGGCGGTAACAACATCAACATCTTCGTTTTGCGCAATCTCATCAATCATTTGATAGAAGGCCATGGCCTGCTCACCTGCCCCGCCATGCACATCGCCCAACACATTCACCGCAGACGCCATGGCATTGTTCAAACCAACGCCACAGGTTGCTGCCATGCGCGCAATCGCAATACTTGGCGCTTGTGGGCCATGATCAACGGCAGACATTAACGCGGCATCAAGCAATTTCGCTTTATCTGGCGAAGGCAGAGAACCTTGCGTCATCAACCAAATCATTTGGGTAAAGCTGACGTTGCCAATGAGCTCTTCTATCGGATACCCGTAATAGCCAATCTCCCCCGGTTTCATATCGATAATGTCTGTGCGCCACCAATCAGCAACCGCTTTTTCTGGGCCGTTAGTCGGTCGTCGAATACTCATACTGCGCCCTCTGCTCGAAACGTTTTAATATCGTCATCGCTAAACCCCAGCTCAGAGAGAATATCAGCGCTGTGTTCACCCAATTGGGGTGGCGGCGATGCCACTTTAGGGCGCTGTCCATCCACAAGAAAACCGGTTCTGACGATATGAACGTCTCGCCCTACGCCTTCGACATCATCGAATGTGCCTTCAAAATCGCGTTGTTTTACTTGGTCTAAATTCAATGCCTGAGGCACCGACAGCACACGCCCTGCTGGCACACCAATGGCATTCAGTTTTTGCTCCCACACTTCAGCTGAATCACAGGAAAACGCATCTTCAAGAATCTCTGTCAGCACATCGCGATGTTTCAGTCTGGCTTGTCGCTCGCTAAACCGAGGGTCAGTTTTTAGTTCAGCCCGCCCTAACAAATCACAAATGGCGTCGAACTGCTCCTGCTTGTTGGCGGCGATATTGATCAGGCCATCACCGGTGTTAAACGCACCAGAAGGACTGGCCGTCACATTGTCATTGCCCATGGGTTGCGGTTCACGACCTGCGACAAGGAAATTCGATACCGCCCACCCCATGGTGGCGAGTGTTGATTCCAACATGGACACATCAATGAAGCAGCCTTTTCCCGTGTGAGCACGTCCCGCGAGCGCAGAAGAAATCGCAAATGCGGCAGTCAGGCCACCAATGGTGTCTGCAATGGGATAACCAACACGGTACGGCGCATTGTCCGGCGCGCCGGTTATCGACATCACGCCCGACATGCCCTGAATGATTTGATCATAGGCAGGCAGGTTTTTCATGGGGCCATCAGCACCGTAACCAGAAATGGCGCAGTAAATCAGCTTCGGATTTACCGCTTTCAACACGTCGTAGTCGAGCCCCAAGCGCGCCATGACACCCGGTCGGAAGTTCTCCACTAACACATCCGCAGATTCAACCAGCTTTTTAAGCACGGCTTTGCCGTCAGGGTGTTTGAGGTTGACGGTAATGGAGCGTTTACCCGAGTTTTGAGCGAGAAAGGAAATGCCCATTTTCTCGCGGTTTAAATCCGCATCGGCACCCAATTGACGCGCAAGGTCCCCACTATGGGGGACCTCCACTTTTATCACTTCTGCACCTAAGTGCGCCAACTGATGGCAGGCAAATGGGCCTGCCAGTACATTGGTTAAATCCAACACCCTAAAGGATGACAATGCATCGTACATGCTTCCTCCTAGCCGTCATTGCGATCCAATTGGGCTTTGTTCGGATTTACCTTCATGCCAATTCCCATTTTGTCGAGCACGCGTCGAATCAGTGGCAAGAACAATACAAATATCGAAATACACATGATGGTCAGCGTTAACGGACGATCCCACAGGAAGCTCAAGCTGCCGTCAGAGATGATCAGTGCGCGACTGAGGTTGTTTTCCATAATCCCGCCCAAAATGAAGCCGAGTAACATCGGTGCCATTGGGAAGTCGAGCAATTTGAGGAATATCGCCACCACGGTAATTAACACCATCATATTGATATCGAAGGTATTGAAACTCACCAAGTACACACCGGTGATTGAGAAGAACAAAATCAACGGAATCAAGATGGGGCGAGGAATCGCCAACAAGCGCGAAATGTACGGAATCAGTGGAAGGTTCAGGATCAACAACACTAAGTTACCGAAGTACATAGAGATGATGACCGACCAAAACACATCAGGATTATCAATAAACAAACGCGGGCCGGGCTGAATACCATAAGCAATCAACGCACCCAGCATGATCGCCGTTGTGCCTGAGCCAGGAATACCCAAGGTCAGCAAGGGTACAAATGAGCCTGTAGACGCTGCATTGTTCGCAGACTCTGGCGCTGCCAATCCGCGCAATGCGCCTTTACCGAATTTCTCTTTTAAGCGTTTTGGTGCAAGGTTACGTTCAAGCCCATAAGCAAGGAATGACGCTATCGTCGCGCCTGCTCCCGGCAAAACACCGACGATAAAGCCGAAGATGGAAGAACGGGCCACGGTCGGTGCCACTTCTTTCACTTCCTCTTTTGACAGCTTCATACTGCCGAGCGCAGCCATGTCCATGTCCGCTTCTTTTTCTTTGTGCTGCCCTTTCATAACGGTGGTGACAACTTCTGCCAATGCAAACGTCGCCATCGCGAGCAATAAGAAACTGATGCCATCCACCAAATCGATATTGTTAAAGGTGAAGCGTGGCGCACCGGTAATTGCGTCTGTCCCTACAGTGGCGATCATCAAACCAAACACGGTCATTGCCATGGCTTTCAGCACTTGGCCTTTACCCGCAAACGCTGACACTGCAGTCAAACCGAGGATCATCAGTGCGAAGTAATCAGAAGACTGGAAACTGAGTGACACCGATGCCAGTGCAGGCGCCGCGAAAAGCAAAATGATTGCGCCAATAGTGCCGCCTGTGAAAGACGAATACGCTGCCAGCGCAAGGGCTTTACCTGCTTGGCGTTGCTGCGCCATTGGGTAGCCATCAAACGCAGTCACAACCGTACTTGCACAACCCGGTGCGTTGATCAGGATAGAAGACGTTGAACCGCCAAATACCGCACCGTAATAGACACCCGCCATCAAGATGATGCCAGACGCAGGATCAAGGCCGTAAGTGATCGGGATCATTAGCGCAACGGCTGAAATAGGGCCAAGACCCGGCAGCATGCCAATGAAGGTGCCAGCGAAACAGCCAACGACCACCATCATGAGGTTGAACGGCATTAAGGCAGTGCCTAAGCCGGTTGAGATTCCTTCCCACATCGTCTTACCCTCCTAAAACTTGTGTAAAGAAGCGACCTGGTGCGAGATAGATATCCAACAACTTCGCAAGAATAAACCAGATGCCAACAGCAAAAGGCACGGATGCAATGAACAGCATTTTTGGACGGCGTTCGCCAAGGATCCAATATCCGCCCACCAAAAACAGAATCGTCGATAACATAAAGCCCACCCACTCAAGGGCGAAAGCAAAAATCATGATCAAAACGAGAAGTTTCGCGACCAGCAGAAAATCAAGCCCGGCCACAGAGAGTTTGCTTGCAACGTCGCGACGCGCCGTTACCAACATAAGAAAACCTAGAATTCCGCCCAACCAAGATAGGAAGATGGGCAAAGTTTGTGCGTTAAACGGTTCATACTCATCGCCGGGAAACATAGGGATTTCACGCGCGTAAAAACCATAGGCCACTGAAAGACAGAGAAAGACGAGACCACCGATATGGTCTTTAGTGACAACCATCTGACACTCCTTGATACAACAACAAACGAGCAAGCCCGTCAGAAATATGAACGCCGAGTTCTAGGCCTAGTGCTAAGAACCCGGCGCGTTTTTAGTGATTAACGTAGGAAGCCAAGTTCTTTCATTAATGCACCCACTTCTTGTTCTTGTCCTTCAAGGAAGGTGACGAACTCTGCGCGTGGTTTGAAGATTTCAGTCCAACCGTTACGGTCTCGCACTTCTACCCACTCATCGGTTGCGTACATTTTCTCAAGCGTTTGTGCGTATTCGTCTGCTTGTGCATCAGAAAGACCCGGCGCACCGAAGAAACCACGCCAGTTAACGAAACTCGCGTCGTAACCTTGCTCTTTCAGGGTTGGCACATCCGGTGCCGCAGCAGAACGCGCATCGCTGGTAACCGCTAGAATGCGGACTTCACCCGCGTTTTTCAGCGCAAGGGCTTCACTGAAGCCAGTAGAAAGCACTTGGGTTTCACCCGAAAGCATACCCGCCATGGCTTTACCGCCCGCATCGTATGCCACGTATTTCACACGTTTAGGATCACCGCCCGCCGCTTTAAATGCCATCGCCGCAACGAGGTGGTCCATGCCGCCGCGAGAAGAGCCCCCAGCAACAGCAATTGATCGTGGATTCTCTTTGTAGTCTGCAACGATTTCTTTAAAGCTGGTGTATTTAGAATCTTTCGGCACAACGAACGCCGCATAGTCACCGATCGTTGCAGCAATAGGCGTCAAATCGCGAAAAGATTGAGGGAACACTTTAGAAAGAGAGCGAATGACGATAGGTGTAGAGTTCACCATCAAGGTGTTTTCTGACTGCTCAGCAACTTCAATCAAATGCGCGATCGCTTTACCGCCGCCGCCACCAGACATGTTTTCGTAAGAGACCGTTTCAACTAAGCCAGATTTTGATAAAGCCTCACCAGTACCGCGAGCAGTACCATCCCAGCCACCACCTGCACCACCAGGGATGAGGAAGTGCACTTCTTCTACAGCAGCCGATGCTAACCCTGCAGTCAACGCAGAGGTAAGCGCAATTGCGGCAACGAATGAACGTTTTTTGGTGAATAGATTCGAAATCATAGGTGTATATCCTCGTGTCGTTCTGTCCTTAGGACGAATTTATTTTGTTGACCTACCCCTTCAAACTATTTCTCCATACTTGTGTTGGAAAGCTTCTGTATTTAATGTTTTTTTAGTGTTTAAAAAACGTTAAGTTCATTTTGTTCATAGACGTGACCCAGTGCTGAAAAATGGGAATCTGACGACGCGCATCACGAAATAACGCGTACAGTCAGCCACACATATAAGGATGTATCAGCATATGTTGCTTTCGCTTCGCTCGTTTAAATTGAAAACCCGCATGGTGCTGATCCTCGGCATGATGGCGTTACTACAAACCGGATTGATCGGTTTTTTTGCCTTGGCATACCTCAGTCACTCCCTTGATGAACAGATTGGACAGCGCGCACTTCATGTTGCCAAGACCATCGCCTCCATTCCTGAAGTGATTGAAGCCGTCGAAAACCGCGACAGCGAATTGCTTCAACCCTTGACGATTGAACTGGCCAATACCAATGACGCTCGTTTCGTGGTGATCGGAGACAGAAACGGCATTCGTCTCGCTCACCCCTCTTGGAAGCGCGTCGGGAAACCCATGTACGACGATGATGGCGACTACAACGAGCCCGCCCTTCTCTATGGCAAGCCGTATATTCAAAAGGCGACAGGAAGCTTAGGGGCGTCCGTCCGAGGCAAGGCCCCTATTTTCGACTCCAACCATGAAAACGTTGTTGGGATTATTTCCGTGGGCTTCATGCTCGATACGGTCGAAGAGATTATCGATCGATATCGAAACACGCTGTATTTGGTTATCGCATTAAGTTTTGGTTTGAGTGTGCTCACCGGGCTCTGGTTTGCCTCTCACTTTAAAAAAGCCATTTTTGGCTTAGAGCCAGAACAGATCGGGCAACTATTCCAAGAACGAAATGCCACACTGGAATCGATTCGTGAAGGGATCATTGCGGTAAACAACCAAGGCAATATCACGACCTTTAATCGCGCCGCTATTGAAACGTTGGGCCTAGATGCAAATACCCAACTCACCGGAAAACCCATTGAAGAAATCTTGCCCGATAGCCGTTTAATGAACGTGATGCTTTCTGGAAAACCCCAGTTTGATAAAGAAATATGGTTACAAGATAGGAATTTGATCGTTAACCGTCTTCCTATGCACCAAGATAATGAAATCACGGGGGTTGTATCGAGCTTCAGACGAAAAGACGAGCTTGATTTGGTTAGCCGCCGTTTAACCCAAATCCAGAAATACGCGGACACATTACGTAGCCAATCTCACGAGTATTCTAACAAGCTACATACCATCGCAGGTCTTATTCAAATCGGCGCAACCGATGAAGCCCTCGCACTCATAGGTCAAGAAACATTGAGCCACCAAGCCTTGATTCAGCTGCTGGTGGAAGCGGTACCCGACCCGATTCTTGCAGGCTGTTTGTTAGGGAAATACAACCGTGCCAAAGAACTAGGGTTGCACCTTGATATTGACCCTGAGAGCAGCATGAAGGCGATCCCTGATCGTATTCCTCGCGAAGAGTTGGTGAGTATTCTCGGCAACTTGATTGATAACGCCCTCGAAGCAACGTTAAAGAACCAAAAATTCGAAGTAAAACTCTCAATGACGGATTTAGGCAATGACCTTATTTTCGAAATTGAAGATCAGGGCGCAGGTGTTCCCGAAGAGCAGCACGAAAACATATTCCGCAAAGGTGTTACGTCGAAACAAGGTGAAGGTCATGGATTCGGCCTTCACTTAGTCACTAAATTGCTTCAAAAGCTCGGTGGCACCATTATGTTAGAACCTGGCGATAAAGCAGGAAGTCGCTTTACCGTCTATATCCCTAAAGACAGATAGCCCTAAAAATAGACCGCGATAAAAATAGACAGGGATAAAGAGACAAACAGAAAGGCATATAAGTGATTACGTTGTAACGCTTGCCTATCGAAACCAAGGAAGAAGCCGTATTTATGAGCCAAAACATTCGCGTCGTCATTGCTGAAGATGACCATCAAATTGCAGAAATTCAAAAGCGCTTTTTAGAACGTATTGACGGGTTTGAACTGGTTGGTATTGCCCATACGCTTGAAGATGCAGAAGATCTCGTGGATGTTTTTAAGCCGGAGTTAATTCTGCTCGATAACCATTTCCCCAAAGGTACTGGGCTCGATCTGCTCAGAAAACTGCGTGCCAACAATTGCGCCACAGATGTCATATTGATTACTGCGGCCAAAGAAGTCGATACGCTCAGGGAAGCCCTTCGCAGTGGCGTGTTTTACTACATTCTCAAACCCTTGGTGTTTGAACGCCTTCAAGAAGTGCTAGCCCAATATTCAGCGCATTTAGACAAACTCAAAGCGATGGAATCCCTCGCGCAAACCGATGTTGACACCCTGCTGCCACAACGCGCAACAAACACCTCAGCACATCAACAAGAGCCTCAAACGACGTCATCACATCCACGACTGCCAAAAGGCATCGATGTCATTACCCTCGATAAAATTCGCGCCGTATTCAGCGATGCTGATGAATCACTCAACGCAGAAGAAGTGGGTACATTGATCGGCGCAAGCCGCACCACCGCGCGACGCTACCTTGAGTACATGGTGAGCGCGCAAGAACTGGAAGCGCAGGTGAATTACGGCAGCGTGGGAAGGCCAGAAAGACGGTATTTGGCGTTGGGTGTTGCGCAGTAGGCTCAGAATCAAAATCTGCATTTTTTTCTGTTAAACCAATACAGCTATCGGGTTCACCTGTGATCTTTGCTAGAGAATGAGAACTCAACACATTCAGTTATAGTGCATTAGAGCCCTTTTACTCGCATTCTCTTTCCAAGCGTTTTAGGGTTGTGAGGCTAACCTAATGATGGATACCCTACATGCCCTCAACACAAAGCATTTCCCTGCCCTTGCCTTCTAATTTTCGCTACCAAGATTTCATTGGTTTTCATCAACGCGATAAGACCGAGCTTTCGGAAAAAGTAGATGGCATGGAAATACATAAAGGTGTGTTGATGAATGCGATTCCCTGTCGTCTTTCACTCTCGCTAGGTTCAGAGAACGCAACCATGACAATCAATGCTGACGCTGATGAAAATGCATTGAGTGACAGTGAAATGGCTCTACTGGCAGGCCGTATGCTTGGGCTTCAGCAGGACATTGCAGGCTTCGAAAGCAAATACCAGAACCACCCTGATATCTCGCGTCTTCTTTCACATCAACATGGTTTACGCATTCCCCAAACAACGACCCCATTTGAAGCAATATCCTGGGCGATTACCGGGCAACTGATCAGTGTGGAAGCTGCTATATCCATTCGCAGAAGATTGATCGAGGCGACTGGAAAGCCACATAGCAGCGGCATTTGGTGTTTGCCGGATGAACATATTCTGGCAAACACGGATATCGACACCTACCGTGCATGTGGATACTCAAACAGCAAAGCCACGACACTTCAACGGATTGCTAAGGCCATCGTTGCTAAAGAATTAGACTTATCACCAGATAGAGACCCATTGGATGCGGGGAAAGAGTTACTCGCGATTAAAGGGATAGGACCTTGGACAGTCAGTTATACCCTGCTGCGTGGTTTCGGGTATCTAGACGGTTCACTTCATGGCGATGTGGCCGTTAGACGAAACATACAGCGCTTACTTGATAGCGACGAGAAGCCGACAGAAAAAGAAGCGCAAAAATGGTTAACCGAGTTCGCCCCTTGGCGTGCTTTGGTCGCAGCGCACCTCTGGGCGATGGATAAAGACAAGGCGTATTAATGCTGAATTATTTATGATCAAGCCGCAGGGCTATTTTGATTTTGCATCTCTGATATTTTCATTTATGTTCGAATGCATCTGCTTGATTGAAGGTCGAGTAATTTCAATCTGCCGACTCCAATCAAAATTTTCTATCCCTTCCAAACGTGCGGCTGATTCTAAAGATTCAAGCCTGCTTAAGTGTTGGCAAACTGCATTGTCTTTTCCAACAGCTGGATTAAATCGACAAAATGCAGCCATTCTTCTATAAGCAGAATTGCAATGCGCTTGGCTATAGAAATGCCCTTTTTGTTTTACGCTTTGATAGCAAGCCTCAAAGGCCTCATCAAGCTCAGTGTTCCCCGATACTGGTCTATCACCATTCACCTGTATAATCCGGATACAACCTTTGTTTACAAATTCGCGCATTGCTTCCTTGTCATCACAATTCTTCAATTTAGGTGTATGGGACATTTCAGGAATTTCAGCAGATTCAACCCTAGACGCTATAGCGAGCAGGCTTTGGTTAATGTTCTGTTGTGATGGATTAACATCGGAATGTTCTAATCTAGTACCTTGAAACACTGTTGGAATGTCAGCCGACTGCATCATAGATACAATAGCGAGTGCGCGTTGGTTCATGTTCTGTTGGGCTGGATTAACATCGGAACTCTCTTCAATTGTGCCAATGAACTTCATGGCGTTCCTATCACTTGGCCCTGACATTAGATATTCAACGTAATCCATAAGATCGGGTGACTCATCCATTGCATCAATTAACGCAGGCTCAGCTTCGTAGACAGGTGCACTCACGACAGAGGGCGTCGAAAAGAAATGATCAACAACGAGGTTAACAGCCAATGCTGAACACAATAAAAAAAAGATACTGAGATAAACTGAACTGCGCATACTAGACCTCATTAAACACTTGGGAAAGTTATAGAAAAACCCCGTTTCCGTTTCAATATGCAACCTAGGTTCAAACAAGTAGTTCAGGCTTTCTTGCTCATTAATTTATACACACTCTTAAAAATAAAACTTTTGGTAATACGCTGAAAGCCGAAAACAAAGCCTAAGGAGATCAACGTTCAGGTTCATCCATACTCATTGGTTCGGTCAATTAACTGTCAATGTGACCACATACTAAGCAGTTGAACATCTTTGTGTGCCGCAGTTGCGGAAGCCTTGATGTCATTGCTGTATGCTCCGCGCTCTCGTAACGTGATCTGTGACGCATTTATGCACTATAAAAACATGCTGGGGTATCGATACCCTAAAGGTCCGTTTGCCATGATCAGCGTATACACCTTCACGGGTGCTGCTGTAATCACGTCGACGGTTTTCTCTTTGCTGCTTTTCCTTTCGATAGACGACAGTCCACTCATGAAAGGCCTTTTCGGCACGCTGGCTATCATTTTTGAAGCGGGCAAGTTTTACGCTTGGTATGAGTTTGGTGAACGTCGCGCGCACAAAAACTACACTGGCGCGATCACTTCTTTGATTTTCTATTTGGTGCTTGCAGCAATCTCTATTGGAGGTAGCGTTGGCGGCATCAACAGTGCAACCAATAAAGCACAGAGCGTTATCGCCATAGAACAATCGAAAGTCCTTGCCTACGACCGTCAGATTGAATCTATCGAAAAACAGATTCAGCTGAATAATCTGGCGGCCGAAAAATACATCGAGATGGAACGCATCGCGACAGGCGTTACGCGTATTCAAAAACAAAATAACCAATTACGTGAACAACAAATTCGATTGGCAGCAGAACGTGATGCCCTTCCGCCTGTGGCTCAAGGTTCCGCTATTGGCTTGATCAACAGTTTGGCTGATGCGTTTAACGTTTCAACGCAAATTGCACAGCTTGGTTTGGTAGTATTCCTTTCTATTTTGCTTGATTTGTTTGCGGCATTTTTTGTTGGCGTGATCGGCGAAGAACTGCGTTTCCGTCGATTCTATGAACATTTCGGTGAGATTGCGCTAACACCTCACGCCATGGCTATGCCTGTCGGCTTTATCGAGCACAAGCCCGAACAAGACGTGGTGTATAGTCAAAGCCATCAAGAAAGTGAAGAAACAACGCCGCCACTGACCTTGGCAGAAAACGTTGAAAAGTCAGTACGCGATGGTGTCATTACCTGTTCGAAGAAAGCGGTAGCAAAACATTTCTTGCTGGCTGCAGATGAGGTAGATGCCTTGTTTGAACAAATGATGAAAGCTGGCGTAATGGCGAAAAAAGCGAATCATCACTACTACCTCGCACAATCGGTTGTGGCTTAAACCGCTCTCTCTGAGAGATACGTAACGTCCATATAACGAAAAGCGCCTATCCAGGCGCTTTTTTAGTATCAATGGCTCGTCGAGGATTACCCTCTTAACGGCTTAGTTACTTAGCTGCTTAGTTGCTTAGTTAGACAGCTCTAGTTACTTGCCGTTGGTGTTACAGGATCGACTGACGACGCCGGTGTCAGGTTAGTGTCAGGAAGACCACCCACTTCTTGGTCTACAAACGGGCTCAATGCGTCCGGCTTTATCGTATTAATGATCGATTTCAAGTCGCCAATTAAGCTCTCGTTATTTTCGTTAGCCATCTCAAGCGCCGTCACTTGCGCAGTAAGCACTTGGTTTTTTGATTGCTTTGAAGACAAGTCCGCATTGACGGCATCTAACCTCGCAACAAGCGCCGCCAGTTGAGGATCAGCACTCGCGTCAGCAGCGGCCGATTCGAGATTGGCTTTTTCGTTGAGTTGAGCCACTTTATCAGCAAGGACATCCGCTTGGCGCTGCATTGGCGTATTTCGTAAATCGAGATCATCTAACGTTTGTGCGATCACATGCAGCCGATTTTCGAGCTCCAAAATGAGCGGTTCAAACTTGTCGTCGTCAACATTTTTAAACTTCTTCACCTCTTGCCCGATATGTTTGAGGTGCGCGATTTCAAATTGCACGTCTTCAACGGCAACGCCAATGGCTTCTGCGTCTCTTGGATTCAAGTTGACCACAGCTTGGGCCTGTTCAAGTGCGGCACTCGTTTTTGTGTAGCTAATCGGCGCAACAGTTTTGAACCCTTGCTTACGCAATGTGGCGATCTCAGTTTGAAGCGGTGCAATGTTGCGTTTCATCGCAACCAAGGCTTCCAACTGCTTGGCTTTTTGAAGAAATTCAGCCTGTTTGACTTGCGCATCATCAATCTCGTTGTCTTCGACATAGCTGTAGAGTTTGTAGTAATCCCTCTCAACACTGCGGAATTTTGTTGCGTAAACAGATTTTGCGTCTATCTCATTGAGGTACGCCATCTCGGCGATAGAATCCGCTAGCAAAGAGTCCGCGGTCTTTTTCAACCCCTGCAACTTATCGTACTGAACAGAAACTGTTGCAATGTATTCATTAAACTTGTCAGCATACGTGCCTGACGAAAAGACAGAGTAGCTCTCCATTGTCTTTGCTGGATTTGATGCAAACTCATCATAAACATCGACGGCATCATCCCACGCGTCAAAAAGTGTATTCACAGTGCCTTTGCTATAGATAACAAGCGTCTTGCTTTCAGCCACTTTTTCAAACCATGCCGAATAATCCGATTTGGCTTTTTCGTAGACTTGAAGTGTGTTTTGATTTTCTTGCATGGCGGGTTTGTTGGTGTCACTGACTGCTTGGCGAGGTTCTGAGGTTGACTGGCAAGCGCTCAAACTTGCAATGATCAACACTGCCAGCGCAGGTCTGTTAAATCGGTTCATAAAGCTAGCCCCTTCATCATGTTCTTATTTTATTGTCTTTAATCGTCTTTTCGACGCAGCAACCACTGAGTGCCTTGGAATAAAAGCCGCGTACGATTTTGCGATTTTCACATTAAGTACTGTTCAATCTAGCTCAATAAACCTTTAGCGCTCGCAGTGAATATGGTGATCAAAATCACACAATATAACGCAAAACATACAGCATGAAATCTGGTATCAAGAGTCAAAATACTCATTGAAGATTCGTAGCAAAATCACACCGAGACATCACTCGCATTGAGAAGCTCAATAATAGTGATGTACACAACGAATTCAGGATCCCAACCATACCTTGTTTTTAATAAGAGAAGACGCTCACTCTTTACACGAAAATAATCGGTATATTCATCAACACCGGTAAAACATTAAAACGAATTTAATTTAATCAGCAAAAATAATTAACATTTAATTAATATAAAACTCACACCTGAAATGCCTGAATTATTTTAACCCAACACTTAAATAATGACATTTTGGTTTAATAAGCAGCATACCGAGAATAAACAAAGCA
This sequence comes from Enterovibrio norvegicus, assembly GCF_002876705.1. Taxonomy (GTDB): domain Bacteria; phylum Pseudomonadota; class Gammaproteobacteria; order Enterobacterales; family Vibrionaceae; genus Enterovibrio; species Enterovibrio norvegicus_B. The sequence continues at coordinate 494,707 of NZ_MDAG01000057.1, read as the reverse complement.
GTTATTGTTCACTTTATAACTTAGAACTTTTAGGCATATAAAATTGTTATTGATGCATAAGAGCATGCACTATCATCTCCGCCATTCCGGCAGACAGCCTGCCAAACCACGCTCAGCGTTGGCTCAGGAGATGTAGGACCAATAAAGATGGAATGTTAATACGCCGTTGGCGGTTTAACAGTATTTTGAGGAAATGGAACTTACCTCCCTACATTTGGCCAGTGTTTAACCACTGCGCCCTCTAACAATAATAAGGAAATACAATGGCACTAAGCGTTATATTTAACCTCGCGATATTCATTGCGTTAATCTATTTCCTCTATACGCTCCAATCTAAATACGTTGCTTTCACAAAACGCGTATTTGCAGGTTTAGGTTTGGGTGTCGTATTTGGTGGCTTATTACAACTGTATTACGGCGCAGGCTCAGATATTATTGCAACCAGCATTGATTACTTTGACATTGTTGGTAAAGGCTACGTAAAACTGCTTCAAATGATCATCATACCATTGGTCATGGTGTCGATTATTTCGGCGATATTGAAACTCAATGGCGGATCTTCACTGGGTAAAATCAGTGGCATGACCATTGGTGTCCTGGTCGTAACAACCATGATTGCAGCGCTTGTCGGTATCGCATGGTCAGTGATGTTTGGTCTGTCTGCTGAGGGCCTCACTGCAGGTGCAGCAGAAATGGCGCGCGCAGAAGCACTTCAAACCAATTTAGGCAAAGTCGAAACCATGTCTTTCGCCAACATGTTGTTGGAGTTCATTCCTGCTAACCCATTTTTAGACATGACAGGGTCACGTAAAACATCGACCATTGCAGTGGTTATTTTCTCTATCTTTGTCGGCATTTCTGCCACGGGCATAGCCAGCAAGAAACCTGAGATTTTCGCATCATTCGAGCAGTTCATTAAAGTCGCGCAAGCTATCGTCATGCGCATGGTGACACTGGTTCTACGCCTTACGCCATACGGTGTATTGGCTCTGATGACCAAAGTCATTTCAGGTTCAAACTATGCAGACATCGTAAACTTGGCGAACTTCGTTCTTGCCTCTTACGGTGCGCTGTTCAGCATGTTTGCTATCCATCTTGCGATTATCGCAATGATCGGCCTGAACCCTGTTCGTCACCTGAAAAAAATCATCCCTGTTCTGACATTCGCATTTACGTCTCGCAGCAGTGCGGCGTCTATCCCAATGAACGTACAGACGCAAGAGAAGGCCTTGGGCATTCCAAACGGTATTGCGAACTTCGCAGCATCGTTCGGCTCAACCATTGGTCAAAACGGCTGTGCCGGTATCTACCCTGCCATGCTTGCAGTCATGATCGCACCAACCATGGGCATCAACCCGCTAGATATCAGCTTTATCGTGACACTTGTAGCTATCATCACCATCAGTTCATTCGGTGTTGCAGGCATTGGCGGTGGCGCAACGTTCGCGGCGCTCATCGTGCTGTCAGCGCTTGATTTCCCAGTGGCATTGGCGGGTCTATTGATTTCTATCGAACCCTTGATCGACATGGGCCGCACCGCGCTTAACGTGTCTGGCTCGATCACTGCAGGTTCAGTGACCAGTAAATTGATGGGTGAAACCAACATGGACGTCTTTAACGATGGCCAACCTGTCAACCTAGATGGCGAAGATGCGACGGCATAAGCCTCTAAAAAAGCAGTGTCACCAACGCAACGATTTATAAACGTAAACAACAACGAATAAACGTGGGGGCTTGCCCCCACGTTTTGCTCAACATACCCAAACACACACCGACAGAACGCGCTTCTTGGGGCTGTTTGGGCATAAAAGCACGAAAGACTTTTTAGGAAACAACCCATGAAAATAGTGATTATTGGTGGTGAAGCCGCAGGCATGAGCGCTGCAGCAAAGGCACGTCGTGTAAACCCAAACGCCGACATCATTGTGTATGAAGCGTCAGAGGTAATTTCATTTGGTGCCTGTGGCCTGCCTTACTACGTGGCAGATGAATTCCAAAACCATGAGTACATGTCTGAATTCACACCTGCGCAATTTGCTGAGCGCGGCATTCAAGTCAATACCGGACATCGCGTCACAAAAGTAGATGCTGACAATAAGAAGCTGGAGATTACACATAAAGACGACGTATTTGTAACCCACTATGATCGGCTGATGATCGCCACGGGTGCAAAAGAAGTGTTACCACCAGTATCGGGATTAGATAAAGACGGCGTGTTCACGCTTCGCGTCATGAATGATGGCATCGCACTGAAGCAAGCCGTAGCGCAAGAGAACTGTAAAAACGTCACCATCATTGGTTCTGGTTTCATTGGCTTAGAAGTCGCTGAAGCCATGGTGCATCAAGGTAAAAATGTATGCCTCATCGAACGTGCTGAGCGTTTGATTCCAGATGCGTTTGACCCTGAAATCAGTATCCACTTCTATGACGAGCTGAAAAAAGCGGGCGTTGAAATCCTGACCAACGAGTCGTTACTCACGATTGAAGGCGATGCAAAGGTTACGCACATTACGACAGATAAATGCACATACCCTGCCGATCTCGTGGTGGTCTGCACGGGTGTGAAACCCAATACCGCGTTTTTAAAAGAAACCGGTATTGAAACCTTACCCAACGGCGCTATTCGTATTAACCGACAAGGGAAAACATCTCTGCCAGACGTTTGGTCAGCCGGTGACTGCGCAACAATTTGGAACGCGGTTTCGGGGAAAGATGTGTATGTCCCTCTCGCAACAGGCGCGAACAAATTGGGTCGAATGATTGGTGATAACATCGCACAAATAGACGGTGATGCATTCGAATTTCCTGGTTCGCTTGGCACCAGTTGTGTCCGAGTCATGGGCTTGGAGGCGGGTCGAACGGGCTTGTCTGAGCGTGAAGCGAACGATGCAGGCTTTGATGTCAAAACGTTAGTGATCAAAGACAAATGCCACACGAACTATTGTGATGGTCAATCAGACCTTCACATGAAACTGATTTATGAAGCAGGTACAAAGCGCGTGCTGGGCGCACAAATCGCAGGATACAAAGGCGCAGTCCACCGCATTGATGCCATGGCTGTTGCAGTAACGATGGGCGTAACGACAACACAGCTTGGGATGATGGATTTCGCTTACGCGCCTCCTTTCTCTCGCACGTGGGATATCATGAATGTTGCGGGGAACATCGCGAAGTAAATTTCGATGCATATTTCCTAGGGTCACCACCCATTTGTCTTAAGGCCAGTAATTACTGGCCTTTTCTTATTTCGATATGCAAACACTGCACTGGCTCACACTGACAACATTGCGGCACGCCATTTTCATCGTTACGCTAGTTTTATCGTTTTGAAAGCGTCAATGTTTTGAAAGCATCAATGCTTTCAAACCACCTAAGTATTGAAACAGCCTAGGTATTGAAACCACCAAGGCTTCGAAACTTCCATCATTTAAACGCTTCACACGATGCTACGCGCCTGTATTGCGCAGCCTCCCACACCTTTCTGTTCGTGGTGCTTACGCGCAATCTGCCCCATGCATGACAAGAACGCTTTTCTTGCTTTTCATTCGCCGACTGAGCAATGAATTGACACCACAAGGACACAGTGACGCAATGAAACAGATCAAAAACCTATCGCTACTTTCAGCGCTGTGCGACAACCTCGACAACACCATTCCCGTCACGAACCCTGCTGATCAAACCTTGATCGGCCATGTTCAAGCACACTCACGGGAAGAGGTGGAAGCCACGATTCTTCGCGCTCGCGATGCGCAAAAGGCCTGGGCAAGAACCACAGCAAAGCAGCGTGCAGCTATTTTGATGCGTTGGTACGAGTTGTTGATGGAAAACCAAGAAGATCTCGCCCGCATCATGACCTTAGAACAAGGGAAGCCGTTGGCTGAATCTCGTGGTGAAGTGGCATATGGCGCGTCTTTCGTTCAATGGTTTGCAGAAGAAGGTAAGCGCGCATACGGCGAAACAATTCCAACCCCCTTGGCGGACCGTCGGATCATGACGATCAAACAGCCTGTGGGTGTCGCCGCTGCAATAACACCCTGGAACTTCCCCATCGCCATGATCACACGCAAAGCCGCACCAGCCCTTGCTGCTGGCTGTAGTTTTGTTGCAAAGCCTGCCATACAAACGCCGTTGAGTGCGTATGCTGTGGTCGAACTGGCCCGCCAAGCTGGGCTGCCTGATGATCTTCTTGCTGTCGTCACCAGCGAAGACGCCCCCATGATCGGCGATGTGTTTTGTAATAGCCCACACATACAAAAAATCTCGTTCACCGGCTCGACCAATGTCGGGCGTATATTGATGAAGCAAAGTGCTGATTCTGTAAAACGCGTCTCCATGGAGTTAGGCGGCAATGCCCCATTCATCGTGTTTGATGACGCGGATATCGACTTAGCGGTGAAAGGTGCAATCACGTCAAAATTCCGCAATGCAGGACAAACTTGCGTCTGCGCTAACCGTTTCTATGTTCACGACGCGGTGTACGAAGAGTTCGTTCATAAATTCTCGCTGGCTGTTGATGAACTCACCGTCGGCAACGGATTGGATGACGATGTTGTTATCGGCCCGCTGATCGACGACAACGCCAAGCTAAAAATTAAATCATTGCTCGACCAAGCCCTTCAACAAGGTGCGACTGTGTCAGCTGGCGGTGATGATTTGGGTGGCCAGTTCTTTGAACCTACAGTGCTCACCCACGTTTCACACAGCATGGACATTGTTCAAGCAGAGATCTTTGGCCCGATAGCCCCGGTAATTCGTTTTAATAACGACGAAGAACTGGTTGAAATGGCGAACGACACCATCTACGGGTTGGCCAGCTACTTCTACAGCAAAGACATCAATCGAATTTTCAACATTGCGGAAGCGCTTGATTACGGCATGGTGGGTGTTAACGAAGGTGTTATCTCAACAGAAGTCGCGCCCTTCGGCGGCGTGAAACAATCTGGTATCGGACGAGAAGGCGCTAGACAAGGTATCGATGAGTACCTCAACACCAAATACATTTGTCTCGGTAGCATGTAGCTTTGTGACATATAGCTTTGTGAAACATAGCTCGGTGATATCTAAGCGACAGCGCCAACGAATCTCCATCGATGACAGAAACAAAAACAGAGGCATTCGCCTCTGTTTTTTTATTCTCTGTACGCCAACACAGTGCGCCGGCATGAAGCCGTTGGCCGTCTGAGTTAACTGATCCCTGCCAGTTCCCTCGTCAACGTCTCCGCAGAAACCTCTTTGCACCCTGACGTATTTTGACCACTCCATAACGGAGAGAAATCACGTTTGCCCATTTTCTCAAAGTGACTCCGTAACTGCCCCATTTCGATGGACGAGTAGGGAAACGCAGGCGCCAATTCATTGATACATCCGAGCTCTGTCATTGCGCGATTCATGATGCCTCGCGCAGGACGACCCGAAAATATGTTCGTGATGGCAGTGTCTGCCTCTGATGCACCTTTGATGGCATCTCGATGCAGCGATGACGTTTTCGCTTCTGAACAAAGCATATAGCTTGTTCCTACCTGCACTGCATCTGCACCTAACGTCAACGCGCGTTGCACATCGTCATGATTGCCAATACCACCAGCGGCTATGACAGGAATCGAAACAGACTCAACGAGACAAGCCACTAACGCGTTCATCGGCGACTGACGAGACAGGTCGTTAGAAAGAAACATGCCTCTGTGTCCACCCGCTTCACTGCCTTGTGCAATGATGGCATCGGCTCCATTTGCTTCAAGCCAACAAGCTTCTTCGACGGTGGTTGCAGTCGAGATCACCTTCGTTCCCCAGCGTTTCACACGTGCGAGTAATGCCTTGTGAGGCAAACCAAAATGAAAACTGATGATAGGAGGTTTCAATGATTCGATGGCATCCGCAACATCATGATTGAAGGGCATTCTGCTTGCGCCATTAGGATTTGGAACACATTGCGCATCGACCTCTTCAAAATACGGCGCTAAACATGCTTGCCACCGGGCGTGACTGAGTTCACTGTATGCTGGCATAGAATGGCAGAAAAAATTGAGGTTATAGGGCTGTGTTGTTGCTTTGCGAATACGGTGCGTTTCATTGACTATCTGATCAATGGTTAACATGCCACAGGGTATGGAGCCTAAGCCACCTGCACGACACACCGCGATAGCAAGTTCACTGTCTTGTACGCCAGCCATTGGCGCTTGAATGATTGGCAGTTCCGTTCCCAATATTCGCTTTGCACTTTCCCGATACACGCATTTCCCTCATCAATACCAGATGACGATTTAACGTCAGGTTATTGTTTAACGTCAAGTTACTGTTTAATACCCACAATCGTTCGCGCTGAACCAATTTTTAAACACATGTTGCCTGCGTTTAAACAGCCACTTTTAATGAAAGGATCTTCTTCATTACTTTCCGTCACGATCACTTCAAACGCTTCTTCAACGGGCATGCCTATCAAACCGTGGTTCGCAGTGAACATCGCAATTTCTAACTGTGATGATTTCCGATCATTGCTGGATTGAAGGTGAGTGAGACTGATGCCTGAGTCAACAGTACGATAAAAGAACATTGCCCCCCAAGTGACATTCGAGACAATTAAAAGGAGTAACAGAATAACGGTACTTTTTTTCATCGAATTCTATGCCTTATAACAACCACATTTTGCCTATTTTGGCGTTCATACAACCCTATTATTGTGGTAATACGATGAAATTGAGAAAGTTTCTCACCACCTTTTTCGACGAGTGTGACATTCGTAGGCATCTGTAAAAACATGGAAATGTTTATCATGGCTGTCAGGTCTATATGAACTCACGTGTATTGGTCGTTGATTTTACCATCAGCATTGGTGTAAAAATTCATCATTCGCGCTTGTTCAACTTAACTTCTTTGCGCGAATGTGAGGCGTGACACCGTAATTAAATGAAACGGTGCGACACTACGCTCAATTCCAAATTCCCTATTAATAATGAAGGAAAGAACATGTCTGATGTACCCGCTGCCGCAGTAGAAGTTGTAAGTGCAGCACAAACAGCCGCCGAGTCTTCTGGCGCAATCTGGCCATACGTTGTTGGTGGTATCGCACTGGTTGTTGCGGCTGGCTATTTTGGCTTTAAACGTATGAACCGCCCTACCTTCGTCATCAATCAGATCCGCAAACGTAATCTGAAAGCGATGAAAAAAGAAGGTGTTGAAAGTAATGAAGCGACCGTTGATTTGGACAAACTGTTGTCTTCTATTGAACGTCACTCCATTGAAAACAAACTGTCAGGCTCCGACATGATCAAACTGCTTGCACCGTTGAACGACAAAAACCGCATGCAGTCAGCGAAAGACATGTACCTCACCATGCAGCACATCGCACGTGAAATTGGTGACAACCGCCTAGCCGGTGAGTTTAAAGGTAAATCTTCAGGCGTGAGATCAAGTTCTAAGCTGATGTCAGGCCTACTTAAGCGTGCAGGTATCTAATACCTCGCGGATGCTCAGTGTTAGCGCACTTCCTGCCAACTAACACTGGGCACTATTCCTTATCTGACTGGCACACCCGCAATGTAAGGATGTAAAAACACCACCACCACGATCATCACCGCACTGATTCCCAGCCCAACAAACTCCTGCTTCCAACTCGGAACATCCGGTTTTACCCATACCCCTTCTCGTCGGTTAATCAGTACGATTTCAATCATCGCCCAAATGGCCAACCCGCCAAACAACACGATTGAACGCGAATCGCCATTTAACATTAGGTGCGCCACAGCCCAGACAATGACACTGCTTAATTGCGGGTGACGCACAAACTGCTTAACGCGTGTCGCGTGTTTTGCCGCCCCAAACAATATGAAAGCAAAAACAATCAACAGCATGGCGATAGGTTTCGTTGATAAAGGCAGGACGTAAACGAATTCAGGAATGGTACTTCGCCAGCCAAACAAAATCATGACCAACGACAACACGATAAGTATCGAGAACACGGCCATGTATGTTTTATCGCCGTATTTCTCGATGACGCCATTTTTGAAAGATAACCCAAGCGTCGGCACAAAATGTACGACGCTCCATACGAGTAAACCCAAGATCATCAGTGTCACGACAGCGCCCCTTATTGTTGTTCGCATAAACCCATAGCATTTATATGGAATTACAATTATATGGATTCGCGCTCGAGGAGACTGTCCTGAAAGTTATAACTTGCTAATATTCCTTGCTGAGACACGAAGGTCTGTGACACTCATCTCTGTAAACACGCGTTCTCAAAAGCCAAGCTCCTAAAAACCAAAAAACTAGAAGCGTAATCCCATTTCCTGCAGTTCACGCTCAGCCTGTGATGCTCGTGTAAACTGTATCGCTGACATACCGACTTTTTGTGCCCCTTCAACATTCTTAGCAACATCATCGAGAAACACGGTTTCGGTAGCGTTCAGGTCGAAGGTATCGAAGAGCTGATGGAAAATATCGGCGTTGGGTTTTAAGCATCCTACTTCTGCTGACACAATCGCGCCTTCGAACAATGGCCAAAAATCGTATTCGTCTTTTAGAAACGCTACGATTTCATGAACATTATCAGTTAATGCATACGTGGCGTATCCGGCCGTTTTCAATCTTTTCATGAGCGCAACGGTGCCAAACAACGGGATCTGCGTTTGCTTTATGTAGTAGAAAAGCCGCTCTACTTCACTAGGTGACAGGGAAAGTGTTTGCACGTATTGGTGTTTGGCTTCTTGCTCTGTCAATTCGCCTCGGTTGAGCGCCAGCCACAATTCTTGCTGAAAAACGCGCTTCGCAAGTTCAGTGGCATCAACATCGTCGCCAAATGTCAGCCGGATGATCTCAACAGGGTTCCATCTCACCAACACATTGCCCACATCAAACACCACGTTTTTAATGTCTGGTTTCATCATTTTTCTCTCCCTAAATGTTTACTCGTGTATTTGTTTAAATGGTGTCGGCGACGGTTACACATCTTTTCATCTTTACTATTTCATTACCGCTTTTCCGCCAATGATTTTGTAGGCGGGTGTACCACGCACGAGGGCTTCACGGCCAAACACGGTTCCGCAGTTCGGGCACTCACAGGGCGTGGTCGTAAAATCTGTCACGATGCGTTCTTTGAAACACTTCACCAATGCGCCCTTTCCGCCTTTGCGGTATTTAAACAGCGGACTTTTACACTTCGCGCAGAGGATATCTACCGTACGCGTGGGGCCTTTTTTGTTCGGTTTTGCCATACTCACTCTCCCTTTCATCTGGGATAGTACTTAAGATCTTACTGTTATCCAATTGGTTAGGTATCTATCACGCTTCACTTAAAAAACTGAGAAGATGCTTATATTTATGCGCTCCGCCTTAACATCGCATTTACAACTCAGCTATCCTCTCATCTTATTCCGTTCTCACACTTACCGTTCGGAACGCTGTACAAACGCAATGGTGTGTAGCCCTAACGACCTTCCGTCATTCATGGCTTGACACTGCTCATATGGAAATCGCCAACATTGGAGCGTTGTATGAAATTGAAATCCCTGTTTAAAACCCTCTCTATTGCTACTGCTATCTCGCTGGCTGGCATGAACACCGCCACCGCTGCAGCAGATAGAGACTACATTCTCGCTACCGCATCAACAGGCGGTACGTATTACCCTGTCGGTGTTGCGCTGGCGACACTGAGTAAAGTGAAGCTTGAACCTAAACATAAGTTCTCCCTTTCTGCTATTAGCTCTGCAGGCTCTGGTGAGAACGTAAAACTGCTTGGCGAAAACGAAGCACAATTTGCCATCCTTCAAGGTTTGTATGGCGCTTGGGCATGGAACGGTGACGGCAAGCTAAAACAGGCAGGTCCACAAAAAGATCTCCGCTCAGTTTCCATGCTTTGGCAGAATGTTGAACATTTCGTCATTCTCAGTGACATGGCAAAAACAGGCACTGTTGATGATCTTAACGCGATGAAGGATAAGAAATTCTCCATCGGTAAGAAAAACTCAGGCACCGAAGGGTCTGGCCGTCAAATCATGTCAGGTTTAGGCATCGATCCTGAAACGTTCAACCTGGCATACCTTGGTTACGGCGCAAGTGCTGATGCACTGCAAAATGGCACCATTGACGGCATGAACATTCCTGCGGGTGTGCCAGTGAGCGCAGTAACACGTGCATACGCGTCGATGGGTGAAGAAATCCGCATTCTGAATTTCACTGACGAGCAAATGAAAAACGCGAACGGTGGCTACAACTTGTGGACACGTTTTGTGATTGATGCCAACACCTACCCAGGTCAGACAGAAGCGGTAAACACCATCGCGCAACCTAACTTCCTTGCAGCGCGTAGCGACCTGAAAGAAGAGGACGTTTATCTTCTAACAAAAACCATCTATGAAAACCTCGCCTTCTTGAATGGCATTCACAAAGCCACTAAAGCCATGTCTCTTCAAAAAGCGATTGATGGTTTGCCTGTGCCATTGCACCCAGGTGCTGCACGTTACTACAAAGAACAAGGCATTGAGATTCCAGCACATTTAATTGCAGACTAATACGGAATCGCTTCGTTATTTTGGAGGCAATGTAAAGCGCTGACACCGCACCGTCAGCGCTTTCTTCATCAGGACATCGTGCAACCGCCGCACGTTAGAAGGAAACATGACAAATCATACGCCTGACGGAACAAAGGCTTCTTCAGACACCGATAACGCCCTGTCTCAATTCGAATTGACGCAACGAACAGACTTCCCACTGCTTACCCGCATTGTCACCGTCATTGGTATCTTGCTTTCACTTGTTCATATTTGGTTCAACACACTCGCGACGCTCTCGGAGTTGTGGGTGTCCTCCGCACACTTCGCTGGCTTTGCGGTGATGGTCGCGTTGACCTACCCCGCTGCCGCCAAATTACGAAAGAGCAAGGTCGCGCTATCCATTGATATTGGCATCGCCATTGCCGCGGTTGCGTGTTTTGTTTACATCCTTTTCGGCGAAGATGCGCTGTATGAGCGCGGCGTTAAATTCGTCACGTCAGATTGGATCTTCTCCATCATCGCCATTCTTATCGCACTCGAACTCATTCGACGCACCATGGGCTGGTTCATTCCTTGCTTGATACTTGTCGCACTGACCTATGTTGTGTGGTGGGGAAGCTGGATAGACGGCATATTCTCCTTCCCCGGCCTTTCTGCAGAAACCATGCTCTATCGCGCTTTCTACAGTTCTGAAGGCATGTTTGGCCCTATCTCCCGTATTTCGTGGAGTTATGTCTTCATGTTCATTCTGTTTGGCGCATTCTTGGTTAAATCAGGTGCGGGCGATTACATCATCAATATCTCACGAGCGGCGGCAGGAAAAATTATCGGCGGGCCCGGTTTTGTTGCTGTACTGGGTTCAGGCTTGATGGGGTCTGTTTCAGGTTCAAGCGTGGCGAACACCGTATCAACCGGGGTTATTACTATTCCCCTCATGAAGAAAGCAGGCTTTCCACCTCGCTTTGCCGCAGGCGTTGAAGCCGCTGCGTCCACAGGGGGACAATTAATGCCTCCAGTCATGGGCGCAGGTGCATTCATCATGGCGTCTTATACGCAAATTCCCTATGTGGAAATCATTGCTGTCTCTTTCGCTCCTGCATTGATTTACTTTTTGTCTGTGGCCTTTTTCGTTCGCATAGAGGCAAAACGTTCCGGCGTTCACCATGTCGAAACGGAAACCCAATCCATGCTTTCCGTGCTCGTCTCGGGTTGGCACTATCTGATTCCTTTGGCCGTGCTCGTCACCTTGCTCGTGATGGATTTCACGCCAACATACGCGGCCGGTATCTCAATCATTTCTGTCGTTGTCGCGTCATGGTTGTCACCTAACCGTATGGGAGTGGCGGACATTTTTGATGCACTGGCGCAAGGCGCTAGAAACATGGCAACCACGGCAGTCTTGCTGACGGGCATTGGTCTTGTGGTGAATGTCATCAGTACCACAGGGATCGGCAATACGTTCTCTTTGATGATCAACGATTGGGCAAACGGTAGCTTGTTCATGATGTTGGTTTTGGTAGCCGTTGCTTCGTTAATTCTGGGGATGGGTTTACCCGTAACGGCGAGCTATATCGTTCTCGGTACCCTTTCGGCACCTGCAATTTATGGATTGATTGCCGAGCAGCAACTTCTTGAGCTTCTCACCACGGGACAATTACCGGAAGAAGCAAAAACCATCTTTATGCTGATCGCCCCCGAGCAACTCGCTGCACTGGGTGCGCCCATGTCGTTCGAAAGCGCGATAGCGCTCGTTGGCTTAGTGCCTGATGATTTCAAAGCCACATTGCTAGAGCAAAGCTTAGGCCCTGTCACCGTTGGACTGGCACTGCTTTCAGCGCATTTGATCATCTTCTGGCTATCGCAAGACAGTAACGTGACGCCTCCTGTCTGCTTAACAGCCTTTGCCGCAGCAACCATTGCGAAAACACCGCCAATGGCGACAGGCTTTACCGCATGGAAAATCGCAAAAGGCTTGTACATCGTACCCTTGCTGATGGCCTACACGCCATTGGTGTCGGGAGATTTCCAGCAAGTGATTGTGGTAACCGGATTTTCTATTTTGGGCACATGGTCATTGATTGCGTGTTTGGAAGGTTACTTAGAGGGCCCGATTAACATCGCCCTTCGTGCCGTGGCTGCAGGTTTAGCAGCAATCATGATGTGGCCAGGGCTGGACATCACTTTCCGTGTTGTGGGTGCAGCGTTGTTTATCGCGTTGCTTTTGTACAGCCGAAAGCAAGCCGCTGTCGTAACGGCGTAAGGCTTGATTGCTGATTGCTGATTGAAACGATAAAACAACACAAGTCATCCTTAAAATCTGAAAAAGCGCCCTTGGGGCGCTTTTTGTTTCTACCGGGTTAGCCAAAGAAAGGCTATCTGAGCGTGAATTATTCTTCGCTTTCAGGGGCCGGTGTGCTCCCCGACCCGCTGGGTGGCTCGATATTCAACACAAAGCTGTCCATCAAGCCCACCATACGTCCAATTTCTGGCTTGGTGATCGTATCGTTCGCACCTAACTCAATGGCTTTTCGACGGTTATCATCACTCATCAGTGACGAAAACATGACGATAGGCGTCGTTTTATATTCTTCGATTTCTCGTAGACGCTTGACTAAGTGCATACCGTCCATTTTTGGCATTTCCACGTCGGTTACAATGCCATCAACGAACTCTGAAATGGGGAGGTTTTCCTCGTTACACAAACGCACAAACTCTGTTAGCGAATCCAGTGCTTGACCGCCGTCTTTCGCCGAAATCACGTTATACCCCGCTGACCGCAGTGTATTTTCGATCAAGCGCCTGATAAAGGCGGAGTCATCAACCACCATAATGGTTTTCGCTTCACGCTTGGCCATCATTGCATCATCAATAACCACGCGTTTATCTTTGGTGACATCGTATTTTTCCATACTGAGTTCTGGATTGATGTCAGCAATGACTTTCTCGAAGTCGAGGATCATGATGAGATTGGTGTTCTGTCGAACAACAGCCACAACGCAATCCTGATCAGATGCCTCAAGAAACTGGGAAGGAGACTCGACTTCCTCCCAAGAAATGCGATGTATGCGGCTCACGCTGTCGACCAAAAAGCCATTCGCCATGCGATTGAAATCAGTCACGATAACGACTTTGTTTTCAAGGTCATTTTCAGTCGGCACACCCAACCAACTGGCAAGGTCGACCAGAGGAATAAGTTTTCCGCGTAACGAAAACACCCCCAACACATTCGGTTGTGCATTCGGGTAATCTGTTGTGTCAGGAACGCGTATGACTTCTCTAACTTTTGCTACGTTAATGCCGTAATAACAAATCTTCTTGGAACCGTCTGGCTGTTTCTTTAACAAGCTAAACTCGATAATCTCGAGCTCGTTGGTTCCACTTTCTGTCAAGATTGAACTTTTTAGTTCTGTACTCATGCCAAATCTCGATGGGTTTATGACGCGGAAATGAAAAAATGTACTTTTACAGCATAGTCACGATCTATAAACAAATGCCTCATTAATCAAAATTTATCGTGCTCCCTCTCAAATCATCTCGGATTACTTAATCCATTTTGAGGGCTTGTTGCTCAATCAACGCGTTAATGATCGCACTGGTTTCCGCGCCAGCAGAGAGATGTAAACCCGAACTCGTAATGTCCATCTGTTGCAATTCAATGTCTTGCTGCTGGCTGCCCGAGATAATCCCTAACGTGATAGTGCCTTGTGCATCAACAGTGGCTTCGTCAATGTAAGGAAGTAGATCATTCACGTCAGGGTTGGCACCCAAATCTGGCAGTAAGCCACTGATATAAAGCACGTCTTCACCCAACTCAAAATCTGTGACGATGTCACTATTGGTGGGAGTGCTCAACGATGATTCAAGCCAAGTGAATACGTCATTACCAGCCCCACCAGTGAGGATGTCGTTACCCGTACCCGCTTGCAGTGTGTCATTTCCGTCTAGCCCAAACAGACTCTGTCCTCCCGCTTGCGCTGATAGGTTGTCGTCGGCCGCGCTCCCAATGGTATCGCCAAGGTAAAGGTTACCCTTGTTCACCATCGCTTCTAGCAACTCCGATTGAGAGAGTCCAGACGATGCACTTCCTACTAACGCATCAAGGCTCACGCCAGAAAACGCGATATGTTGAACCTCACTTCCACCATTACTGATACTCAACAATGCTTCACCATTTGATTCGGACAATGACAATGATTGCGTGAGCACATCGAAACTTAACAGCTGCGCGACATCCATTGCAGCGCTCAAATCAATGACATCGAAGTTAGGCTCAAAATCCATGACAGTGTCCGTCGATGGCACCGTGCTTGACCCCAGATCAGACGCCGTCCATACGAAACGATCTTTCGCGTTGTCACCGTTACCGTTTAGTAAACCGCCCCATAGTGTGTCGTCTCCTTGCCCCCCAGTCAGAATGTCTTCGCCCAAACCACCGATTAAGGTGTCAATGTTCGCGCCACCCTCTAACGTTGCCGCTTCAGCGCCAGAGACAACAATGTTTTCAGCTGATGCATCTTGTGCAGCAATTGCGCCTTGGCTTGGGTCAATGACAGAGATATTGAGATCAATCGCGGAGGACGCCGCGCTTTCTTGGTCTGTCGATGAAATCGCGACAACCTGCACTGTCGTCGATTGCGGGGTGTTACCCATGACATGAAGCTGCGAAAGTTCTGTTGGCGTGAGCGTCAAAACACCACCAACAGGCCCCGTGCCCACTGCAACGCCTTGTGCATTTACGAACGTCATGTCATTGGGAATGCCGCGAATCTCAACACTCAATGTTTCAGCTGCATCGGTCAGTGCAGCGACTAAACCAAGAAGCGGAATGATCGCCGCAGTTGCGCCGCCAACAGACGCAGACTGCGCATTGTTCAATACAAGCGTCGGCACATCTGGTTTTGGCGTGACGTTCACGGTGATAGTGCCAGAGTCTGTAAGCTCCCCTCCCGTCCCCGTGTTGCCATTATCGTTAACAGACACGGTTAATGTTTCTTCACCCGCGAAGTTCGAAGCGCCGGTATACAAAATCCCACCGCCGCCAGATTCTCCCAACAATGCATTAATAGCATCCAACGTGCCTTCCAGCTTGAGGGTTGCCGTACCTGCGCCGGTGATCGTTATGCCTGTGGTATCGGCAGAGGTTGGAATGGACAACACACCGTCCACTGCGGCAATTTCAACGGTTATCGAATGACCGCTGCTTTCATTGGCATCGATGTCTTTAACGCGAATCGATTCAATCAAGAGAGGCGTGTCTTCATCGACCGTTAGCGCTGTCGCTGGCACAGTTAGCTCAGGGGCGTCATTAACAGGTGACACCGTCACATTTATCGTTTGGTTCACCCAAAGTGTGCTTTCCGCTTCAACACCGTTATCGACAGAGCGAATAGACACAGACAACTGCCCATCCCAATTGAGTTCGTTGGCATCACCCGGCATGAAAAGCAATGAGGATAAAGTGGTTTGATTGGCAATGATGACCCAACTTCCATCAGGCTGTTTGATTGCACTGCTGCCAGACGCAACATCACTTGGCAAACTCAACGTGGCCGAGTCTGGCACATTGATGACAACAATTTTTATCGTCTCCGCAGGGTTTTCTGAGATGGCGCTGCTTCCGCCGCTGTAACTTGGCCCCTTATCGATAACCTGGATATCTAACGGCAATGTAATGGTTTCATCTTCCGCCCCAGTCACGGAGGTCGTGATGTCGGTATCAACGCCATCAGCAATGGGGTTTACCTGAATATCAACAGACGTGGAATGGGCTTTTGGAGAGGACAAGGTCGTTTCGTCGGTGTAAACCACCAGTCCGACATTGAAGGTGCCACTAAAGTTGTTCGGTGGGATCACCACGATATCGTCGAAATCAATGGTCGCGCTGTTCGCGGGCACACTGATCGTCCACTCTCCGCCCCCACTGTTTTGGACTAAGTGACTGCCAAGTGTTGAGACTTGGAAGTCATCGGGTAAACCGGTGAGTTTGACCGATACTATGTGTTCTGACCCATCCAGATCGGTGAGTTTTGCTGCTAATCCGGTTAACCGAATACCGCCTGTTTCATCTTCGTTACCTTGGATCGGAGACGTGTTTCCAAAAAAGTCGACGGGGTCGTGCATAGCAACCACATTGAACGAGACTTGATTCGTCACTTCCTGCGTTGAACTGGCGTTTGGTAAGCCTGAATCATCATTTTGAGCAACATCTGTTACCGTCGTTTTAACGGTCACATTGACAGGACCACTGTAATTTTCAGTAGGCTTGAAATAGATCGAAGAAAGTTCAGCTTCCGTCACTGTGATGCTTTGCGCACCATTTAATCCATTTTCATCCACAAATTGCCCCATCGCGCTGTCAACGCTCAGTACTATTTGTGTAACGCTTTCTACGCCTTGTTGAATGTCGGTATCCGGGTCGTCCAATGCCGTTGTGAACGAAAGTTTTACAATGCCATCTTCTAACGCTTGTCCTGATATCGGCACTGAATCAGCAGGATCGGAGACGGGTTGTTTGTCTGCACCCAATCCATCCGTTTCAAGCACGTTAACGCTGACAGTGACACCATCAACCTCTGGCGCAATGACCACGGTAAAACTGTCGTCTGTTTCTTTGGTATGACCGCTCACTGTATCTGTTGTTACCCACTTAACTGGGACAACAAAATCACCCGCGAAATGGGTCGGCAGACGTAAACCTATGCTTGAAAGATCATACTCGCCGCCACTACCAACCGTGACTTTCGCCACGTACTCACTCGTTTCGTAATTGAACTCCATGCCTGTCACAGCAACGTTTGCAGGCAAGTCATCTGCTTTGATGATCACACTGAGCTCATCAGCAGCTGCGTCCGAACTGTCGATAGAAATGCGCCCATTCAGCTGTGTGCCTAGGTCAACGTCACGGTCTTCAATCCCCGTGATGTTTTGCACATCAACCAAAGTAACGGTTCCGGCATCTTGGGTATTATCCGTAGATCCAGTGAAGTTAAGCGTCAAAACAACGGGCGCTTGCTCATCAATGGCGCTCGCATTGCCTTCGCTGTTGTCACCTTGGTCTTGCACTTCTGCAACCACCTTGATGAAAACGGGCTCACTAAGAGGCGTTGACGTGGATATTTCCAATTGTGCTAATCCACTTTTTGGCACTGTCCAACTGCCGTCACCATTGTTAATGCCACCCTCAATGAAGAAATTATCAAAGAAGACTTGATCAGGTGGGTCAAACTCAGACCCTGCCGCGTCTTTTACAAACGAAATAACAACAGAGTCGATCACTTCATCGCTCGAGCCGTCGGTATTGATGCCTTCATCAGTCACAAATGCCAAACGCTGGTCAGATGCAGACAGTGAAATCATCCCCGTCCCGTTATCACTGACTGCCGTTACCGCGGTATCGCTGCCATTGAGCAATGCAATGCTGCCATCTTCAACCACCGCGCGGATAACCACATCAAGATCACCCGTGATGACTTTAGAATCAATCACGGAAGAATCGACATCTGTTTGTTGCACAGTCAGTTCTACGCTGAGGCCTAGATCGCGATCAACATCCGAATTTTCTGGCGCTTGCATCAGTACGTCACTGCCACTGTTCAGCGCCGCAACTTGTGCACTCGTCAGAACGACCTTGCCATTAACGAAAGACAACGGCGCAGATTCGCCCTGAATCGTTAGGGTGTACCCCGCAGCAATGGCGGTCGTCGACATATTGAAGGTGATTGCAGTAATGGATTCGTTGTTATCTGTAAACCCTTGGTCAGTCGAAGGTCGCCAATTGATGGGAATGTTCGCATCTTCATTGCCTTGTGACCCCAAGGTGTAATCTGATGCATCAATGCTTGGTTCAATGTGCACAGTCACTTCTTTGCGCACCGTCAGCGTGTCACCATCGTCTTCGGTGACCACAATGATCACATCCAAGGTAATGTCTTCTGTGCTTCCTAGTGGAGGAACCAACTCAACATCTTCTAAACCATCAACCTTGGCTTGATACTGAGGCTCGCCTTGCGCATCCACACCAGCATAAACGAGGTTAATTTCCTGCTCGTTGTTATCGTAAAGCTTTACGCCGGGCGGAATATTTGTCACCAGCGTGGTTAGGGTTTCAGAGTTATCGCCCGCTAGCGCTTTAGCCTCTTCACCCGATTTAATTTGGAAAGACAAGGACACCGAGCCATCTTCCTTAATGGTGGTTTCAATGCCGGTTTCTATACCGCCTTCAATGATGGGCGTCCATACGTTGCCCGTGTCAGCCGTTATTTCAGGCTCATCAGCGACACCTTTAACCACAATGTTGAGCAGTTTCGATGCAGTTTCACTCACTGTCGTCACACTCGATGCCACACCTGCAGCATTGGTGATGACTGCAGTGTCTTTCACCACACCACGAACATTGATGGAAAAATTGCCATTTGCTTCAGGTGGCGGCAAGAAGGTTAAACCAGGCACTTCCGTATAAGCGATTTCGTAAACACCGTTGGTATCTGTTACTTCGGAGCCATCCGCCAGTAACAGGGTTGCCCCTTCTGGAATGTCTGAAATCCACACATACAAGGATTCTGAACCGTCAACATCAGCCGAATCCGTCAAACTAATATGAGGAGAAAGGTCAATGGCAGTATCTTCCAAGCCATTTGCGCGACTGACCTTTAACGTGGTGGTATCTGCCACTGGATCGACAGCCACTGTGACGGTCCTGGCTTCCGAGTCTGCCGTTTGTTGACCCGACACAAATGGCGA
Organism: Enterovibrio norvegicus; assembly: GCF_002876705.1. GTDB lineage: Bacteria > Pseudomonadota > Gammaproteobacteria > Enterobacterales > Vibrionaceae > Enterovibrio > Enterovibrio norvegicus_B. The sequence goes on along the minus strand of NZ_MDAG01000057.1, from coordinate 475,481 downwards.
AGATTCTTTGCTCTGCGCAACAACGGACAACGCAATGTCGCCCGAAAAATGCGCGTTCGGTTTCACCACGATGTTATTGATATCGGCAGCTGAAATTTCATATTTACCATTCACAGGCGACAACGTTTGCCCATTGAGCAACAAAGATCCCTCACCGCTTTGCAGGGTGACAACATAATTCAGGCTTTCTGAGTTGTCCGCATCTTGCAGGTCAGCAACCAAATTCAACGTTGCACCGTCACTGTCTTCTTCAATGCTGTAAAACAGTACGGAGTCTGTGTCGTTCCATTGTGGTGTGTCTGCGATGCCTTCAACTGTGATCGTGAAGGTTTGGTCGGTCAGCTGTCGTTGGCTGCCTTGGTTGTCCGTGACAAATCCCGTCACGGTAAACGAAGGGATACCATTCGCGGCGGAATAATCTTGGTCAGGCACGAAGGTGACGTTTTGCAGCGTCCACAATTCATTTTGCGCATCAGGAGAAAACAGCGCGCCGTCTAGCCTGACTTGACCACTACTCACTTGATCAACAGAGATAGGCAGCGCTGTACCGTTTGCGTAGAACGTGCCGTGAGCGTTATTTGGTAAGGTAATGAGCACATGATCAACATGTTCGCTTTGGTCGCTGTCTCCAACATCAACCGTGATGTTTACCTCAATACCATTTTCTGGATTCAGAACGTTTTCATCGTTCGGGTCGAGATCTCGACCTTGATCTTCAATGCCACTTGAATTCACCACAATCAACTGTGGCTCGTTATCTACAACAATGATTTCCGTGGTGCCCACGACGATATCGCCATCACCATCAAAAATCTCGTAGCTAAAACTTTCTTCGATACGGTTTTCCGTTGTCCCTAAGTGGTCAATATCAGGGTTCGCAATGAACTGAACGTTACCGCTGCTTTGAATGACCAAGGTGCCTAACGCTTGGCCACCCACGCCTTCGGTCACGGTAAATCGGTTATTCAGCCCCTGAACCAACTCATGTTGCTCACCATTGATAGTGACAGACTTAATCACGGCATCATCAGCCCCACGATTGCGGCTGGGTAAAAGAGTGACGCGCGCTGATGATTCACCTTCCTCAGTAATTAAGCTCCCCCCACCGACACCTACGCCATCCGTTTCGAGTGAAAACGGCACATCATCCACGACGTTGACGACGATATTTTTCACATCGCTCACATCACCATCAGCATCGGTAATACGAATGGGAAGTTGGACAGACACGGTATCTTTGCCTTGAACCGAATGATCGAGCGCACCCGTCAACGTAAAGGTGTATACCCCTTGGTTACTCAAGGTCACCGTAAACACAGGGCGTGTGCCTGCATATCCGGTATACACTTTCGACTCACCTGATTGGATAGGCTCTGACAGTGTTACCACGACCCCATTGGAAGTAACCCCATTGTTCGACGCAAACAAGCCAACGTCCAACGCATAATCAGTGACGGCGTCACTTCCACTATCAACCAGTAATTTCCCCCGCGCAGTATCGCCATCAGTCCCCGAGCCTCCGGGAGTTGTACCTGAACGGTTTGCATTCGAGCCACTGCCATTTGCATTGATATCGCTCTCTTCCACTGTCAATGCAGGTGCACTTGTAATAGCAGGTGGCTCGCCATCAACAATGTTGACTCGCACATCAACAGGCGTCGCCAACAAATCACCATCGGTGTCTTTTACCTGAACGGGGATTTTGATTCGAATCTGATTGCCATCTATCTCCACTAACCCAGTGAGACTTGCATCTTCGACATGGTCAATGGGCATGGAAATTTTGACAGACGCCGTTGCACCGAGTCCTGGCCCCCCTACAGTTTGATGCGCACTGAACGTAATTACGATCGCTTCGTTGCCATTCACCGAGCCCGTCAGTGTTGCACTGGCTTCGTCGTACGAAAAGCTCATCGCTTGACCGCCACTGGTAAGGTTCGCATCGAGCGCAGCAACTATCGTTGACACAGATTCGGCTGCAATACCGATACTGTCTGGCAGCAACCTGTCGTGAATCGAGCCGATATTAAAACTGGTAGACGACGAATCGGGATAACCCGTTTCTGTGCCTTGAGGCGTAAGGTCTGGTTCATCGACTGACACCACCACATTTATCGACGGTGTCACCAAAGGCTCGACATCGTTCAATGTGATAGTGAACTGCCCATTAGCAGTGTCACCGTCGGTGTCCTTTACCTGCACGCCCAGAGGCAATTCAATGGTGTCGGAAGGCTGGTCAATAGACAAAGGTTGAGAGACTGTATAGCTGCCAGAGGCATCGTTGTTTGCATCCACGTCGAGCGAAATAGTGAGCACTGTAGCGCCGTTGTTTGGCGCTGATACATCATCAACAAGCACACGGATTTCGTCAGTCACACTCGAAAGAGGTTGGGGTTCAACGCGTGTTTGATATCCATTACTGGTTAGCGCATCCAGCGCTGCCTCTAATCCCGCAGGCACAGTGAAGATGATACTTTCGACCGCGTCTGAACCCTCGGTTAAACCTAAGCTGACACTTTCAGTTTGACCTGTTGAGCCAGTTTCAGGATCGAACATATCGGCATCAACTGGGTGTAAACTCGGTGGTGCTCCATCTCGCACCACCAATTCGAAATCACTGGTATTGAAATCACCATCGACATCCGTCACGCGAACACCAAGCGGTAAAGTGACAGTATCAGATTGGTCGAGTGCTTCCGACAGCACCACTTTGTATTGTCCCGTGTCAGGCAACAAGGCCACACTAAGCACTGTGATGACCGAGCCATCAGCAGCGGTATATCCCAAAGTGATGGGCTCAGAAGAGCCATTAATGTCAGCATCCGCCGGGATCAATGACAACGCATTCCCATTACTGGTCAGCGATTCCAATTGCGTTATCAGCGATGGCGACACGTTCCATACAATCGATTCAATGCGGTCACTCCCCGCCACAACGCCGAGGGATGTCGTTATTTCTGAAGGCTGCGCGTTAAATGCTGGATCAGTGACGTCAGAGTCAGCCGCTTGAATGGTTGGCGTTAACCCATCAATCACACTGTAACTGACGTTAATAGGCGCATCGAGCAAGTCACCGTCGGAATCTCGCGTTTGCAGTTGAACGTCTATGACAAACGTTTCAACCGCCTTCCCTTGCCCATCGATGGACTGAATGAATTTCACCCAGCGATTCGCGCTGTAGGTCGCGCCATTTTCATGGTCTAACGGTTCGGAAAGCACCCAATTTGAAGATATTGTTAGCCCCTTCCCGTCAGCGGCTTGCGAAGAGATTAACGTCAGCGTTGCTACAACCGTGCCATCAGGCTTAATACCGTTCAGTACAATCGTGCCTGACGGTGATCCTGACGCAATAGCAAATGTCAGCCCTTCACCATCTGAAGAAAGCGTATTTAGCTCATTCAATAACCCTGGCACACCACTTTCTTCATTCAGGTTAGAAATGAAGATCGTATCTGGCAATAGCCTGTCAGCTCCAGCATCAAGCGTAATCTCGCCAATAGCGGGGGCTTCTGGAGTGCCTGGCGTGGTTTCTTTAATGCCATAGTCACCAGAGATAACAGCGGCAGCGCCCGAAGCATTATCTCCATCTTCCAAAGACACATTGAATGCAGCTTGAACGGTGTCACCGTCTTTGTCAGTGACATCGACAGTGACAGGCACAACAATACTGTCTTTATCGTCGGTATTATCCATTGCTGCATTTTGGGTCACGACATAGGCGTAGGAACCATCTGCTTGGGGGGCAAGCATCAATGAAAATACCGTGACCGAAGGATCCGACGCCAAAGTAACAGTGATTGCAGTGTCAGTGATGGTGTATTGGGTTGGCTCTCCATCACTGGTTATGGACTCAAGGACACTGATAAGCGCTGGCGTCGCGCTAAATCGTACATTTGCGAGCGCATCACTGTTGATATCTATATTTAACGGGATAGGTTCCGATATATAGTCCAACTCATTTTCATTGTGCGTGTGGCTGCTTGGGCTTGCAGAAGGATTGCTACCATCAATGATGGCCACATTCATCTCGACCGCCTCGCGCAAAGCATTTCCACTCGCATCAAATGCTTGGATCAGGACGGAAAAGAGAATTTCATCCCCCACCACGCGCACTAACCCTGCACCATCATCGGCAATATGATCGAGCGGTTGGTACAAGGTGATGGAGGCGTTGAGTGAGGCATCTCTTCCTGATGCCTCACCAGATAACGAAAGGGTAAGCACGGCTTCACCGTTAACGCTTCCCCTCAGGGTTTTACCGTCATCGCTAATGGCATACGTCACCGCATTGCCGTCACTATTCGTTTCAGACGCGAGTTCAGAAAGCAGTGTTGACAGCCCCAGGGTGTCGAATACAAAGCTATTTGGGTCGATGGGCAAGGAGCCAGAAGCAACGAGCAGTTTGGCGTCTACGGTGACTGGGTATCCATCACTTGCATCCAGCGTTACAAGATCACCTTCCCGAATAGACAGCCCAAACGTTTCCCCGCCAGCGGCAGAGATGACGGCAACATCATCATCGTCAACAATCGTGGAAGCTTGCGGTGAATAACTCGTCGAAAAACCCGCCTGGGCTAATACACTTGTGAAGTTGTATTCGATGATGGCAAAACCACTGATTGATGAACTCAGCACACCACCAGCCGCAGGTGCCTCAAACTCTTCTGTCGGGTCTGCGCCTTCTAAAATAGCCTGTTGCAACGCACTAATGTCGTCATTCAACAAGGTAATTGCTTGAGAAGACTCTCGAAAATCGAAATTTTCCGCCAGTGCAATCGCTTCTATTTCACCTTCATTGATACGAATACAGGTCGCACAGGGCTCATTGACGAGGACGGGAACGCCATTTTTCATCACGACGTATTCGGCGTTAGGCCTCGCGACAATCGTGTCGCCAATTAATACACCATTTGCGAAAGGAACGGGCTCAGCGACACCGTCTCTTATCACATAAAGTTGACCACCAATGACGGTGAGTTGTGCATCGAAAGTTGGCGCAACTGATGGTGCTCGAGTTTGCTCGTTAGCTTGTTCACTTTCTCTCTCGGCATTGCTAAATACTTTCTCGTCCATGCTCTCCAATCCTCGCTTTTCTTAACCAAAAATCTAAAGCGTGATAGCAGCCTCAAGACAAATTGATTTTGTTAGAAATGGATAGAAAAAGGAGTGAATACGAAAAAGGCAACACCACTGAAAACTCGCAGTCAGGTAAGCGAAACAAAACGCATATATACCCCTCATGAGTCAGTTTGGTCGCTTTTAACTTGTCTCGACCTGTCTCATTTACGATAGCGGAGCGATATAAACCACTTTAGGGGTGTCAATAGGGGTTTAACTTGCCCTATTTTTACATGGGCGCGAGCAAATACGTGATTTCTCGCGGTTTATAGGGATGAACGCCCTGTTGAAAACGTGAAAAAAGACACTTTTTGGTAGGTCTTCTAGACAATATTTCCTGCGTTCATCCGAGTGAAAAACGAACAGATTTATCGTTTAACGTAGTATCAAGACGCTTTGAGGGAGCATTCATGAAACCGTTCTATACCCGAAAGAGACAGCGATTCTCGCAGACGAACACTGATGCAGCTTGCTTTAAATCAAAAATTAACCAAATAAACCAACAAGTTAAAATAATGACTTTACTCACCGAAAGCATACCAACAAAAATGAGCATGATGGTGCTCGCAGCAACTGTTTCTGTGTACATTCCGTCAGCGGCTGCCCAGTCACTTGAGCAAGCTGTTGCAGAGACACTGTCTCAAAATCCAGTCATTCGAGAAGCGTACAACCAATTCAAGAGTCAGGAAGAGCAAATTGACGCGTCACAAGGCGGGTATTTACCTTCTGTCGATTTAGAGGCTGGCATCGGTTATTCCGACTATGACAATGACAACAATCAAGGTCACTACAAACCTCGAGATGTTCGCATCAGTTTGCGTCAGCTCATTTGGGATGGTGCCATTACTTATAACGACATCAAACGTACAAAGTCAGAAGCTGAAGCACAGCGCTTTCAACTTCTTTCCGAAGCGCAAGACACAGCGCTGAGTGTGGCCGAGGTTTACCTGAATGTATTAAAATCTGAAGAGATTCTAGATTTATCATTGAAAAACCTCGAAACCCACGAACGTATCCACAAAGACATCAAGCGCCGAACTGATTCAGGTATCAGCTCAACGGCTGACCTTTCCCAAGTTGAAGGACGTTTGGCTCAGGCCCACACTAACCTCCTAGCGGCACGCAGTAACCTCGATGATGAAACCACCGAGTTTGAACGTGTAGTCGGACAAAGTCCTGCTGCGTTGGTAAAACCAGAAGTCGATGCCCTCTTCATTCCACAATCTCTGGTTGATGCCCTCGCTGCTGCAAAAGAAAACAACCCTGTTGTGCATGTGGCAAGTAACGACGTTGAAGCCGCTCGTTACCAATACGAACAAGCGAAAGGCGATTTCTACCCGACCTTCACCATTGAAGCGTCACAAGAATGGGGCGAAGAGCTCGATGGCTCGCCAGGTGACACTGATGAGTTCCAAGCCATGCTTCGTATGCGCTATAACCTGTTCAGTGGCGGTACTGACGCTGCAGAAGCACGCAGCGCTGCCTACCAAATCAACAAGGCCAAGAACATTCGTAACAATGCACACCGCATGTTGAATGAAAGCACTCGTCTTGCATGGACAGCGAAAGAACTGTCTGAGAAGCAAACGACCTTCTTGCAACAGCATGTTGATGCGTCGGCGAAAACACTTACGGCTTACGAGAAACAATACCTGATTGGTCGACGCACTCTGCTTGACCTACTCAACACTGAAAATGAACTGTTCGACGCGCGCCGCTCTTACCTCGATGCGCACTTCGAAGGCATTCTCGCTCGCTACCGAGTATTAAACGCGACAGGGTTACTACTCTCTGAACTTCGTGTCGATACACCAGAAGAATGGCAAACCTCGGTCTATGACGATCAAGGAGACGGTCAATGAAGAACGCAGTAAGGTTGGCAACAACCAAGTTCACACTGACACTTTCAACATTTGTACTACTGGGAACATTCGGCCTAGCCGGATGTTCTACTTCCGTTTCAAATCCACCGGTGGCCGATCAAACAGCAAGCTTGCTAGACGATGATAAAGATGGCGTGATCAATGCGCGTGACCTTTGCACCACAACGGCATCAGGCGCTGAAGTGAACAATGATGGCTGTGCGGAGATCGTCGCACTCAATGCAAGGAATGAATTGCACATCCTGTTCGCAAACAATTCATCTGTCATTCCCCCAAGCTTTAACGGTGAAGTGCGTCAACTGTCGACGTTCATGAAGACCTTCCCAGCGACCCGTGTTGAACTAAAAGGCTACGCAAGCCCAACAGGTTCTGACACACACAACATCGCGCTCTCACAGGCACGTGCAGCGTCTGTGAAAAGTGCGCTAACGCGACAAGGTGTTCAAGCTAATCGAATTAAGATTGTGGGATACGGAGAAAGTGAACCAGTGATTGCAGATTCACAAGCCCGTACTGAAATTTTGAGCCGCCGCGTCACGGCTGGTGTGAAAGCAACAGAAGAAAGTGTCGTGATGGATTGGACTATCTACACATCAAAATAGCCAATAGACATGATAAAAAATGAACAACGAAAAAGGGACTGAATAAATCAGTCCCTTTTTTTATCTGGATGTTAGAAGCCAGCTAAAACAAAACGAGAAAAACCAACTTTTGACTGCATTTATCTATCACGCTAGCTCGCAATACCTGCCAACACGAAGGCGAAACACACTCAGGCGACCTTACCCTACGATAATCATCATCATCATCATCATCATCATCATCATCAAGCGTGGCCTACTTTAAAAGCGCCAAGTAAACCATTTGATACCACGGCCTTTAAGAACGGGCGATTCGCCAGACAGATTAGTGGAATATAATCGGGTCAATGGTTCCTTGGTTGGTTGGCAGTGCCAACAACAGCCAAAAATCGAGCTCTGTTTCCGTGCATTGATCTGGTGCGACACGGATGACACCTTTACAGCGTTTCCCACCAGGTTGCTCTAGTTTCGCCCCTGGTCGCCTCAGCGCCTCTTTTAAGCACTCTTCTCCAACAACGAACTGAAGGCCGTCTTCGTCGATAATGCTGAACAAGCGCTCATGTTGATAAAAGTACACACGCTGGTTATCGATTTCTTCACGAATGCCAGATATACCGATCAGTGCATTTCGCACTGACTCAGAAAGATGTTTGTCAGTCACAGTGTTCTCTCTCTTTTTCTCGTTTAGCCAAATATAGAGAAACAACGCTCGCAAATAATCATCGATGAATCATATTCCATCTAAAACCGTAAAAAAGGCTGACATATCCATCAAGTGTCTAGTAGCGTTAACTAATAATTATTCAGATCAAACGGACAAACGTAGTAAACAAAGGGCTTAAGCCCAGAGAAACGCCAAAAACTCATACTTCACTAAGGCTGCAGACTGATAGTACTCTTTCACAAGGCAGGGATTTAGTGCTTGATCCGGCACACACTTCGTTTTGTCATAGCCTTGCTTTTGTCTCGATTACGCTAAACTTCCAGTAAACAAGAATATCCTCTTTAAAGTTAAACATATTTCGTCGTATTCATTTGAATCGCCACGTTATATGTCACCAAGGAAGGAGAGTAAACGGCCAAAATACCACGTGCGACGCTCACCAATTCACCAATATTGAAGGAGAGGCGACATGAAAGGGCTAATTTGGTTTAGGAACGATTTGAGGCTGGGTGACAACCCTGCTTTAGTGACGCTGACACGGCGTTGCGAGAAAGCCATCATGCTTTTTGTCATCGATCCAGAGTGGTTTCGTCCAACCCACTTTCAATCAAAACATATGGGACGTTTCCGCGAAGAATTCCTCTATCAGTCGTTGCGTTCACTCGAATGCGAACTAAAAAAACGAAAACAACGTCTGGTCGTAAAAGTCGGCAACCCACTCGAGATCATTCCAGATATTTGCCAACGCCATGGCATTGACCTTGTCTCCGTCACGGATCATCCCGGCGTTAACGAACAACAACAAGTCGCGTACCTAAAACGCGTGCTGCCAAGCGAAGTGAGCGTCAGCGAAAGCTTTACGCTCTACTTACGTAATCAAATTAATTTTACAAAAGACAGCTTTCCGAAAACCTTCACTCAATTTCGACGTCACGTTGATCATCAAAACCTTTTGCCCTGCATTCCGATTAGCGCACCTGAGTCCTTACCAAGCGTGTTGGACGAACGACGAGATTTTTGGGGTGGACAAGAGTTTGTCTACGACCTAACGCCTTACCATGGCGGGGAAGATTCCGGCTCCCTCCAATTAAACCAGTTTTTCTGGAAAACACAGGGGCTAAAACACTACAAGGACACAAGAAACGATTTGGATGGCTGGCGATTCTCTTCACGCCTATCTGCGTGGTTAGCGAATGGTTCATTGTCAGCACGCATGGTAGCAGCAGAGCTAGATAACTATGAGTATCGCCATGGGCGCGGTGAGTCCACCCGCACCATTTTTGCAGAACTGTTATGGCGCGAGTACTACCAATGGATGATGCATGTTCAAGGGGCAAGAATGTTCGCCTTTGATGGCCTCAAACAAAAACGACCACTTACACGTTTTCATAGCGAAAAGTTCAAAGCATGGGAACAAGGCACAACAGAGTTCCCCATTGTGAATGCCTGCATGCGACAACTCAATCAAACCGGTTGGATGTCTCGCCGTGGTCGTCACATTGCGGCGAGCTGTCTCGTCAACGAATTGGGTATTGATTGGCGATTTGGCGCTGCGTACTTTGAGCAGCAACTTATCGACTTTGATGTGTCGTCAAACTACGGCAATTGGCAGACAGTGGCTGGCGTTGATGCTGACCCAGAAGAACACCCTCAATTTGATGTGAATGTGCTTGCGAGTGAATACGATCCTGAAGGCGTATTTGTTGATAAATGGGCGGAATCTACATCTTCCGAAAGCTTACTGAAGTACTGAATTCGCACCAGTGAACATCTATCAAAACGTATATACATCTACAAACATCAGTAAACAAAAAACGAAAGGGCGATGAATTCTCATTCATCGCCCTTTTCTTGTAGCACAATGGCATCGCCAGTGGCCGCAACACGAAGCCGGTATCAGGGGGCGTATTACGCCAAGATATCGAGTATCCGATTGCTCACGCGCTTGGCATAAATCAGCGCTGTGTGCGTCAGAGGAAAAGTTTCATGGCTTGTCATGCCCTTAATCTCTGTTTCCTTCAGTAATACGGTTCCATCAGAAGCCTCACCCTGCTTTGCGTCGAGCAAGACTCTTGCTGGGCCAATGGGCATGTCACCCGCAATGCTGTATAACGCAGCACCTTTAGGCCACGAAGGTGTATCTTTTGGCATGAGGTATTCACTCGCGGACTGGAACATCCAATCTCCGATGCCAATCTCTTTAAAGTATTCCGCAATTTTAGAGCCCTGGTGTGGCGTACCCAGCGTAATCACTGTTTTAACACAGTGGCTCATGTCACTGTCTGCCTCCATGTAGGCGCGGGTTATTACGCCGCCCATAGAATGCGCAACAATGGCAGCTTCATCGCCATCAATAAAGTCGTCCATTTCGCCAAACAACGATGGGGTATCAGGCGAAATTGTGTTGTAAGACAAGTTGAGCACTTCGTGCCCCGCCTCTTTTAAGCGATTGCACAGTGGGATCATGGCAATGCCATGCATGTATAAGCCGTGAAGCAGGATAATTTTCATCGGTTAGTCCTTTTATTTTTCTTTAGACAAACAGAAACAATACTGTTGTCACTCTCCTTCACCCTTCAACGACAAAAACACCTGATAGTGAATAACGTATTGTCGCAGCAAATAAAATATTTGTAGCTAGGCTGCCGTCACAGTTACTCATACGCATCAAAAAGAACGCCCTGCCGTTTATGCCTATTTATTCAAACTAAATGTATTGCAATTAATACACCAACACACGTGACCCGATGAGTATCTTTATCGTGATGCTTAATCGTCACGCGGACGAACCCAAACCACCTGAATCAGCTTTCTGAATCCCGCATATTCAGGTGTTTGGGGATATTTAACTAAGGAGCTAATCCATGACAATTCGCAATCTCGCTATTCTTGCTACTGTGTTTTCAATATTGCCTTTTTCTACTCTCGCAGATGACGCAGCAAACGTAGCCGAATTGACCGCCCAAGAACGCGTTGAAGAAATCAAAGCAGTCGTGAATGACGTGGATACAGATGTAGACATGATGGCGAAAGAAGCCGAAGTGCAAACCGAGCAAGCAATGAAAGAGGCCAAAGATGACGCGGATTCTGCAGTGGGTGATACCAAAGCAGAAACAAGCGAAATGAAGCACGCGGCAGAAGCGAAAGTGGATGACGTGGTAGATAGTACCAACAGCCAATAAACGCCTTTCATCGCGTTACACCTTGAAACGCTGAACGTAAAACGTAAAAAAGCGGCCTATGGCCGCTTTCTTCTTCTGCTCAGGGGTTCACGCTGTGATTAGAAAATCAGGTGAGCCACGCCTGCAATAACGGGTAATGTTACCAAAGTACGCAGGATGAAGATCATCACCAATTCCCAGGCTTTCACAGGGATTTTGCTGCCCAGCAGTAATGCGCCCACTTCTGACATGTAAATCAACTGTGTGACCGACAAGGTCGCTACCACAAAACGGGTCATTTCATTGTCGATGTTTGCAGCCAGTACCGCAGGGATAAACATGTCTGCGATACCCACTAGCATGGTCTCAGACGCTGCAACCGCTTCAGGTATCTGCAGTAACTCAAGCAATGGTACGAATGGCATACCCAGAATCGTAAAGATTGGTGTGTATTCAGCAATGATCAGCGCCGACGTACCGATAGCCATAACAACAGGTAATACACCGAATACCATGTCAGCTGCGTTTTCTAGGCCTTCTTTCAACACATCGCTTAAAGAACGGATTTTTGATGCACGCGTAATCGCGGTTTTCACACCATGGCTGAACAGGGTCTCGCCTTCTGGTAATGCTTCATGCTCTAAGCATTTCTCTTCGCCATTAACCAGTGTGTTTTTCTTCCAGCAAAGTGGCGGCAAACGTGGAACAACGATAGCAGCAACAAAGCCTGCTAAGCACACCGTCAGGTAAAACGGAACGAACATGTGCTCCAAACCAACTTGTGCAATGACCACCAAGCTAAAGCTGATTGAAACCACAGAGAAGGTTGTGCCAACAACAGCTGCTTCACGCTCTGTGTAGTAACCTTGCTCGTATTGCTTGCTCGACATCAGAATCGCCACGCTGCCATCACCTAACCATGAACTCGCACAGTCAACAGCCGAACGCCCTGGCAATCCAAACAAAGGACGCATGATGCGCGTCATGAAGGTACCAATCAGTTCAAGCAAACCAAAGTTGGTCAACAGTGGCAGGAACAAACCCGCGAACACAAATACAGACAGCAAGGTGGGTAACAAATCGCCCAGTACAAAACCGCCGGTTGCTCCGCCAATCACATGCTCTGGCCCAAAGCCGAAAAACGCCATTAACACAAAGGCAGCCCCCAACATGCGCACTGTCAGCCAAACTGGCGTGGCTAAAAGAAGACCTGACAGGAACGTTGAGTTCATAATGAAGCGCGGTTTGAATGCCAATGCGAACACAGAACCAATGGCGCTAACCAAAATGATGGTTGTGACAACAACAGGTGCCGAATTGCCCAACACCGCTAGCAAAGATTTTGCGAGAACGGCAATAGGAATAGTAAACCCGCCATTGATCATGACTGGCGTCATGAACAGCAAAATGCCGAGGAGGGACGGAATAAGGAACATCAACACATTCCGTGTCGATGATGATGCTTTTGCTATCTTCTGAGTGTTTTGCATGGCGTGACTTCCTGAGCAATGCGCTGCTAAATATATATTCACTAAATGTGACTAACTGAGCGAAGATTAATTTAACTCTTTTCTCTTGTAAATAATAAATAGTCACTTATTTTGAATAAATTAGCGAAAGCGATGTTATTGACCACTCAGGAAGCAAATACTGTTTATTTTTCACGCATTAATTGTTAATTAGTTGTTATATCAACTCTCACAACGAGAGGGATAATGTCCCCCAAAATCCAAGGTTTCACCCTGAAACCCGTTTTTCTTGTATTGCATAACTACCCAATTTTACGATCGATTTTTTCGTACTCATCGACCACCCACTTCCAATGCGCATCAAGCAAGGCAACCACGGCGCGTTTTTTCACGGGTTTCCGCTGGATTAGATAGAAAAGGCGTTCCATTTCCAAGGTTTTATCAGGGTAAAACTCAAGAAAAACGCGCGAACACGCTTCTAACTCTTCTTCCCAGCGATTGGCTTTGTAAGCCACCAAGCCAAAACTGGCTTTGATCAGCCGCGAAGCAGCTTCCTCTGCGGCATCAAGCTGTGTCCCCCATTTTGTGGCAATGGCGACTTTATTTCGAAGTTCACGTAAACGCGCTGACAAGTCATCATTCATCGCTTTGCACACTTCCCAGCTCACTTCAAAGTGACCAAAGCTTTGTGCGAGGTTATCGCCTTGAATACACTGGGTGCAGTGCTTTAAGAAAAAGCCCCATTTAAAGATATTCCCGAGATCCCTCACATCGTTGATTGGCACTACATCAATCGCAACACGACTAATCGCTTCACTGCCCTGCTCTATACGAAAACGTACCGTATTCAACATGGAATATTCATTCACGTTTAAACTGCGTTGTGTCACGAGCGTTACGTTCATCGTCGCTTTGTCTGGCGCGGTTCTATGTGCAATGTCGCCTGACAGGTAAGCACTATGCAATGTGTCCCCTAGCGTGCCTTTAAGTTGACGCACGGCGGTTGCGACAGGCTCAACAAACTGCGTTTGCAATGGGCGTTCGCTATCGAGTTCAGGCAGTAACCCTTGGCGTGGGCTGGCTTTGTACAAACTTCGCTCCTTTCTGGCGACGGGACTCAATGTCTTCTGGATCACACTGGACGCAGAACGTTTGGATACATCACCCTATTTTAGAAGTAGAAACCCTATTCAGACCAGCAATACTGTGTGCTCTTCCCGTCTGTTTGCACACTCTCTGCGCGACGAGAGGCAAGAACGCACTTTGGGAAACCTTCTTGAACATGCTTTAATAGACCTGTTAGAAATCTAAGAGTGAATGATTATGGAAACCCAGCTACTTTCAATTGATGACACCCTTGATACGGCGTTTGATATCTTCTATGAAATGGCAGAAGACAACCTCGATTACGATGACCTTCTTGCGTTTCAAGCCCGTTTTGATGAGGAAGGTGCTGGCATCGCGGTTGATGCCGAAAGTGATTGGGAAGAGCACGTAGGTTTTGACGTTAACCGCGAGACGTTTGTTGAAGTGCGTATTGGCCTAACCTCTGAAGACACCTTGAACGATGTGCTCGTGCGCATGCTTGTCAGTCGCGACCCTGAGCAGAAATTCTGCCACTTGTTGTGGAAACGCGCCGAGTAACCTCCACCCTTCAACATGACATTTTTGCGCTCGCGCAGCGCACATAAAAAAGGCCAGCTTAATCGCTGGCCTTTTTTGTTTACCTTCGCAAATCACTCTCTAAATGAAAAACGTCACGTTTTTACATTGATGAACACATCAGTCGAATTTGAATTCTTTTGATGCATCATGATTGCGTGGCAATTTATGCGCGATACCTTTGTGGCAATCAATACAGGTCTGCCCTGCTTCTTCTGCACGATCATGAACACTTGCCGCCACATTTTTCTGCGCGCTGAAGTCCATGTATTCAAAGTTATGGCAGTTTCGACACTCTTGTGAATTGTTCGCTTTCATACGACTCCATTCACGTGTTGCCATTTCCAAGCGGTGATCTTCGAACTTCTGCGGCGTTGCAACAATGCCAAACGCTTTCGCATACAGTTCTTTACTCGCTTGGATTTTACGGATCATCTTAGGACCCCATTCTTTCGGCACGTGACAATCAGGACACGTTGCGCGAACACCACTTCGGTTGCTGTAGTGAATGGTGCCAACATACTCTTGGTACACATTGTCTTGCATTTCATGACAACCGATACAGAACTCTTCTCGGTTCGTCATTTCCATTCCTGTGTTAAATCCACCCCAGAAAATAATACCTGCAGCAAAACCAATAATGAGTACGGTACCAATCGCTAGGTGGCTAGGTTTACGAAACCATGCCCACCCTTTCTTGATAAATCCTGGTATTTTCATCGTTACTCCTTACTGACCAAACTTACCCGCAGGAACAAAATCGTTCTCTACGATAGGCTCACCTTGGATCTGAGGAACATGGCATTGCAGACAGAAATAACGACGTGGTGCGACGTCTGTCAGCACTTTGTTATCGCGGTCTAGGTAGTGCGTAGGGCTCACGCGTGGTGCACCAGTTTTACGGTAAACATCCACGTCATGGCATTGCAAACACGCATTGTTTGATTGATTAACCTGATAGCCATCAACGGCATGCGGCACCATTGGCGGCTGATTAACATAGTTCAACGACATGCGTTCTTGGTTTTTCGGTACGGCTTTGATTTTCGGCACGTCGTTGTTTTCACCAATCTCTTGGTCACCACGTAGCGACGTCACTTGCGCCATTGCCACTGAGCTAATTAATGCCACCAGCAATAGAGAAACCGTGTATTTCATTTTCATTCTCGGCTCCTTTCGGAATCTTTAGTCATCATTATCGGTTTGGGCGGCGACAAGCGTTCACCCAAACCGTCTTCATGCTTAGGCTTTCACAACTTTAACGGCACATTTCTTGTAATCCGTCTCTTTTGAAAGCGGGTCGGTAGCATCAAGCGTGAGCTTGTTAACCAGTTGTCCTGCATCAAAGAACGGCATAAAGATTAGCCCTTGTGGTACGCGATTACGTCCACGGGTTTCAACGTGTGACGTCACTTCGCCTCGACGAGAAATGAGCTTAATCGCATCACCACGGCGTAAACCACGCTTCTTCGCATCCAGCGGGTGCATGTACACCACCGCATCTGGGAAGGCTTTATAAAGCTCAGGAACACGTCGCGTCATGGTGCCTGTGTGCCAGTGCTCAAGCACGCGGCCTGTTGAAAGCCACAAATCGTATTCTTCGTCAGGGGCTTCTGCTGCTGGCTCGTAAGGCAATGCAAAAATGACGGCTTTTTTGTCCGGCTTACCGTAGAACGCAAACTCTTCACCGGCTTTCACATACGGGTCATGCCCTTCTGCGTAACGCCATAGGGTTTCTTTACCGTCAACCACGGGCCAACGCAAACCTCGGGCTTGGTGGTACGCTTCAAACGGTGCAAGGTCGTGCGCTTTGCCGCGACCAAACGCTGCATACTCTTCGAACAAACCTTTTTGAATGTAAAAACCTGCTGCGCGTGCATCGTCGTTCAAGCGATCGTCAGGCACTTCATCGAGACCGTATTGGTCAACTTGTCCGTTGGCATACAAGATGTCGAACAAGGTCTTATCCGCATACTCAGGTTTCTTCGCAACCAAGTCTGCAGGCCAAACGTCTTTCACTTTGATGCGTCTAGACAGCTCAACGATTTGCCATAGATCTGATTTCGCCTCACCTGGCGCTTTCACTTGTTGATACCAGAACTGTGTACGACGTTCAGCGTTTCCGTAAGCGCCTTCTTTTTCTACCCACATCGCAGTAGGAAGAATCAGATCCGACGCCATCGCTGTAATGGTTGGGTATGGGTCAGACGTAATGATGAAGTTACGTGGGTCGCGATAACCCGGTAAACGCTCTTCATTGATGTTAGGGCCGGCTTGCATATTGTTGTTACACATCACCCAATACACATTCAGCTTACCGTCTTTCAACATGCGATCTTGCAATACTGCGTGGTAACCCGGTTTCGGCGGAATGGTGCCTTCTGGCAGTTTCCATTTTGCTTCTGCAAATGCGCGGTGTTTTGGATTATTCACCACCATGTCTGCAGGCAGACGGTGTGCAAATGTGCCTACCTCACGCGCGGTACCACACGCTGAAGGTTGACCTGTTAACGAGAACGGGCCACAACCTGGCTTCGAGATTTTGCCCGTTAGCAGGTGAATGTTGTAACAAAGGTTGTTTGCCCACACACCGCGAGTGTGTTGGTTAAAACCCATTGTCCAGTAAGAGACTACGTTCACTTTCGGGTCAGCATATAGCTCCGCCAACGCAACGAGTTGATCTTCTGGTACACCCGACAGTTTTGACACAGATTCAACGTCGTAATCGGCGACAAACTTCGCAAACGCATCGAAATCGATAGGATCTGATGCGCCACTGCCTGCATTTTTTGCATTCTGCTCAAGTGGGTTTGTAGGGCGCAAACCATAACCGATGTCGGTTGCACCTTTACGGAAGTTAACGTGTTTCGCGATAAAGTCTTTATCGACTTTGTCGTTTTGAATAATGTAATTGGCGATGTAGTTCAGGATCGCAAGGTCAGTTTGCGGCGTGAAGATCATGCCGTTATCTGCCAACTCGAAACTACGGTGCTCGTACGTAGACAATACCGCCACTTTTACGTGATCTGCAGACAGACGACGATCGGCCAAACGCGACCACAAAATGGGGTGCATCTCTGCCATGTTAGATCCCCAAAGCACGAACGCATCCGCTTGCTCAAGGTCGTCATAGCAACCCATGGGTTCATCCATACCAAAGGTACGCATAAAGCCCACTACCGCCGACGCCATACAATGACGTGCGTTCGGGTCGATATTGTTGGTTAGAAAACCTGCTTTCATTAATTTAGACGCAGCGTAGCCTTCCCAAACGGTCCATTGGCCAGAGCCAAACATACCGACCGTGGTTGGGCCGTTTTCTTTAATGGCTTTGGTGAACTTCTCAGCCATCAAATCCAACGCTTCGTCCCAACTGATTGCTTCGAATTCGCCTTCTTTGTCGTAAACACCGTTTTTCTTACGAAGCATTGGCTGCGTAAGGCGGTCTTTTCCGTACATGATTTTCGGTAGGAAATAGCCTTTAACACAGTTCAGACCGCGGTTTACAGGTGCTTCTGGGTCGCCTTGTGTTGCCACAACACGCCCATTTTGTGTCCCTACAAGAACGCCACAGCCAGTACCACAAAAGCGGCACGGTGCTTTATCCCATTTTACTTCTCCGTCGGTTCCCGCTGCCTGCGCAACAGACACGGGAAGTGTAATACCCGCAGCACCCGCTGCCGCTGCGGCCGCATTTGCTTTGAGAAACTTTCTACGTGTCAGGGTCATAGCCTCACTCCTTCCAGATTGCTTTCAGGTTCTATGTTTTCGTTTTCGACCTGATGAAACACAAGCGTCGCCGCCAGTACACCCGGCAACGCTTTAATTTGTTCAAAGATATCGAGCAACTCGCCGCGACTGTCGCCTTCCACCACCACGACCAACTTACCGGTTTGATTGGTTGCCGGTACTTCCGTGCCTGGCAGTGCTTCTATACGTTCTTTCACCTGTTCCGTTTGATCGGCGGCGGCGTGAACGACAAGGCTGCTGACGTGATATTCCTCACTCATAGCTGTTGCTCCGTTATTGTTTTTGTATTGGTTTGCATCGTAATGGCATCGACAGGGCAAGGCGAAAGACATGCGCCACATCCCGTACAATCATCACGGTTAAATTGAGGTTGAGCGACTGAGCCTACAGACAAGCGAAATCGAATCGCCTGTGTTTCACAGGCATCGGCACAACTGCGGCATTCAACGGATTTCTTGGCCAGACAAGCATCGTCAATAGAGATGATTTGTTGCCAAGGCTGGGCGTGTTCTTCGAGAAAGAGAGGCTCTGGGCAAGCGTCTGCACAGGCGTAACAGAAGGTGCATTCGCCCGAATTGAAATCCACGGAAGGGAAACCGCCATCGCCTTGCTTAATGATGCTTGTTTCGCAGGCTTTGATACATTCACCGCAGCGCGTGCAGTTATCAGTAAACGTCGACACATCCTTCAACCAAGGCAGTGGCTGAATGCTTACCTTTGCGGTGCTTTTAAAAGGTGTTCGCATGAAAGCGCGGCGTCGATTGTCTACCATGTTTCCCTTCAGACCTCTGGCAAACTATGAACCTAGTAGATAAACACTTAGATTGATAGCCATTGCAAAGAAGATGTTTAAATGTTGAGAAAACAGTAGAGGGATTGCGGAAGTAGTTATATAACCCTTAAGGGGTATATAGGGGGTAGTATTGCGCCAGATCAATTAATGAGGTTGAAATCGCTCACATTATGGAAGCCGCATTTTCAATTTAGAAGAATTTAACCTCTTCGATGCGCATGATAGTTATTGTAATCAACCCATTAAAGAGCCAGTGAACAAATCAACATGATGGACCCAAATCTAAAAATTTCAGTGAAACGGTCTGTAACCACCACGGTTGCACGCTCTCTGATTGCCATACTTTTGTTGGCCGTCATCATAACGGGGTTTTCGATTATCACCTTGGCATCAAGTTTGAATGATGCCGCAGCAATCAATACGTCCGGTTCTTTGCGCATGCAAAGCTATCGCATCGCTTATGATATTTCGATCGACTCCCCTCGCCTTCGTTCTCACATTGGCTCATTTCAAAACGCCTTGCTGTCTCAAGAACTTCAACTTCTCAACAACGTCGCTGTACCGGAAGAAATTCGTCAACGCTACGATGCCTTGATCATTAATTGGACACGTTTGCGACCTGAGCTTGAAGGGCCCGACCGAGAATTTTATCTCGAGCAAGTTGGCCGCTTTGTGAATGATATCGACCAGTTCGTGTTTGCACTTCAGCGCCACTCTGAGAACAAGTTGCAAGTCCTTGCCCTAATAGGCAGTTTAGGTTTGGGACTTATCCTCGCATTTGTGCTGTTCTTGATTCACTACACACAAAAACGCATTGTTAACCCGCTCAACATGCTGGTTTCTGCCAGTCAAAATATTCAGAACAAAGTGTTTGATGTTGACCTCCCGCCATTCCGAAACAATGAACTGGGTGTGCTTTCCAATAACTTCTCTGTGATGGCAAAAGAGCTTAAAGAGCTGTACTACAACCTAGAGTCAAAAATCGAATCAAAAACCCTGAAACTCACCAAAGCCAACCGCTCACTGAACGTCTTGTATGAATGCTCTACTCAACTCTCGTCAAGTTTCCTGACGCGAGACACATTTGAAAACATCCTGTCAGTCACATTAAATGCTGATGGTGTTAACGCACTACGTTTGAATGTGCAGCATTCGAGCCAGTCAGAGTGGCAGCTCGATGCAAGTGCCGCGGACATTGATCCAAATGCGACATGGTACTCTCTGCCATTAAGTGTGGATGGCGATGCACTCGGCACGTTGGAATGGCAAGGCAACAAGCACATCGTAGATGAGATGCTGCTCTCGAACCTCGCGTTTATTCTCTCTCGCGGTATTTACTACAGCCATGCGCAGAAACAAGCCATGCACCTTGCTGTAATGGAAGAACGTGCAACCTTGGCGCGTGAGCTTCATGACTCCATTGCACAGTCGCTGTCTTATTTGAAAATCCAAACCACTCTGCTCAAGCGCCACCTCAAGACCATCGACTCTGACGATTGCACTGCAATTGCTGACGAAATTAGCGAACAGTTAAAAACCGCTTACGACCAGTTGCGAGAACTGCTCAATGCGTTCCGTTTATCTCTAACCAATAGCGATTTTGGCCTGGCATTAGAAGAGATGATCGAAGCCCTTCAAGGGCAAACACCAACGAACATTATTGTGGATTCAACGTTAGATACTCTGTCCATTGATGCGCAGCGCCAAATGCACATCCTCCAAATCATTCGCGAGGCGTGCAGCAACGCGATTAAACATGCTGATGCAAACTCACTGCGTATCCAATGTGGGCAAAATGATGATAAAGGCTATGTTGAGGTTGTTGATGACGGCAAAGGCTTCTCGCTTGACCAAGATAAGCCCGATCATTATGGATTGAACATTATGAATGAACGCGCGTTGATGCTTGGCGGACATGTTGATATTGTCTCCGCCCCATCCGAAGGCTGTCGTGTATCCCTCACCTTTCCACTCAAATAATTCAATCAGGAGAAAATGATGGATCAATGGAATGTACTCCTTGTTGATGATCATCCGTTAATGCGAAAAGGGTTGTCCCAATTGCTGCGTTTTGAACCTGAGTTTGAAACCGTGAATGAAGCCAGTAACGGCACAGATGCAATCGCTGCAGTGGCAAGACAAGAGCCGGATTTGATCGTGCTCGATCTCAACATGAAAGGCATGTCAGGATTGGATACCTTGCGGGCACTTCGCAACGACGGATGCACGTCGACGATCGTTATTCTCACTGTCTCTGACAGCCCAAGTGACATCAGTGCGATTGTGCGGTCAGGTGCAGATGGCTATCTGCTTAAAGACAGCGAACCAGAAGAATTAATTGAAAAGCTAAAAGCCGCCATGACCGGTGAAAAGGCTTATAGTGATGAAGTGAAGGAATACATTAACCAAGGCGCGAACCAGACTTCGCCGTTGAGTGTATTGACGGAGCGGGAGATGCAAATTTTACAACAAGTTGCCAAGGGGTTTCGTAACAAGCAGATTGCGGAAAACCTCTATATTTCAGAAGCGACAGTGAAAGTGCATTTAAAAAACCTGCTGAAGAAACTTGGTGTTGATTCAAGGGTGGCCGCCACCGTGCTGTATTTAGAGAACGAGCCAACATCTCTTTAAATCACGGTACAAAATCACATAAAACCAGAATAGAAAAAGGAGGCGTAAACGCCTCCTTTTTCTATCTTGCTTACCGCGGTTTATTCAATGCTTTCGCAAAGGACAATCTTACGCGTGTAGGCAACTGGCTTAGATCAGGCTGTCGTCGTTCAACGTTACCGTCTCTGCGTCTGTCCATACCGTGATGGTGCGATCTTGGGTATCGTGCGTAAACACGTACGCATTCAACTCGCCCACTTGTGTATTGTTCAGACCCATAATGCTGATCATTTCAGCAGACAATGGTGCATTTACCGCGCCGTCTGCGTCGAAGCTCCAAGGTGTACCAGACAAATCAAGGCTGTCGTCGCCTTCGCCAAGGTACGCCACGAAACCATCCCAATCCTCTGCCCCACCGAAACCTTCACCACCAGGCGCATCAGACTGAGACCAAATCTCATTCGGGTTAATTGTCACTTCTTGGTCACCTTCGTCACCAATCACAGCTTCAATTTGCGCCATCACGTTACCCGTGATGCTTGGGTCAGATTGGTAGCTTTCACCGGTAAAATCGACAATCGCATCGCCTTCAACCAACATCTTGTCAAAGCCGTTGTCAGCGTTGTACATAGATTTGTTGATCACGCGACCCGCTTGGTTAGTGACCGTTGTACCAACGAAATCATCTTGGCCGAAGATAAACACATCGTTACCCGCACTGCCGCGGTATTCATCAACACCTGTGCCGCCGTCGATTTCAACGTCGCTACCTGGGCCGCCATTTAGGAAATCATCGCCAGCGCCGCCAAGAAGCACATCTTGACCCGTACCGCCGTAGATTTCATCGTTACCTTCACCACCTTCGATGACATCGTCACCTTCTTGGCCATAAATAACGTCGTCGCCTACGCCACCCATGATGTGGTCAGCATCGTCACCACCATAGATAGTATCGTTGCCTTCTTCACCGTAAATGGTGTCTGCATCTGTCGTGCGGGTTGATTGACTCGCTTCAACGTTAAATACAACGTCGTTGAAATCTTTGTCGCCTAGGCACCATAGATCTTCCCAGCAAGAATCGTCGCCAGAGTTGATTTCATGGTCACGGTTGTCGCCGTTTTTACCCGCTTCAGACACGTACACCATTGACGATGCAGAGCCTTGTGTAATAGTTGGGCTAGAGCCGCTAAAGCTCAGTGTTGCTTCGCCCGCATCGAAGTTCTTGCGGTCGCCATCTGGAATGATGAACAAGCTCAGCGTCACAGCACCTTCAACATCAATGTTGGCAGTAATGTCAGCCGCACCTTTTACGTTATCTTCCAAGATGTACGCTTTCAGTACGTTCCCATCTTCATCGAGTGCATACCAACCCACGCTGTTGTTGTAAGACGCGCTTGAAGAGAAGTTAGACAGATCAAGTGTCACTTCGCCACCGCCGCTGATGTCCCACGTGCCATCTGAGTTTCGAACGAGTTCAGTCGTCTGAGTGCCGTATTGGCCGCCGTAGATAAGGTCATCACCTTCACCACCACGAATTTCATCATCGCCCCACTGACCATAAATGGTGTCGTTACCTTTACCGCCGTCGATGTAATCTTCGTCGTTTGCGATTTCAGTGATATCGCCGTTGTTGGTTTGCAACGCATCATAGTCCAGCGAAGAGACATTGGTGTACGAATTAGGCACTAGGCTCAAATCGGTATCGGCTGTGATTTCAGGGCCATCGATTTGAATCAGGATTTTGCCGTTTTCGCCTACATTGTTGTAGTGGTGGCCGTTACTGTCTGCATCAATGTCAACGACCGCGAAGGTATAAATGTTGCCATCAGAGTCACAGTAAGACAGTTTGTAGTCGACATTGGCATCGTACGTTTGACCGTCAAGATTTACTGACTGTGTTTTATCGTCAGAGTACTCGTTGCACTGGTCGTCGCCATTCAACTTGTCATCATCATCGTTAAACGTGATTTCTTCGTGCGTACCGTTGAAGTTCAACTTCGGCGGGAAGCATGTGGTGTGAAATTCACCACCGTTGGTGATAGAAAAGCTCTCGTTCAATACAAATGCTTTAATAGATGAGTCATTGCCAAAATTAGCGCTTTCAGTGTTACCGTAAATTACGTCATCACCGTCACCACCATAGAGCTCATCTTGGCCGTTGTTACCTTCGATGTAGTCGTCGCCGCCTTGGCCGTATACAACATCATCACCATTGCCGGCAGAAATCACATCATCATCACCAACTCCATGATCAATCTCTGGTGACGTTGGTGTCACGATGTCATCGTAATCAAGGCTACTTACGTTCTGGTAAGAGTTTGGAACAAGGCTAAGATCCGTATCCGACGTAATTTCTGGGCCGTCAGTTTGAACAAGGATTTTGCCGTTTTCGCCAAGGTTGTTGTAGTGATGGCCATTCCCATCAGCATCAACATCTAAGATAACAAAGGTATAAACGTTACCCGCAGAGTCACAGTATTTAAGTTGGTAATCGACGTTTACATCGCACTCTTGGCCGTTAAGCGTTACTGATTGGCTCTTATCGTCAGAATATTCATTGCAACGATCATCGCCATTCAGTTTGTCATCGTCATCATTGAAACTAACGTTGGTCGTGGAACCAGAGAAGTTCAGTGTTGGTGGGAAGCTAAAGGTGTGAAAATTACCGCTGCTTGCAGAGAAGTCTGCTCCCATAACAAAGACTGCAGCCGTTTTATTGCCAGACGAAGAACCTGACGTATCACCGTAAATGACATCATTGCCATCAAAACCGTTGATCGTGTCTTTTCCCGTCGTACCATTCAACGTATCCGCAGAATTGGTTCCATTGATATCCGCCATTTCATTTCCCTCTTTTATGCTAACAAAGCAAGAGGCAGCTCGGCCATCTCTCGAAAATGCCACGTCTAAACACGAAGCAATCAAAGAGACCCGACACTTTCCGTCCCCAACTCGCGATGGGTTTGGCTTTTGCTCCTAGATATTGTCCTATTGGTGAGTGTTGCTTTTGGACACATTGGAACGCTATACAACCCAGAAAAACGTTTTGCGCCGCTGTTTCATACGACACACAGGTTCGTAGATTGAGTGACTCCCAGCAAGCATATCTGGGGCTTTTAATGTGAATTTAAGGACAAGTGAGGGTAAGTTTTTAGTCAGGAATGATGAAAGAATTAATGGTCAATAGGTTGCGATTATACGGGATGCAGTACTGTTGAATGGAATAAGTATGAAAGACTAGAAAGTTCGTGACTAGAAAAACATCCTTCTTTTTAAAACAACAAAAGCCATCTATATGATGGCTTTTGTTAATATTTATATGAGCTTAGTCGAGCTAGACCGCTGGGGCGGTGCTTTCTTCACCCACTTTGCGTACGCTCACTGGATTGCCTTCGGCACCATGCATCCATTCAACCAATTTTGACGAACAAAGCACAAGCAATACGCCCGCAACCGCCGCTGTAACAGCGATTCCACCGAAGATAGCCAACGGACCTGCATCACCGACATGGCTACCAATGAAACCGGCAACGTAGTTAGCAACAGCATTCGCACAAAACCATGTCCCCATCATGACAGACATCAGACGTAACGGCGCAAGTTTCGTGATAAGCGACAAACCAATTGGAGAGAGGCATAGCTCGCCCAATGTATGGAAGAAATACGCGCCAACAAGCCACCACATGGAAGCTTTGACGGACATATCACCGCCCTGTTGCATCGCGGCACCCACCATACAGACGAAACCGAGTGCAAGAAAGCCCATTGCCATCGCAAATTTAATCGGCGAACTCGGTTCATTGTCATCAAGGCGACGCCATACTACAGCAAGTAAAGGTGCCATGATAATGATGAACATCGGATTGAGAGATTGGAACCACGCCGCAGGCACTTCAAACGCGCCGATCATACGATCTGTATATTGCTGCGAGTAAATGTTCATCAATCCGCCTGCTTGCTCAAAGCCCGCCCAGAAGATGATGACAAACAAGCTCATGACCACAATCACTTTCAGACGATCACGCTCAATCGCTGTTAGAGGTTGTTTTTCATTGCTGCCTGATTCACGAAGTTGCTTCTTCGCCGCAGGTTCAATACCGATAGAGCCCAGAAAACGCTGCGCAAGAACAAGCTGGATAACCAAAGAGATCAGCATACCGATGCCAGCGCAGAGGAAACCCGCTTTCCAGCCGTAATGAATGGACGCTGTGCCCGCAATCAAACCCGCTAACAGTGAACCAAGGTTAATGCCCATATAGAAGATAGTGAATGCACCATCGCGGCGGTTATCGCCTTCGCCATAGAGCTGGCCAACCATGGTTGAAATGTTTGGCTTAAAGAGACCATTACCAACAATAAGGAAACCAAGACCAACATAGAACGCGTGCAGTTCATACGGGTCAATAAAGCTGTTGGGTAATGCCAATGTGAATTGACCAATCGCCATCAATGCACCACCAATGATGATGGAACGGCGTTGACCGAGGAAATTATCTGCTAACCAGCCGCCAAAGACGGGGGTAAGGTAAACCAAACCGGTGTAAATACCATAAAGGTTCAAAGCGTCTTGTGTCGTCCAACCCAAGCCACCGTTAATGGTTTTATCTGTGAGATAGAGCACCAAAATGGCGCGCATTGCGTAGAAGGAGAAGCGTTCCCATAGTTCGGTACCGCACAGTAGGAACAAACCGCGAGGATGACCAAGCCAGCTTGACTGAGTGTTTGCGTTCATTGTCGTGATTACCGCCTTTCTGATTATCTCGGCGGGAGCGTTTTTGAGGGCCTCCATGTCCTGTTTGTCTCCGCCACAGGCCGTACAGACTGCACCATATTGATGAATGTCGCAAATACTTAGTGAAAGAAAATTACATTTATACAGTTACATTGATCTAAATCAGACAGAACAAATGTTAGACGTGGCAGGAAAACACACCTGTTTTCCCGCCTTTACGTGAAGGTAATAACGACGGAATTTACTGGCTATATTGAATTTAGTAGCGAGAAAATGACTTACCTACTCTCTATTTCCCTCGTTTATGCTGCCATTGGCAATTCAGGCACTTCTGTTTGATTCTTACAGAGCAACAAGCCCACGCTAGAAATCAACGCCATGATCAGCAGAATCAAACCAAGCGCGAATTGGTCGGTCATGCTCATTTTAGCGGCAACCAATGTAAATCCACCCGCTGCTATATTTTGCACGCCACCCAAAACCGCGCCCGCTGTACCTGCATGACGAGGAAATGGCGTAAGTGCGCCTGTTGTTGCAGCTGGAAACAACACACCTGCACCCAAGAAATAGATAAACGCACCGCCAATTAATGATTCAATTGTCACCATACCCTGCATGCCAGGGACAAAAATGGTTAATGCACCCAGAACCAGAGAAACAGATCCAACAACAACAGTTGTTGCATTGGTATAACGAGACTCAATCACGCTCGATAACCATGACCCCAGCATGAATCCCGGTAACGGCAAAACAAACAACCAGCTCACCGTCGTCGCTTCTAGCCCCAAAGTACTACCAAGCAATACACCAGCCGCTGCTTCAAAAACCGAAATGCCAGAGAAAATGGCGATCAGACAAAGCAGGTAGCCTTGAAACTGTCGGTTACTCAATACGTATTGATAACTTGTAATAACGCGATCATTGCGGCGAGATTCCTTCGGCAAGGTTTCGCGAAACCCAACGGACATAATCAGAAACACCACGCCCGCCAAAACCAATAGGAAAAGGTAACTCGCCTGCCACTGAAATAGCGTACTCAAGTAGCCACCCAAAACGGGGGCAATCAAAGGTGAAAAGATAAGCCCCATGCTCACAAGGCTGTTCGCTTTATGCAGACGGCTTCCTTCGAAACAATCACGGGTTAACGTACGCGCCATTGCACCACCACAGCCAATACCTGCGCCTTGGATAACGCTGCCAACGAGGAAGCCATCAAAGGTCGTCGCAAACAGTGCCACAATGGTACCCACAACATATATTGCCAAACCCACCAAAATGATGGGCTTACGGCCAAATCGATCAGAGAGCGGCCCGTATATGAATTGGGATAGCCCATAGGGGATCAAATAACACGCCATGACCGCTTGAAGAAGCGAAGGCGTGACTTGAAAATCCGCGGCCATCAGTGCCATCGAAGGCACGTACATGGTTTGCGTCATTTGACCAACAGCAGCCAAAATAATGATCATCAGAAGAATGTTAGACAAAGGCTTCGCCGACGGCATCACCATATTCCTTATACAACAGCAAATAATGCGTAAGTTTCTTTTATGAATGCAGGCGAGATGAAGAAGTGAAAAACGAAGAAAAGTCGTTCGAAACGGGTCACCAGCCAATTTTTTGCAGATATTAGTGATAGCTTAGGCGGGAAACAAGAGTGAGAACGTGTTTTACACACGATAAGAAATCATAGTTCAGATTAGATATTTTAATGCGATAGCATTTATGGACAAAAAATCATCACTCATTTGTCAGGCACAAAAAAAGCAGCGCTTTTAACGCTGCTTTTTCGTTCAACACGCCCCTCGTCAGGTGTACAACACTTTGGTGCGTGTGACTCTGGGGGGTTAATGCGATAGCTACTCAATCGTGAGTTTATGATGACCGTGAGAAACTTTTGCTTTCAAGTAATTCTCGTTGCCATCTTTAATGTGTGCCTTCGTCCCCACCACTTCTTCTAATGTGATGCCGAGTTCCTGAATCTCTCGGATCTTTTTAGGGTTGTTGGTGACTAAGCGGATGCTATGCACATCAAGCGCCTTTAACATTTCAGCGGCGTCTTCAAAGGTACGAAGATCATCAGGAAACCCAAGATGATTGTTCGCTTGATAGGTATCCATCCCTTCACTTTGAAGTTCATACGCATCGAGTTTGTTATACAGGCCAATTCCTCGACCTTCTTGGCGTAAATACAGAATGATGCCGCCTTCGGTACCCATTTTCTGTATGGTTTCTTCTAACTGCTCACCACAGTCACAACGTGACGAGTGAAAAACGTCTCCCGTTAAACATTCTGAATGCATACGAACAAGCGGTGTATTGCCACTTTGTTGATCAACATTTTTGAAGATGATCGCGACGTGCTCTTTGTCCGAGTTCAAACCTTCAAATGACAGGATTTCTGCAGAAATCTTGCTGCCAACTCCCACTTTCAAAGGAACTCTTGCTCTTACTTTTGCCATCGTCTCTTTCTCTTTTTATCACCTAGCTTGCGCCAAAGTGAACTGCCCTACACAACTGAAAAACCGTACAAAAAATGCTATTTATATAGTTTTTTGGTCATCTTTCGGTCAAGCCTAGCAGAACTATAACCTTACCGCCAACCAATCAAATAAACAGTGATATACAGCGATATGCAACTTACAGACAATGTACCAAATCTTAGGGAATTTAGCGCGACTAGTTACATATTAAATATGGTTATCTTAGCCGCCTGACCACTACCGCAGGATTTCCAGCAACTACTGCAAATGGTTCCACATCATCTTCAACGACCGCGCCAATATCAACGACTGCACCTTCACCAATGCAGACCCCGGCTTTAATGGCACTACTCCCCCCAATGACAACGTTATTGCCAATGATAATGGGCAGAGAGATCTCTTGTTCACCATGCAGAATATCAAGGGGAAGTAAGCACTGAGAGTTGGCATAAATGCCCACACTGGGGCCAATGTGTACATTATTGCCAATTTCAACGTGACCACTGTCGATAATGGTGCAATTTGGCCCAATAGCGACATTCGAACCGAGGTGAATATTCATGCCATACGAACACGTGAATGGCGCTTCAATTGCCACCTCTTTGCCACGACGCGCGAACAATTTCGTCACCACCATGCCCTGCTGTTCTGTTGCGGCAGGGTCGAGAGCATTAAAGGTTTGGCATAGTCTGCGTGAAGCAAATCGAAATTGGGTTAATTCAGCATCAGCGGGGCTATACGGATTCCCCTGCTGCATTTTTTCAAATTCTGTCACAGCTCTTCCTTGATATATACCCAAACAACCTGAAGATGCAGGATTCAGAGAGGTTTACTGACGTTATGATCTAGGCGTCAGGTTGATTGGGTATAAAGCGTTTAATCCCAATCAGTTACAATAAGTCACTCTGTAATCGTAGACGCATTTTTTAGCATGTCTGAATACTTCCACAAAAACTGCCGACCTGCTCTCACCCCATTCTGATAGTCATGTTCAAGTTGATGAGGTTTACTCAGCAACGCGCTGCTAATCAAGGGGGTTTCTGGCGCAATCTGAAGTAGTTCAGTGCGCATCGGCGGGTTCGCCAGGAAGTCGATGGAATCTTGGTAGGTATGGTAATGTTTTGTCAGCATTTCAAGCATGTCTGCATTGATTTTATGACCTGACAATTCATGCAAGCGATAGATGACATCTCCGCCGAACAACCACCTTTCGCCGTTTCGCTGCATGCGTTCAGGCACAATATCTTTTAGTTTCAACCACAGGTTTTCGTGGTTTTTCTCTGCGTAGCGAAACTTCAATTCATTGAGTCTTGTCGACACTTGATGATGGAGATCCGAGAGCTTTTCAAGTCGATGCTCGATATTCAATCGTGCCGCGTACTCTGGCAATCTCGCTTCTACTTTGTTGCGAAAATTCTCTATCAACGGCGAGGTCGTATGAGGTTCTTCATGCGTAACAGGCTCAGTTCGAATAACCACAATAATATCTGCGCCGCGGTTAAACGCTTCGCGCGCAGGAATTGCACCACTCACTCCACCATCCACATAATGCTGACCATTGAGGGCTACTGTCGATTCATAGAGCAATGGGATCGCACAGGTCGCCTTTAACACAGAACGCCAATTGTCTTGGAACATGTGGAAATATTCAGGCTCAAGCGTGTGTGAGTTTGTCGCACACGCATAGGCAGAGCGATGTTTTAGCGTCTGTTTCGCTGCTTCAAAACACAAGCCATTCGGATGCGTAGGTTCAGCAAGCGTCAGCGCCCAGTCCAAGTCCATGAATTGCTGACGGCGAACATATTTCATGAGATTGAAAAATCGGTCGTCCGTCGTGAACTCGGTAATGAATTGATGGCCGAACCCTTTTTGACGGCAAATAAACGCAGACAGGTTGAGTGCCCCCGCAGACGTGCCGATAAAGATTTCAAAGGGGTCAAACCCAGCATCAAGGAAGCTATCAAGTACACCAGATGTGAAAATTCCACGCTGACCACCCCCTTGTGCGACCAAGGCAATGCGTTTTCTGCGGGTTGGATGTGGTGTTAAGAAATGACTCTGTTCTGCGTCGGACGATAAACTGTCCAAAGAGAAACCGTCTTTATGGCTCTGCACGCTAACCTCAAAAGATGTGGGTTATCAATTACCGCATTCTACCTGTTGCAAAGGCAGCAGAGCCATTAAATTCGAGATGGATAAGTAGGGATAAAACGAAGGTACTTCAAAATCAATCCGCTTTATTTGATTAAGAGAAAACAATCGCGACAGTCGCGTAGGTAAAGATCATCGTTAATGCGAAGCCAACAGTAACTAGTGCAATGCGTAAATTCGTGTCCATCTTTATTTTCCTTCTACAAACAATCTGACTAACAAGCCCGTTACATACAAATAATGCAGTGAAAGGCGTGGTGCAAGCTAGATTATTCACTTTCGAATCATAGATCGTCTATCTAACGATGCGAGTGTTTCAAAATGTGACACACTGCAACCACCTAGAGCTACAGGCTTCTCCGGAATATTTCGCTGTTTCACGGCACATTAAAATGTAGAAAATAAGCCATACTAGAAACACGAATAACTATTCAAAAAATGCAATAAAAGCCGACCAAAACCCTCAGAATAGTGTTGTTTAATGTACAATTAAACGTCACCATAAAAATTAACAATCATTTAACGGAGATATTGTAAATCCAGTGAAAAATTGAAATATAAAACAATATATTCATATAGATACAACCCATACTCACTTTGTAAAGATCAAATTAGAAAGCAACAACGATGCGGTTAAAGCACGATAAAATCACCATTAGCATTCAAATTTAGAGATAAAGCGCAAATCTGCTCACTTTTCCGACAAACGAACCGTTTTACCAATTCACAACTTTTCACTAACAGACCTATCCCTCATTAGTTCAATACACCATTAATCCCAACCACTCGTTACATCACACCACATAAACAATATTTAACAGAGCATTCACGAATATCAAACCAAACATTGAAGACTTATGCGCTATTGCTTTACCTATCTCCAATGTTTAGTCTGCATTTAACCTCGTGGGCAGTTTATTATTTTGCTTTTAACGATGGGAAAACCAAAGAATGAGAACAAAGGTGGGTGGAACACCTTAAAACGCAGAGGTTTACGCTGCTTACCCAAGAATATCAGCGACCTATAGCGTCATTTCTGACGCGAATAATGCGTAAACACTTCGACAAGGAGAAGTTATGAAAAGAGAACAATGGGGCTCACGCGCCGGCTTTATTATGGCGGCAGTGGGCTCAGCAATCGGCCTAGGAAACATCTGGCGTTTCCCTTATATGGCTTATGAAAATGGCGGTGGCGCATTTTTTATTCCTTACCTTTTCGCCATGATTACCGCAGGTATTCCTTTCATGATCATGGAGTTTGGCCTTGGTCATAAGCTTCGTGGTTCTGCACCGGTTGTATTTTCTAAGCTAAATACAAAATTTGAATGGCTCGGTTGGTTCCAAGTAGGCATTGCTGCAACCATTGCTGTTTATTATGTTGCAGTGATTGGCTGGGCAATGTCTTACGTTGGCTTCGCTATTGACCAAAGCTGGGGCACTGATACCAATGCTTTCTTCTTCGGCGAATACCTGAAGCTGGGCGATAACTCCCCGACAAGCCTAGGTAACTTGCAGCTGCATATCGCCATCCCAATGGCGCTTGCTTGGGCAATCACCTTTGCCGCAGTGTTTACTGGCGTTAAAGGCGGCATCGAGCGTGCTAGCAAAATCATGATGCCACTTCTGTTCATTATGGTGCTCCTGCTTATCGGTCGCATGATATTCCTGCCAGGCGCAGTGGATGGATTGAACTACCTGTTCACGCCAGACTTCAGCAAGCTGAGTGACACCAAAGTTTGGTCAGCCGCTTACGGCCAAATCTTCTTCACGCTGTCAGTCGGCTTTGCCATCATGCTTGCATACTCTAGCTACTTGCCAGAGAAATCCGATGTCAGCAATAACGCCTTCATGACAGTATTAATCAACTGCGGTTTCTCCATCATGGCCGGTGTACTCATCTTCTCCATTCTGGGTTACATGGCAGGAGAGCAAGGTAAAGCAATCACAGACGTAGTCAGTGGTGGCGTCGGTCTTGCGTTTGTTACCCTTCCAGCAGCGATTAACTTACTGCCAGCCCCATATATCTTGGGCCCAGTGTTCTTCTTAGCGCTTGTTGTCGCGGGTTTAAGCTCACACATCTCGATCATTGAAGCGGTGACCTCTTCGATTATCGACAAACTCAACATCAGCCGTAAGAAAGCAGCATCATTAGTCTGTGGTATTGGCTTCGCCGTTTCGATGGCGTTCGCAACCAATGGCGGACTCTTGCTTCTCGACTTGGTTGATTACTTCATCAACAACGTTGCGCTATTGGCGAGCTGCTTGATCGAATTGGTTATCCTTGGTTGGCTCATTAAGGTCTCTGACATTCGCGCACACGTGAATAAAGTGTCTGAATTCAATGTGGGTATTTGGCTTGAAGTATGTATCCGATTCGTTAGCCCACTGATGTTGGCATGGATTGTCGGTTCTAACCTGCTCAACACATTCGAAAACGGCTACGGCGGTTATGCGCAGAACGAATTACGTCTTCTTGGCTGGGGACTAACAGCAGCCCTCGTCGCTGTCGGAATCATTATTAACCTTGTTTCTCGTCCAGCGCGCGAAACAACTAACGAACAGGAAGGTGCCGCATGACAACAGGTGCAATCATCATGATGCTAATTGGTTTTGGTATCACTTGGGGCGGCGCAGCATGGTGCATTAACAAAGCGATGCATTCTGGCAACTAAGCCCTCACATTCCCCCTAATACAAAAAACGCCTCAACGTCAGTGGAGGCGTTTTTTTGTATGCGAAATCAACAATTCGTACACTGATTCCGCCCTGAACGACAAAAACCCTTCCTACTGCTAGCACTGAACCCATATCTCTAAGATAATATTGACCTTAATCTCAAGAATAAGAGGACACCCTTGCATGGTTAATCAGAAGCGGATCCTAGTGGTGGATGACGATTTCGAAATCCGCGAACTGCTTCAAGAATACTTGTCTAAGGCGGGTTACGACGTAATGACTGCGCAGAACGGACAGGAAATGAAAGCAAAATTAGCTGTGCAATACCCTGACCTCATCTTGCTGGACATCATGTTGCCGGGTGATGACGGCTTTACTTTGTGTAAATACGTTCGCCAAGATTCCACCGTGCCTATCATTATGCTCACGGCCGTGTCAGACGAAACTGATCAAATCATCGGCTTAGAATTGGGGGCCGATGATTACATCGCGAAACCTTTTAGCCCTCGTCAACTTGTTGCACGTATTCGTGCCCTGCTTCGTCGCACGCAGCAGTTGCAGGACACCACTCTGTCGAAACAAAAAGCCATTCGCTTTGCCCAATGGCGCTTAGATCCTGTGACTCAACGTTTGAATCACCAAGTCACTGGCCAAGACGTGGAAATGACCTCATCCGATTTTGCGCTTTTGATGTTGTTCATTGAACATCCGCAGCAATTGATGGATAGAAATGCCATTTCACATGCAACACGTGGTCGCGATGCAACACCACAAGAACGCGGGATCGACGTACAAGTTAGCCGTCTTCGTCAACGCTTAAAAGACAACGGCCGTCAATCGACCATCATTAAGACCGTGCGCGGTAACGGCTATATGTTCGTTGCAGACATCACCTATGAATCTTAAACAATACTTTTGGCCGCGTTCGCTGCTTTCTCGTACACTCGTGCTTACGATACTGTCTGTGTTTATCGCACAGGCAGTCGCCAGTCTTTTTTGGTATACCCAATCTAAACAGCGTGAAGTAGAAGGTTTAAAAGCGGCATCAGAAAGTATGGCGCAGGTCTTCGCTTCAACGACCTCGTTCTTTCAATCTCTGCCCGCTGAATATCGCCATATTGCCCTAGAGCAATTGCGAAACATGGGCGGCGCTCGCTTCTTTGTGTCGTTTAATACAGAAGAAATACGCATCGATCCGATTCCAGACACCATCTCCAAACGTGAAGCCGTTGACACGATTCAAGGTGTGATGGAGCAAAAGCTGCCCAACGTCGAAAACATATTGATTAACTTTTCGCGTCCCGAAACACTGCGCGTGCTGAACAACAACCTGCTTTTATCAGATTTACCTAAATCTTGGGCACACCATACCCTCACGCTAGAGCCGTTAAATCCACCGGTGCTCGTGGTCCAAATAGAATTAGATACCAACCAATGGGTATATATCGCGGCCCTGCTTCCCGCGCCTTATGTGACTTTAGAAAACGACTTAGTGAATGCAGACCAATTGGTGTTTCTTGTCGCGATCACCATACTTCTGCTCATCTTTACATTCACCCTGATCCGAAACCAGACACGCCCACTTAAACGCTTAGCGTTGGCAGCAAACCGATTAAGTACAGACATTGAGCAACCTGAATTGGTTGAAGAAGGCGCGAGCGAAATCACGACCGTGACCCGCGCGTTTAACCTTATGCAGAAACGCATGCAGCGTTACATGCATGATAGAGAAAAGCTGTTTGGTTCAATTTCACACGATCTTAAAACACCGATCACCCGCTTACGCTTGCGGGCAGAACTGATTGATAACGAAGTCCAAGCCGCCAAAATCAACAAAGACCTCGATGAACTCGAGATCATGGTGAAAGGCGCACTTCAAACGGTGAAAGACACGGATATCCACGAAAACGTCACCAACATTGATGTACTCAACATTTTGAACTCCGTGGCCGAAGTCCATAACCCACAACGCCAACGCGTGTTCATCCGTGGTGCTCAAAATTTGCCATTCAGTTGTAAACCCCTCGCCTTTAAACGCTGTTTAACCAACCTCATTGATAACAGCGTGAAATACGGTGATGAAGTCACTGTATATGTGCAAGACAGCGAAAAATCGCTCGACATCACGCTGATCGACAATGGCCCTGGTATTCCAGAAGAGCATTTGAAGAAAGTGTTCGATCCTTACTTCCGACTGCACACTGATGTGCATGGCACTGGCTTAGGGCTAGGTATCGCCAAAAACATCATTCGAGCACACGGTGGTGAGATCATCTTATCTAACCGACAGAATGGCGGTTTGCAGATAGACATTGCTTTCCCGAAGGTCGAGCAATGAGGTCTGCTACTCACATGAAATGCCTTGCCGCCAGTTTAGTGCTCGCTACGTCTTTATCCTCCCATGCGGGTGATGTTGAAGTGCTGCATTGGTGGACCAGCGGCGGAGAAGCGCGCTCGGTTGATTCCCTCAAGCAGATGATGAACGAGAAAGGCCATGAATGGCGAGATTTCGCTGTGCCGGGACGAGCAGGCGAAAGTGCCCTTAACACGCTCCGTATTCGTGCCCTTTCTGGCAACTTGCCAGATGCCGCACAAATTAAAGGCCCTGACATAAAAGATTGGGGGAACTTTGGTTTTCTCACCAACCTTGATCGCATTGCTCAAGAGCAAGGTTGGGACAGTCTGCTACCAAAGCGCATCTCCGACATACTCAAAGCCAATGGGCACTACGTTGCCGTTCCCTTCAACATTCACCGTGTAAACTGGCTATGGGCAAACCCTGATATTTTTAAAGATGTCGGCGTTGCAGTACCAACAACGTTGGATGAATTTTTCATCGTTGCAGAAAAAATCAAGAAAGCAGGTTACATCCCTCTCGCCTTAGGTGAAGAACCTTGGCAAGAAGCCACCCTATTTGATTCTATTGCGCTCGCGACACTAGGGGCAGCGGATTATCGACGCGCTTTTGTCAAACAAGACAGTGACACGTTGTCCAGCGATAAAATGCGTGAGGCGCTGGTAACATTTAGAAAAATGAAAGCCTTTACCGATGCCGATGCACCGGGCCGAAACTGGAGTGACACAACATCTTTGGTCATTGAAGGAAAGGCCGCCATGCAGGTCATGGGAGATTGGGCCAAGGGCGAATTTGCTGCTAAAGGTAAAATCCCAGGGCGCGATTTTATTTGTGTTCCCGCGCCAGGCACGCAACATCAATTCGCGTTTAACATCGACAGTTTTGTCTTTTTCAAATCAAGCGACAAACGAAAAGTGGATTCTCAAGAGGCGCTGGCGACCTTGATCATGACACCAAACTTCCAGCGTATCTTTAACAAAGACAAAGGGTCTATTCCTGTTCGACTTGACATGAATTTATCCGACTTCGACAGTTGCGCACAAAACTCCTTCAACGCGTTCACGCGCGCAGCCGCTTCAGACAAACTTGTGCCGAGTTTTTCTCATGACATGGCCGTTGGCAGAGCCTCACAGCGCGCGATGTTCGATGTGCTGTCTCAGTTTTTCAATAACAACGACCAGTCAATCGACGAAACGCTGCGTCAACTTCGTGCCGCCGTCATGGCAGCAAATCTGTAAACAATCCGACGTATTTCTGTCATACCCTCATGTTTTTATTAACACCGCAGACCTTAGTGATGCGGTGTTTTTTTGTGTCTATATTCACGTAAACAACATATCTGATGCTTTTACATCAATAAGTTCTCTCTCAAATAAGCGACTTTCATTACAAGGCTCTATACATAGGTGACAGAAAATTCACCCGATGATATAACGTTTTTGTAACATTTCGCTCGTACGGTCACAGTTAAGCGTTCTAACGAACATTAAGATACTCGAAAGAAAATACCCACCCCAGCGAAACTAGCCAATTGGCTCTACAAGGAGTTAACAATGAAGTTGAACAAACTAGCAGGTGTATCTTCACTTCTACTGCTGTGCTCAGGATATGCTCAAGCGACTACCGAAATTGAATGGTGGCACGCAATGGGCGGAAACTTGGGCGAGAAAGTTAATGAAATTGCTGACAAGTTTAACGCAAGCCAAACGGAATTCGTGGTTAAGCCAGTTTACAAAGGCAACTACACAGAAACCATGACGGGCGCAGTTGCGGCATTTCGTGCCAAACAACAACCTGAAATCGTGCAGGTGTTTGAAGTGGGTACGGCGACAATGATGTCGGCCAAAGGGGCAATTTACCCAGTATACGAACTGATGAAAGACACAGAAACGCCGTTCGATTCATCAGAATACCTCTCATCCGTAGCAGGTTATTACACAGACACCGATGGCAACATGCTATCGATGCCATTTAACAGCTCGACCCCTGTGCTTTATTACAACAAAGATTTGTTTGCTAAAGCCGGTGTCACCCCGCCAAAAACGTGGGAAGAGATGGGCGACGTTGCTAAAAAGCTACGTGATAACGGCGTAACGTGTGGCTTCACCACAGGTTGGCAATCATGGGTTCAAATCGAAAACTTCGGTGCGCGCCACAACCAACCTATTGCCACTGCAGACAACGGTTTCAGCAGCACTGATGCAAAACTGCAGATCAACAACAAACCGTTTGTTAAGCACATCAACCAATTGGCTGAATGGCAAAAAGACGGCACGTTCAAATACGGTGGCCGCCGTTCAGACAGCGCACCATTGTTCTACAGCGGTGAATGTGCAATGTACATGAACTCGTCAGCGTCTTACGCGGGTATCAAGGGTAACGTTGATGGCTTCGAATTTGGCGTATCGCAACTGCCTTACTACGAATCTGAAATCAAGAACCCTCAAAACTCCATCATTGGCGGCGCGACCTTGTGGGTATTACAAGGCCACGACAAGAAAGACTATGAAGGCGTAGCGGAATTCTTCAAGTTCATGTCGAGCAGTGACATTCAAGCTGACTGGCACCAGTTCACGGGCTACTTACCGATCACGCACGCCGCTTACGAGCAAAGCAAGAAAGAAGGTTTCTACGACAAAAATCCAGGTACCGACGTCGCCATCACGCAGATGACATCCGTTGAACCTACGCCAGCGTCAAAAGGCATTCGTCTTGGCAACTTCGTTCAGATCCGCGATGTGATCAACGAAGAGCTTGAGAACGTTTGGTCTGGTGATGCAACGGCGCAAGAAGCCTTAGACAAAGCAGTAAAACGCAGCAATGTCCTACTGGCTAAGTTTGCTAAAGCAAACAAGTAACCCTCGAACGTAACGTTGAACTCATAACAACGTCAGTTCCTAGTTTGGCTAAAAATAAGTAATCAGACGGAGGGCGGGTTCGCCCCCCTCCTTCATGGAAGAGATGCAGATAGCTTATGGATAACAAACCCGTTTTCCAAAACACCCTACTGCCACTCATGCTCCTCGCTCCGCAATTAATCATCACCTTTGTGTTCTTTTTGTGGCCTGCGGGACAAGCAGTTTGGCAATCAACCTTGCTAGAAGACCCTTTTGGTTTAAACACTGAATTTGTTGGGCTTAGTAATTTCTTCGAATTGTTTGAAGACAGCACATATTTTGAAACCTTTGGCACCACACTATTCTTCAGCTTCGCTGTCGCCGTGCTCGCGCTAAGTGTCTCTTTGTTGCTGGCCGTGATGGCCGACCACGTCATCAAAGGTGCAACGACCTATAAAACCTTGTTAATTTGGCCTTACGCGGTCGCCCCAGCCGTTGCTGGTGTCCTTTGGTTGTTCATGTTCAACCCAACCGTTGGCGTGCTTGCCCATGCACTTTCTGCCATGGGGGTGGAATGGAACCCCTTCATCAATGGCAGTCACGGCATGACCATGGTGGTTATCGCCGCAACATGGAAGCAGATCAGTTACAACTTCTTGTTTTTCTTGGCAGGCCTTCAATCCATTCCTCGCTCACTGATTGAAGCGGGTGCGATTGACGGTGCTGGCCCAGCGAAACGCTTCTTCACCATTATTTTCCCACTGCTATCACCCACATCGTTCTTCTTGTTGGTTATCAATTTGGTTTACGCCTTCTTCGATACTTTTGGCGTTATCCACGCGATGACACAAGGCGGTCCAGGCAGTTCAACCACCACCTTGGTGTATAAGGTGTACTCAGATGGCTTTGTTGGCCTGAACCTAGGCTCATCCGCTGCACAGTCTGTTCTGCTCATGATCTTGGTGGGTATTTTGACCGTGATTCAGTTCCGTTACGTTGAGAAGAAGGTGGCTTACTAATGGTAGAAAGACGACCCCTACTCACCTTTTTCAGCCACTTTGTGCTTATTGTCGGTGTACTGATTGTCGCGCTGCCCGTGTGGCTGGCATTAACGGCCGCAACGCACGACAGCAAAGAATTCGTCAGTGGCATGACACCGCTCTGGTTTGGCGACCGTGGCCTTGATGTGTTCATTGAAGTCTTCACCGAAGGCACATCGCGTGAGCTTGATATCACGGTTGCGGGCATGTTGTGGAACTCGACCTTAATGGCGCTGGGCATTGCTTTCGGCAAGCTGTCGATCTCCATCCTGTCAGCTTATGCCGTGGTTTATTTCCGTTTTCCTGGCCGTATGTTGGCGTTTTGGGTGATTTTCATGACCCTCATGCTGCCTGTTGAAGTGCGGATCATGCCGACATTTCAGGTCATTGCTGATCTCAGCATGCTTAACACCATGTCAGGATTAACCATTCCTCTGATTGCGAGTGCAACCGCCACCTTCTTGTTCCGCCAGTTCTTCTTAACCGTGCCTGGTGAACTGCTCGAAGCGGCGCGAATTGACGGCGCAGGCCCTATCAAGTTCTTCTTTGATATTTTGCTTCCGCTTTCACGCACTAACATCGCTGCCTTGTTTGTTATCACCTTTATCTACGGTTGGAACCAGTACCTCTGGCCACTGTTGATCACCACTGATGATAACTACTACACCATCGTAATGAGCATTCAGCGCATGCTTGCTGTCGGTGATGGCGAAGTGGAATGGAACAGAGTGATGGCAACCACGCTGATGGCAATGGTGCCCCCCGTATTAGTGGTACTTGGTATGCAAAGACTCTTCGTGAAAGGTCTTGTAGAAACAGAAAAATAAACACCAATTATCCGGTTGATAGAAAACTTTCACACAGAGGATGCGTGAATGGCAACAGTAACACTCGATCAGATCAGTAAAGTGTACCCCAATGGGTTCAAAGCAATTCATGGTGTTGATCTCGCCATCAATGATGGTGAAATGATTGTTCTTGTCGGCCCTAGTGGCTGCGGAAAATCAACCTTATTGCGCATGATTGCAGGCTTGGAAACCATTTCTGGCGGAACACTTTCTATTGATGAACAACGCGTAAATGAACGCGAACCCGGCGAGCGTGACATCGCCATGGTGTTCCAGAACTATGCACTGTACCCGCACATGACCGTCTTCAATAACATGGCCTACGGTTTGCGTAATCGTGGCGTACCAAAAGACGAAATTGAAAAGACAGTCAATGACGTTGCTCAGATGCTCGAGCTCGACCATCTGCTCAAACGTCGCCCTTCGCAGTTGTCTGGCGGTCAACGTCAGCGCGTTGCGATGGGTCGCGCGATTGTTCGTCGCCCTAAAGCATTCCTGTTCGATGAACCCTTGTCGAACCTTGATGCTAAGCTGCGTGTTCAAATGCGTCTTGAAATCAAAAAGCTGCAACGAAACCTCAATACCACCGCGGTTTACGTTACGCATGACCAAGTCGAAGCCATGACATTGGCGGATCGCCTTGTGGTGCTTAATGGTGGTGATGTAGAACAAATAGGCTCACCGCTAGAGGTGTATGACGAGCCACAATCTCTGTTCGTCGCCACCTTCATCGGCAGCCCATCAATGAACATCATCCCTGCAAAATTGGATGGTGGCCGCATCGTTTTCGATAATGGTGAAACCTTACCGACCACGAACACGGAAGTCAGAGATGTTGTTGCCGGTCTGCGCCCTGAGCACCTGCAAATCACCGATAACCCAGACGAAAAGATGATCAGCATGACGGTGACGTTAACCGAATCCCTCGGCGCCGATCTTCTTATCTATGGTGTGTTGGCTGGCACAACACATGAAATGACGTTGCGCGTTGAAGGCCACGTGAAAATAGAAGATAACGCGACACTGCCGCTGACCATTTCTGAGAGCAACATTCACTTGTTCGACAAAGACACGGAAAAGCGTCTGCCAACCCGATAGTCAGTCACACAAACAACAACGCCTTTCTGTTCGCGCGGGAAGGCGTTTTTTTATAGGCATGACCAAACGATTAACCCAAAATACGCAAAGGATCCCTTAAATAAATGTATGGGGATGTTCGTGTATATTTTCTTCTCTAGCGCTCATTTTTACTGAGATGGCAGTGAAATCACGGGGATTGTGACACTCACCTTTCTATTCGTGAAATTTTCGTTTTCAATCAGTTATCACTACCATTACCATTGCAACCATAAAAATAAATTCGTCAGCAACTTCTTTGACGATAACTCTCGACCAAAAAGGATTTGCGTAATGCGTCGTTCAGCCTTAATTCTTTTAGCCACTATGATCCCTGGAATTGCTGTCGCGAAAGACATCAACGACATGGACATGACTTGCGCCACGGATAAATACCACAATTACGTTGATGCCTCGATTTCGTGGTACGAAAACTTGGTTGATTTGACCATTCAAAAAGACAAAAATCTGGAAGATGTTGCTAACTGGTTCCTTGAAGGACGCCGCAACCATTTCACCTTTAATCAAAAAGCATTTGATTACTATGTTAGTAATGACCCGAGTAAGCTAAATTTTGATGCGCCTGTTGAATCATGGCTGAGCCTTTCGCAAGAGGACGTAAAAGCGTTGAGTGGTTCGACCGGCGAACTGGCAGAATCGGCAAAAACGGTTTTCGCATTCCGCCAAGGTAAAGCCCACGAAGGCAACTATGACCTGCGTTCTGCGTTAGCAGACTTGTTGAGCAACCCGAAAGAAATCGAAGTGCCGCTTCAACAATACAACGCTGAAATGCTGTCGCTTGCTGAAACAGCATGCGATAAGTCTTAACGGTACAATCCCGTATCAGGCAGAGCGATGTCGCACTGCCTGATAGACTCGCGATTTGAATGCAAAACACCCCAATAATTCCTCGATGTGCCCCACGAATCTGGCTTTGTCCTCACCCGATGTTGTATCTTGCGAAAACATCGTGTAAATCATGCACATCAATCTTCAGAAAAGTACCCGGATGGTTAAGATTAAACAGGCAGAAGCAACACTGGAGAGCCTACACCGCATTTTTACAGTGCCTGAAGCACCGAATTCGACCCTAGGCGAGATTGAACAAGCCATATCTCAAAACCTTAATCGATTCTTACAAGACCACATCGCAGCCACAGATTGCTCCCTCACGGAGATCGAGAAGGATTTTAATAACCCTACGATCCCTGATGCGCCGACGTTTGTTTCCGACCACACAGCATTTTTACTCGAAAAATTGGTCGCGCAATCTGTGCATACATCGTCACCGCGCTTTATCGGCCACATGACGTCAGCACTGCCCTACTTCCTGATGCCGCTTTCCAAAATCATGATCGCGTTGAATCAGAACACAGTGAAAATCGAAACATCAAAAGCCTTTACACCCCTAGAACGCCAAGTTCTGGGCATGTTGCACAATCTGATTTACCAGCGTAATGAGGATTTCTACCAAAGCTGGATGCACAGTGCTGCCCATTCGCTTGGTGCATTTTGCTCAGGCGGCACCATTGCCAATATCACCGCCCTTTGGGTGGCAAGAAACAGTGCACTCAAACCTGAAGGCGTTTTCAACGGTGTGGCGGAAGAAGGTTTGTTCCGCGCCATGCGTCATTATGGCTATGACGATTTGGTGATCCTGGTGTCCGAGCGTGGCCATTATTCACTCAAGAAGTCCGCGGACGTGTTAGGCATTGGTCGAGAATCTTTAGTTGCGATTCCAACCGATGAAAACAACCGAATTTGCCTTGAAAAACTGAACGAAAAAATCGTCGAGCTTAAAGCGAAAAACATCAAACCTTTTGCCCTTATTGGTGTTGCAGGCACAACAGAAACGGGCAACATCGACCCTCTCGATCACATGGCTGACATTGCCGAGCGTGAAGGCATTCATTTCCATGTTGATGCAGCGTGGGGCGGTGCGAGTTTGATGTCGAATAATCAGCGACCAAAGCTCAAAGGCATAGAGCGCGCTGATTCGGTCACCATTGACGCCCATAAACAACTGTATGTGCCCATGGGGGCTGGCATGGTGTTGTTCAAAGACCCCGCGTTGGTTTCTGCCATTGAACATCACGCCGACTATATATTGCGGAAAGGCTCAAAAGACCTCGGCAGCCACACCCTTGAAGGTTCTCGCAGCGGCATGGCAATGTTGTTGTTTGCCAGCTTCAACATCATTGGGCGCCAAGGTTATGAGCTTTTGATCGATCAAAGTGTTGAAAAGGCCGCTTACTTTGCAGACCTCGTTGAGGCGCAGAATGACTTTGAATTGGTGAGCGCCCCAGAATTGTGTTTGATGACGTACCGCTATGTGCCACCGACGGTGAAAGCGGCGTTAAACGTCGCGTCTCCCGAACAAGTCGATGCCATTCATTCGTTGCTAAACGACTTAACCATCTTTATTCAAAAGCGACAGCGTGAGGCCGGATACTCGTTTGTATCGCGCACGTGTTTGACGCCGAGTCAGTGGAATAGGCGCACCACCAACGTATTCCGTGTGGTGTTAGCCAATCCATTGACCACAAGAGAGATCTTACAAGCAGTATTGGATGAACAACGAGAGATTGCCTCAACAAGCAGCAT
This sequence comes from Enterovibrio norvegicus, assembly GCF_002876705.1. GTDB lineage: Bacteria > Pseudomonadota > Gammaproteobacteria > Enterobacterales > Vibrionaceae > Enterovibrio > Enterovibrio norvegicus_B. Next base: position 430,948 of record NZ_MDAG01000057.1, on the reverse strand, counting down.
CGCCCTTCCCAAGTTACTTTCCCTTGCTGACGCGTTGCTTCGTTAAGGTCTCAGCACCCAATACTCACACATAAAAAATGGCCCCTTCAGGGCCATTTTGTTTTGACTTGAACAAACTCAGCACTCAGCCAGCATTATCCCAACTTTCAGCTTCAATTTTTGCCAACGCTTGGGAGGCACGCTGAAGTGCAGGAAGGAAATGTAATGCTTGTTCCGCTTTGAGACGCATGATGGGCGCTTGAATAGCAACAGCCAGGTTTGAACGACCTCGCGTTGAAGGCACCAAGACAGCAACACAAAGCAAACCAGGCAGAAATTCTTCATTATCGATGGCATAGCCACACAAGCGGACGTTTTCTAGCTCAGTTTCTAACGCATCGACGTCTGTGAGTGTTTTCTCAGTAAATGCGCTCAGTTCTACGTTATCCAGAATACGGCGACGCTGCGATGGTGTCATGCTTGCGAGAAACAGTTTCCCCGTTGCCGAACAGTGAACCGGCACCCGAGAGCCCGCGTGCAAATGAAAGCGAAGTGGCGCTTCAGTTTCAACGCGATCAACATAAACAATCTCGCCCCCAGACAGAGATGTCAGGTTACAACTCTCCCCAACTTCTTCACGCAATTGGTTTAACACTTGATGTCTTGCACTGTGCGTTGTGGAATTGAGCAGCACATTTTCTGATAAGCGACGTAAACGCGTGCCCGTGCTGTAATGACGTTCATCGCCATCTCGTTGCACAATGGCGGCACTTTCAAGCTGTTGCAGCATACGGTGGAGTGTGGGTTTTGGAATGCCCGTTTCTTCGGCTAAACCTTGCAAAGAGAAAAATTCGTCCTTACCAGCGATCAATTCCAACAAAGCAAACAAGCGCAATGTTGGCGTATCTCCATCTACCTTCGCCAAATCAGGCTGTTCTATGTTCTTCATTCTTATGATTTCCTCTGCGGTATATACCCAAACGTTCTGAAAGCGCGAGGGATATACCTGTATATCAAAATCAAAATAAATAACAACTTTCACTGTTAAAAATTGAAACAGAGTTGTTAAAAGCCGCTATGGCTGCAACGACACTCATAATAATAGAACAATTCGTTCTGATATTTTCATGAAAACATCACGAACACATAAAAAAGTACGCATATATCGACGTATTTCGCTCAATGCGCTGTCGCTCTCTCCACAATCATCGGATTGACACACTCTTCATAGATGTTGCGATTAGCGCCACGATGTCGATCAACAATCGATGATGTGGCGGGTTTGCTATGTCTAAGGCAAGGCTGTTTCGGTAGTAACGGCTTAAATCCAACCCGATGCCAAGCCCCATGATGATATCGCCACGCTGCTCTCGTTGTTCAACCACATTTATCAAATGATTATCGAGATAAAACGCATCATTTGTGAGGTTGGTTGCCGAATCCATTGGGCAACCGTCCGAGATAACGAGCAACACGCGTCGTGACACATCGACCCTTTGCATTCGGTTACACGCCCATTCAACCGCTTCACCATCAATACCTTCGCGGAAAAGATCCGCTTTCATCAATGCCGCGATATTTTTTCGTCCCTGACGCCAGTGCATATCGGCATCTTTAAACACCAAGTGACATACTTCATTGAGCCGACCCGGTAATGCAGGTCTGCCCGTTGCCAACCATTTTTGGTGAGGCTTCCCGCCATTCCACGCGTTCGTCGTAAAGCCAAGCACCTCACTTGGAATGCCCGCTAAACCGAGAGAACGTACCAATCCGTCCACCAGCAAAGTGATGTTTTCTATGTGTTGACGCATTGAACCAGAGCAATCAATCAGCAGAGTGACCATGCTGTCGGGTTTAATCACGTATCGCTCTTTCATGAACAACCGTGTTTCCATGGGCGACGTGACAATCTGCGCCAATCGTCGTCCATCGATATGCCCTTCCTCTTCCCCAAACTGCCAGCCATCACGTTGAGGATGACTGAGATATCGCGCCAGTTTCCGCGCGATTTCCCGACAATTAATACCTAGTGTTTGAAATTTCTTATCGAGATGGATACGAAATTCATCAAGCTGCACCGATCGCACCAAGCTCGACGCATCCACTTCGGTATCAAATTCCCGCGTAAACACTTGATAGTGGCCATGATGCTGTTGAAATGCGGTACTGACTTCACCTAATGCAATCATTGCGTCTTCCGACAAGGCAACCTCGTCTTCGAGTAACAAAGCAAACTCATTGATCGCACGTTCAGATTCAGATTCCTCATCTGTCTCTTCTTGGCTCTGATGAATCATGTCAGCGATGGTTTGCGCGAGCTTGAGTGCATGAACCGCGTAGTCTTTCTGTGAATATGTGCAGCGACGAAGACCCGCAAGGCTTTCACCAATCAAGGGTGCAATACCCGCTCGCGTCGCCTCTATCATGTCTTCGAAATCGTCATCAATGGGCGTCGCAAACAGACGTATTCGCACCATTTGAATGACGGTGAAAAGCAAAATCCCAAGTCGTGATTCTGTTAGCCCTGAGCAGGTAGATAATGCGCACCACGCATCAAATCGATATCGAATATTTCGCTGAACGCCAATGGGAGACGTGGCACTGAACACCGCTTCTGTTCGATACTGCTCAAGCAAATCAAACAACATGCGAGCAATCTGATCCTCGGGTTTAAGTGACTGATGCAACGCCTTATCACTCAACACCAGCCGCGACGCGATAGCATCAATGCGCCCACGTTGAGCCTTGAAATCCGTATCCAGATCTTGAGCCTGAAGATGGGAGGCAGTGATAGGTAAAAAAACCGTGTCACGGTAAAGCTGGCCTGCTTTGAGGTGTAAACCGCCATCGCCAACTTCTGCACGCAGCGCCGCTGAAGACAATGCACGCATGCGCTGTTGCAGCACAGTAAAACGCGGTTGAGTTGAAGTTTGAGTCTCTGCCATCGCTAAGCTCTTGTGCCTGTATCTGTGCCAGAAGATTGGGAATCGAACAGCGGACTTTGAACGATCAATTCTTCATCGAAGCAGCGCTGATAAAGCTCATTGAACACAGGCCATTCCGACTCATCACATTTGTTCAGAAACGTCAGACGAAAAGCGAGACGAACATCAGGAAAGAGTTCGTGGTTTTCCGCCCACATAATCACCGTTCTTGGCGACATCAGAGTAGAGGTATCGCCGTTCGCGAACGCTCGACGTGTTAAATTCGCAAGCGCCACCATTTGAGACACAAGTCGTTGTCCTTGTTCAGTGTTTTTAGTTGGCACTCGGGACAACACAATGGCCGCTTCGCGTTCAGGCGCAAGATAATTCAACGTCACAACAAGGTTCCAACGGTCAATTTGCGCATGATTTAACGCGTGTGTCCCGTGATACAAACCCTGCAGATTCCCCAATCCCACGGTGTTTGCCGTGGCGAACAAACGGAAAGCCGCATGCGGTGTCAGCACCCGGTTTTTGTCACTCAAGGTAAGCTTGCCCTCTTTCTCCAACAAACGCTGAATAACAAACATCACGTCAGGTCGACCCGCATCGTATTCATCCAAAACAAGTGCTATCGGACGCGTCACCGACCACGGCAACAAACCATCTTGAAACTCCGTCACTTGTTTGCCGTCTCGAAGCACCAAGGTATCTTTCCCTACCAGGTCTAGGCGGCTAATGTGACCATCGAGGTTTATACGCAAACATGGCCAATTTAATCGTGCCGCCACTTGCTCAATGTGCGTCGATTTACCTGTGCCGTGCATTCCCTGCACCAATGTCCGTCGGTTATGAGAAAACCCCGCCAAAATCGCCAATGTCACCTCGGGGTTAAAAACGTATTTAGGGTCAATATCGGGCACAAATTCTGTGGGTGTGGAATAAGCTGGCACACGTAAATCACTGTCGATACCAAACATGTCGCGAACACAAACCTCAATGTCTGGCATGCCCATCATTTCCGTTTCCATATTTTTCTCCCTTTGCATGTCTTTCCGCCTGAATAGGGTTCAGCGAACTGATTGACAGCACAGCCTTTTCTCCTCTGACGGCAAGAAGATTTCGCCCTTTTATGCCATCGCGTTCATCGTTTTCTCAAAAATCCGACGAATCAAATAAAGCATTCCGCTTTGTTAATTTTATGTTGACGACACGTTTTCTTCCGTCTAGTTTTTATCAATATTCCGTTATACGAAACATTTAATTCCATTTAACGAAATATTTCAAGGAGAGAACTATGAGTGAGAAAGCGATGCGTTCCGTCGTTGAAGGCCCAACCAAGATGACCCCTTCTGAGGCGTTCGTAGAAACCTTAGTGGCGAACAATGTCACCACCATGTTCGGCATCATGGGTTCTGCATTTATGGATGCCATGGACATTTTCGCGCCAGCAGGCATTCGCATGATCCCCGTTGTGCACGAGCAAGGTGCTGCGCACATGGCCGACGGATACTCACGAGTTTCAGGCAATCATGGCGTCGTTATTGGCCAGAATGGCCCCGGCATCAGTAACTGTGTGACAGCCATTGCTGCGGCATACTGGGCACACAGCCCTGTTGTCATCGTGACACCAGAAACAGGCACAACCACAATGGGACTCGGCGGCTTTCAAGAATGTAATCAACTCCCCATGTTCCAAGAATTCACCAAATACCAAGGCCACGTCACGCACCCTTCTCGCATGGCCGAATACACAGGCCGATGCTTTGACCGCGCCATGAGTGAAATGGGCCCAACCCAATTGAACATTCCTCGCGATTACTTCTATGGCGAAGTGACGTGCGAAATTCCAAAACCCGCCCGACTCGATCGCGGCCCAGGCGGTGAAAACAGCTTGAATGAAGCGGCAGATATTCTTGCCGAAGCCAAATTCCCCGTGATCATCTCTGGTGGTGGCGTTGTGATGGCAGACGGCCTTGAAGAATGTAAGGCGCTCGCAGAACGTCTCGGCGCGCCCGTCGTAAACAGCTACCTACACAATGACTCCTTCCCCGCATCACACCCACATTGGTGTGGCCCACTGGGTTACCAAGGGTCAAAAGCGGCGATGAAACTGTTGGCGCAAGCCGATGTGGTGATTGCACTCGGCTCTCGTTTAGGCCCGTTCGGCACCTTGCCTCAACACGGTCTCGATTACTGGCCGAAAACAGCCAAGATCATTCAAATCGATGCTGACCACAAAATGCTTGGCCTTGTGAAGAAGATTTCTGTCGGTATTTGTGGCGATGCAAAAGCGGCTGCCGTCGCACTGACTGAGCGCCTAACCGGACGCACCCTCGCCTGTGATGCAAATACCGCAGAACGTATCGCTGTGATGAAGCAAGAACAGGATGCGTGGGAGAAAGAGCTGGACGAGTGGACGCATGAAAAAGATGCATTCAGCCTCGACATGATTGATCAAAATGCCAAGGAAACGCCTTTCTCCGGCGGTGAATACCTTCACCCGCGCCAAGTGCTGCGTGAGCTTGAAAAAGCCATGCCAGAAGACGTTATGGTTTCTACCGACATTGGCAACATCAACTCTATTGCCAACAGCTATCTGCGCTTTGAAAAACCACGCAGCTTCTTTGCGGCTATGAGCTTTGGTAACTGTGGTTACGCCTTCCCGACCATCATTGGCGCGAAAATGGCTGCACCGGAACGCCCTGCCGTGTCTTACGCAGGTGATGGTGCATGGGGCATGAGCTTGATGGAAACCATGACATGTGTGCGACACAACATTCCTGTTACAGCCGTTGTGTTCCATAACCGCCAATGGGGTGCTGAGAAGAAAAATCAGGTCGATTTCTACAACCGTCGTTTCGTTGCCGGTGAACTTGATAACGAAAGTTTTGCAGAAATTGCCCGCGCAATGGGTGCAGAAGGCGTCACCGTCGATCGTTTAGAAGACGTTGGCCCAGCCCTTCAATCAGCTATCGACAAGCAGATGAACGAAGGCAAAACCACGGTCATTGAAATCATGTGTACACAAGAATTGGGTGACCCGTTCCGCCGTGATGCACTGTCAACACCTGTGCGTTTCCTCGATAAATACAAAGACTACGTGTAAGGCTTAGGCCAACAAAGCGGGTCGAGAGCGATGTCTTATTTCAACATCGCCTCGACACGCTTTTCACAGCCAACTAAACGGTATTTTTACCCTCTCTAAAAAGGAGTTTTAGCATGACTAACGTCGCGACCCCAGACACGCAACCCGCCACGACGCTTGAATTTCTCGACGCCTTTTCTGCGGCATGGAACAACCATGATGTCGATGCACTCATGTCTTTTATGGCACAGGATTGTGTCTTCCTTACCGCTGCGGGCAGTGGCCTTCAAGGTAATACTATTTCCGGTCAAGATGATGTCCGTGAAGCCTTTGAACAAGTGTGGAAGACCTTCCCGGATGTCGCATGGAAGGACGCAGAGCACACAATAATGAACGGTAATAAGGCCATTACGGAATCGACGTTTTGTGCGACGAAGCCAGATGGAAGCCGCATCGAAGCGCGTATGGTCGATGTGTTCACCTTGAAGGACGGCAAGATACTCGTAAAAAACGCGTTTAGAAAAGATCGTCCCGCTTTGTAAGTGACAAGTCGACAATGGACGGCTTAGTAAATAGCAACACGTGAAACACAACGCAGTCAAAGGCAACGTAAAAAACGGCCACATAAAAGGCTTTGTCGTTAAAGGCCATGTCATAACGGCCAAGGTGTAAACCCAAATAACCTGAAGAATGAACAAGGAGCGAGTCATGGATTCAGCCATCACCAAACAACCAGCTGTCGACAATGAGAATACATTTCTCGCTACCCCTGCATCCCGTGCCTATGACCCTGCGTATGATCCCCTTATTGACCAAACGCCGGGGAATGGCCGTGAATATGCGCCGACGTATTGGATTGGCACGGCGGGTCCTGCTCCTGAAGATGATGGTCCTGTGACGGGTGACATGGATGTCGACGTGGTCATTGTTGGTTCCGGGTTTACTGGATTGACCGCCGCGATTTTTCTGGCTGAAAACTACGGCATTAAAGCGACCGTGCTCGAAGCAAATCGCACCAGTTGGGGCTGCAGCACCCGAAACGGTGGGCAAGCACAATGCGCATCGGGGCGACTAAAGCGCTCACAATGGATTCAACGCTGGGGCGTTGATACCGCCATCAAAATGCACGAAGAGTGTATGGATGGCATGGAAACCTTTAAATCGCTGATCAAAGACATTGATTGCGATCCCCAGCCCGGTGGGCATTTCTATATTGCACACCGAAGTAAAGTCATGCCATCGCTGGAGAAAGAAGCCAAGCTGCTTCGCGACACCTTCAATTATGATGCGCAGATCATTGATGCTGACACCTTCAAGCGTCAATTCGTGAATGACAACGAAGCCGCCGGCGCGATGCATGAGCCGGAAGGGATTGGCGTTCACCCAGCAAAACTCGCGTTTGGTTACTTGAAGAAAGCCCGTGCATTGGGTGTGAAGGTCCACCCTTCCAGCCCCGTCACCAGCTGGAAAACGCAGCAAGGTATTCACTATTTGAATACGCCCAACGGCGTAGTAAAGGCACGTGCAGTTGGTTTAGCCACAGGCGGTTATACGTCACAAGGGTTGCATGCTGAAGTGAAAAACCGTCTTCTGCCTATTTTGTCCAATTCCATCGTGACAAGGCCACTGACGCCCGCAGAAATAGACGCCTGCAATTTCAACACAACCCAAGTGCTGACAGACACTCGGGTGCTACGCCACTACTACCGTTTGTTGCCCGATAACCGCGTGCAGATTGGTTCTCGCAGTTCGATTGCCGGTTGTGATGCGCCCAAGCAGCAATACGAAAACAAACTCTATGCCGATATGGTGCGAAAGTTTCCCGCACTGAAAGGCATCACGCTGGATTACTCCTGGTGGGGCTGGGTGGATGTTAGTCATGACATGATGCCGAGAATCGTCCAACCCAACGAAAACGAAAGCATCTACTACGCACTCGGTTACGGCGGCAATGGCGTGATGTATTCCGCTCAAGCAGGTAAGCGTTTAGCCCAATGGATTGCAGGCGATAAGTCCGAATTGAATTTGCCTATTTTTCAATCTCGACTGCCCTATCCCAACGTTCAAAACATCATCGAATCTGAATACCTCGCCCCGTTCCGTCGAATGGGTCAGCGGTTTCTGTATCGTTGGTATCACCTAAAAGACGAAATCATTTAGCGCGTCGCGAGCGACGAGAAACGCACACGGATTTCGTTATTTATTTCTTCATTGATTCTGATGTTACACATCACTTTTAGACACATTTTTTCGATTTATTGCGCTAATAAAATCACAGCCATAAAGACCGCCATGAGCGCGGCCCAAAAGAGCTGAACACACAGAGATAGTAAGATCAGCCCGACATATTTCGGACTGCAACGCCCTGGAAAAATGAAGATAGTTCATTCACTCAAGAGGTTGTAAGCATGAAACTTATTAGACGCAATGTACTCGCAATCGTCTCCGCAGTTTGCGTAGCATTTCTCTCTCCGCAACTCGCGGCGAAGACATTTAAAATGGCATTGGGTGACGCCGCAGGCGGCACACAATGGGAGCTCGGCGAAACCTTCGCCAAAACACTCAATGAAAAGACTAACGGTCAGGTGACTGTCGATTTATTCCCCAACGGGCAACTCGGCACAGAGCAAGACACAGTAAACAATGCAGCAATTGGTTTATTGGATTTTTCTGTACTGGCGATCAATAACGTCACCCCCTTCTCTCCGACAGTAGGCTTGCTCACCATGCCTTATGTCATCCAGTCCGCGGCGGAAGCAAAGCTGCTTACACAAGGCGACATTGGTAAAGAGTTGGTGGACAACACCTTACGCGATGCCGGTGTACGCATTGTCGGTTGGGCGTATTCTGGTTTTCGTGTGCTGACCAATTCGAAGCGCCCGGTCAGAACACCTGAAGATTTGAAAGGCATGGTCATTCGCGTACCCCGCAATGAAATCATGATTGCGTCTTATCAAGCACTCGGCGTAAACCCAACACCCATGGCGTGGTCTGAAACATTTACTGGGCTTCAACAAGGCGTGGTGGATGGACAAGACAATCCCTACATCACCATTGCTGCGATGAAATTCAACGAAGTACAGAAATACGTCACCAACATTCGCTACATCTTCTCCCTTGAACCACTCATTGTCAGCGAAGCCGTTTTCCAAGAGCAATCCCCTGAGATTCAGAAAGCCATTTTGGAAGCGGGCCAAGCCGCTACCGAGCATAGCTATGAGTTCTTACTTGCCACCGAAGACCGTATAAAGAAAGACCTTGCGGCGAAAGGCATGGAGATCACTGAGCCTGCGAACAACGAAAAGGAATGGATCGACAGCATTACAACGGTAGTTTGGCCGAAGTTCTACGAGAGCATTGGCGGTAAAGAAAAGCTGGATAACGCCTTAAACCTGCTCGGCAGATAAATGCGTTGGCGAGCATCAGTAGCCAAACACGCTGTTGATGCTGTCACGACAGTTCGACCATGATGTCGATAACTGAGCACGCCTACCTCAACCCGCACCACGTTCTTGGTGCGGGTCACTATTCAATACTTGAAGTTCGAGAAAGCCATGTCTGTGATCGTTAAGGTGCGAAGCCACCTAAACAGAATCGAGGAATACACCTGTTGTTTGTTATTGGCCGTGTTTGTCACGCTTCTGTTTTCTCAAATCCTGCTACGTCAATTCTTTCAATACTCAATCCCGTGGGGCGATGAGGTCGCGACGTATCTGTTCGTTTGGTTTACGTATTTAGGTGCGGTTGTTGCCGCCAAAATGTCTGCCCACAATCGCGTTAGTTTTCACTTTAAGTTCTTCCCACCCTTGGTAAAAACCGTGTGCGAAACCATCGCTGATCTCTTGTGGATAGCGTTTAACCTCTACTTTGTGTATCTGAGCTATGACTTTGTTTTCAATAAAATGAACCTGTTCTGGAAGTCACAAACGACAGGTATTCCGATGAAGTATTTCTACCTCATCTTACCTATCGCTTTCTTCCTTATGTCGATTCGCATTCTTTGGAACATGATTGACCGCATTAAAGGCGTAGAGCATGACGACCCTGAAGCAGAAGAAATCAGAAAGCTTCAGCGTGAAAGAAATGAAAATGATGCCAAAAACGGTGAATCCCACTCATAGCCACAAAACAAGGAGGAAATTGCCATGGAAGCCTATTTAACGCTCATCTTATTCGGCGGTTTCTTAGCACTATTGATACTCGGTGCGCCCATTACCGTGTCATTGGCTGGCGCAGCGATGGCAGCCTATTTGATCTTAGATAAAAACCCCATCGCCCTCGTACAAATCGCCTTTACCTCCGTGGGTAACTTCCCACTCATGGCACTGCCGTCGTTTGTGCTTGCGGGTGCACTCATGGAAGCGTCTGGTATTTCCAAACGGCTTGTGGACATTGCCGAAAACATGGCCGGCCCTGTTACTGGCGGTCTTGGTGCAGCAACGGTTTTTGCATGCCTGTTCTTCGGCGCAATTTCAGGCTCAGGCCCAGCAACCACCGCAGCAGTCGGCATGTTGATGATCCCTGCCATGGTGAAACGCGAATATGAACCCAGTTATGCGTCTGCCGTAACAGCAGCCAGTGGTGGCTTAGGCATTATCATTCCACCTTCAATTCCAATCGTGATTTTCGGCATCGCCGCCATGGGGCTCATGGCACCGCCCGAGGCCATCGCCTTGCATGGGCAATTTGATACGGTGTCGATTCCAAAACTCTTCATAGCAGGTGTGATCCCTGGGTTGATCATGGCATCCACCCTACTCATTACCAATTACGTCATCTCGAAAAAGCGTGGCTATAAGGGGTTGATAGAAGCCTGGTCTACTGATGACATTAATGAATCTCTTCGACGCGGCATTTGGTCAATTCTTGCCCCCTTCCTGATCCTCGGCGGCATCTACAGCGGCATCTTCACGCCGACAGAATCCGCAGTTGTCGCTATTTTCTACTCCCTGTTTGTTGGCTTCTTCCTGCACAAAGAATTGAAGTTCAAAAACGTACTGAAATCCCTCACCACCACCACGTGGATAACAGGACGAGTGTTGTTAATTTTGTTTGCCGCCACGGTATTTGGTCGCTTGTTAATAGAACAGCGCATTCCTGTTCATGTTGCTGATGCGCTATTGAGCGTGACGGACAATATGTATTTGGTGTGGGCATTAACCATCATGTTATTGCTGTTCATCGGCATGTTCATGGAAACCCTTGCTGCCATTATGATCATTGTGCCGGTGCTATTGCCCATCATGTATATGTTGGGGGCTGACCCAACCCATGTTGGTATCGTGATTGTATGTACGCTTTCGATTGGTTTTGCCACACCGCCCTTAGGGGAGAACATATTTGTGGCATCAGGGATTGGCGGTTCAACGGTTGAACAAATCACCGCACGCATTCACCCCTTCGTGTTGGCCTCTGTGATCGGGGTGTTCATCATCGCGTTCTTCCCGTCACTGACACTCTGGCTGCCTAACCTTGTTAGCGGGTAGCAAACAGAAGCGTCTGTGAAGAGGCAAACCGCGACAACTAAAAAACAGTGCTCACCTTGAGCACCGTTTTTTCATCCCGATTCCTTTTTCTAAGACGTTCAATACCGTGTAGTACGAAGTGGTTAGCAAAGAATTCAAATGCACTTGCTACGCTTGATAATGACGCAGTGACAGAGTTGTCACCAAGGTTAATAACCCTATTAAGGATCGAATACAAAGCAGGAGGCACAAATGCGATCGCTAGGCTTTGAACTCAAATCATTGGAAGTGTTTATCACTGCCGCCAAAGCAGGCAATATGACCGCAGCCTCGTTACAGTTAGACATTTCTCAATCTGCTGTCTCACAAATTCTCGCCCAGCTAGAAACCAACCTTGGCGTCAAACTGCTCGATCGCAGTGTGCGTCCTGTTGAGCTCACCGTTGCTGGGCGGTATTTCTATGACCAATCCGTCCACCTTCTCGAACAAGCAAAGAAAACCCAGCATGTCGTGACCAAAGGCAGCTTTGATAGCCTTCATTTGGTGCGGATCGCCATGGTTGATTCGCTCGCGTCCACGGTTGGAAAGCCCATTATTGATACTGTCAAAGAACACACAGAAAACTGGACCATGAGCACGGGCTATTCACATCTTCATCAACAAGGCTTACTCAGTCGAAACCTCGATATTATTATTTCTGATGATACGCTCGAAAATCAGGAAAACTTACGTCGGCACCAAATCCTCAAAGAACCCTTTGTTCTGGTGTTACCCAAGCAATTTCATTCAGAGCATGCTCAATCATGCACGTCGCTGCTTGCACTAAGCAAACGCTTGGACATGGTTCGATATAGCAAACAAAGTCTTATCGGTAAGTCGATTGAAACGTATCTGCATCAACAAGGTTTGGACGTGCCCGATAGAATGCAATTCGACAATACCTTTGCCGTTTTATCCGCGGTTGCTCAAGGCCTCGGCTGGGCACTGATCACCCCCCTTTGTTTGATGCAGGGTGAGGTGTTTCGTCATCAACTCTGCTGCCTTCCTCTTCCAGAAAAAGACATTTTTTATAGATACTTAACGCTGATCGCGCGTCGAAATGAACTGGGTGATTTGCCAGACGTGCTTGCTGAAGGAAGCTGCACTATTCTCCGCCAACACTTCCTTGCGAAAATCCACCAGCATTACCCTTGGTTAGACGGGAAAATCCGCGTTGGGAAGTTTTCATAGCCTTGACCGTGGTAACACTATTACCTCTGCTTATAGTCTTGTCTTACTCAATGTGATTGTTGTAGCCGAACGTCAACGTCATCCCCTATCTTTGGTTTTACAACGAAACGAATACTCGACAAGGCCCGTTTTTGACGAGACTGGCACCTAGAGACAAATACAGCGAGACAAACAAACGAAACAAGCACAGCAGCACAGTTTGCCATTGAAAATTCACCGTCACCTATTCGGCTATCGTTGTGAACACTGATCCAGTGACGCATTACAGATATGAGTAAGGAGCAAGAATGGAAGCGCGCGACGTAAAAACAGCAGCGGATGCGAAAAAGATCATCGAAGAACGCAAACTCACGCACGTCAAAGTGGGCTTGTTTGATAATGATGGCGTCATGCGCGGCAAATACATGTCGAAAGATAAGTTCTTTTCTTCGCTTGATAGCGGTTTTGCTTTCTGTGATGTTGTTTTAGGGTGGGATGTCAAAGACCAACTCTACGACAATGCCAAATTCACTGGGTGGCACACCGGCTACCCGGATGCTGGCGCAAGAGTTCTTCCTGATACCTGTCGTGAAGTGTTAGATGAAGATGGCATGTTGCTCTTTATCGCTGAATTTGAAGGTGACGCAGAAGCTGTCTGTCCGCGTGCCACGCTGCGCCGTGTATTAGAAAAAGCCGAAGAGATGGGCTTTGATGCTTACGCGGCATTGGAATACGAATTCTTCCTATTCGACGAAACCCCACACTCTGCAAGAGAGAAAGGCTTCCGAAATCTCCGCACCATCACACCTGACTGGTTCGGGTATTCCATGATCCGCAACTCCACCTATTCAGGGCTGTACAAAGCGATACTCGCGATGGGCGAATCCATGGACTTCCCCATCGAAGGCATCCATTCTGAAACAGGCCCCGGCGTCATTGAAGCTGCTCTCACCTACGACAACGCGAAAGATGCAGCAGATAAAGCCGCGCTCTTTAAGACCTACATGAAAGTACTCGCCCAGAAAAATGAAATGATGGCCACCTTCATGGCGAAATGGACAAACGACTATCCCGGACAGAGCGGCCACATTCATGTCTCTCTCAGAGAAAAAGCCAGCGGGAAAAGTGCGTTTTACGATGAAAACGCAGAGCTAAACATGAGTGACATTCAGCGACATTTTTTGGCGGGACAACAAAAACTCATGCCGGAATTCCTTTGCATGATCGCCCCCACCATCAACAGTTATTCGCGTATGATCCCCGGCTTTTGGGCACCGACAACCGCGACGTGGGGCGTTGAAAATCGCACCACATCTTTACGTGTCATTCCGGGTTCTGAAAAATCTCAGCGCATTGAATACCGTTTAGGGGCTGCAGATGCTAACCCCTACCTCGCCCTCGCCGCAGCACTCGCTTCTGGGCTTTATGGTATTGAACACAAGATGGAACCCACCGAGCGCATTGTGGGCAATGCCTATGAACAAGATCATCCTGCAGAACTTCACCTCCCAAGCACACTTTGGGAAGCCGCCCAACGCTTCAAAACGTCTGATGCGGCAAAAAGTATGCTGGGTGATGCCTTCGTTGAACACTTTGCTGCGTCACGAGAATGGGAAGAGCGTGAGTTCCGTAAACATGTCACGGATTGGGAGCTCGACCGTTACTTCGAAATTATCTAGATCCCTTTGAATATTCTCGTTCGCGCAGTGGTATCACAACTGCGGGTGGTGACTCCCAACGAAAGGAACTGACATGGAACGTTTTCAAACCATTTCACCCATCAATGGCAGTGTGTATGTCGACGAGGCATATGCGACTGCAAACCAGATCAATCAAACACTGGACAATGCAAAGCGCGCGCAGGCAGATTGGCAAGCATTGTCCTTAGAAGCAAAACAAACACTTTGTCGAAACGCCGTGGACATTTTTGTACGCCAAGGCGATGCCATTGCAAACGAAATCACGTGGATGATGGGCCGCCCTATCGCGTATACAAAAGGCGAAGTCGCGGGGTTCGAAGAACGTGCCTTGCACATGATAGACATCGCACCTGAAGCACTCGCGCCTATCCAATTGCCACAAAAGGCAGGCTTTAAGCGCTACATCAAACGTGTTCCTCTGGGTACTGTGTTCGTCGTTGCCCCTTGGAATTACCCCTACCTCACCGCCGTCAATGCCATCGTTCCTGCGCTGTTGGCAGGAAACACAGTGCTGCTGAAACATTCCGTTCAAACGCCGCTCTGTGCGGAAAGAATGGTCGCCGCGTTTACGCAAGCTGGCATCCCTAAAGGGGTATTCCAATACCTGCATTTAACCCATGCAGATACCGAATCTGTCATCCAACATAGTCAAATTCGTCATGTAGCGTTCACCGGTTCAGTGCCTGGCGGCGCTGTTGTTGAACGCGCTGCCGCTGGGCGATTTATCAGTGTCGGCCTTGAGCTAGGAGGAAAAGACCCCGCCTATATCCGCGAAGATGCTGACATTAACAACGCCGTCGACACCGTGATTGATGGGGCCTTCTTTAATTCCGGACAATCATGTTGTGGCATGGAACGTTTATATGTTCACCACAGCGTGTTTGACGATGTGGTTGCTAAGTCGATTGAACTTGTGACCAATTATCGACTAGGCCGCCCTGATAACCCCGATACAACGATGGGCCCACTGGTAAAAACAGCGGCCGCCGATTTTGTGAGAGGGCAAAGCCAAGAAGCCATTCAGCATGGCGCGAAAGCGCTCATCAACGAAGAGTTGTTCACGGCCAGCGAGCAAGGAACGCCATATCTTGCCCCGCAATTATTGATCAATGTCGATCACTCCATGCGTGTGATGACGGAAGAATCCTTCGGGCCGATTTTGGGGATTCAAGCCGTCCGTGATGACGACGAAGCCATCTCACTCATGAACGACAGTGAGTTTGGGCTGACCGCAGCTGTTTTCACCGAAGATGAATCACGGGGTGAACACATCGCGGATCAGGTGGAAGCCGGCACCGTCTTTCTAAACCGCTGTGATTATCTCGACCCCGCACTTGCTTGGGTGGGCATCAAAAACAGCGGACGCGGTTGCACACTCTCTCAGATTGGTTTTGAGCATTTAACACGTCCTAAATCTTTTCATTTCAAACGCTAGGAGTCGAGAGTATGAGTTTGTCAGTTTGGCACTACCCCACCGCCATGATTGCTGGTGAGGGCGCACTTTCGACCTTACCCGAAGCATGTTTAAACCTTGGGATGCGCAATCCATTGTTAGTGACAGATCCGGGTATTGCGGCGTTGTCGATGACACAAACCGCCATCGACTTGTGCACAAATGCAGGGCTTGAAGTGGCCTTGTTTAGCCACGTACAAGGCAACCCAACAGGCCAGAATGTCGAAGATGGAAATGCTGTTTTTGTCGAGGGGCAACATGATGGTGTGATTGCCCTTGGCGGCGGTTCAGCCTTGGATTGCGCGAAAGCCATTGCACTCTCTGCCTGCCAATCTCATCCCTTATGGGATTTTGAAGATATCGGTGATAACTGGCTTCGCGCGAACCCGGATGCCATTGCTCCCATTATTGCCATTCCAACCACTGCCGGCACAGGATCCGAAGTCGGTCGTGCATCCGTTATCACCCATGAAGGCCAAAAGCGAAAAATCATTATTTTTCATCCGAACATGGTGCCTAAACACGTCATCCTGGATCCAGTATTGACCCTTGAACTCCCCGCTTCAATAACGGCAGCGACAGGCATGGATGCCCTGTCCCATAACCTTGAAGCACTGTGTTCGCCGAGCTTTCACCCGATGGCTGAAGGTATCGCTATCGAAGGCATCCGCTTGGTGAAAGAGTACCTTCCGACAGCGTTTAGACATGGAAACGACTGTGACGCCCGCATGCAGCTTTTGGTGGCCTCAAGCATGGGAGCAACAGCATTCCAAAAAGGCCTAGGTGCAATGCATGCCCTCGCCCATACGTTAGGCGCGTTATACAACAGCCACCATGGACTGCTTAACGCCATTTTGATGCCGTATGTTCTCAATGCCAACCGCAATGAAATTGAAGAAAAAATGGTCCGCCTTTCCAATTATCTTGGATTAGAACGCAAAGGAACGGGCACAGATACCGTTCTTGCATGGGTCGTTGAACTGCGGGAAGAACTGGGTATCCCCCATCAATTGAGTGAGATTGGCATCTCGGTTGAAGACGCGGCTCTGGTCGGCCAAATGTCCGTGAAAGACCCATCAGCAGGCGGCAACCCCATCGCCTTGAGTGCAGAAGAGTACAGCCTGCTCTTCATGAACGCAGTGAATGGCAATCATTTGAGCTAGTGGAAGCCAAGTCGCAGTAACGACTTGCCATCGCCAAAGCACGTAAACAGCGAATCAGTGAGGGAAACGCATGAGAATCGGTGTATTGCTCTGCGACGATGTGACACCTGAACTTCAGGTAGACCATCTGAACTACCCCAACATGTTTGAATCTATTTTGTTGAACGCGGATCCGTCACTCGCGCTGACGTTTTATCGCGTCATGGAATGCCAATATCCGACAGATATCGACGAATGTGATGGCTACATTATCTCTGGAAGTCGCTTTAGCGTTTACGACGATCTCCCATGGATCAAACGCTTTGAAGCTTTTGTGCTTACGCTCTATACCCTTAAAAAACCCACTGTCGGTATCTGCTTTGGTCATCAAATGATGGCGCAAGCATTAGGCGGCGAAGTTGAACGTTCAACGAATGGCTGGGGCGTGGGTATCGCCACCAGCGCATTTCTGAAAGATAACATCACTCAAACTGAAAGCTGGATTAACCCCAATGAGCACGATTTTTCATTGGTCGTCAGCCATCAAGACCAAGTGTCCATCTTGCCACCCGACAGCAAACCCTTAGCGGGCAATGCCTTCTGTCCCATATCGATGTACACCGTGGGCGGCAACTTCTTGGCCATTCAAGGTCACCCAGAGTTCAGCCGTGATTATTCTCACGACTTAATGGAGTTTCGGCGCGATCGTATTCCCAAAGACGTTATTTCAGCGGGTCAAACATCGCTTTCACGTCACGCAGACAGCGAACGCGTAACAGCGTGGATGTTGGCATTTCTTCGTCATAGCGCTGCCAAATCTTAACGTTTATCAACTTATCAGTATCGTGAGAACAGGAGTACACAATGCAGATACCACAGGATGACGCCAACAAAATGTTGGATTATCTGCCTTCGCCATTAGCTGCCTATGTACGATTTGTTGAATCGATTAACTACTACGTGGGTCGATTCGCCATGTATCTGATTTTCGTCATGCTTGGCGTGTTGGTGTATTCCTCGGTCTCTAAAACCTTTTTCTTCCCCTCATTGTGGACACTGGAAATGGCACAGTTTGCCATGGTGGCTTACTACATGCTGGGTGGGCCTTATTCCATGCAGCTCAACGGACACGTGCGGATGGATTTACTCTATGGTGATTGGTCGCCTCGCACAAAAACCCTCGTTGATTGCTTTACCGTTCTCTTTCTCATGGTCTATCTCGGCGTATTGCTTTACGGCGGCATTTCAAGCACCACCTATGCGTTTGAATATGGCGAACGCAGTTACTCTGCGTGGCGGCCGTATATGTGGCCGATAAAAACCACCATGTGCATCGCTATCTTCTTGATGATATTGCAAGCCACCGCTGTCTTGCTCAAAGATCTTGCCACGTTACGGATGCCGAGCATTGGCAAAGATTCTTCCGAAAACAAAGAGAAGTCGCATCAGGAGAACAACCAATGAGTTATGAACTGATCGCCCTGTTGATGTTCTCGTCCATGATGCTGATGCTGCTGACTGGACAGCGCGTATTCGCCGCCATCGGGTCTGTCGCAGTGATTGCCTCTTTGCTGCTATGGGGTGATGGCGGCTCTGAGATTGCCTTCGGCGCTGCCATGAAATTGATGAAATGGTACCCACTGCTGACACTGCCTTTGTTCATCTTCATGGGGTACATGCTCTCCGAGTCAGGTATCGCCGAAGACCTCTATAAAATGTTCCATGTCTGGATGGGCCCGATACATGGCGGGCTTGCCATCGGGACCATTTTGCTGATGGTGGCAGTATCGGCCATGAACGGGCTCAGTGTGGCAGGCATGGCGATTGGTGCCAGTATTGCCTTGCCCGAACTGTTACGGCGAGGCTATGACAAAATCATGGTCACGGGGGTGATTCAAGCAGGCAGTTCGCTCGGTATTCTTGTGCCGCCAAGCGTCGTGCTGGTGCTGTATGGCATGATTGCGCGACAACCGGTCGGCAAACTTTGGTTAGCAGGCGTGTTCCCCGGCTTGATGATGGCAACCATGTTCATTATCTACATTGTTGTTCGCTGCAAAATGCAGCCACAACTTGGCCCTGCGTTATCAAAAGAAGAGCGCAATGTGCCTTTGGCAGAGAAACTCAAATTGCTGCGGGCGGGCATCTTACCCCTTGGTATTTTCTTCTCAATGACGGGCTTATTCTTGCTGGGCGTGACCAGCTTGGTCGAAAGCTCAGCCGTGGGCGCATTGGCTGCCACATTGGCCGCCATCATAAAGCGTCGTTTGACCAAAGATGTGATGGAAAATACGCTACGAAAAACCCTTTCAGTCAGCTGCATGTTCATGTGGATCATTCTTGCCGCCCTGTGTTTTGGCGCAGTCTTTGATGGCCTTGGTGCCGTCAAAGCCATCGAAGCCTTGTTCGTCAATCGCTTGGGCTTAAGCCCTTGGGAAATTTTGATCCTGATGCAGCTCTCCTATTTAGTGATGGGGACGTTTTTGGACGACACCGCCATGTTGGTCATTGTCGCTCCACTCTACGTGCCGTTAGTAAAACTCCTTGGTTTCGATTTGATTTGGTATGGCGTGCTTTACACCATCACCTGTCAAATCGCCTACATGACACCACCGTTTGGCTACAACCTCTTCTTAATGCGGGCCATGGCGCCGCCAGAGATTAGCCTTAAAGACATCTATCGTTCCATTATTCCGTTTGTTTTCATCATGATGTTCGCGTTGGTCATAGTCATGGCATTCCCACAAGTGGCGCTGTGGTTGCCGGAATGGCACTACAGTCGTTGACGCTTTCGATGAAGCAGTCGATGCAAATGATGAGCTCCTACAGTCATTGAGTTAAGCGCATCTGGTGACATGGATGTGCGTAGTACAACAACGTGAAATAAGGACATAGCGATGAGTAACAGACGCGACTTTTTGAAAAAAGCGGGCATTGTTGGCGCAACGAGCGCCACAGCAGTGTTAGGCGCACCCGCCGTGGTCTCGGCCAAAGAGCCTATCAAATGGCGATTGCAAACGTATGCAGGTCCGGCATTGGCCGAACACGTCATCAAACCGGCTGTGGATGCGTTCAACATTGCAGCAAATGGTGAAATGGTGATTGAACTGTATTACGCAGACCAATTGGTGCCAACTGGCGAGTTGTTCCGCGCCATGCAACGAGGCACCATCGATGCCGTTCAAAGCGATGATGATTCCATTGCAGCACCCGTCGACGTTTCCGTCTTTGGGGGGTATTTCCCCTTCGCCACGCGATACAGCTTAGATGTGCCTGTGTTGTTTGAAGAATATGGTCTCAAGGAAATCTGGCAAGAAGCCTATGGCGAAGTCAAAGGCGTGACGTGGCTCAGTGCAGGCTCATGGGACCCTTGTCATTTTGCGACGGTGGAACCCATTCGAAGTCTCGCTGATTTGAAAGGTAAACGCATCTTCACCTTCCCTACCGCTGGCCGCTTTTTGACGCGCTTTGGCGTTATTCCTGTCACCCTTCCATGGGAGGACGTGGAAGTAGCCGTTCAAACCGGCGAGTTAGATGGCATTGCGTGGTCAGGCATTACGGAAGATTACACCGTTGGGTGGGCTGACGTGACTAACTACTTCCTCACCAATAACATCTCCGGTGCTTGGTGCGGCTCGTTTTTTGCCAATTCGGAACGGTGGGACGCATTGCCCGAACACTTAAAGATCTTGTTCAATATGATGATGGACAGCTCTCACTACTATCGTCAGCATTGGTATTGGGGCGGGGAAGCAAAACTTCGCACCAGTGGCACGAAAATGCAGTTAACGACCATCCCGGATGAAGAATGGCGACAGGTCGAACTTGAGGCCTATAAATTCTGGGATGAGGTGGCAGAAACCAGTCCGCGAGCGAAGCAGGTTGTCGATATATTTAAACAATACGCGAGTGTGATGGAACAAGCTGGCAAGCCTTATCGCTATTCATAGTGCGACAAAGAAACTCAGAGGGCAGAAATGAAAAAAACCAGCACGGTAGGCCAATACCGGAGCTGGTTTCTCTCGTGTTTTAAGCTGACAACCCGATGGTTGCCCTCTCATTTATTCCTTTCAGTTGATAGAACCAAACAGAAAGAAATGAAAGTCTTTTGGTTCAGAATCAGTCGGTAAGTGGCGGCCTTGCATTACTGACTGATTTTGAACACGCAGCTAATTTAGTACTTGATGAATAAGAAAACTGTGAGGTAAACAGGAAAGTTTCCTTATCTATTAACAGGATGAAAAAAAATGCGACTCACCTAAAAGGATGGAAACAGGATCACGGCTTTTTCTGTGATGTCATCATGACGGGCTAGCAAAGTTTGTCGCGCATTCTGCTTGTCCTATCGCCATTACACGTTGCTCTCGCAGCACGCGACGCTTTTCATTCCACTCAGTGATCACCACAGCGCGGTCTTTTCCTCGGCCCATGTCACTGAATAAAAATCGGTCAACCGTGTGGTTAAATGCTTCAAGGTCCATCTTTTCTTGATAGATCACGCCCATGTATTCGAAAGCGTGCTGTTTCTCTTTATTCGAGCCCACGACAGTGAATCGCTGCAAGGTATCCAGTGCCGCTTCATACTGGCACTCGACAATTTGGTGCTCTGCCCCCAACAACTTCGCGTGCACACCGTATGTTGATACGTAACTACAACCTGAGAGTAAAATGGCTGAAACAGCAACAATCCTTAGCGATTTCATGCTAAATCCTTTTGTTTATGAAACGTTCGTCATCACGTCGGAAAAGCGGCAATGTCGAGGCGGCAATAACAAAAATAGCAGCAAATTACATGCCAGATGAAAGGATGACGCGATAAAACCGTCATATCCATTCCACCCATCAAAATCGTACAAACATTCAGCATGTAGCACGCATTCCTCGTTTTTATTCGGTCACATGGTTGAAAACGCCCTTCCCTTCGCCCATCTTTCTCGTAGTGAAACCATTTCAATTCCTTATGACGTAATACTCAGTCGCATTCAAACCCTCAAAGGGAGTCATCATGAAGGTTGCCGTTTTCAGTACAAAGTCTTACGACAAACAGTCCCTCGAAAAGTACAACGCCGAATTCAACCACGATCTCACTTATTTTGATTTTCGCCTCACCGCGCAAACAGCCAAGTTGCTTTCAGATTTTGACGCTATCTGTGCCTTTGTGAATGATGATTTAGACGCAGAAGTGCTCGCAGAACTGGCAACCCATGACGTAAAAGTGATTGCCATGCGTTGTGCGGGCTATGACAAAGTTGACTTAGATGCCGCGCAATCACTCGGTCTTCAAATTGTGCGTGTACCCGCCTATTCGCCTGAATCCATCGCAGAGCACACCTTGGCATTGATGTTGAGTTTGAACCGCCACGTGCACCGTGCTTACCAGCGCACGCGTGATGCGAATTTCAATCTTGAAGGATTAACGGGGTTTAATTTCCACGGCAAAACAGTCGGTGTTGTCGGCACAGGACGCATTGGTGTCGCGACGATCCGTATTCTCAAAGGGCTCGGAATGAATGTGTTGGTTCACGACCCGTTCGAAAACCCAGATGCGATTGCATTGGGGGCGAGCTATGTCACCTTGGACGCGCTCTACGCGCAATCAGATGTCATTACTCTTCACTGCCCGCTCATGCGCGAAAACTATCACATGCTGGATAAAGACGCGTTTGCGAAAATGAAGGATGGCGTGATGATCATCAACACCAGCCGCGGGGGATTGATCAACTCCCAAGACGCCATAGATGCCTTAAAAAGCCGCAGAATCGGCTCACTCGGCGTTGACGTGTATGAGAACGAACAAGATCTGTTCTTTGAAGATAAATCGAATGATGTGATTCAAGATGACGTTTTCCGTCGTCTGTCTGCGTGCCACAACGTGCTGTTTACAGGACATCAGGCGTTTTTGACGGAAGAAGCATTGGGAAATATTGCTGAAACCACCCTCTCCAACCTCACGGCGTTTGAACAAGGCGAACGCACAGGCAACGAGGTTTTCTGATCTCGGGTTGGCGAACAAGGAAAGTATGTCGAGGGAAAAGTGCTAATAAGCCTCAACCCAACGCACACTGAACGGGTTGCTTTC
The DNA here is from genome assembly GCF_002876705.1 of Enterovibrio norvegicus. Classification (GTDB taxonomy): domain Bacteria; phylum Pseudomonadota; class Gammaproteobacteria; order Enterobacterales; family Vibrionaceae; genus Enterovibrio; species Enterovibrio norvegicus_B. The sequence continues at coordinate 407,912 of NZ_MDAG01000057.1, read as the reverse complement.
TCTGCGACTGCTTATATGTATACCCAAGCAACCTGAAGATGCTCGGTGTGGTCCCTTTTTGATGGCGCTCACTACATCGGCAAAGGAACGCCTTGATCACAACGTCAGTAAAGCTCAATGAGTGCTGCATCTTCACGTTGTTTGGGT
>NZ_MDAG01000057.1:406529-407009 GCF_002876705.1 Enterovibrio norvegicus | reverse complement strand
CATCTTCACGTTGTTTGGGTCTAGCGCTATTTGTGCTTTATTAGTTTTAGATATTGCTTACAATAACGCGCTTTTTTATTTTATTTACAGGTCATGACTATGAACGACGCTACTTCACAACCAACGCTACCTGATCACCTATCAGGCAACCCACGCAGCCCACACCATGTTGCTGAGTGTTTTGAATACAACATTGGTATTTTGCTGAACGGCAAAGAGCGTTTCGACGTTGAAGAATACTGCATCAGCGAAGGTTGGGTGAAGATCCCGTCACCTAAAGCACTAGACCGTCGCGGCCAACCGCTTCTGATCACTCTGAAAGGCACGGTTGAAGCGTTTTACAAATAAGCGCATCAGCACCGTAACTCTCTGAATTAAAAAAGGCAGGAAGTGAACACTTCCTGCCTTTTTGTTTCAATTTTCTAGTTTCGACGCTCTAGTCTCTAAATCTTACAATCTTACAATCTCGCAATCTCGCAA
>NZ_MDAG01000057.1:272071-405845 GCF_002876705.1 Enterovibrio norvegicus | reverse complement strand
ATCTCGCAATCTCGCAATCTAGTATGCTCGCCAACTAAGGTCTCTTACCCAACTTCACCACACCGCTTTGTTCAAACATCGCCACTTCTTTCTTCTTCTTGGAAATGAGTAGCGGTTTATCATCGTAGAACAGGAAGTTCTTCCAGTATTTCTTGAACGTTCCCCAGCGTGTTTCGATGACGTTGTTTTTGTCGTAACAAAAATACACAACACCATTGTCTTCCATGTTGAAAAACGCCGTTACGCTTTCAGGAAGATCGGTTTCTTCTTCCCATGGGTTCATCCAATTATCTTCGATTTCCCAAACGCTGCTCATGATGGCCCAATCGCCTTTACCGAAATGATCCGGCGTCGGGCTTTGCTTGCTCACAAAATCACGCCACGCTTGCGCACCGCGATCTTCAGACATCGGCTTTATTTCAGCACGGTCTTCTTCCGCCACAGGCATGGATTGGTGAGTGAAAATCCACTTACGTTTGTAGTCTTCAAAGGGTATGTAGTTCATAGTTCTCTCATTGTTTGCGGTGTCACTAAATGCCCGCAAACATGTATCCTTCACCGTGTACTGTAATAAACACCTGAGGCTTCTTAGGATCTACCTCTATTTTATTGCGTAAGCGACGCACTAGCACATCGACTGTACGGTCATTGGGTGCATCAACACGGTGACTGATCAAATTCAAAATGCGTTCTCGACTGAGCACCCTGTTAGGGTTTGCAGTGAACGCGACCAGCATTTCATATTCAGCTTTGGTGAGCTTAACGGCATCGGTGCTGTTTGTCAGCGCACGACGGTTAATGTCGAACGTCCAGCCACTGAAGGTCATGATTTTATCATCTTCCTTCCGCAAACTCTCGACATTGGCCACTTTATAACTTCGAGAAATGCGCCAAAGCAAGTTTTTCACACGAACAAGAAGTTCACGCAGTTCAATCGGTTTGGTGACATAGTCATCCGCCCCCATTTCAAGACCGACAATACGGTCAATGGCATCAGTACGACTGGTTACCAAAATAATGCCTACATCTGATTGGCTTCTGAGCTCTCTTGTTAACATCAAGCCGTCAGCACCAGGGAGGTTAATATCCAACAAAACCACATCAACATGGTGTTCTTTCATTATGTTGTGCAATCCCTTTCCGTCAGCAGCCTGACTGACTTTATATCCCTGATTTTCGAAGTATCCGCTCACCATAGTGCGGGTCACTACTTCATCATCTACGACCAGAATGTGATAGCTCACGTCGCCCCTGTTCACAAATCGTCACGAAGGAGCGCACTGTACCACCTAAAGTGTCGCTTTTTTTGATATTTATCATGGTTATTGCATTTTATTATGACGAAGGTCACTCTATATTCGTGAGACTCATCACACTCAAGTTTGCATTTTGTGTCAGATCGCAACATTTTCGGCACTTTTAGAAGCACGTATACACCGCGCAACGACTTTTGCAGAATTCCTGTTCACATCTTTTCACAACCCGACCCATTCCGTTCATTTGTGTGCGTAACCATATTCACATCCGATCGTTAACATGCGCGACACGAAATAACGCATCAAAAACATGTAGCTAAAGTGAGCAGGCTGTTTCTCAAGACCTAGAGGAAAGGACTCTCCACTGTTTGGCTGCGCAAAACTCTATGGGTGTATCCATTTTTATGAAAAAGCTATTTCAAAAGCTGATGAAACCTAGCCGCAAGTACCCAATCATTGCGCTGGTACTGGTCGGTGCCGTTATTGCGATCTCCGGTGTGATTGCAATGAACAAAACCTTTGAGGTTTTCTCGAGTACTGAGTTCTGTACGTCGTGCCACACGATGCAGCAAAACTACGAGGAATATAAACAGTCTATTCACTACAGCAATGCGAAAGGCATCCGTGCTGAGTGTGTGGATTGTCACCAACCAAAAGACTTCGTGGGTAAAGTGTGGCGCAAAATGGGTGCTGCAACCGACCTATACCACCACTTCATCACTGGCAAAATCGATACGCCTGAGAAATTTGAAGAACACCGCTTAGAGCTCGCGCAGAAAGTGTGGGATCGCATGGCTGACGAGAACTACAAAACCTGTACGACCTGTCACTCCTACGACGCCATGGATCACAGCAAGCAATCTGTTCAAGCAATGAAAGAGATGATCCCTGCTGCGAAAGAAAACATGGCGTGTGTTGAATGCCATAAAGGTATCGCGCACGAATTGCCAAACATGGCGGGTGGTTTCCGTAAAACGTTTGAAACCCTGACTGCCTCTGCGGTTGCACCTGTTGGTGCGAAGAAACTTTACTCGCTGAGCGAGAAGAGCCTATTCGCCAATGCTGACGCGACTGGCAAAGTGGAAGGCCAATTGCTTCCTGCGTCTGAAGTTATCGTGCTTGAAGAACAAGGCGACATGCTGAAAATCCGCGTTGAAGGTTGGATCGAAACCAACGGTAAAGGCCGTGTGATGACAGAGTACATGGGCAAACGTGTATTCAAAGCAACCGTTCGTGGCGACGTGAAAGCAACCGAAGTAGTGATGTCTGAGCAAGTTGACGCTGCAACCAACATGTCATGGAAAAACGTGGCTGTTGAAGCGTGGGTGACCAAAGACGGCCTACTCGACAGCATCGAACCTGTATGGGATTACGCATCAGAAATGTACGCGTCTTCTTGTAACTCGTGTCACGCAGCTCCCGCGCCTGGTCACTTCACCGCAAACGGCTGGATTTCAAGCCTGAAAGCGATGAGCGCTTACTACCGTCTGAATAAAACAGAAGAACGTACTCTGCTGAAATATCTGCAGAACCACGGTAGTGACACCGGCGGTGCAGGCGCGCACTGATCAGCTCTCGCTGGCTCGCGCTAAAGAATATCTCGGCAGGTGCATCGCACCTGCCCAATAAAGATTGAAGAATAAGGATTCCTACATGGCGACTGAAAAACACGTTCAGGGCATATCTCGCCGTCGCTTTCTATCAGGCATGCTAACCGCAAGTGCGGGTGTTGCGATCGGCAGCAGCCTGCTTGCACCTCGCTCAGCGATGGCAGCAACCGACGCGAAAAACACCTTCTCTGGTGACGTTATCCACGGTTCACACTGGGGTGCATTCCGCGCGAAAGTAGAAAACGGCATTTGGATCGACACTGTCGCGTTCGAAAACGACCCACACCCAACGTCTATGCTGAACGGCGTACGTGAAGTGGTATACAACCCTTCTCGCGTTAAGTACCCAATGGTACGCATCGACTGGCTGAAGCACGGTTGGAAATCTGACACCACACAACGCGGTGACAACCGTTTTGTGCGCGTGCCATGGTCACAAGCACTGGACTTCTTCCACCACGAGCTAGAGCGTGTTCAAACCTCTTACGGCCCAAGCGCATTGTACGCAGGTCACTCGGGTTGGCAGTCATGCGGTAAGCTAAACACCGCAGGTACCATGATGCAGCGCGCAATCAGCCTGCACGGTACTTACCTAGCAAAAATGGGTGACTACTCAACCGGTTCTGCGCAAGTTGTTCTTCCTTACGTTGCAGGCGCAATGGAAGTGTACGAACAGCAAACCTCTTGGCCTTTGGTGCTAGAGAACGCAAAGAACATCGTTATTTGGGGTTCTGACCCAATCAAAAACCTACAAGTCGGTTGGTTGATCCCAGATCACAGCGTTTACGGTTACTACCAGCAGCTTGCTGAGAAAGTGAAGAAAGGCGAAATCAACGTTATCCACGTTGATCCAGTGAAGAACGAATCTTACAAGTTCTTCGGTGGTAATCAGGTTGCGGTTAACCCACAAACTGACGTGCCGCTGATGCTTGCTATCGCGCACACGCTATACACAGAGAAATTGCACGATGAGCAATTCCTTGCTGACTACACCACAGGTTTCGACCAATTCCTGCCTTACCTATTGGGTGAGAAAGATGGCGTTGCGAAAACCCCTGAGTGGGCGGCAGGAATCTGTGGCATCCCTGCTGACCAGATTCGCGAATTGGCGCGCACCATGGCAAATGGTCGTACCCAAATCATCGCAGGCTGGTGTTTGCAGCGTATGCAGCACGGCGAGCAATACGCGTGGATGATCGTTGTTCTGGCAGCAATGCTGGGCCAAATCGGTCTACCAGGTGGCGGCTTCGGCTTCGGTTGGCACTACAACGATGCGGGTACCGTAACCTCTGCAGGTCCATTGATGTCTGGTTTCAGCTCTGTGACTGGCGTTGATCCGATTCACAGCGGCAGCTACAACGGCTTCTCAACCTACATTCCAGTTGCACGCTTCGTTGACTGTATTGAGAACCCGGGCACGAGTATTGATTTCAACGGTCACACCGTGAAGTTCCCACACATGAAGATGGCTATCTTCTGTGGTAACAACCCGTTCCACCACCACCAAGATCGTAACCGCATGATCAAGGCGTGGCGCAATCTGGAAACCGTTGTTAGCGTTGAACACCAGTGGACAGCAACGTGTCGCTTCGCGGATATCGTTCTGCCTGCGACCACCACTTACGAACGTAACGACATCGAGCAGTTTGGTAACCACTCGAACAAAGGCATCATCGCGATGAAACAAATCGTTGAGCCGATGTTTGAATCGAAAGATGACTTCGACATCTTCCGTGAATTGTGTACGCGCTTTGACCGTGAAGAAGCCTTCACTGGCGGCAAGACCAAGATGGAATGGATTGAAGAAATCTACAACGGTGCCCGCCTGCAAGGCCGTGGTATCGGTGTGCGTATGCCGAACTTCGTGAAATTCTGGGAAGAAGAGCAATTCATCAGCTTCCCTGAAGGTTCAGAGTGGGTTCGCCACCAAGCGTTCCGCAACGAACCAGACCTTGAGCCACTCGGCACAGCAACAGGTTTGATCGAGATTTACTGTAAGACTATCGCTGACATGGGATACGACGACTGTCAGGGCCACCCAATGTGGTTCGAAAAAGTTGAGCGTAGCCATGGCGGTCCTAAGTCGAAAACATTCCCGATCCACCTGCAAAGTTGTCACCCGAACCACCGTCTGCACTCGCAACTGTGTTCGTCTGACGAGCACCGTGGTACTTACGCGGTAGCGGGTCGTGAGCCTTGTTACATCAGCACTGCAGATGCGAAAGCTCGCGGTATTGTGTCTGGCGACATCGTTCGTGTATTCAACGACCGTGGCCAAGTATTGGCTGGCGCTGTGGTGACTGACGACTACAAATCAGGCGTTTGTCGTATCCACGAAGGCGCATGGTATGCCCCACTGGAAGGCGGTAAGCCGGGCACACTGTGTACCTATGGCGATCCAAACGTACTGACGGTGGATATCGGCACCTCGAAACTGGCTCAAGCAACCTCTGCACATACTGCATTGGTAGAAATCGAGAAGTTCATAGGTAACGTTCCAGCAGTAACCGGCTTTAGCGGCCCGACCGCGATTGACGACGTGAATCCACTGTTCCCAGCGATGGATATCGCATAAGAGACAGTGTGAAGAAAAAGGGCAGCTTAGCTGCCCTTTTTTACTCAAACTTCTATACACTTGTTATCTTGAACATTTGTAGTCTCTCTGCCCTTCCCTAACAACGGAATGACAATGCAAGAATTTATCGCCATCAACGAACAACGCGCCGAATTTTACTGGTGGATGTCTTCCCTGTTCGCTACCGAGCTAACCCAAGAAGATCTCAACAATTATCACGGCGGTGACATGGATAACTATTATTCCGTGCTCGCTATGACCGACGAACTCAAAGCACCGATCGCGTCGTTTCGTGAAGCATTAACATCATTGAAATCGCGTGATGATGCGCAGCTAGAACTGGCCGCTGATTTCTGTGGTTTGTTCCTTAGCACGCCAAAAACCGGCGCCCTGCCTTACGCCTCCATGTACATCGGCGAAAGTGGTTTGTTGAACGACAAACCTGCGCAAGAAATGGGTCAATGGATGGAGAAGTACGGCATTGCACAACGTAAAGACTTTAACGAACCGTTTGATCATCTCGCGGTCGTTTTGGATTTTATGGGCAATTTGATCGTAATGGCGAACGCCGAACCAGACGAATCAAAGCAAGAAACTCTGATGCAAGAGCAGCAAGCGTTTCTTGAAACCATGGTACTGCCATGGATTGATATGTTCCGCCAGGCGCTCCATAAATACGATGCCTTTGGGTTCTACAAAGCATCCGGTGATTTGTTAAACGCATTTATCGCGTTAGATTTGGCCTTCTTAAAAGGCGAGTAATTCATTTCACTGATTCATCGAAAACCGGGGATCGCCCCGGTTTTTTTGTTTTTATCATTCGGCATTTTCACCCAGTGCGGAATAAAAGCAGACATTCTCAATGTTCGACATAACTGCGCATCAATATGCGACATAACTGGGCATCAACATACGACATAGTTACGCGTCAACATTTGAGATAACAACGCTTAAAAATACAACCAGCCAATCCGCTACAGCGCTTGATATTCGCCGAGTGTGGATGAATAACAACCATGATACGTGTCAAGCTTATGCGAGTAGTCTCAATTCAATAATTGCGGCAATCTGCAACTGACAGTAAACTGTGAACGCAAGCGATTGGCATTGAGAAAAATATGAAAAATTTCACTGGCAACAACGAGGTAGCAACCCTCACGCGTTACGCCAACGAAATCAGTGTTTTCTCAATTGTCCGTTTTTAAAAAGAAAATTAGATATTCCGGTTATTCCCGATTGTTTATTTGCCATGTGCAGCACACTGCGTCAGACAAACAGCAAATAGGACGTAGGTGGATAATCGAAATGCTCAACGCAGTACAAACAGATAATCCGCGGCAAACAGTGACGAATCACGATGTAAGTTGATTCTCAATACACAGCGGAGACGTCGAGCAATTGCTGCCCTTAAGCAGCGCCCTTTTCGCTTTGCAGAAAACCATGAACGCATGATGTTGGCTTCATGCATTCACTCATTGATACGAGACGGAAGAGAAAACGGATACCCGTTTCGTCGAATCCAGTACGCCGCTTTCAGTAAAGCGGCGTAAACATGTAAGGCAGCCAGCATTTCTCATGCTGCCTTTGAAAATGATAAGAAGATTAACAAATGGCAACGATCAAAGACGTCGCGCGCATGGCCGGAGTTTCAACAACCACGGTTTCTCACGTGATCAACAAGACACGCTTTGTCGCAGAATCGACCACGAAAAAAGTATGGGCTGCCGTCGACGACCTTAACTATGCGCCAAGTGCCGTTGCGCGTAGCTTGAAATGCAACACTACCCGTACTATCGGCATGCTAGTGACGAAGTCTACTAACCCATTTTTTGCTGAAGTGGTGCACGGTGTTGAAGAGTATTGTTACAAAGAGGGTTACACCCTGATCTTGTGTAACACCGAAGGTAACCTCGCCAAGCAACGTGATTACTTGCGCATGCTGGCAGAAAAACGCGTCGATGGTTTGTTGGTAATGTGTTCAGATCTGAACGAAGAGTTGCTGATGCTGCTCGAGAAGAAGAAAGATCTGCCAATGGTCGTTATGGACTGGGGCACACAGCACGTTAATACCGACTGCATTCAAGATAATGCGGAGCTCGGTGGCTACATCGCAACCAAACACTTCATCGACAACGGTCACACCAAGATCGGTTGTATGTCAGGCCAGCTTGATAAGCTAACCTGTCAGGCGAGACTGAGTGGTTTTCGTAAAGCGCTGGCAGAAGCAGGGCTAAAAGAAAACCCAAATTGGATCGTAGAAGCAGATTTTGAATGTGATTCAGCCGTTGAAGCAACAGAGAAACTGTTAGCACAAGACGAATTACCGACAGCCCTATTCTGTTTTAACGACATCATGGCATTAGCGGCAATCAGTACTTTCCGCCAAGCGGGTCTTGATGTACCCAAAGACATTTCAATTATTGGGTATGACAACATCGATTTGGCGGGTTTCTTCTCTCCACCGCTGACAACCATCCACCAGCCGAAAAACCGTTTGGGTAAAACCGCGATCAAGCTGTTAATGGAACGTCTAGCGAACAAAGAGAACGAACAACAGATTTTCGAAATGCAACCTGAGCTCGTTGTTCGTTGCTCCGTGAAAAACCTTAACGATTAACCACGCTCGGCAACACCCCTGCAACATCAATAACCTAAAGCTCGAGATTGAATCTCGGGCTTTTTGTTTTTTGACAAGATCTCTTACTACTCCTGCCTCTTTTATGCGACAGAACTCATATTTAACTTTTTGTCTAGTTTTCTGGTGCTAATCTTCCTCTCAAATGGTATTTCAGCTGTCTGTTCAAAATTGCTTCAATTACAAAGACAAGAGCATACTTTCAAAGTCATCAATAACACCCAAATTGAAGCAAGATCACATATTTACAGACTAGCAATAAGGACAAATTCAGAGGTTTCGGTTAAGCTAAATGTTGTCAAGAAAAAGGCAAACCTCGCGAAAGCGTGGGACGCAAAGCCACCGGCCTAACATCATTAATGATGAATGGCAGCGGAGCTACCGATGACGCTAGCATTTCACTTCCGGCCAGCCCGGATCGCTGACAATTCTCTGAATTAGCTTTGCTACGTTACCCCTTGACCATTCATCCAGGAACGTATTGATTGAGAATTAGTCACATGGACAAACCTACTCTTAAAAACACACTGAAGTTCTTCGAATGTCTGGGCACGATCAAATCTCGATCTATGTTCGGCGGTTTTGGTGTTTTCTGCGATCAAACCATGTTTGCGTTGGTGGTAAATGACCGCCTTCACCTTCGTGCAGGCCAGCAAAATGAACGTGAATTTAAACGTCTCAGCATGCAGCCGTATATTTATAAAAAACGCGGTTTCCCTGTTGTCACCAAGTACTACAGCGTGCCTGATGATTGGTGGGAACAAACGGACACCATGATGGACTTTGCGAAGCAAGCTCTCGCCATTGCCCGTGATGATCAGGAAGAAAAGAAAACCGCGACGCCAAACCGCATTAAAGACCTGCCTAACTTGCGACTTGCAACAGAGCGTATGTTGAAGAAGGCCGGGATAGACAGTGTGGAGCAACTTCAACAGGAAGGTGCAGTGCGCGCCTATCAAGCGCTTCAGAAGTCGCACAGCGACGCGCTAAGCCTTGAGTTGTTGTGGGCATTGGAAGGTGCGATTGAAGGAAAGCACTGGTCAGTGATTACACCACAACGACGTGATGAACTGTTGAACACCTTGCAGCAATAATTCTCTTCACGATAAAACGCGCTATACCCAAATAACCTCTTCTTGGATGATCATCGCGAGATTGCTTGGGTATACCGTTTCCTAATGCCGCTCTTCAGTCGCCAGCCCCTTGCGACATTCTAAGGTTCAAGGCGTTTACATTTCCCCATATTTATCAGCTGCACTTGAGGCTTTTGACGCATTCTATGTGGTAAAACGTCACTACTGCACAATCTACTGCATCTTATTTGTCATTTATTGCATCATTAAAACAAAACACCCCCTAAACCAACGCCCAGATGGAGGGGCTCCAATCAAGAAATTAGGTAAAAACTGTCGTAAATCCTCCAATCTCTCACCTACCCTTCAAAAACCCACACTAACGCATTAATGTGACAAGTGTCACATATATAATACTAAATGTTGGTCTTAGATTATCATGTGGCGAAATTTTGAACTAAGCCGAAGATATAGGCAGCAGAATGGCACCAAAATGATGCACCACACTAAACCGTTTCCCGATCAGATTGATTGCATATTTAGAGATCACTTCAGTAAATGGCCACGTCGCTTCAAGTGGACGGTCTTTTTTTGCTTTTGTTTTCCGATCTCGGTTTATTTTGCCCTCACCCAAGGCACTTTCGCTCCGTCTTTTGTAACAATGATGGTCCTGTCTTTGAGCACGTTTAACACCCTCGTTGTATTTTGGGGATTGAAGCTCAATAGCTTTGCGCAGCGTTATTGGCACCGTAATTACCATATTTCCGGCGCTGTCATACTTTCATTGCTTCCACTGTCGACACTCGTTTTTCAATACACCGTGTATTGCTTATAGTTGTTAGTATCAGTAGTCAGCTTTAAATGTTATGCCTCCGCGTGCATTAAACCCGAACCTGTAACACGTATTTCACCTCCCGCCCCCTCTTGTTCTGCGTATTCAACGTATACTCAGCGCCGCATCAATCAATAAATTCAACACCTTAAAGCACTGAAGCTTTGTAGCCTGCTCACGTTCATCACGTCATGTTCGAAAAATCTGAGCATGACTGTAATTATTCGGTGTGTATTCAGGTCTTTTAATCAGAAGCACAATCCACAAAAAGTTGTAAGAATTAGGTTTCATGGCGCTATACACCGCGCAGTCTTGGTTGCAAATCACAATTATCAACAAAAGCAATTTTAACCCTCTGGTTTCGCTTTAATTTTTGTGAAGAGTCGTGAAGCTTTTGCCATAGTTAACTGCAAGACAACGTCGTCGAAAAGGAAGCAAGATGGACAAGAAAAAAATATCCATAGTCATAGTGATAGCCGCGATTTTTGTCACGTGGTTTGCCTTCGATTTAGGTGCGCTATTTACGCTAGAAAATGCAAAAGCGCAGCATGAAGCCTTACAACAGAGCATTTCTGATAATTTTGTCACCGCGAGCGTTGTGTTCTTCGTGGCTTACATTGCAATGACCGCCCTTTCTCTGCCAGGCGCTGCAATTGCGACTTTACTGGGGGCAGCCCTGTTCGGATTCTGGTGGAGCTTGCTGTTGGTTTCATTTGCCAGCAGCATCGGCGCAACCATCGCGTTTTTAGTGAGTCGATTCCTACTGAAAGATTGGGTACAAGGTAAGTTTGGTAACAAGCTGGCGACGATTAACCAAGGCGTAGAAAAAGACGGTCCTTTTTATCTTGTCACGCTTCGATTGATTCCAGTTTTCCCTTTCTTCCTCATTAACTTGTTGATGGGTTTAACGCCTATTTCAACCGCAACCTTCTACGTTGTCAGCCAAATCGGTATGTTGCCGGGCACCATGGTGTTCCTCAATGCCGGTACACAACTGGCACAAATTGATTCTTTGAGCGGCATCGTCTCACCGGGTGTGTTGGTGTCTCTCGTGCTTCTGGGCGTGTTCCCCATCATTGCTAAGTTCATCATGAACGGTATTGAGAAACGCCGTGTCTATAAGAAGTGGCAAAAGCCTGTCGTGTTCGATCGTAACCTCATTGCAATCGGTGCGGGTGCAGGTGGTTTGGTAACGACTTACATTGGCGCAGCAGTGAAAGCAAAAGTTACCCTGATAGAGAAACACAAAATGGGTGGCGACTGTTTAAACACAGGTTGTGTCCCTTCCAAAGCACTGATCCGTGCAGGTCATTCCGTACATGAAATCAACCGCGCCAAAGAGTTTGGTGTGACTGCGGGTGAGCCCACTGTCGATTTCAAACAAGTCATGGGTCGCGTTCATCAAGTGATTGCCGACATTGAACCTCATGACTCTGTCGACCGTTACACCAAACTCGGTGTTGAGTGTATCGAAGGCGAAGCGAAGATCCTTTCGCCTTGGGAAGTTGAAGTAAACGGCCAACGCCTAACAACTCGAAACATCGTCATTGCGACGGGCGCTCGCCCACTCGTACCAGGAATTCCAGGTCTCGCAGACGTCAGTTACCTCACTTCTGACAATGTATGGGAACTGCAAGAACTTCCTGAAAATCTGCTGGTTCTCGGCGGTGGCCCAATCGGTGCAGAGCTTGCGCAAAGCTTCTCTCGCCTTGGTTCGAATGTCACCCTAGTGGAAATGGCCGATCAATTGCTGATCCGTGAAGATGCTGACGCTGCTGAGCTCGTTGTAAAAGGCTTGAAAGAAGATGGCGTAAACATCTTACTGGGCCATAAGGCGACACGTTTTGAAAAAGACGGTGATACACAGCGCGTTTATCTCGATAACAACGGTGAAGAAGTCGTGGTGGAGTTTGACCATGTCATGCTGGCGCTAGGCCGCGTAGCAAACACCAAAGGGTTTGGCCTTGAAGACATCGGCGTAGAGCTGACTGAGCGTGGCACAGTGAAGGTAAACGACTACCTACAAACAAACTACCCGAACATCTTTGCAGTGGGCGATGTGGCTGGCCCATTCCAATTAACGCACGCTGCCGGTCACCAAGCATGGTATGCCGCCGTGAATGCCCTGTTTGGCGATTTCAAGAAGTTCAAAGCCGATTACTCTGTCATGCCTGCTGCAACGTATACAGCGCCTGAAGTCGCACGTGTCGGCATCAATGAAAAAGAAGCCATTGCCCAGGGCATCGATTACGAAGTGGCACACTACGGCATTGATGACCTCGATCGCGCGATTGCCGACGGCGAAGACCACGGCTTTATCAAAGTGATCACACCAAAAGGCAAAGACAAAATCCTAGGTGCAACCATTGTGGGTTCACACGCTGGTGACTTACTCGCAGAATTTACCCTTGCGATGCGCCATGGTCTTGGCTTAAACAAAATTCTTGGTACGGTTCACCCTTACCCAACAATGAGTGAAGCCACCAAATACACCGCAGGTGTTTGGAAACAAAACAACGCACCGCAAGGTCTGTTGGTTTGGGTAGAGAAGTTCCACACATGGATGCGTAAAGAGCCTAAGAACTCGTAAGCTCGACGTGCTTAGGTTCAATGAACACTATGATTCAACCGATGATTAAGGAAGATTAAACACCATGAATGTCAAATCAATCGTCACAGCCTGCGCACTGGCTTTCAGTACCGCCAGTGTTGCCGCGGACCTGTCCAACTGGGAAGAGATTGAAACAAACGCCAAAGGCCAAACTGTGTATTTCAATGCATGGGGTGGCAGCCCTGAGATCAATGCTTACTTGCGTTGGGCCGGAGACCAGCTTGATAGCCGTTACGGTGTCACGTTAAAACACGTCAAAGTGTCCGACATCTCAGAGACCATCAACCGCTTGGTCGCAGAGAAAGCCGCGGGTAAGCAATCTGGTGGCAGTGTTGATATGGTTTGGATTAATGGTGAAAACTTCAAATCAATGAAATCAAACGGCTTGCTGTTCGGCCCTTTTGTTGAACAGCTTCCAAGCTGGGCAATCGTCGACAAGACCTTGCCCGTCACCGCCGATTTTACTGAGCCTACTGAAGGACTCGAAGCCCCTTGGGGTGTCGGACAGTTGGTGTTTATTCATGATGAAAAAACACTGGCAAATCCGCCGAAGTCGTTCAACGAACTGCTTAGTCTCGCTAAAGCATTTCCAGGGAAAATCACCTACCCTAAACCGCCGCAGTTCCACGGCACCAGCTTCTTGAAAGCCGCCTTATTGGAATTGGCAGCAGATACAGCGCCTTTATACAAACCCGTTAATGATGCACAGTTTGATGCCATCAGTGCGCCACTTTGGGCATACCTCGACCAATTAAATGCGGTTGCATGGCGTGAAGGGAAGCAATTCCCCGCAGCTAGCGCAGAAACCCTGCAATTACTCGATGATGGCGAGTTACTGCTTGCGATAACGTTTAACCCTAACGCCGCGGATACTGCCATTGAGAACGGCACGCTTGCTCCGACAGCGAAAGCTTTTGCGTTTGATAAAGGCGCGCTGTCCAACATCCATTTTATGGGCATCCCTTGGAACGCCAACGCCAAAGAAGGCGCGTTGGTTGCCATTAACTTCCTGATGAGTGAAGAAGCACAAGCACGTAAATCGAAAAGCACCGTATGGGGCGACCCTGCTGTGGTGAAACTGAACAGTGTTGGCAGCAAGCCGTTGTTCAAATCTCAGCCTGAACCCCACCCAAGCTGGCAAGTGGCGTTGGAAAACGCATGGCTTGAACGCTACGCGCAGCAGTGAGTAAACACACAATGAACACTCACAAGGGGTAAGCATGTTACGTCTGCTGTATGTCATGACGCTGACAGTGTGTTGTTTACCCCTCATCCCAGGGCTCGGCGGTGTGCTGCTTTCTGCAGCCAGTTACCTCCCTGCCCTTGGATTAAACGAACCGAATTTAGATGGCTGGTACGCGATGACCTCGTGGCCAGGCAGCGGAAAAGCACTTCAACTCAGCCTATTCACCGGCGTTACTGCCACACTTCTCGCCATTCTCACCACCTTCCTTATTCTCCAACACTGTTGGGGAACAAAAGGATGGAACCGCATTGAAAAATGGCTTTCTCCTCTTCTTGCCATGCCACATGTTGCTTTCGCCATTGGCTTTGCCCTTACCTTTTCCCCGTCTGGTTGGTTGTTTCGGTTATTTGCCTCTCTAACAGGCGAAACGGAGCCGCATCTCTGGTCACTGGTACAAGACAACCAAGGCTTTGGCCTCATCCTCGCGCTGGCCATTAAAGAAACCCCGTTTCTGCTTCTGATGAGCCTTTCTGTGCTAAAACAGATGCAGGTTGATCGGCTACTCACGGCTTCTCGAAGCCTTGGGTATAACGCCAGCGCATCATGGCTCAAAGTGGTCTTTCCACAATGGCTCACCAAAATGCGCTTTCCCATTTACGCGGTGCTGGCCTACGGCTTGTCCGTGGTCGATGTCGCCATGATTCTCGGCCCTACATCGCCGTCTACCTTCGCTGTGTTGGTGTGGCAATGGTTTAATGACCCCGATTTGACCCAAGTGCCTCGCGCAGCAGCAGGGGCAATTGCCCTGTTTGTGGCTTGCTTTGGCGTGTTATTGCTATATAGGCTCGCAGAATACTTTTTGGTTAAAGGCTGGCAATCATGGCAGTTTAGCGGCAGCAAAACCTATTCATTGCCAGGTAAATACCTCTTTGGCTTTGTGGCGTTGCTGCCTGTGATCATCATTCCTGTTTTGCTGGTTTGGTCATTTGCCCTTCGTTGGCGTTTCCCTTCGCTTTGGCCAACCCGCACCACGACGCGCTTTTGGGAACAAGAAGCAGGCAATTTGCTTGAGTTGGCGGCCAACAGCCTTATTCTGGGATTGGTATCCGCCAGCGTCGCCCTTGTTTTTGCCATTGGTTGTTTGGAATACCGCGACAAATACCATAAATCTGTCCCGCAATTGGTTATCGCTATTCCGATGCTGATCCCACAGCTTTCCATTTTGTTTGGTATTCAAATCGCCATCTATATGTTGCCGGGGCAATGGCATGTTCCGGCAACCATTTGGGCGCACATTTTGTTTGCCTTCCCTTATGTGTATCTCGCCCTTGATGGACCTTGGCATTCCTTCGACCAACGCCTTACACAAACAGCACGAAGCCTCGGTCACAGCGCATGGAAAGCATGGTTATCCGTAAAATTGCCGATTGTCCTACCCGCTATTATGCTGGCATGGGCGGTTGGGTTAAGCGTGAGCTTTGCGCAATACTTACCGACACAGCTACTCGGTGCGGGCAGAATAACCACACTCACCACGGAAGCAGTGAGTCTCGCCAGCGGACAAGACAGACGCATTAGCGCGATATACGGCCTGATACAGGCATTTTTACCTTTGGTCTTTTTCGGTATAGCCCTCGCCGCCAGCCGAATCGCAGATCCACAGCGTCGTTTAGCACGTCACGCAGACAAACAAGTGAGTTCCAATGAGCTTATCAGTACAAAACCTAACCATTAAATCACCGCAGATGACACTGCTTCATGGCATGTCATTTACGATTGAAAATGGCCATATTCTGTCAGTGATGGGGCCAAGTGGCTGTGGCAAGTCCACACTACTGAGCGCCATTGCTGGTCATCTGTCACCCGAATTCGAATGCTTGGGCGACATTCATGTAAATGGAAAAAGTATCTTAGCCTTACCTGCCGAGAAGCGTGCGGTGGGCATATTGTTTCAAGACGATTTACTCTTCCCGCATTTGAATGTTTGGCAAAACCTCGCGTTTGGTTTGCCAGATACCATGACAGCTTCAGAGAAAAAATCGCGGGCACTACAAACACTGGAAGACATCGATCTCGCTGACATTGCGTACAAAGCGCCACAGCAAATTTCAGGCGGGCAACGCGCACGCGTGAGCTTAATGCGAACCCTGCTCTCTCACCCTAATGTCATCTTGCTTGATGAGCCATTCAGTAAACTCGACAAACCGCTACGAAAGGCATTCCGAGCGTTTGTTTTCCAGCAAATCAAAACCCGTAATATCGCCGCGGTGATGGTAACTCATGATGAGGATGACGTGCCGGAAGAAAGCACTTGTTTACAATGGCCTTTGCCAACAGCATCCGACATTGCACCTCCCGCGACCTTGATAAAGCCGGAGGAAAAACATGCTTGATCGTTATGCCATTGCAGTGATTCGCTGGCCGCTAAAACAAGCAGCAAAACTGCCCGACACCATTGGTTTTTCCGCTAACCAAGTCACGGTTGCAGGCTTCTTCATCGGCTTGCTCGCCCTGCCCGCCATCGCGACCGAGCACTACGGATTGGGTTTGTTGTTTATTGCAATTAATCGGATTTTTGATGGGCTTGATGGCGCATTGGCGCGGCGGCAAGGAATAACAGATGCAGGCGGTTTCCTCGATATCACCTTGGATTTTTTGTTTTACGCGATGATCCCTTTCGCCTTTGCATTGGCGAACCCCGACCAAAATGCCGTTGCGGCAACGTTCTTGGTATTTTCCTTCATGGGAACAGGGTCGAGCTTTTTGGCGTTTGCGGTCATGGCGAGTAAGCGCGACATCGAGAACCCTGTTTATCAAAACAAATCGTTGTACTACATCGGCGGGTTAACGGAAGGCACCGAAACCATCGCATGCTTCGTGCTGTTTTGTTTATTTCCGGGCTACTTTGCAGAGATTGCATGGACGTTTGGTGCACTGTGTTGGGTCACGACAGCAACACGCGTCTGGGCGGGTTATCAAACGTTAAAGCTCTAGCATTTTGGTTTTACCAAAAAAAGAGGTTAGCAATGCGCTAACCTCTTTTTATTTGATGTTCTGTGTGAAGGCGAAATCAGTCTTCGTCAGCTTCCGCTTCAAGACGACGCTCTTTGCGCAACCTTGCTTCTTCCATCACGGCATTAATTTCTGCCATCAAGCCATCAACATCGGCGTCTCCGCCATCATCAACATAAACGCCCGTCAGTTCCGTGTTTGGCGTCAATTCGCCCGCTTCATAAAGCGCCCACATTTCTTTGGCGTATTGCGTGCCAATCAACTCTGGCGCGTATTGGCCATAGTAATTGGTCATGTTATTTACATCGCGCTCGAGCATCCACTTCGCGTTGTTGTTTGCAGAGGCATCAACCGCTTGTGGTAAATCGATAATCACAGGGCCAAGGTGATCCACCAGCACGTTAAATTCTGACAAATCGCCATGCACGATACCCGCACACAACATGCGCGTGACGTCTGTAATTATCTGTGCATGATCTCGCAATGCTTGTTCGTGGGACAAAGTGACATCGTTCAAACGCGGCGCAACAGAATCTTTATCATCAGTGACAAGCTCCATCAATAACACGCCATCAAAACAACCGTAAGGCTGAGGAACGCGAACACCCGCTTCAGACAAGGCGTATAGCGCATCCACTTCTGCGTTTTGCCACACTTTTTCTTGTTCGTCGCGGCCGTATTTTGAGCCTTTCGCCATCGCGCGCGCGCGGCGACTGTCTTTTACTTTGCGCCCTTCGCGGTACGCCACAGCTTGTTTAAAGCTACGTTGGTCGATTTCTTTGTACACTTTCGCGCAGCATATGCGGCCGCCACTCGATACAACATATACCGAGGCCTCTTTGCCGCTCATCAACTGAGAAATCACTTCATCAACCATGCCATCTTCAACCAATGGCAATAATCTCGCTGGTATCTTCATTTCACCTTCGTATGTGAATAACGCAACAATACTTTGCTACCTGCTTATTCTAGCCAATAGCCGTAAAGATTCCGGCACAATAGAGCGCGAATCGACACTTGTAAAGAAACAACCGCAATTGGGCCGCTTTCCCCTTCGATAAAATGCTAAAAATGGAAAAGACACGGGCTATAATGCGCTGTAATCTCGATAAAACACGCTATTCCCTCATGAGAAGGTCACTATGCACATTCGCCTTATGACTCACGCTGATTTACCAAAAGCGGCGGCTATTCATCATGAAGCATTCGTACGCCAGCAACGCTCTTACGAGTGGCTTGAATGTAACCTGAACGCTGCCCCGCGCTTCCTCAATTTCGTTGCCGAGTCTGACGGTGACATTCTTGGCTTCATCACTTGGACACAAAAAAGTGGCTTCCGCGCCGACGCAGTCTTGGATCTAGAATTGCTGGCAGTCGCTTCACACGCGCAAGGTAAAGGCGTTGGTCGATCATTGATTGAACAGTCACTGCCTCAGGTACGCACACTGCTTGCCGAGCAAGGTTCAACCTTAAAGCACATTATGGTGAACACCCGCGCCGACAATTTTGCACAAACCCTTTATAAAAAGACACTGGGCGCAGAGGTAGAAGTCACGATCCCTGATCTCTATTCGGCAGATGAAGTGATCATGATTGCACGTTATGTCGATGGCAAAACATAGAAAAAGAAGCGAAAGAGTAAAAGCCTAAGAACAACGTATGACCAACGACGCGCGACGAGAAACTCATGTCCCTGCTGTGATTTCCTGCCTTAACCATTTCATGACACATTGTTTCTCTGCGCTGAATTGCCTGCCCTTTGGATATACCAGGTAAAAGCCTTGATGCTCTGGGGCTGGCACATCACCGAACACCACCATATCCCCTTGTGCAACATAGCTCGACACCAACACAAAAGGCGAAATGCACAATCCCTGCCCCGACAATGCCGCGTCAATCGCCAAACCGGTTTGATACATATTCAGCATCTTTCCGAGTTTCGTGCCATTTTGTTTACCCATCACTTTAGACCAGTTCTGGTGCGAGTCATCAATAAGTTGGTGTCCGGTAAAATCGCGGTTCGCAGGCAATGGCGGATGCGATTCTAGATACAGCGGGTTATATACGATTTTGAGGTTTACTGGAGATAACAAATGCCATTCAAGTTCGTCGCCAAAAGGAGGAACGCCAAAACGGACCACAAAATCCACATCATCCGCAAAAAAGTTACTCACCGCTTCAGAAGAAGAAAGCCGCAAGTCTATGTCCGGATGACGTTGCTGAAATTGACCAAGACGCGGGATCAGCCACTTCACACCGAAAGACGGCGGTACACTCATCAACACGGATTGGTTTACATCGCCCAGCGCTTTTACGGCATGATTGAGTATTGATAAGCTTCTCGACACTTCACCAAAGAGCACCTTCCCACCTTCCGTTAAACTGACACCCCTCGCCTCTCTGAAAAACAGCACATGTTCGAGCTCTTCTTCAAGACGACGAACGCGTTGTGCCACCGCGCTGGGGGTGAGGTTGAGTTCCTCCGCAGCAATTCTCACATTGCCGTGACGTGCGACCGTTTCAAAGATTCGTAAACTGTTGAGATTCGGTAACCGCATCAAACGTCCAGACTGTAGTTTTTCTTCACACTAGCACAAAATTTTCGCGCTTGTTCCCGTGACGTCTAGCCAGATAGAATTTTTCTCAATAACGGATCATACCGACGAACCACAGTAGTGAATGTCGGCAACAGGAACAGTCAGAGGTGTTTCATGCCATCTTTAGTCACCATCGCTTTCATTGCTTTAGGGGTTGTTTGGGGGACCATGTTTCTCTTCACTAAATGGGCTGCTGAGTTCATCACTCCCGTGCAAATCGTATTCTTACGCGTGGTATTTGGTTTCCTTCCACTGTTTTTCTATGCCCTTTATAAGCGCGTGTTACGTTGGGAAGATGTAAAGCACTGGAAACATTTTGTGGTGATGTCCCTCATCGCAACCTCTCTTTATTACATCGCATTCGCCGAAGGCACCGCCTTACTGCCTTCGAGCATCGCCGGCATGTTAAGTGGCGCAATTCCTTTGTTTACTTTCGTCTCGGCAGCACTGTTATTACGTGACGAACCCATTACCCTCGGCTCAATTACGGGCACTGCAATGGGCTTTCTTGGCGTGTTGCTGATTGCGCAGCCTTGGCAGAGCGATGTGAGTAGTGTGAATGGTCTTGGAACGCTCTATATGATTGCGGGGGCATTTAGCGTCGGAATTTCGTTTGTATACGCGAAGCACTTCATCAAACCCTTGGGCTTGAAACCCCTCGCCCTCGCGACGTATCAAACGGGTTTTGCCATGGTGTTCTTGCTGTTCGTCACCGACATGTCAGGCATCACCCTTGTATTTGAAGACGCAAAAGCATCGCTGGGATTAGTCTTCGGCCTCGGCATTTTAGGCACGGGCATGGCTTACATCATCTATTACTACTTGGTCGATCAAATGGGGGCGATTGTCGCATCAGGGGTGACGTATATTCCGCCCGTCGTGGCACTGCTCATTGGGGCATTCTTAATTAATGAACCTATCAGCAGTGTCGACCTTGGCGCAATGGCATTCATCATGGTGGGCGTGTGGTTTGTTCAAAAGGCTCGTACTCAATCTGTCAAAGAAGCGTCATGAATTCGTCGCAATAACAGAGGTACCATAACGACAAGCGTGATCATTTATGCAATACTTTGCGTAGTGATTAGTACATCTAGTATTAGAGAGGTGTCGTATGTTTTCACTGTTTAAGAAAGACCCAACGAAGAAACTGCGTGAACAATATAACGCCAAGCTAGAACGCGCGATGCAAGCGCAACGCAACGGTGATATCAGTTCTTACTCATTTATCCACGCAGAGGCTGAAGATCTTTGGCGAGAAATCGAACGTATCGAAAGCAGCGCCAAATAACCTTTTCACATTCCCTTATCAGCCCATGTTCAACCTAAAAGCCATTGAATCGCTCAATGGCTTTTCCTTTTGTCACGTACTCATTATCGCCCACGCATCCTTGCCGTGTTAAGCTATAAATCTTAACTACAGCTTAATGAAAATCATGCTACGAGATTACGATTTGAACCTACTGACGGTTTTCGATGCTGTCATGACATTAGGCTCTGTGACAAAAGCCGCCGACAAACTTAATATGACCTCCGCCGCTGTCAGCCAAAACCTGTCAAGGCTTCGAGAACATGTAGGCGAACCGCTTTTTGTTAGACAAGGTCGCGGTATCCAACCGACACAGCATGCTATCAACATGCACAAGCACGTCGCAGAAGGGTTAAGTGCCATAAGGTTCGGGCTTGAGGCCAATACCTCTTTTGACCCGAGCACCAGTACTCGCGAGTTTATGATCGGTGGTCACGCGTATTTTGATTTGGCCGTATTGCCACAGTTGCTGAAAAAGCTCAGTGATATCGCACCACGAATCAAAGTTAATTTAACGCCTTATGAAGACAATCACTTCACGCCAAGTCAGGTACTTAGTGAACGTGGCGTCGATCTATTCCTTTCATCTTTGCCCATTAGCCACCCTTCGGTTATTACCGCCAAAGTGTCTGAAGAAACCCTTGTGGTTACCTACGCGAAAGATCACCCTCGTTTAAACGGGAAAGTAACGCTTCAGCAATTTTTCGCCGAAAAGCACACCGCACTAACAAGCCGACGCTTCGGTAGCTTCATGTTTTCAAACTTGATTGAAAAACCCTTGCCTGCTCGTAAAGTACATTATCAAAGTGACTCGATGCTTAACCTAATGGCGACAGCAGCGATGACCGATTTACTGTGCTTTACCCCCAAGCGCCTCGCGGATTTATGGGCAGAAAAGCTCGAACTGAGCGTCCAGCCCTTGCCCTTTGACATCCGCCCTATCCCAACGTTTCTCTGCTGGCATCAGGCCAAACAAAATGATGAAGGCATTACATGGCTGCGTAAACAGATAGAAGACATCCTTACAAACCATTAAGCAACACTTAACTATTGTTTATTGCAACACGAATCGTTCGCGCTAAGCCATTTCTTTATAGTGATTCTCGTTCCCTTCTCAATTAACGAAGAAAGCGAGATCACTATGAAAACAACATTCAAGCCTACGTTAATCGCATTATTGATTGCATCTATCAGCGCACCTGCAATCGCACATACCTATACATCAAACACCAAAGCACCGACGGCAACCACACAAGCCTTCGCCGCTGAGCAACGCGCCACCCTGCCTTTCTCAGACAAGAAAGATTTTGAGCTAGTCGAAAAAGGGCTCATCGCGCAGCAAGACAATCTTGAAATTAAAGACGCCAACGGCAAAGTCGTTTGGGAACTCGGTAACTACGCATTCCTGCTTGATGGCAAAGACTACGACAGCATTCACCCAAGTCTTCAGCGCCAAGCGCAATTGAACATGCACCACGGTTTGTACAAAGTCACCGACCGCATCTATCAAGTCCGCGGTTATGACCTTGCTAACATCACTTTCGTACAAGGTGACACAGGTTGGATCGTTTTCGATCCACTGACTGTGCCAGCAACGGCAAAAGCAGCCCTAGATTTCGTGAACCAAGAACTGGGTGAGCGCCCAGTGAAAGCCGTGGTATACAGCCACGCGCATGCTGACCACTTTGGTGGCGTAAAAGGCATCGTGACCCAAGAGCAAGCGGATAGCGGTGAAGTAGACATCATCGCTCCACGCGGCTTCTTGCATCACGCAGTGGCTGAGAACGTACTGGCAGGCAATGCAATGTCTCGTCGCGTGACGTACCAATACGGCAACGCGCTAGAAAAAGCGGCAACAGGCCAAGTTGATGCCGCCATCGGTAAAGGCGTGGCGCAAGGCGAAGTCAGCCTAATCGCACCAACCACTGTCATTAATGACGAAACGGAAACCAAAGTGATCGATGGCATCACCATGGAATTCCAAAACACCCCGGGCACAGAAGCACCCGCGGAGATGAACACTTACTTCCCACAATTCGATGCATTGTGGATGGCAGAAAACACAGTGGGTGGCTTGCACAATGTTTACACCCTTCGCGGCGCAGAAGTGCGTGATGCGAAAGCGTGGAGCAAATACATCAACGAATCCATTCACATGTATGCCAACAAATCTGACGTGATGTTCGCGTCACACAGCTGGCCACGTTGGGGCAAAGAAGACATCAACCACTTCTTGCGTAAACAACGTGACATGTATGGCTACATTCACGACCAAGCACTGCGTATGGCAAACCACGGCGTCACCATCAACGAAATTCAAGACGAATTTGTGGTGCCTGATGTACTTGCAAACGAATGGTACAACCGCGGTTACCACGGCAGTTACCACCGTAATGCAAAAGCTGTCATCAACAAGTACCTGGGTTACTTCGACATGAACCCAGCAACATTGCGCCCTCTCGCACCTGCCGATGCAGCGCCAAAATATGTTGAAGCCATGGGCGGTGTTGAGAACGTGCTTAGCGTTGGCCAAAAAGCCTTCAATAGCGGTGACTACCGTTGGTGTGCAGAGATCGTCGACAAAGCGGTATTTGCCGAGCCAAGCAACAAAAAAGCGCGCTACCTGCAAGCAGACTGCTTAGAGCAACTCGGTTACCAGAGTGAATCAGCGGGCGAACGTAATACTTACTTAATGGGCGCTTACGAGCTTCGCAACGGCACACAAACCGGTGATGCGACCAAAACAGCAGGCGCAGACATGGTCGTTGCCATGGACACCGAATTGTTCTTGGATTACCTCGGCGTACGTTTGAATGGCACCAAAGCGGCGAATGTCGATTACACCATCAACTTTGTACTGCCAGACGTGAATGAAACCTTCTTGGTGGAGCTGGAAAATGCTCACTTGAACAACCTGAAAGGTATTCAATCTGACAACCCAGACATGACACTGACGATGAACCGTTCTGAGTTAAATAAAGTCTTGATGGGACAAACAAGCATTGCTGACCTTGTGAAATCAGGCGATGCAAAAATCGAAGGTAACGGTAAAGCATTGACCGACATTGCGGGCATGATGGACAGCTTCGATTTCTGGTTCAACATCATCGAACCAAAGAAGTAATCATCACTTAGCACTGCCTTTTACTCACCGTGAAACGTGAGTACATGAACGCCCCCTCTTTGACGAGGGGGCGTTTCTTTTTCTTCCTGTTTGAAGACATGGCGTTTCAAATCTGTTTCTGACCATTCAATTCATGAATGCACGCCAATCGAACAAAACACCTCACCTATAACATTCGTCTGTAGCCCAATAAAATCGTGGCTTTCATTGATATACCAATCGTTTTCGTATGTAATTCTCGCGCGCAACATCGCGCGTCATCTACAGATACTATGTTTTCGGAAAACAGCACATAAATGAAAAAATCCTTTGTTATCGCAGCGACTTCCAGCCTGCTTCTCTCCGCCTCTGTGCACGCAGAACAATTCTTGAACATCTACAACTGGTCAGAATATCTTCCCCAGCCATTGATTGAAAAGTTCACACAAGAAACCAAGATCAAAGTGAATTACTCCACGTTTGAAAGTAACGAAACCATGTACGCCAAGTTGAAATTGCTCAACGCAAAAGGCTACGATTTGGTCGTTCCTTCCACCTATTACGTGTCTTTGCTGGCGCAAGAAAATCTGCTGCATGAATTAGACAAGAGCAAAATCGCGGCGTTTACTCACCTTGATGCCTCTATCCTTAATCAATCGTTTGACCCAGAAAACCGCTACTCTCTTCCCTACATGTGGGGCAGCACGGGCATGGGTTACAATGCAGACATGGTGGATGGCAAAGACGTAAAACGCTGGGCAGATCTTTGGAATGAGGCGTTCGCCGGTCAGCTAATACTGACTGATGACGTACGCGATGTGTTCGGCATGGCATTAATCATGAATGGGCACAGCGTTAACAGTCGCGATGAAAATGAAATTCGCCAAGCGTATGACAAACTAAAAACGCTAAAACCAAACGTGACTCTGTTCAATTCAGATGCCCCGCATACCCCGCTGATCATGGGCGAAGTCAATGTTGGTATGCAGTGGAACGGCACGGCGTATCGCGCGACGGTCGAAAACCCAGCCATACACTATGTTTACCCAGAAGAAGGAACGATTTTCTGGATGGATAACATGGTTATCCCTAAACATGCAGAGAACAAAGACGCGGCGTATGCCTTCATCAACTTCTTGATGAAACCAGAAAACCAAGCAGTATTGGTGGAAGAAATTGGTTATGCCGTGCCAAATCTACGTGCGCTACAGCACCTTCCTGAAGCGTTGAGAAACAGCGAAGTGATCTTTCCACCCATTGAGGTGAAACAAAAAGGTCAATTCCTGTCAGACATCGGTGATGCCGTCTCTATCTATAACCAATACTGGCTGGAGCTAAAGAAATAATGAAGGTTATCTACAGCGAGAAACAAAAGCTTCACCAAGTAAAATACGAATTCCTTGGCGGCGAACCGACCCCATGCTTTGAAACGCCTGAACGCGCCGACATGGTGCTTAACGCCATTAACAGCGATGGCGGCTATCAAGTTATCGAACCCAAAACGTTTGGTATTGACCCAATGTTGTGGGTACATACTCCAGATTATGTTGCGTTCCTGCAAAACGCATGGAACGAGTGGGAAGCCACTTACGGCCCAGAGCACGATGCATCACCTTACTGCTTTGCGCCTGCCCGACACCTTCGTAACCGCGTGCCGAAAGACATTGAAGGCAAGCTGGGTTACTACAGCTTTGACATGACAGCAGCGATCACTAAAACCAGCTTTGAAGCCATTTCTTCCGCGGTAGACTGCGCCCTGACAGGTGTTGACGCACTGATAAATGGCGAGAAAGCCGCCTTCGCATTGTGCCGTCCACCAGGCCACCATGCAGCACCGGATTTGATGGGGGGTTACTGCTACATCAATAATGCTGCTATCGCAGCAGAGGGTTTGCGCCGTCATGGTCATGAGAAGGTCGCAATCCTAGATATCGACTATCACCACGGCAACGGCACACAGGCCGCTTTCTACGATCGTGACGACGTGCTTTTCGTGTCTATCCACGGTGACCCAGACTACGATTACCCGCACTACTTGGGTTTTGATGATGAGCACGGCGAAGGCAAAGGCAAAGGCTTCAACCTCAATCTGCCATTGCCACAAGGCAAAACCGATTGGTCGTTGTATCGCCCGACCCTAGAAATGGCCATTGAGAGAGTACGCACCTTTGGCCCAGAATCGCTCGTGATTTCATTGGGTATGGACACGTATGAGCACGATCCAATCAGCCACTTCAAACTCAAGCTCGAAGACTATCTAAACATCGGTGAAATGCTGGGCGAGTTGGGTTTACCTACCCTCTTTGTGTTTGAAGGCGGTTACGCCGTTGACGATCTGGGCCATAACACCGTTGCAGTATTGAACGGATTTAGGTCTGCCAAGTGATCAATAGAACCTAAAAAGAAAAGTCGCCAACATTGGGCGACTTTTTTGTATCCACTCACTCCCATGACCGCGAGAGCATGCTTTTAAAACTACAGAACAAAACCCGCAAAAATAAAGCCGAAGATAATACTGAACACCATGCTCAACAGACCTGGGATCATAAAGCTGTGGTTAAAGATGTATTTACCAATCTTCGTCGTACCCGTGCGGTCAAAGTCGATTGACGCAATGATTGGACCGTAGTTAGGAATGAAGAAGTAACCGTTCACCGCAACAAACGTCGCAATAATCACTTCCACTGGCAATTCCAGCGAAATGGCAACCGGCACCAATACTGCTGTGGTTGCGCCTTGGCTGTTTACCATTACCGACAAACCAAACAAGGCAAATGCAAACGTCCACGGCGCGACTTCTACAAGGCCAGAGACAGTTTCTTTCACGATGTCGCCGTGACCTGCGATGAAGGTGTCACCCAACCATGCAATACCGAAGATCGCCACGATAGCGCGCATACCCGCATGGAACACAGAACCTTGCGTGATTTCATTGCCATCAGGCTTACAAATCAAAATGATCAACGCGCCCATGGATAGCATGATGATTTCAATGGTGTGTGCCATGCCCATGGCAGAACCGTCAAACTGAGGACGAAGTGCTGGGAATGCCCCCATGATGACCACGGCTAGCGCACCAAACAAGAACAGACCAACCGCCGTTTTTGCTTGTGGCTTAACCACGATTTCCGCCACTTCGATTTCTTGTTCCATCTCTTTACGGAACGCAGGATCTTGCATGCGACGTTGATATT
The DNA here is from genome assembly GCF_002876705.1 of Enterovibrio norvegicus. Taxonomy (GTDB): domain Bacteria; phylum Pseudomonadota; class Gammaproteobacteria; order Enterobacterales; family Vibrionaceae; genus Enterovibrio; species Enterovibrio norvegicus_B. The sequence continues at coordinate 378,855 of NZ_MDAG01000057.1, read as the reverse complement.
CAGGATCGTCTTTCAGCTCTTTACCTAGCTTGTTCACGATGACACATGCTGCAGCTAGACCTAGGAAAGTACCCGGAATCGTGATCGCCAGAACTTGTGCAAGTGTGATGCCTTGTGGCTCAAGGAAAGCAACCAATGCCACAACAGCGGCTGCAATTGGGCTCGCCACAATCGCGAACTGAGAAGCGATAACGGCCATACCCATAGGGCGCTCAGGTCGCACGCCACTACGACGGCTCACTTCCGCGATAACAGGAAGCACGGAATACGCTACGTGACCCGTACCCGCAAGGAAGGTAAATAGATAAGTAACCAATGGCGCGATAAAAGTGATGTGACGAGGATTTTTGCGCAAAATGCTTGAAGCAATCTTGATAAGGTAATCCAAACCACCTGACGCTTGCATTGCCGCAGCCGCAGCAACAACCGCCATGATCATAAGCATTACATCAATCGGTGGGCTGGTAGGTTGAAGACCAAAACCAAAACTCAGGATGGCAAGACCAACGCCACCTAGAACACCTAGACCAATCCCGCCGATGCGAGCCCCGATAAGAATACAGCCGAGAACAATGAAAAACTCGATGAAAAACACATCAATCTCCTTGATGACAACGTTAATAATGAACTCGCGCATCATAGTTATTTCGCGAGTCAAATAATCAATTACGCATCACACTTGGAATTCAAAAGTTTCCTTAAGAATCAGTTGTTTTTCAAAAAGAGCGTTTCAGATCTACCTTTATGATTTTCAGAATCATTGATTAATTTTGTAGCACATATAAATACCGATTAAATAACGAAATATACGTGCCAGAGGCATATATAAATAAAGAAAACCAACAGTGGACATGTGTATGTAGAAATAAAAAAGCCGAAGACAAAAAGTCTTCGGCTAGTATTCGCATCGCGATTTTATTTCAGGGTATTGAGCTTACGCGTTTGCTAACATATCCAATGCCACAGCTTCAGCGATTTTGATACCATCGATACCCGCAGACAAAATACCACCCGCATAACCCGCACCTTCGCCACCAGGGTACAGACCTTTGGTGTTGATGCTTTGGAAATCAGCGCCACGCTTGATTTGTACAGGTGAAGATGTACGCGTTTCAACACCCGTTAACATCGCGTCTTTACTATCAAAACCACGGATTTTCTTTGCAAACGCAGGCAAGGCTTCACGAATCGCTTCAATCGCAAAATCTGGCAGTGCATCGCTCAAATCGGTCATTTTCACATTTGGTTTGTAAGATGGCTCAACCGCTTCATAAGGTTTACCTTCACCCGCCGCCAAGAAATCGCCGACCATTTGAGCAGGCGCATCGTAGTTGCTTCCGCCCATGATGTACGCATTACGCTCAAGCTTACGCTGCAACGCCACACCCTGAAGAGGATCATTGTCGAAATCTTCTGGAGAAATGCCTACCACAATCGCACTGTTCGCATTGCGCTCGCTACGAGAATATTGGCTCATACCATTAGTAACAACAGCATGCTCTTCAGATGTCGCCGCAACAACAACACCGCCCGGACACATACAGAAGCTGTAAACCGAGCGACCATTCTTACAATGGTGAACCAGTTTGTAATCCGCAGCGCCTAGCAGTGGGTGGCCCGCACTCTTACCAAAGCGCGCTTTATCGATCATCTCTTGCTTGTGCTCAATACGGAAACCAATCGAGAACGATTGTGCTTCCATATAAACACCTTTGTCGTGCAGCATTTGGAATGTGTCACGTGCGCTGTGGCCGATAGCAGCAACAACATGCTTACTGTTGATCACTTCACCGCCGTTGAGCGTCACGCCTGTCACATGTTGATCGTCGCCTGTCCCTTCAATGTTGATCTCATCAACACGCGTTTCAAAACGAATTTCACCGCCAAGCTCGATGATCTTACGGCGCATTTTCTCAACCATGGTCACCAGTTTGTAGGTACCAATGTGCGGTTTGCTTACGTAAATAATTTCTGCAGGTGCGCCCGCAGCAACAAATTCTTGTTTTACTTTCAGGCCTTTAAAGCCTGGATCTTTCACTTGGCTATACAGCTTACCGTCAGAGAACGTCCCTGCACCACCTTCCCCAAATTGGACATTGGATTCGGTGTTCAACTCGCTCGTACGCCAAAAGCGGAATGTGTCTTTCGCACGTTCATGCACCGATTTACCGCGCTCAAGAACGATTGGCTTGAAGCCCATTTGCGCAAGAATTAGCGCCACGAACACACCACATGGCCCCATACCAATCACGATTGGGCGCTCAGTTAAGTTAGCCGGTGCGGTAGCAACATATTTGTATTCAGTATCTGGCGAAACGCGAACGTTATGATCGTTCTCAAACCCTTTTAACAGCTGCTCTTCATCAACATCTGTTAGCGTCACGTCCAAGGTATAAATAAGAGTAATTTGATTTTTTTTACGCGCATCATAACCACGTTTGAAAACATGGATATCAACCAACTGCTGCTCAGAGATAGACAGAACCTCTAACACATAACGCTGCAGCGCATCTTCACTGTGATCCAGCGGTAGTTTAACTTGGTTGATACGAATCATAATTCACCTGATATTGGGCATAAAATTAGGCGCGTAGTTTACGTTATCTTTCAATAAAATGTAATACAGATCACACAAAGATAAATTATCTTAGTAATCAGAAAGATAAAGCAAGAATCTACTAAAAATATCACCTGCGATGGCAAGTTGACGCGAAGAGCAAAGCGACGCACCTCAGAGAGACATTGTACGCACGTCAAAACACGCCTTTTGTGTTCTTTTCAAAACAACAAGTCTCACCGTGATTGGTTTATGAGGCAACTGTTCACATTGCTTTCAGCTACACTCGTTTGCAATCAGCATGAAAGGGACAAGATGTATGAGTGCAGAACGGAAGCAATGGATACACGATCTTCTAAAAAAAGGAATTGAAAACGGTGATGCTCACGCTGTCGCTGTCGTTGACGAATCACAGTATGTACAGCACAACCCAATGACCAAAGAAGGTGGAATTGGACTCGCAGAACTGTTCACTCAACTCGCGAAAACAAACCCTCATGTAGAAATCATCCGCATTTTTTCCGATGGCGATTACATCTTTGCCCACACAGAGTACGATTTCAGCAGCGAGAAGATCTGCTTTGAAGTGTTCCGTTTCGAAGGCGACAAAACGGTCGAGCACTGGGATAACCTTCAACTTAAACAAGCGCCCAACGTTTCTGGCCATTCAATGACTGATGGCACAACGCAGGTTAGTGACATTGCACAGACAGAAAGCAATCGCGCCACCATCAACGCCTTCGTTCAAGATGTTCTGATTAACAAGCAAGCCCACCTGATGCTTGATTACATGAATGCAAACAATTACACCGAACATAACCCACAACTTAGCGACGACATTGATTCACTGATCGCTGCGTTGGGCACAGCAGACCAACCCGCGACCCTTCTCTACGAAACCCATCATCGCACCCTTGCTGAAGGCAACTTCGTTCTTAGCGTCTGCGAAGGCTTCCGAATGGGCGAGCATACTGCCTTTTACGATTTGTACCGCCTTGAGAATGGAAAGATCGTGGAGCATTGGGACACGGTCGAAACCGTTCCGCCGCGTTCAGTATGGAATAACGAGAACGGGAAGTTCTAGGCCTTAAGCTTGTTCAAACATTCTGAGTACCCTTCTGGGTAAACGTTGAACCAAGAATAAACGCTGAATCACTGATCTTGGTTCAAGGTGCATGCGTAATACGATTGAACTTAATGTCTAAGGATTACGCATGTTTTCATTCTTCAAAAAAGACCCGACCAAAAAACTTCGAAACACGTACAAGGCAAAATTAGAACAGGCAATGAAGGCGCAACGAAATGGTGACATCAAAACCTATTCGCTGATAACCGCTGAGGCAGAAGATATTTGGCAAGAAATCGAAAAGATCGAGAGTAGCGTCAAATCATCCTAAACAATGTGCAGCACTGTCAGGCTCACTCGAATCGATCCCAATAAGCTGATCCATTTCCTAGTTTTTCGACGATGAAATCCAAAAACACTCTGACTTTTTCTGGCAAATAGTCCCGTTCAGGGTAAACAGAATAGAGATTTTTGTAGGGCATTTCATAGTCGTCAAACAAAGCAACCAGCTCTCCGTTCCGAATGGCCTCTCCGACAACAAATGTCGGAAGCCTTGCTACGCCGGAACCTGCAATTACAGCGTCTCGAAGTGCCACGCTATTATTAACACGGTAATTGCCTGCGACTTTCACCTTGCAGAGGTCACCGCTTTTTGACGAAAACGTCCACACATCCGCATTACTGGAATAGCTATACGTGAGGCAATTTACATGTACCAGTTGTTCCGGTTTTGTCAGGTGCTTACGATGTTTGTTATGAAAAGCGGGAGACACGCACACGATGCTATGCAACGGCACCAAACGTCGTGCAATCAAGCTCGAATCCGTTAATTCTCCTCCTGTTCTAATCGCCAGATCATACCCCTGCTCAATGAGGTTAACGTCGCGGTCATCCAACACTAAGTCGATATGAAGCTGAGGATGAAGCGCCAGAAACTCAGGGATTAGCGGGGCAATGTGCAATTGGCCTATCGACATCGGCAACAGCACCTTCAGCACGCCTTTTGGTTCGCCTTGCAACTCCCCCACCGCATCTTCTGCTTGTTTTGCCGCTCTACTGGCTTGTGCTGCGTATTGGTAATAGCGTTCACCCGCCTCAGTCAAACTGAGTTTTCGCGTGGTGCGATGAAACAGTCGTGCACCTAGCTGCGCTTCCAACTGTGTGATTCTCTTACTCACCGCCGATTTAGAGATATTGAGTACACGCGCGGCACTTGAAAAGCCCCCCGTATCCGCAACAGCAACAAAAATCGGAATCGCATTAAACGTATCCACACACACCACCAATTGTTGATAAAAACTCAACATAGAGTCTACATAAAACCATATTGTTTACAAATTTAAACAAGCCTAAAGTTTCACCATCAACGTGATGACTGTGACAACGAAGTCGAAATACAGATGGTGGAGGTAAACATGGTGCGCTTAGAACATATCAATTTAGTGATGGAAGACATTCGACCAACGTTAGCTTTTTTGCTGACCGCGTTCCCGCAGTGGCGAGTCCGTGGTGAAGGCGATATGACATGGGGCAGTGCAGATTATGCATCGACCCGTCATTGGCTTCATGTAGGAGATGATGATTATTACCTGACACTCAACGACGGAGCTGTTGGCGAAATTAGGGATCTTAAAGGTATTCAACCCGGCGTCGCACACATAGGTTTCGTGGTTGACGACCTTCAAAGCGTCATTCACCGCTTATCACTCAAAGGGTTCAGTGTTGATATTAAAGGCCGCGACCACCCTTTCCGACAAACCGTGTATTACAACGACCCTGCAGGCTTTCAATTTGAATTCTTGCAATACAACAGCGACAAACCGTCAGAGAAAAACATGTACGGCGGCGAAAGCGGCGAGCTCGAAAAGAAAGAGACCAACCAGAATACAACCCATGCATAAGATGCAGTAAAGAGAGGTAAGAAAAATGGATATTCAACAAGTCGACACCCTAGTACGAAATTTATACCAAGCCGTTGACAATAAGAACGTTGATTACCTTAGTAACGTGTTAACTGAACAGAGCCGCTTTCGTCTGGGTAATTACCCAGAAGTGACTGACAAAACACAAATCCTAGAAGGAAATCGTCAGTTCTTTTCCAGCATAGAAGCCATGAAACACACCATTGATAACATTGTGTTTCAACGCTCAGATAAGACGGATTCTACCCATATAAGTTGTTTTGGTACTGTGGACTATGTGAGATTAGATGGCAGTGAACACGCCGCCGTTTTTTCTACGTTTTTAGATGTGAAAAATGGTTTAATTTCGGATTATCGGGTGTTTGCAGACTTATCGGGTTTATAGGCATCACACATAAAGACCGAGCTCCGTGTCGTACTCGGTTTCCCCCTTTGTCTATCCGCGATTCCTGTTCCCTTTTCCTCGTTCACAGAGCGATCTGCGAAAGCGATCACATCTGGAGACTCGTACACAATCACCGCGTCTAATTCTCTCGCCACAATTTGTTCAATGATTGTCATTTCATGCTCCTTGCTCGAAAGCCGCCAACACTTTCAACGAAAATACCTCCCAACCCGGGGCGGTAAATACGATATCTCGGATGGCTTTGATTTGATGGTAAGCGTCATTCGCGCTCATCTTTTGTGAATGCATCAGATAGGCGGCGAGCGCAATGCCTGTTCGATCTTTTCCAGAGCGACAATGTACGATGACTTTTCCAAGTGAGCGATGGCGAGCGATGAATTCAACAATGCGAGGTAAAGCGTCAAGGCAAAAACTGACATCACCCTGTAGCGGGGGCGCGTTACTTGATAGAGGAATATGTGCGTAGTCGATTCCACACTCTTTAAGGCGCGCGATATGCACGCCTTCTCCATCATTCATGGACAAAATTGCGGTGATACCTGCATCAGCGAGTTGAACGATATCCCAAGGGTCTTTGTCGGGACCAGAACGACCACCCACTGCGTTATCTTCTATCCAGAATATTTGTTCCATTGCGTCACTCGCTCCTTGCTTATTCACTCAATGAGGCAAGCCTACTCCACCCCACACGCCCCCAACACCACATTGACAACATGCTCGATCTTATCATCGATGTCCTTCCCTTCTGGGATAGCGCGCATTTCGAAGACTTGTGGCCACAGGAACATGCCGTTGAACAGGCTCGAGTAGGTGTTTGTGAAAAGCTCGGGGGTCATGTTTTTAAGCTTGCCCGCTTCCAACCCTTCTGCAAACCATGCAGAGAGTGCTTTGGCATTATAGAGCTTGGAAATGATGGTGTGTGCCATGTCAGGCTGGCGAAGAAACTCGATCAGGATGACACGCGTCAGCGGAATACCGTAGGAGTGATAAAGAATATCGACTTCCTTTCGGCTAATGGCTTTCAGCTGCTCATAGGCGCTGATTTCTGGGTCAAACGGATAGCTGACGGTTTCATCGATTGACGCTTGAATGATGGTCAGCACCGATTCAAACAACACCTCTTTGCTCTCAAAATGGCGATACAGCGTGCGCTTCGACACTTCTGCAGAGGTGCAGACTCTGTCCATATTTGCAGCGATAAAACCATGTTGAATAAATTCTTCTCTCGCCGCGTTGATGATGGCCAGACGTTTTTGTTCCGAGCGTGTCATTACATTTCTCCGTTTACCGACACACCAACTTTAGCAAGGCAGATCACCAAAGTACACTTTTGAGTTTACCTTTGACAAAAACACACCTAAAATAAACTCCAGAGTTTACTTCTGGGCGATACAACGGCTTAGAAATAACCAATAAACACATAAACCTTCAAACAGCGGTCGCGCCTGACCCTTCTTTCTAAGGAGAAAAAGGTGAACATGATTTCTAAAAAGTCAGCATTGGCAACATTCAAAGCCAATACCCTCGCTGCGAGCATCGCGGTGTCTGTCCTTCTATTGAGTGGCTGTGGCGAGAAAGAGGTTCAGCAAGTGGCTGCCCCCGTAGTTAAACCAGCCCTTACCGAACTTGTGTCAGCACGTGGCAGTGATGAACTGAGTTTCAATGGTGTGATCCGTGCGGCTGAACGTGCTGATCTCGCGTTTCGTATTGGCGGCCGTCTCACCGATGTGTTTGTGAAAGAAGGCGACCAAGTCAAAGAAGGCCAAGTGTTGGCAGTGCTTGATGCGCGTGATGCAAAAACCGCGTTGGAATCTGCCAAGCTAGAACTGAAAAACACCGAAGTGGAATACCGCCGTGCGAAGGCGATTTTCGACAAGAGCCAAGCCATTTCTAAAAGCGATTTGGACGCCATCACCACGCGCTACGACTTAGCCAAGAACCGTGTGGACGATGCAACGCGTCAGCTTGAATACACCGAATTAAAAGCCCCGTTTGACGGCATCATTGGCCGTAAATTCGTCGATAACCACGTTCAAATTCAAGCGAACGAAACCATCGTGGCGTTACAGGATCTGAGCGATTTGGAAGTGGTGATCAACATTCCTCACAAAGTGATGTTGTCTGGCCTAAATCAAACCAAAGCCTTGGCAGAACTGTCTGCGATTCCGGGTCAACAATTCCCGCTGGTTCTCCGTACCTACGCCACCGAAGCTGATCCTGTTTCCCAAACCTACCCCGTTGTTTTGGGCTTTGAAGATTTAAAAGGCTTCCGCGCCTTGCCGGGCATGGCGGTCAAAGTCGTCCCTGCTGATGCGAGCAATGGTCAAGAACAAGCGCAGGTTTTAACGGTGCCTCTCACTGCGGTCGTTCCTGACAACCAAGGCAAACAGTTTGTGTGGGTGATCAACGCAGACAACAAAGCTGAGAAACGCTTTATCGAGGTCGGCGCACTTAGCAAAAACCGCATCGTAGTCAAAAGTCACCTCGCGCAAGGAGAGCGTGTGGTAATCGCAGGTGTGTCGAGCATTCGCGAAGGATTGGAAGTGCGTCCTTACACAGACAAGTCGTCTGCTAAAAACAATGGCGGAGCGTAATCGATGGACTTAGCACGTATTACCATCGCCAAACGCACCAGTGTTTGGGTATTGATTGCCCTCACGCTGCTGGGTGGCTACATCAGTTATTTGAAGCTCGGGCGCTTTGAAGATCCTGAGTTCGTTATCCGTCAGGCTGTTATCAATACACCATATTCAGGCGCAACGGCACAAGAAGTGTCAGACGAAGTCACGGACGTGATTGAAGGCGCGGTGCAATCGCTTCAAGAACTTAAAGAAGTGAAATCCGTGTCGAAACAAGGCATGTCGGAAGTCACGGTCGAAATCAAACTCGAGTTCGCCAAAAGCGCGGCGGATTTACAGCAAGTGTGGGACAAACTTCGCCGCAAGATTTCCGATGTGCAGCGACAGCTCCCTCCCGGCGCTGGCCCTTCTATCGTCAACGATGATTTCGCCGACGTGTATGCACTCTTCTTTGCCGTCACCGGCGAAGGGTTTACCGACAAGCAACTGCAAGACTACGTCGATACCTTGCGTCGTGACTTAGTGCTGGTGCCAGGGGTTGCAAAAACCTCCACGTTAGCCGAACAACAAGAAACCATTTTTGTTGAAATCTCCAGCGAACGTTTAGCGAAATTCGGCGTATCTGCGGAGAAAGTCTACCAAGTGCTGCAAAAGCAGAACATGGTAACGGTAGCAGGCAGCATCGAAACCGACGCCATGCGTATTCCCGTGATCCCAAGTTCAAGCATTGATTCGTTCGCTGACTTGAAGAACCTGCAAATCGCCGTTGGCAACAACAATACCGTGCTGCGTTTGGGCGACATTGCTGACGTCACCCGCGGCTACAAAGAACCGGCATCTATGCTGATGCGCTACAACGGTGAACGTGCGATTGGCTTTGGTATCTCCAATGTCACCGGCGGTAACGTGGTCGACATGGGTGATGCGGTAAAAGCACGCATTGCAGAATTGGATGACCAACGCCCGTTGGGCATGGAACTGCATGTCATTTCCATGCAATCCGACTCGGTGCGCGATTCTGTCACCAACTTCATTGATAACCTGATTGCGGCAGTCGCCATCGTCTTTGTCGTGTTGCTGCTGTTCATGGGCGTGCGCTCCGGCGTGATCATCGGCTTTGTTCTGCTGCTGACCGTCGCAGGCACACTGTGCGTGATGTTAATCGAAGACATCGCCATGCAGCGCATTTCATTGGGTGCGTTGATCATCGCGCTGGGCATGTTGGTCGATAACGCCATCGTGGTGACCGACGGTATTTTGGTGCGCTTCCAGCAAAACCCAGATGAAGACCGTGAAACCATCGTCTCAGACGTGGTGAATGCCACCAAATGGCCACTGCTTGGCGGTACGGTCGTCGGTATCTGTGCGTTCAGCGCAATTGGCTTGTCCCCTTCCGACATGGGTGAATACGCGGGTTCCCTGTTCTGGGTGATCTTGTATTCCATGTTCCTAAGTTGGGTGTTTGCCGTCACCATCACGCCGATGCTTTGCTTGGATTTCCTCAAAGTGAAAGCCGCAAAAGCCGACCAAAAACCGGGCCGCGTCGTCACCGCCTACAAAGGCTTGTTGCAATGGGTATTGGCGCATCGTGCATTGAGTTCACTCATGCTGCTTGGCACACTCGCCACCGCCATGTGGAGCGTGCAGTTCGTGCCGCCGGGCTTCATGCCTGAATCACAACGTGCGCAGTTTGTTGTCGATGTTTACTTGCCGCAAGGCTCTGACATCAAACGCACCGAAGCATTGGTCGCGAACATTGAAAAAGATGTGCAAGCCAAAGAAGGCATCACCAATATTTCTAGCTTCATTGGCGGCGGTGGTTTGCGTTTCATGCTGACCTACGCACCCGAAGCGCGTAACCCAAGTTACGGTCAATTGCTGATCGACATCGACGATTACAAAAAAATCGCGCCATTGTTGGGAGAGCTACAACACGCGCTTTCCGTGAAATACCCAGATGCATCTATCAAGGTATGGAAGTTCATGCTCGGTCGCGGGGGCGGCAAGAAAATTGAAGCTGGCTTTAAAGGCCCAGACAGTGCCGTGCTGCGTGAATTGGCGGAAAAAGCCAAAGCCATCATGCTAAACGACCCGAACTTGATTGCCGTGCAAGACGATTGGCGTCAACAAGTGCCTGTGCTTCGCCCCGTGTATTCCGCGGAAGACGCTCAACGCTATGGGTTGACGACACAAGAGATCAACCAAGCAGTTGCGCAAACCTTGTCTGGTCGCAGTGTGGGTGTGTACCGCGAAGGCGACGATTTGATTCCAATTGTGGTGCGCTCGCCAGAAGCAGAACGTAACCATCAGCGTGCGATTGAAAACACCGAAGTGTTTAGCCACACCGTTGGTGGTTTCATTCCCGTTAGCCAAGTCGTGGAGTCGGTCGATGTGGTGTACCAAGATGACATGCTGCGTCGTATTGACCGCACCCCAACCATTCTGGTGCAAGCTGACCCTGCCCCAGGCGTGTTAACGGCGGATGCGTTCAACAAGGTTCGCGCTGAAATTGAAGCTCTCGAATTACCAGCGGGTTATACCCTGAAATGGTACGGCGAATACAAGGCATCAAAAGACGCGAACGAAGGCTTGGTGATTTCTGCACCGTACGGTTTTGCCGCGATGATTTTGTCCGTCATCTTTATGTTCAACGCGATCCGTCAGCCGTTGGTGATTTGGCTAACTGCCCCGCTCGCCATCATTGGTGTGACGGTCGGTTTGATCATCTTCCAAACGCCGTTTGAGTTTATGGCGATACTCGGCTTCTTGAGCCTGATCGGGATGATGGTGAAAAACGCCATTGTATTGGTCGACCAAGCCGACGTGGAAATCAAAGATGGCAAAACCGCCTACAACGCGATTATCGACGCCGCACTCAGCCGCGCAAGGCCAGTATTGCTAGGCGCATTGACCACCATCTTAGGTGTCGCCCCCCTCTTGGTAGACCCGTTCTTCAAGAGTATGGCCGTCACCATCATGTTTGGTCTGCTGTTCGCGACCATCCTGACCTTGGTAGTTATCCCGCTGTTCTATGCGATTTTCTTTAGGGTGAAGGTGGAACCGGTTTAAGCGCTAAAGCTGAAAAGTAGAGAGCAAAACGCCACGTGATTACGTGGCGTTTTTGTAGGTGCTCAAAGAACAGTCGCTTTGATCAAGAATGTGTTGAAGAGCTAAAATTTTTAGGCATCAAGTTGCGCTATTTGCTGTACTATTCGTGAGGTTAATGCACAGTATGCAATGTTGCTCGTATGAATTGAGCTATGGGTATAGTGAACAGTACATATTTAGGTCGGGACGCCCGATTTCTACAATTTCTAGTTTGGCATAAATGGTTATCTGGCTGATTTTCAATCACTAAATTTAAAGTCTGTTCTGCTGTAAGCGGACTAGTCGGGCGTCCCGATTTTGGACTAAACGGGCAAGTTGCCGATAGTAAGGTGTTATATGTTTAAAGCAAACGAAATGTACTCAGTTGTTAAGCCTCTTGAAAACCTTTTTATTCAATTTTAAAAAGTTTTGCTTTTTTTCATACATCGTTCTATTTTGTCTTTATTTTTGTACTTTTAAACGATAAAGTTAGGCGAAAATATACTCCTAACATGCGCCATTGTATATATTATAAGTTTGGGAAAAATATGGAAATACTAGAATCCCTTAAGAAAGGGTTGGAATCTGGAGACAGCGATAATGATCTAGCAAGAAAGTTTTTCTTGTCATATCAGACATTAATTTTTAAAGATCAACAAGATACTGAATTTTCAATCAAAGATCGCATTAAAAAAGAACTTAACATACCTTTCGTTAGTATTCAGGTTACTGGTTCTTCAAAGACAGGCGTTAGCTTTTTTAAAAAAACCAAATTCACTGAAGGTGAATCTGATCTAGATATATCAATCATCAACTTAGATTTATATAATCATTTCTTGGAAGAAGTACATAAGATTACAAATGGCTTTACTGACTTATCAGTCTTTCCTGAATTCAAAGGAAAATCAACCGACAAGCAATTTATCAACAATTTAAAGAAAGGATTTATAAACCCTTTCTTTATGCCTGACTGTGAAAAAAAATCCAAATGGCTGGATTTTTTTAGAGAAGTATCTAACGACTACTTCCGTTTATTCAAAAGTATTAACGGAGCAATTTATTCATCAGAGTACTTTTTTGAGTGTAAACAAGCTGAATGTATTGAAGAATTTAAAGGGAATATGAAAGCATATGATTCGTTACCAAGTAAGATCTAAAGAACTGATAGACTTAGTCAATGAAATTAAATCTCGAAGACTAATTTTGTCCCCGTATTTTCAAAGGAATTTAGTTTGGCGTGATGTCCACAAAATTGATTTTATTAAAACAATTTTGATGGGCTTACCATTCCCTCAAATATTTATTGCGAAAGGAAGTATAGATTTAGAATCAATGACAACTACTTCATGTATTGTTGACGGACAACAAAGAATGTCAGCAATAGTTGAGTTTACTTCTAACAAATTAAAAGTTGATTCAAAATTATTTAAGGACTTCACGCCAGAAATTAGAGAAAAAGTACTTAAATATCAAATTCCAATCATTGACTTGGATTTACAGAATGATGCCCCTGAGGTTAAGGAAATATTTCAAAGATTAAATAGAACATTTTATTCTTTGAATGCTATTGAGAAACTTTCCTCAGAATATGCTGCTTCAGAATTTATGCTGATAGCAAAGCACTTTACAGGAGAGATAGTATTTAAAGAAGAATCAGATGAAGACTCTCTTTTATTAATAGACCCGACCATACCTGAATCATTCATCGAATGGGCAAACTCTCATGAAGTGAACCATTTTAAAAAATTAATAGTTGAAGGTAATGTGTTTACGCCATATGAAATCAGCAGGCAAATTCATTTAATGTTTACATTGAACTTATTAGCCACTTTCAAGGGCGGCCTTTACACTCGTAATGAATTAGCAACTAGGTATTTAGATGAATTAAAAGAAGGCTTTGAAGAAAAAGACCAGGTTTTAGATAGGCTTGAGAGTACTTCAGAGTTTATTTTGAAGCTTGATTTATCGAATAAGTCATACTGGTTTAATAAAGCAAATATGTTTAGTTTATTTAGTCATTTAATGAAAACAGACAATCTGACTCTTTTGGGTGAAATAGACGAAGTAAAAGAAAAACTAAACTCTTTTGAGCAAAATATTCCAGCTGATTATCAAATAGCAGCAAAAGAAGGTGTGAATAACAGAAAAGAAAGGCTCATTAGGGCTCAACATCTGAAAGACCTATTAGGTTAACAACGGGGACATATATGGACGCTCTCTGAACGTCAAGTCAATACGCTCTTGTCGTTTCGCATAGCGAGACGATATTGAGGTTGTTTTTGCCACTGCGTTCAGTGTTGATGCTCAGGTTTTCATTCCCTTTAAGGGAGCGGAACAGAGGAAATAGCGGGGACAGGCACTTTTAGAAAAGCACAATATTATCAGTTGCATACAGTCAGTGTCCCCAAGCTCAAAGACGCTGAGTAAAGATAAATGGTCGGCCTTGGAACGATATCCTTTTCATATTGTTTGATTGCCAACCATTTTGATTGCTAATGACTAAACCCCGTTCATCCCTAATCAGTATCGACGCAACCCCTTACTATCACTGCGTTTCACGTTGTGTTCGGCGATCATTTCTTTGTGGGTATGATGAAAAAGCCCAGCAATCCCCTTGGCAACGTTGTCCAAGCGACGGCAGCTAGAACCTATAAACTGTGAATCCCTCCGTATACCTCTGATACAAAAGGCTAATTAGCACGAGATACTGTTACCATCACTTTGAATATTCAGGTATCGGGCGAACAATTAAAGGTAAGCCACACATGTATGGAAGCGAGAGTAAGAGGACGTTTTGTAATCAACGCAAGAAACTGACCTTACTTGAATATGCCGCCTTCGGTAAGGTTGCTATGTGTAGAAAAGGGATATTGAATTGCTAAAACAATGGATGAAATTACTAAGCGTGTTCACCTTGGGCGCAGCATTTTGCTTTACCATTGGACTCTATTTCGTCAGTGATATCTTAGACCGTAACAAAGAACTGATTTCAAAAATGGCGCAAGGCCAACTAGAGTTATCCCGATACTCTTATAGCAATGAAGCAAAGGAAATCATAAAAGCATCTAACGCCCTCGCCCTTGAATCGTCTTGTGACGGAGAACTTTCGTCAGATATACCCGAAGCACTCTCTTTAACTAGCTTATTTTTGGGTACTATCACACACCAAACAACGAAGACTCATGAACAGTCTATGGCGACTGCGCTCATCGTTCTAAGTCACCTTCGAGATAGTGGCAAAGTTGAAACCGCCGACTCGCTTCTTGTCGCAATAAAAAGTTACTGTGAAGCAAACCTCAACATTTTCATGAGTTGTGAAAAAATAGATAACACCCTACCTAGCTTTCAGCCAGATTGCGGATAGAAAATCAAAACAACGCAATAGCGGGGACAGGCACCTTTAGAAAAACACAATTTTGTCAATTGCATGCATTCAGTGCCCTCAAGCTCAAAGACGCTTAGTAAAGATAAATGGTTGGCTTTGGAACAACATGCTTTTCATATCGTTTGATCGCCAACCATTTTGACTGCAAATGATCTGAGACTGGCACTAATCACCCCCACCGCATCCTCCGCCGCCATCGCCACTTGCGCAGCTTGAACCCGCACAGCCAGAAGAGCAGCCAATATGGCTGGCGCAGTAGCCAATGCCATTCGTTGCGGATGACGTGTTCTGACAATCAAGCGAATAGATGAAACCGTCTTCGATATTGAGCTTCGCATCAATGGCAAAAAGCAGTGGTAATTTAGTCGGGTGAATGGGGTTAATGCTTTCTCTTGCACAGGCTAAGCGCCAAGCACGTTTGATCCCCTCTTGAGCGGAGGTGGGTGTTTTCATCGCTTCTGTTGGTGTGTGGTGAAGAAACCGTCCAAACGCTTTATCACAAAACTGCTGGTATTCCTTGGTGAACAAGATGAACTCGTGCCAAGCAACGTCAACCACCTGTGAAGGCATCGCAACCTGCTTTTTGTTCGCCTGATTGCAGATGGTGAGATACTCTTTGAGGCCATCTATCACTAACATCAAATCTTGATCAGTGAGATGCGGGTATTTATTCGCGACTTTCTTTTTAATCACTGAATTGAAACGATAAGTCCCAATGAAAACCAACTGCGCTTTCCGCTTTTTCTTGTAGGCAAACACACCCCAAAACATGCTCACCAACACGATGAGAAATATCCCTATATTCATCAATTCGTCCATTCCCTTTTTGTACGCTAAATCAATCGTATCTAAATTGAAAAAGAAAAACTCAATTTCAGTAAGAATCAATGAGGTTTAATGGTTCAACATGAATATGCACACCCTATAATGCGCACCACTGCACGCTCCTACTCCATCCATTCAGGTAGAATATTTATCATTTATTCAATGATTTATTTCGAGGATAGTCATTAGAAATGGACGGTATAAACGTTTCTTTAGAAGCCATGGATTCAGCGTCATTCTCCGAGTATTTGCAATTCGCCATCCCCTCTTACGCGCATGACAATGTCGAGTCTGGTCGGTGGGAAAAATCCGACGCATTGGAACGCTCGAAAAAGGTTTATGCGCAACTTTTGCCAGAGGGGTTAAACAGCCCAGACGACCACTTATTCAACATCATTGAAGGCGCGACGAACCAAAACGTTGGCTACATTTGGGTGAAAATTGAAACCCATTTTGGGGTGAAATCTGCGTTTATCTATGGTGTCGGAATATTCGAAGATTATCGCCGTAAGGGCTACGCTAAATCAGCCCTTCGCTGCATTGAAACGGTAGCATCTGACCTTGGCGCAACCAGCCTTGGCCTTCACGTTTTTAGCCATAATTCAGCGGCTCAGTCACTCTATTCAAGCGTGGGTTATCACGTCGTTAGCCACAACATGAAGAAGAGTTTGGTTAGTTAATTGGGGAAAGCGACGCTGTCACTTCCCCTAGCCCCAACAATCTAGCGTTCAAAGCTCGGAATTAACCGCTTTGCGAAAACCATAGCGGTTCAACATTAACCAGCCACACCAGAAGAAAGACGTAAGCAAAACAGCGGTCAAAATGGCAGGTTTAGGGTTTTCGAGGGAACTGATCGACCCCGCGTAAGCTGCAATGAGTGTGTACGGCAATGTCACCGCTATCCACGATAAAACAAACGTCATGAACTTCATGTGGCTGATCCCTGACATACAGGCAGTCACTTCGGGAAGGATCGGCAGCGCGCGGGACAACAGGATCATTAGCACGCCGTGTTTGCGAAATTTATGGCGAAGATCTTGCTGTTTTGCATCGTCTTTAATCACCACATTCAGTAGTTGGTCACCAAAGAAATAGCTCAACCCATAGCCCACCACTCCCGCCAAGAATGTGCCGATAAATGCTGCCAGCGCGCCAATGTATGGCCCTGCAAAGTAGCCCCCTAACATCATGATCGAAAGCGTCGGCACGGCGATAAAAAGGTCTAAGAAAAGCAATGAAATCACTATTGCTGCCACCACTAAGGCATTAACGGACTCAGCTGCCGTCAGCCAGCGCTCGATACTCTCCATGGACAACCAACCAAGGCCGTTGACCACTAAAAATGTAGATGCAAAAAAGACGGCCATTAGGCTCATGAGTTTAATGAGAGATGTCATAAGCCCTCCTTAGGGATAACGCATTGTAATGTCATGTGGCGCATTGCTTTCTTGAAGCTCTGCAACGGACAACCGTGCGCTAGAGAAACTCGGCGCTTTAAAGGTAATACGCGCCCCTTGAGAGAACCCCAAGCCCTCTTTGGGAAGGATACCCGTCCAATTCTTAGTGACCTTGCCATCGTCGTCTTCATCATGAAGGACTTTAATCGCAAACAATGTTGGTACGTTTTCCAACACCACAACGCGCTCAGTGTCCGTGGACGGGTAACGCAGAATGCTCAGTGCTTTGTCGTGCTCCTTAGGAAACCCTTCCTCTTGAAACAACATCACCAATATTGGCCCTGGTCGGCTTGTATCAATCCCTTTAACTCGTATTTCCACACTGTTTTCTAATGCATCAACACTCATCGATATTCCTCCTAAAATCATGGCAATCACCGTTAGCTTCAACGTCATTTATGACCCCTTTAACAGCTTTTTTGCGGCAAAGGGGGCGATAGCAAGCAGTACTCTCAAAAATCGCGTCATCCCAATGTCAAAATCCTTGTTCCCCTTCTCGATACCCGCAATGATTTCAAACGCCGCCGACAACGCGCTGATCTTTCCTTTGCCTCTGCCCGAGGTCATTTTTGTGTCCACCAGCGGCAAGAATGCCTGCTGAACACCCATTGCAGAGCCTTCAAATTGATAACGTAAGCTTTGAGAAAAAATATTGAGCGCGGCTTTGGTTGCGCAGTACACAGCCGACGATGCTTTAGGTACTAACGCAAGCGCGGAGTTAACGTTAACGATTCGCGATGAGGACGCCGCTAACAGTGACGGCAATAAGCCATGCGTTAATGCACACACCGAGGTGAAGTTGGTGTTAATTTCATGCTGAATAGAGTCAAATTCGAAGCGATCATCGTTAAAAAATGGCGTAAATTGCACCGCGGCATTGTTTATCAATACGTCGATTTTGGGGTGCTGGTGCTGAATAGAATGCGCGATGGAATGGACGTTTTTCACATCGGAAAGATCGGCGTTGTAGGTAATAACAGATGGCCAGTCACGTTTTAGTTGATCAAGTTTTTCGGCGTCCCGACCAATCACGATCAGTTGATTTGTCTCGGCCAAGCATTCCACCAGCGCTCGCCCGATGCCGGACGTGCCGCCTGTTAGCACAATACTTTTGTTGGTTAGCTTCATGATGTGTCCCTATCTGAATGATATGGAACTCATCGTAATGAACCGACGACCAAAACAAATTAACACATGTTAAAACGCCAAATTTTTCTGCCAGTGAAATGAACATTTAACCCTAGTATTAGCTCTGGCCTTAGCTATAAAAGCGCAGGGATCTACTTACGTTGATAGGCGTTTTGCATTCCAAGTTTCGCGCGAATGCGAGACAGCGAGACTTCGGTGATCCCAAGATAAGAAGCGATGTGGTAGTTCGGCAATGAAGCCGCTAAATCCGGTTGGGCATCGACAAATTGAAGATACAGTTCAGTGGAAGAAAGCAGAAGTAAATCGGCTTCCCTCTGCTCTTTTTTCATCGCAAGCGCCGTTACCATGGCAAGAAACGCATCTTTCCACCCTGAGTGACTCTCGCTTAACTGCTTTAAGCAGGACGCTGATATTTCAAAACACATGCCTTCCGTTAGCGCTTGGCAGGAGAATCGTGTCGGGCGCGATGCCACGAAGGAAGAGAGGCTTGCTGAAACGTCGCCGCTTTGCAAAAACGATTTGTTTCTTCGTGTTCCATCTGGCGTGAGGTAGTAATTACAAAATGTACCGGAACAGACAAATCGAAGTTTATCCGCAATATCACCCGCGTGAAATAGCACGTCTCCTTTCGAAAACGCGCGAAGCGTTCCTTTGTCAATAAAGGCAGTCCACCCTTCATCTGAAAGTGTAAATCGCGTTCGAAAATCATTTTCAAAAAGGCTTAAGAATTGGGTGTTTTCCATTTATTTTCTTTTCCATGAAATGTGAATCAACAGAGTGATACGACAGCGTGTTTCCTTCCGATCCAATGTTATCACTGTATTTTCCGGTGAATCCGCTGCGCACGCCGCTCAAGATGGCGTCACTCGCTTGTGCTACCTATAAACCCATAGAGCTATTCAGTTGCCAGTTTTGACATTGAACACCCCTCACGATATGCATCTAATCTATTTAGAATCTGCTACTTATGCCCTTCTTTGCATTGTTTTTTGAAATTAAACGCTGCAATTCTTTCCTGTCTAATATCCAGTACAGTTTTCATCTTCGCCTTTGCTTCTAATAGAACACAGTGGCACATAACAATTATCCGCCACTTTTTTCAACATCAACATTTCTGTCGGCAATAACAACGCACTCAAAGCCGCGCGGAAAGCATTAATTGGAGAAAGGTATGAACATCAACGACCAAGATCTATCAGAGCCGAATTCACTCTCACTAACGTCCGAAACGCAGCAGGACGACCTCATTAGCGCAGCCTCAACCACCCGTGCTTTATCAGACATTATTGGCACCAATGAAAACGACACCCTTCATGGCGATGAAAACGACAACCGTATTTATGGATTAGATTACAACGACACACTCTATGGCTACGGCGGCGATGACGAACTTTATGGTGGCTCGCGCTCCGATACGCTCTACGGTGGTGATGGCAACGACAAACTCTACGGCATGGCCGATACCGCCCCCACTGGTCCTTATTATGGATTTAATAAACTCTATGGCGAGAACGGAGATGATGAGCTCTACGGCAGTTTAGGGGTGGATTACCTCTATGGCGGACGGCAAAACGATACCCTTTACGGCGATCAAGGCAATGACCGTCTGTATGGTGAACAAGGCCATGATGCTTTATACGGTGGAGAGGGAATGGATCGTTTGTACGGTGACGGAGGCAATGACTCACTCTATGGAGAAGATGGCATTGACCAGCTTTATGGCGGCAGTGGCGATGATTTTCTTTCTGGCGGCGATGGCAATGATAAGATTTTTGGCGATGCCGGAGACGACGAGCTTAATGGCAATTCAGGTGATGATGAGCTCACTGGTGGTGCTGGCAATGACATCCTCAATGGCGATGAAGGCGACGACGAGCTCATTGGTGGTAGCGGCAATGACCAGCTCAATGGCGGGGATGGCGAAGATACCCTCCTTGCCAATGAAGGAAACGACACCCTGTATGGTGGCGAAGGTAACGATACGCTTTATGGCAACGAAGGCGACGACACGCTCGTTGGCCAAGGCGGCAACGATACCCTTTATGGCGATCAAGGCAACGATACTCTCACCGGCGGGCGTGGTAATAACACGCTAGATGGTGGGTCAGGCTATGACAGTGCGTATGGCGCGGCGGGCGACGATATGATCACTAACAGCGAATTTGCCGTCGGTGCCGGTGGTCAAGACATCATTTGCGCCAATGCTCACACCGCAGACATTGCCATCGGCGGTGCAGGCAGTGACTGGCTTGAAGGCTATGGCAGCGACCAAATTGGCGGCGGCAGCGGTAATGATGTGCTGATAAGCTTTGGTCGAAACGACACGATGCAAGGCGGAACGGGAGATGACGTTTTACTTGTCGAAGGCTCAACCGCAAATAACACACGTCTTTTCGGCGGCGCGGGTAACGATTACTTGTCAGGAAATGACCATGACCAACTTATGATTGGCGGAAGTGGTGCTGACATATTTCATTTTGGCCATTCGATTTTACGCAATGAAGACACCCTCTCCAATGCGCTTCCTTCTAGCGGTAACGACCGTATTGTTGATTTCGAAATAGGCGTCGACACCATCAGCATTGATACTGGCCTCGCGAATAGTTTTGATGATCTGATCATCGAGCAGCACGGCATCACAACACGCATCACCCTCTCAGACGATTCAACCATTACCCTAAACAACACAAGCGCGGATGCGCTTAGTGCGTCAGATTTTGCGTTTACAAGCGCAAACACCTACGCAGACCGACTTGGTGATTGGCAGAGCTATGTTGATCACTATTGGGGCTTTTCGACTGCCGCACACCCTGACCAGTACTGGCACAACGACACCAACAACGTAAAGAAAATCGGTAACAATACGAACAACTATCTAGAAGGAAGTTCAAATACCGCTGAATACTTCGATGGCGGTGCGGGTGATGACACGATAATTTCGACAGGGGGTAACGATATATTGGTAGGTGGAGAAGGTAACGACACTTTCGAACTACAACAAAAGCTCCGTTTGCCTAGCAACAACTCTACTGATATCCAAATTGCGCAGATTGAAGATTTCACCGTTGGCGCAGACACGATATTCGTCACCTTTAACTCTTACGATCTAAACGGCTTTGACTTGTCATCGATTACCGCGGAGCAAGTAGGTTCATCAACCCTATTCACACTTAATGAATACTTCCAGGTTGTATTGAAAAACTTCGATGCCTCCACGTTTGAAAGCGAGCTCGTTTCTTACAACATTCGCGGTAACAGTGGCAACGAAACGCTACTCGGTGATGAAGCCGCGAACACAATCTCCGGAAACAGTGGTAACGACATCATTGAAGGCAAAGGCGGTGACGACACGCTTTCTGGAGAAACAGGCAACGATACTGTGTCGGGCGGCAATGGCAATGACCAACTCCTAGGAGGTGGTGGTAATGACATGCTATTCGGTAACGAAGGTAACGATGAGCTCAATGCTGAAGGCGGCAATGACCAGCTAGATGGCGGCGCGGGAGACGATGTGCTCATTGCAGACATTGGCACCAATATGCTCACTGGCGGTTCAGGCGCTGACACGTTTAGCGCGGGAGACTATAAAGAATATGGCACGCAAAATAGCCAATACAACAATACGGTGACTGACTTTGATGTCGACGAAGACAGCATCATTGTTGCCCACATTATCGACGATTCAAGCCTCTATCACATCGATGAGGACGGTGTTTATCATGCCGACACACTGCTCGAGCAAACGGGAAATGATGTTGTCATGCAATTCTCACCAACCGCCTCTTTCACCTTCCAAAACGTTGATCTTGATGATATTTCCGGCGAACAATTTCACTTTACATTAGCGGGCAGAAACAACGCGAACCATATCGTGGGTTGGAATGGCGATGACACGCTGATTGGCCGTAACGGCAATGACACTTTAGAGGGCGGCGCAGGCGACGATCGATTACAAGGTGACGAAGGCTTTGATACGCTCACGGGCGGTGAAGGGGCAGATACGTTCGTTGTGGATGACGATAGTGCCAACTACGACAGTGATGTTGAAACTGACACCATCACAGACTTCACGATCGGTGAGGATAAAATCGCGTTTGATGATTACTACCACGAAGAGATCGACTTCAATGACTTCATCGTGACCCAACAAGGCGACGATACCTTGGTGCAGATCATTCGAGAATACACTGCGGGTGACAGTCAATATAGTGAAGCCCAAGTGAACGTTCTGCTCACAGGGATTAATGCAGAAGACATCAACGCCAATGACTTTGAGTTCTTCTACTCAGGCTGATAGCCTTCAACACCGCGTATAAAAAAGCACAATCCCTGTTCGGGATTGTGCTTTTCTTTTCTGTTTCGATCAGAGTTAAACCTTATATCGCGCCACGGAAATCAAACAGTTCATAGTGCGTATTGTTTTTCGGCATACCAAGAGACTCCAAGCCTTCTTGCATCGCTTTTCTCACCTCAGGGTTTCCGCAGAAATACAGTTCGGCATTGTCGACATTGCCGTTCAAATCATCCGCGATACGTTCCGGCGTGATGCGCCCTTCTTCCGAATAGACAATCTTCAATGTCACAGACGGCAAGTTTTCAGTGAGCTGTTGCAGCTCCTCGGCAAAAATCGCAGCCTCTGCATTTTTCACCAAGTAATACAGCACCACATTCGGACACGGTTTTGATGTTAACGCGCCGGTGTAATTAAGCTCTTGAAGCCAAGCAACAAAAGGCGTGATGCCGATCCCTGAACCCATCCAAACTTGCGGTGACGACGAGCGGTTCAGCTTGAATCGACCATAAGGCATGTCCAAACGCACCATGTCACCATTGCTTAAATGGTCATACAAGGTTTTGGTGTAATCCCCAAGCCCAGCAACAGAAAAACGCGCAACACCTTGATGTTGGCTGCTCGCAATCGTAAACGGATGCGGTTCTTTGGCGATCTTTTCATGATGAAGCACCGAGATGAACGCAAACTGCCCGGCATTCCAGGTTGGTCTGCCTTGAAGGGGTTTGGCTTCAAAGCTCACCACGCCGTTTTCTTTCTTCACATTCTGCACTTTGGCGAGATGGTGTTTGCTGGTTGATTTACCAAATGCGTAATACCACCATGCGAGCAAGCCCACAATGGAAGTAATATTCATGGCGATGCCCGCAGGAGAGAACAACTGGAAAGGACGCACGGCAAACAAGTAATGGAAGACAGACACGAAAAACACCAAGCCCATCAAGCGATGGCTCCATTTCCATAAATGGTAAGGCAAGACACGCATAAAACTGATGACCACCAGCCCAAGCAGCAACCATGTCGCCCACTCTCCAGTATCTGAGCCTATTTCCATCAAGCTCGAGTCATCGCGTGGCGCTTCCGATTGTGGTACTAACCACCAATGCATAAAGATGGAGAACACGGACCACATGCCCGCCCAGCGGTGCGCTTTATAGACGCGATCTAGCCCCCTAAAGATTGTTTCGAGGATCTCAAGCCGCGTAGACAACACAAAGGTCAATGCCATCGCCACCAGCGCATTCGCTGCGAAAAACGCCGCAACCCAGCGTTGCAGCGTCAACTCTTCAGGCAGCAGACTGCCAATAAAGACAAAGCAAGCCAGTACTACGGCAATCGCCACTATGTTTTTCTTGTTTTCTAGCATTACTTTCATGTTGTCACTCTTCGTTTCATACCGTGTTGTTTATTCAGTGAGTTTCCGTTCGCTGTGCAGATTACGCATTGAAAAAAGTACGACAATGCAAAGTTAAACGGTTATCAGTGAAAATAATGTGAAGTACCAAAAGTGAAACAGAAAAATGCCACATTGCGGCGCATTTTCGTTGCCTAAAACGGCAACTGATCACATCACGCACTGATACAGTGCATCGAAATATGAACGTTTGGCTTCCAAGAAACATCATTCGAGATAAGTTTAAAGAGTGGCTTCTTTGATTTTTAGTCGGTCTAAAGAAATACACCCCAACGAAAAAATATAACGTGTAAACTTTAACAAACAATAAATGACCATCAAAATGGGCATTTTATGGGGAGCCGCTCAACTCAACAAAGCAATCACTATGAAAAACCCAAACAAATATAAAGCTAATTTAATGCATCCATGCATTCTCACAAGACACCCTGCATGAAAAATTGGTCATAATCATTTCGTTTCGTTTCAAAATAAAGAAATAAATAGTCAAATATTAAATAATGACCAACCCCTCCATACTTTTGAGCCAAATAAGTATCATCCCTCTTATTTAGTTCTAATTTAATCTGCAAACTCACTCTGGCGTATCTATTATAAATTTCTTACACACATGATGAAAAACTATCCAATAGGCAGTTTGATTTGGAAATAATCATCAAAAGCAAATGTGCGCCATGTATATTGTTTTTAATAATATCGTCACACACCAACGCCACAGACTCTTTGTCCATGACAATGTTTGGAGAGATTGATTCACGCTGTTTAATTGAAATCAATTCCAACCAACTGGTTGACATTTCAAACCAACGCAGTGACAGCATTCCATTCACTCTTGATTGCAATCAAACACTTACATTATCGATATGGTCAAAACATGGTGGGCTGGCATTAAATAATGGTTTCTATAAAACAACAAACCCATATTTATTAAGCCTGAGTATTTCAAGTGTAGGAATGAATAAAACGTTTAATAGTAAAGAGTTGTCGTCAATCAAAAGAATAACTGAAAACAATAACATACCATTCAAAACAAGAGGAGAGATAAAAATAGAGAAACAGCAAGACTTTGTATTCTCTGGAGAATACAAAGATGTAATAACCATCGATGTTTCACCATCGATAAATGGAAGTTTTTAAATCATCGCCGTATAAAAAAGCACTTTCATCGTAAACGTATACGCCTTAAAAGTGCATTATCTCCCAACGGCATAAATGACAAACTGAAAAATAGTGTACAACCCATTGAAGGAAGACATTATCATGAAAAAACTAGGCATCTATTCAATCGCCGCTTCTGCATTCTTCGCTGCATCTGTTTCGGCTGATCCCGTTTCAATCGCTATTCAAGGTAACGTAGATCCCATCTGCCAAGTATCAGGATTAGGCCCTGTAAATTATCAAGCAGGTATTCTAAATTCAGGTGCAACGCTTAGCACATCGATCCCTGGCCTCACCGTACAATGTAATTATTCTTCCGGCGCAAATGTGACCCTCACAAGCACGAATGAAGGCATGAAAAGTAATTCATCAACTGACGTGGTGCACTACACAGCCACACTGAATATGGCGACGTTAGCAGACCTTACGCTCGACACTTCCGCGTCCAAGTCGTCAGTGGGTGCGTATTCGGGCTCATCCCTTCTCGCTACTGGCGAAACCGCCGCACTTGATATTGCCGTTACAGGTGCAGCAACCTACGCAGGTGATTACTCCGATACATTAACCATCACGATTGCCCAGCAGTAAAAAATCATGGGAGGCTTCTGCCTCCCGTTTTTATTGGCAAGGAGTTTTCGTCTATGCAGGTAATTTCGTCTATACAGGTAATTTCGTCTATACAGGCAGCAATAACTCGTATTTCTCTGCTGCTGGGAATGATGGTCATTGTTCCGTCTTACGCTTATCAGGTTCAACCCATGATTGCGGAGATGACCCCAACAGGCAGACGTGCGCAATTATCGATGCGCATCAATAACACCAACGATTTCCCTCTCACTGTCGAAATGGTGCCACTCAAACTCAGCATGAATAAACGCGGTGAGGAAACCCTTACACCCGCGGATAACGATTTATTGGTGATTCCCGTCACTGCCGTTATCGCACCCGGTAAATCGCAGTCCGTCACCATTCGCTATTTGGGTGCGCCCGACATTACGCAATCACAGGCTTATCGCATTTCTGTTCGCCAACAAAATGTTCTACGAAACAATGAGCAAGACCTAGACGTAGGTTTGTTGATGCGGTTTGACACCTTGATGAATGTAAAGCCAGAAAACGCTGATCCCAACCTTGCGGTGACGGGCCTTTCTTCTGGCAAGCAGCATTGGTCCGTCACGGTGAAAAACTCGGGTGACAGCTATGGCCGACTGAACGAGATGAAATGGACGCTTAAAAATGGCGGGCAGACGCACACCATAAAAGGTAGTGACATTGGTAGCTATATCGACGCCACACTGGTGCTTCCTCACTCTTCTCGAATTTTCGCCATGAAGCCAGTTACGGGTTTTAATGCACGCAATACGACGATCAGCCTCAGCCCTGCCCATTAGCCGAACAGCGCTCCATTGGCTGTGGGTTATCGCTGTATCGCTTGTTTCTGTTCGTGCTTCTTACGGGCTAACCATTTCTCCTACTGTATTAGAAATGTCAGCCTCAACCCGCAGCACGGCCCAAATTCGTCTGGAAAATCACAACACCCACAGCATTCCCATTGAAGCATCACTGCGTCAGTTGGTGTTTGATGCTAATGGTGGGTATGACACGCAAGACGCTGACGACGTAGGCTTGATGATCTTTCCTCCCGCGGCCGTGCTGCCTGCTGGCGGTATCCAAGTGTTTCGGTTGCAATGGTTAGGCGGTAACACCTTACCCGCGTCACAGAGTTTTTTTGTGCGTTTTACACAGCCTCCACTTGAGAATGACATGGCTGACGCCCCTTCCGGCGTCGCCATTGAAATTCACTACAACGCGTTAGTTCACCTCTCTTCCCCATCCCAGCGTGCCGAAGTCTCTTTGAGCGTTGATCCAAATGGTGAGGCGACGGTATCCAATCGTGGTAACCGCTACACCTTCTTGAGTCGCCTTCAGTTTTTGCACGATACGCACCCAAGTATTGATGCACCCGAACAGGTGTTTGGAGAGCGTTTTTTACCGCCATTCAGTTCCTTTACTTTTCCAGCGCCTGCATCCCTTCACACTGGGGAATACGAAAGCGAAGCCCAATGAGGAAAACACGGTTTATTGCCCTTTATGCTTTGTTCCTGCTTTTGCTAGCACAAAGCAGCGTTGCCTTTGCCGAACAGAAAATCAACCCAACAGGGCGCGACATTACGCTGACCTCGTTACTTCGAATCAGTGACAGTGTGATTGGTGAAACCGATATCACCATTACCGCGAAAGACGACATTTTACTGCCCAAACTCGCGACTTTAGACGTCCTCAAAACCTTGGTGGATGAAGATGTTCTCGATGCACTGTCTGCAGACGCCGAGGGCGAGTACTTATCGCAGCTGAATTTTGAACGCATGGGGTTGGGTCTGACGTTTGAGTTTTCCACTCTTGAGTGCGTGATCAGTATTCCCAATGACAAAATGCTGACTCAACAACTCTCCATGGGCCGGGTGTCGGCTTACACCGATTACATTTCCCCGTCGCTGTTTAGCGGATTTCTCAACGTGACATTGTCGAATTCGCTAAACCAATCCGTTGATGATGACACCGACCGACAGCACAACCAGAATCACCGTTTTGAATCCGCACTGAACTACCGTCGTCTTTCATTGGAATATGAATCCACGTACGACGATATTGATGGGTTGGGAACACATTACCTGCGCGAAGGCACGCGCTTGAATCTCGACTTTCCTGACGCCGGCTCACGCTTAGTGTTGGGTGACATGTTCAACAATGGCACCTTGTTTCAAAGCAGCGCCGACATCGCTGGCATTGGGTTAACCCGTGATTTTTCTCTGATCTCTACCAAGAATGTCAGGCCCACCGCTGCGCAATCTTTCACGCTCACCCGCACGTCCAGTGTTGATGTGGTCATTGATGGCGCCATTGTGCAGCGATTCACCTTAAACGCCGGGACGTATAACCTAAACGATATCCCTATTGCGCAAGGGCTAAACAATATCTCGCTCATCATCACGGATGCGAGCGGTCAGAAAGAGGAAATCGACTTCTCCGTTGCAACGGGCAGTGAATTGTTAAACACAGGGGAATTTGAATATTCCCTCATGCTCGGCGCGCCACGCGTATTTGACAGCGACAGACTCCGTTACGATACGGACAAGCGCCTGATCATGGGTAACGTGGAGTTCGGTGCTGCGCCTTGGCTAACGGTGGGTGTTAACGGCCAACAGCTCGACGATGTGTATCAATATGGCGGAAATGTTCTCTTCGCCACATCACTAGGCGTAACAGAACTTCATGCCAGCCAAAGCGAACACCCCTCTTTTGGTTCAGGCAATGCCTTTCGTTTTGCCTTTGATGCTGATATTCCTGAAAGCCACACGTGGCTTAACCAATTCAGCATCCTCTACGACCAACTTAGCCCCAACTTTGCTGGCACCGACGATGTAGACACAGTACGAGATGCCTCTACAAACCAAGAACCTTTGAACAGCGTGCAGCACTTTTGGTCCGTGTTTGCCGCCTTTCAATTGAGTTCGGTTTACCGTGGTTCATTTTCCGCCAACTTCAGCAAAGGCCACCGAGACAATGATAACTACTGGTCTGCAAGCCCCAGCGTTTCAGGCCCTATTTTTGACACTGACGCCACGTGGAGCACACGCGTTGACTACCAGCGTTTCGATAACGGTGATGACGAACTCTCTGGCACACTCACGTTAAGTTGGCCGCTTGGCAGAAAGACGCGTGTTGTCAACCGGCTCCAATCTGAGAACCGCTATGCAGGGTTAGATGTCAGCTACCAAGATGCAGTAGGAAACACAGGCGGTATATCCGCATTCGCCTCAGTTGAAACCCAGGAATCAACGGATGCAAATCTCAATGCGTCGATCGATTACACGGGCAATCGCTATCAAGCCAGCATTGACCATGCCACACGTTACAGCGACATTAACCAAGATGTCCGCACGCACAACACACGCGTTGAGATCTCCAGTGCCATCGCATTTTCAGGCACGACTTTCGCCATTGGACGAGAAATTGGCGAAGCCTTTGCGGTGGTCAGTAAACACTCGACGTTGTCAGAGAATCGCGTCGCAGTTGACCCCGCGGAAGACGAGAAATTTGCGCGGGTATTCCTTGAAGGAAGCAGCCATGTTCTGGTGTCCGATCTCGCGACATACAGTGATCAAATCATCAGCTATCACGTTGATAATCTGCCGCCAGGTTATGACCTTGGTGAAGGTGGCTTCGCGTTGTATCCCGGCTATCGGCAAGGCTATGCCCTCAACATAGGCTCAGATGCCGTCATTACTGCAATGGGTACGTTGATCAACAGGCGCACCGCTTCACCCATCGCGTTGGTGGCAGGAATCGCTTACTACCTCGATGATGAAAACATTGCCCCGCTAGATTTTTTCACCAATCGCCAAGGCCGTTTTGCCATCTCAGGCCTGCGGCCGGGTAACTACAAACTTGTATTGAAAACCAACGCGGAACAAACACTGACCCTATCCATCGACAGTGTTGATGACACTTTTGTTCGCTTAGGAGAACTGTATGTGGATTAAAACAATGCTGGCAGGCATGTTGGCGCTTTACCTTCCCGCGTCTATTGCCGAGGAATGCACCGCCTCGATACTCAATCTCAAACCGGTACTCAGTGCCAATACTTACGATGTGTTCTCTTCCGCCAGTTACCCGCTCAAAAAACAGTATGAACTGACCACCAACATCCCAGAAGGTTGTTCACTTGACGTTGTGATTGAAGTGAATGACGCTGCTAGTGCATTGAAGAGCAACAATCATAGGGAAATGCGCTTCGAATATTACGCTCAGGCAGGACGATTAGAAGCGGGGAAATGGCGCATCACGCTTGATAGCCATCAGCAAAGTACTGTGTTTGAGCTTCGTTTTCCTAACAACCAATGGCTAGAAGCCGCCGAATACAGTGGGATGCTTAAAGCGACCTTGTATCAAGAAAACAGCGTGATGGAGCAAGACCAATCGGAATTACGCATTGCCACCAAGGTCGTGCCGAGTGCAAGAATACAATTCTATGGGCTCACTCAGCGCCATTACAACCTCGATCTCGGCTCGCTAAAAACGAACAAGATCATCAACTATGCACCGCGTCTCTGGGTGGAAAGTACCGCCCCTTATACCCTCTCTGCGGCGTCCCAATTCAATGGAAAACTGCGTCACCAATCTCAAAACCCGAAATGGGATTTAGATTACATGATGCGAATTGCGAGTGAACAGATTGCCTTAGACGGCGGAAGCAGTGAATGGCGAAGCAACGTCTCGACCGAAGGCACACCGCTCCCGATCCAAATCATTATTGGTAACACGGAAAGAAAAGCGGGCGGGCGTTACAGCGATACCATTCACATTCACGTCGAGCCCGATTTGTCTTATACGCCATAAGGCGAAACGGACACACGATTCCCTCTGTGGGTATAAACACAGACGGACAAGAACATTTATGTCCGTTGTGTTATTCCTCATCCCAATAGGGCGTGCCCGAAAATCTATCGGCAAGAAAATCGATAAAGGTACGTACGCGACGAGAAAGATGACGGGTCTGCGGATACACGGCATAGGCATTCAGTGCGTTAAACCCACAACCATCCATAATAGGAACAAGCTCCCCTCGTTTTATTGCGTCCGACACCACGAAGGTAGGTAAATGCGTAATGCCTAAGCCAGCCACCGCCGCAGAGACCAAATATTCACCACTGCTCGCCTTTATGACGGTGTTAATTTTCACCTTCTTTTGAACACCCTCCGCCGTTTGAACACGCCAATGTTGAGTGTCTTTGCTCAAACTGTAGCTCAAGCATTGGTGCGTTGATAGCTCGTCAATACACGTTGGCGTTCCGTGTTTCTCAAGGTAGGACGGACTAGCACAAATAACATGTTTTACCGAGGCGATTCGACGAGCAAGCAACGTAGAATCCGGTAAATCGGCAATGCGGATCGCGAGATCATACCCTTCTTGAATCAGGTCTACTTGCCTGTCATTAAAATCCAATTCGAACGCAATGTGTGGGTGCTCAAGCAAAAAGTCATTAATCGCCGCACTCATGTGCATCACGCCAAAGGTCGAAGGCATCGCTACTTTCAGTGAACCTCGCAATACGCAATGCGCCTGCGACGTTGCTTGTTCGGCTTCCCGTAAATCTTCAAGAATACGCAGACAGTAAGCGTAATAGGATTTACCCGTATCCGTGGGATGCATAGAACGTGTCGTGCGATGAAAAAGCTGCACGTTAAGATAATTCTCGAGTTCTTTCAGGCGTCGACTAACCGCTGACTTTGCGATCTCCATGTGGTCAGCCGCCCCACTAATGCTGCCAAACTCCACCACGCGTACAAAGGTTTCCATGTTCGTGAACTTATCCATTATCCCTTCGATTCCTTCCCTCGATTGTTCTCTATTGAAGAACAGCTAATTAACAAAACTCGAGTTTATTCTCCGTTTACGCATTCTTATACTTTCAAGGAATGTTCAGGAAGTAAACAAAAGGGACGGATAAAATAATGAAAAGAAACATCATCACTGCAGCTCTCCTCGCCACCACCGCTTTTGGTGCAGCAACGGCGACAGCCAACGAACCAGTGTGGGATGCAAACAAAGTACAGCTGATTTCAGAAAAGCTGGATGACGGCGTTTATGCTTACTACCCTTCTGACGCAAAAGAACTCGAAAGCAAAGGCCTACCTGTTGCGACCAGCGGCGGTTTCATCGTGGGCGATAAAGGCGTGTTAATCATCGATACCATGCTGAACAAACGTTTGAACATGCAAGTCCAAGGCATGGTAAAAGCGGAAGCAAACAAGCCCATCATTTATGCGGTCAACACCAGTTCTCATGGTGACCACTCCTACGGCAACATGTATTTGCCGAAAGAGACAAAAATCATTCAACACCAAGAAACACAAGATTACATCGACGAGCATTTTGAACACGATACGCAGTTCATGATGCAGAACTTTGGTAAAAATCGTGGTATCGAAGAAGTCTTGCCAACAGACGCGGACATTCTTGTCGGTGACGGCGGCAAAATCACCCTCGATCTAGGTGGCAAGATGGTCGAAATCATGGATTTTGGTTTCGCTCAAACCGGTGGTGATCTGTTCATCTGGGAACCTGAATCAAAAACCATGTGGACAGGTAACCCAATTGTGGCCGTGAAGCCTTCTCTACCTTGGTTGCTTGGCGGCCATTTGCTGGAAACGCTTGAGTCGTTGCAAGAAGTTCGCGCTTTCTTGCCTGATGATGCCACCGTTATTCCAGGCCATGGTTCACCCATGACGCCTGACGATATTCAATGGCACATTGATTACCTTGAAGCGGTAAAAACACAAGTACAAACGGCTATCGATGACGGATTAACACTCCAAGAAACCGTGGCGAAAGTGCAACTGCCTGAGTTTACAGGTTACGCCCTGCGTGATTGGGTTCACCCTGGTTTGAACGTGCCTGCGGCGTATAAAGACTTGTCGGCGAAATAGTCGATAGCCACGATCCAAAAACAAAAAAACAGAAACAAAAACCAGAAACGAAAAAGCCATCCGAACGGATGGCTTTTTACTCTCAACAACAATCATGACTGTCGATTCATCAACAGCAAATTCCCACCGGAAAGCCCTAAAACAAATGCGCAACCACGGTTAAACCATCGTGCCATTTTAGGCTGTTCAAACCACTGCCTGAGGTAAATGCCAAACACGGCATAAATCGCAATGGCCGCGATTTCTAGGCCCAAAAACGTCACGCCGAGAACGAAAAACTGCGTATTCACGCTTGCAGAAGTATCAACAAATTGCGGTAAAAATGCCGTGAATATCAAGATTGCTTTTGGATTTCCAGCGGCCAAAGCCAACTCTTGCTTGAACAGCGCTTTTACCGGTTTATGACGTTCAGAATCGGTCACAGGAATGCTGGTTGAGCGCCACAGTTGAAACGCAATCCAGAAAAGATAGAGCGCACCAAACAGTTTAATGGCGAAGAAAACCGTTTCAGAGGCATACAAGATCACGGCGAGGCCAGAAGCCGTCAGGGTAATCATTGCAGAAAAAGCCAGAATTCGCCCTAAGCTGCCAATCATTGAAGCGCGAAAGCCATAGCAACGCGCATTATTCATCGCGAGTAGATTGTTTGGCCCTGGCGTCATGTTCAATGCAAAACATGCGGGCACAAAAAGTAATAGTGAAAGCAGATCCATGCGTTGTTCCTTACCAGCATTCTGTTTCTAACCTTATGCGTCAGCGTACGTTGTGCGCATCATTCAGGTCAATGCCCAATAGTTCCCCGACATCAAGGCATACAAACTAGATCGACGCATTCTATCGAACCCTCTCGCAATGATTTTATCGTCTTGCCAGAATCGCCATTCGCAGACGGTAACGATTCTCAGTGCTCAGCAACAAACTGCGCAAACCATTCCACAAACTGAACGGCCACGTCACTGGTGTTCTCGCGATAGCTAGCGTAATACCCTGTATCGTTCTGCGTGGAAATATCCGATAACACAATCAAGTCACCACGTTCAATCTCTAGCCGGAACACTTCGACAGGGCACAGCGCGACACCATGGCCGGCGATCACGGCAGTGGCTAGTAAGTTGAAATCCTGAAAGAGTGGCCAACTGTCGGTGGCTGTCCAAGGCACACTTGCGGCTTCAAACCACTCTTGCCAACCTTTGCGATTTTCATCATGGATAAGCGGCACCGTTAATATTTGCTCAGGCGCGTTTAACGGTCCGTGTTGTTGAAGAAAAGTGTTGCTGCATACGGGTTTGTTCGCGCGCGAGAACAGCCATTTAGACACAACATGGGGACCTTTTTCTTGCCCTGTGGTGATCAACACATCCAGCTCATCATCGCCTAAGGTGTCATCCACCGTCGCATAGACAATCTTCACATCGAGATCGGGGTGAGAAGACGTGAAAGTATTCAGGTTGGGTACAAGCCAACGGTTAGCAATGGACGGTATACATCCCACCGTGAGCGATTCTTTGCTCACGAGCGTTTTCACTGTGCGACACGCATCTGCGATATCAAAGAGTGCCGGCGATACTTTCCGGTACAACAATTCCCCCGATCGTGAGAGTCGTATTCCTCTTCCCTCTCGGATAAACAATTTTGTACCCACCCACTCTTCAAGGTTCTTTATTTGATGGCTGACCGCAGCGTGCGTGACAAACAATTCTTCCGCAGCCCTCGAAAAAGAGAGGTGCCTCGCTGTGGCTTCAAACGCTTTTATTGCAGATAACGGCGGTAATTTCATTGTAAGAAAATCTAACAAGTTGGTTGAAATTAGATCAATTGTTCAGCATCACGCTTCAATTCATCATCTTCTTCAAGGTTAGCAGCCTCATACATTCAAGCGTGTCGCATTCTCGACGATAGCGGCAAAGCGCTTGAGCGTTTCTCTTTTGTAAATTTTCTAACACTTGGAGATGCCATGTTTATTCGATCACTCAATGACGTTGAATCGACAGACCGATTTGTGAACTGGGGCAACGGGACGAGTCATCGACTCTTGACCCAACAAGACGGCGTCGGTTTTACCGTCTGCCACACCGTGGTTCGCGCGGGCACAGAATCTAAGTTGCACTATCGAAACCATCTTGAAGCGTGCTACTGCATTGCGGGAAATGGCGAGGTAGAAGACATGAATGGCAATGTGTATGCCATCAAAACAGGTGATATCTATGTATTAGACCAACATGACCCTCATTTTTTGCGCGGAGGCCAGTCAGAAGACCTCATTTTGGTCAGTGTCTTCAACCCCCCTCTTTCAGGCACCGAAAAGCACGATCTCAATAACCCAGAAGGTTCCGCTTACTAAAAGCGACAACACGTTCTAGCGAGAACATATGCAGTACGCCCAAGGAGGGATTATATGTCGACGTCACACACCACATCATCTGCTACGAAATACACATTTATTGACAAGGTTAAAGCGATTGGACCTGCAGTCGTGATCACGGGGTCTTTTATCGGCCCAGGCACCATCACAACCGCCACACGAACAGGCGCAGACTTTGGCTACAGCTTACTTTGGACCATTCTCTTTGCCATTGTCGCCACGATCGTTCTACAAGAAATGGCTGCAAGGTTAGGGGTAGTCACACGACAAGGCTTGTCTGAAGCCATCTCTAAAACCTTTGAAAACAATGCACTCAAACACCTCGCCAGAGGCCTCGTGGGTATAGCGATCCCGCTGGGTTGTATTGCCTATATGGGGGGCGATTTAACAGGTTCGGCGGCAGGCCTTTCCACCCTCACGGGTGTATCGACACAAATTCTCGGGCCCCTTGTCGGTATTACTATTCTGGTACTGATCAATTTTGGACCGTTTGAATTAATTGAAAAATTACTCATGGTCTTAGTGGCCATCATGGCAGTGGTTTTTCTTATTGCGGTGTTTGCCGTCGGGCCAAATTGGTCGGACGTTGCCACGGGATTAATCCCTTCAATTCCTGACGGTGGCATGTTTTTGGTTCTTGGTTTGATTGGCACAACCATTGTGCCCTACAACTTCTTTGTTCATGCCATCAATGCAAAAAAAGCGTTCACCAGTACTGATCAGTTGGAATTGTCCAAACTCGATATCATCGTGGCGATCACGGTTGGGGGCTTTATCACGGCCGCCGTCATGATCACGGCAGGAACCGTCATCAAAGGCACATCAGTTGAAAGCATTGCGTCTATGGCGAAAGCACTCGAACCCGTACTCGGCGATTTTGCGAGTCCGTTTCTGAGCGTGGGATTGATTGCCGCAGGCTTGTCCTCTGCAATCGTCACACCGCTGGGTGCATCTTATGTCTTAGCGGGGTTATTTGGTTGGAAATACGACAAATCGGATAAGCGTTTTTTCTTTACCAATCTGTCTATTTTGATTTTTGGTATTTTCATTTCCGCTACGGGATTGAACCCTATTTTCGTCATTATCTCCGCACAGGTATTGAACGGAATTATCTTGCCCATTGCTGTCATCTTGCTGGTGATGATAACCAGTCAGGCGAAATTTATGCGCGAATACGTGAACAGTAAAGTATCGCTCGCGTTTGGTATTCTGATTAGCCTGATCACCATCTTTTTAGGCGCGAAGAGCTTTATTTCAACGGTATCTTCATTGGGAGGAATCGGATAAGCGAACGCTATAACAAGAACCGCAGAGCAGCACTACGTTCACATGCGGCATCGAGTCCAACATTTTGCAGCTTTATTGGGCTGCTTTTTTCTTTTCAACGGCAGGTCATGTGAAACGGCGCGGAAGAACAATGCAAGGGCGAATCAACCCAACCTTCCGTAAAAGGTCATTCTTGCCGACTCGGAAAGTGAAATACCCTTCTCGGTGTTGTAGGCCAGCACCACCAGCATACGTGTTATGTCACCAACAACCGGTGTCACACGGTGCATGGCATTCCTTCCTCGAAACAACACCAACGCACCCGCATCCATGGCCAAGGTTTTCGTCTCCACCATCCCATCAAGGATTTGCCCAGACCGTTCAAAATTCATTTCACCCTTGTCAGCATCGCGCACGTCTTTCACGTATTCAAACGCGCCACCACCTTCCGGCGATTGAATCATTAAGGTGATAGCAAAGGATGAATTATCGAAGTGCCAACCAAGCTCCTGCCCTTCGTTTGCATAGTGCAAGTTGACAGACGAAAGCGGATCATCATAAGGATAAAGCGCTTGCTCTCCGAGCACATTGCACAGGAAGCGTTGGAATCTTTCGTCTTCATAGAGCGAATGTAGATGAGAAACTTGCGGAATTTGGTCGGTCGTGATGCAGCCTTTGGACGAAGACACTAAACGATTACGCGGGTGATCTTCTGCAAACTCATCATCAAGCGGGGTGAGGTAGATGTTGTGTTGTTTTTCCGAGTAAAAAGCAAGGTGTTGATTCTCTTCACCCTCTCTTTGGATAGACGAAATCGCTTCAGGGCGCAGAAAGTCCCTAAGCACCAACACACCGTGTTCATCAAGCGTGCGTTTGCATTCAGCGTAAAATTGCTCATCGTCGATTTGGTAGCTTGTAGTATCGACAATATTACTCACATCTATCATCTCACCAAGATCCTTCTGGCAGTGTGTCATCGTTGCATTCATCACCGATACATCGATGAGAAACACCTACAGTGTAAGTGCTTCATTGTCATGCCTGTGCGATCTTTCTGAGACAGAGAACGTACGACAGTCGATAACTTCGAACAATGACACCGCTTTCTGTTTTGTCACTCCAACCACTCTCTGTGCGCTTTTTCTGCATCGCCTAAGTAATCCAATATCCAATTCACGGCGGGGTTTTCTTTGTCGGTTCGCCAAGCAATACAACACGGGCTTTTGCTTGGTGGCTCAACCAAGGTTTTCTCTATCAACTCGCCGCTTTTTAAATACGGTTCTGCCATGTGAGATGGCATTGCACCAATCCCTAACCCGCTGCGAAAACACTGAATGGCGCTGTGCCAATTTGGCACCGTTAAACGTCGCTGGTTATCGAGCAACCAAGTGGCACGCTTCGGCAAGATGCGCGAGGTGTCTTCCAAACAAATGGCGGGATAGCTCAATAATTGTTCGTGACGAATCGGCTCTTGCTCGCTGGCCAATGGGTGATTTTTCGACACCACGAATCGCCACGTCAAAATGCCCATGTCACGATAGCTGAGGTTCCCACTGACAGGTACCGCTGCTGTTGCACCGATAGCAATGTCTGCGCGGTCATAAGCCAATGCATCCCATACGCCGTTAAACACTTCCATCGTCAGCAGCAATTCAACGTCAGGAAAGGCATCGTAAAAATCACGAACCAATGAATCGACACGGTCTTCTCGCACGACGTTATCTAAAGCAAGCGACACACTGCGTGTCCAACCGTTTGCGACACGTTGTGTTTGTATGCGGATTTCATCCATTTGTTTCATCAAGCCGCGAGCCTCTTCGACGAAGAATACCCCTGCAGGCGTTAATTTCACCGAGCGATGCAAGCGTTCAAATAAATTCACAGCAAGTTTTTGTTCCATTTGGCGAACCGTGTAGCTCACCGCGCTTGGAACTTTGTGAAGCTCTTCAGCCGCAGCCGAGAAACTGCCGCGTCGTGCGACAGCATCAATAACTTGAAGATCAGGATAAGAAAACATATGTGAAGACGCCCTTTTTCATTGGTGTACCTGCCACTCAACGAGCAAATATTCTCTTATATTGGCCACACTTAGCCATCAAATCAAATTTTTTGAAAGCAATGGAGAAATTTTACCGTTTCACAGAGTTTTTCGTGGCGGATACACTCCACGACATTGATAAACGAACGGACAACGTAAAATGAAAAATTCTGTTCCTATGACAACAATGGTGTGGTTTGCAGGCTTGAGCATGCTTGGCTTCCTTGCAACCGATATGTACCTACCCGCTTTTGAAAACATCCGTCTTGAAATGGGTACGACGCAATCCATGATCGGCCTATCTTTGACTGTGTTCCTATTGGGCATGGCGTTAGGTCAAGTGGTTTACGGTCCGTTGTCTGACCGCATTGGCCGCATTAAAGTGCTGGTCGGCGGTATGGCACTGTTCACGGTCGCGACCGTGGCGTGTTTCCTATCCGACAGCATTGAAGTGTTTCTTGCTGCACGCTTTGTACAAGCGTTAGGTGCATGCAGTGCGTCTGTGATTTGGCAAGCCATCGTGATAGATCGCTATGACAGCAAAACATCTCAACGTGTTTTCGCAACTGTCATGCCGTTGGTTGCACTGTCACCGGCTTTAGCACCACTTGCGGGTGCGGCACTGGAATCTCACTTCGGCTGGCGCAGTATTTTTATCGCGTTGGTGGGTTTAGGTGTGTTGTTGGTTGTTACCACGCTTCGCCAAGAAGAAAGCGCACCCGCCATAGATACGAACGAAAAAATGGGCGCGAAACTGGTTAGCGACTACAAGCACATCGTGAGTTCACGTAAGTTTGTTGGCAACATGCTTATCTTCGCTGGTTGTTCAGCGGCGTTCTTTGCATGGCTAACAGGCTCACCGTTCGTGATGACAGAAATGGGTTATAGCGGTGCTGACATTGGTATGAGCTATGTACCACAAACTATCGCGTTCATTGTGGGTGGCTACAGCTGCCGTGCATTGTTGAACAAGTACGATGGTTCAGTGCTTCTTCCTTGGTATGTGGGTTTGTTTATCGCGAGCGTATCGGCCATTTTCGTGGTGTCTTGGCAGTCTGATGTCACTACCATCATGCCAGTATTGATCCCATTCTGTTTCTTGGCAGTGGCGAACGGTGCGATTTACCCCATCGTGGTGAACAAAGCGTTGGAAGATTTCAAACACTGTAGCGCAACCGCTGCAGGTCTATTGAACTTCCTACAAACCATGATCTGTTTTGTTGCGAGTGGCATTGTATCAGCGCTAGCCGTTAGTGGTTTGTTGACAGTCTCTGCGGTAATGATGGGCGCTGCAGCTTCCGTTGCACTTGGTCTCGCGCTCAGCTGGAACGGCAACCGTGCGACGTTAGAAGAAGGCCCACAAGCGGCATAATTCATCGAAACAACAGACGAAAAGACATAAAAAAAACCGCCCTTATCGGCGGTTTTTTTGTTTATGCAGTGCGCTGACCGACCCCCATCAACACCCGCATGTCCCCCATGTTGAATGGAATGGAGGTCGAAATGACGTTCAAGCCCGCGTTCGTGTACGCCTCTTCAATTTCACTCACGGTGAAACCGGCGCCTGAACTCTCGCTCTTTTCCCAATCCCATTGCACCAGCAAACCACCATCCACCAACAGCATGGCTAACAACGCGATGGTTTCTTGATAATCCGGCACAAACGCAAGCGATGATGAAGCCACGATCACATCAAAACGTTGACCCGCTTGTTTGTATTCTCGAACAAATATTTCATCAACGACACCGATCACAGTGCTCACGTTCGGCAAATCTTTTGCTTTCAAGGCATTGATCATTTCCACAGAGGGGTCAATGGCAGTGATTGAAGTCACTTTCGGCGACAGCTTTTCTGTCAACAAACCGGTACCACACCCAAAATCGAGGATCTTACTTCCTTTGATTGCCACAACGTTCGCCAACGCACTGGCTACTTTTTCCGAATAGGCGATAACCGCTGCATTGGAATCCCATTCTGCAGCCATATCATCCCAACTTTT
Source organism: Enterovibrio norvegicus (assembly GCF_002876705.1). Taxonomy (GTDB): domain Bacteria; phylum Pseudomonadota; class Gammaproteobacteria; order Enterobacterales; family Vibrionaceae; genus Enterovibrio; species Enterovibrio norvegicus_B. Next base: position 338,402 of record NZ_MDAG01000057.1, on the reverse strand, counting down.
ACTCATGTTCTGCTTCCTACAGCTTGGCGAATAAGAGAAAAATACTAGGGCAAATCACTATTCGCTGCCACCAAACCCCATGCGTTTTGTAGCGTATTGAGTGATTGGTTCACCTCTTGCCTAGATAACTTTAGAATTCCCTTGAAAAAAGCCAGAGCAATTGGCTCTGGCTTGTTCATTTTTTGGGTTTTGGCTACCTCGATCAGCGAGACACCAAACCCATTTCCATCGGTCCACCAAATTTCGGCAACGTTGGGAATACGGTATTAAGGGCACCGTTCCCCAATCCAAGCCATTTCACCATGTAGGCGGCATATTGTTCGTGCGCTATTTTCGGGATGATCCGACCTTCACCGTTGTCGTCTTTGCCACCACGAGTAAAATCTGGGTACTCGCCACAGCATTCGCCGCCGTGTGTTGGCCCGCCAAACATAAACTGCCCGCCGCCCCAACCGTGGTCTGTGCCCTTACGGGCATTATCGTGCATGGTGCGTCCAAACTCAGACAGTGAACATGTCAGTACGTTTTCAGATAAACCATCCGCTTCCAGTGCGGCATACAACCCGGCGACCGCCTCTGAAAATTCTTTCATCAAGCCATCTTGACGGCGAACTTGATTATCGTGGGTATCAAAACCACCGATAGAGACGTAAAACACCTGACGGTTATGACCCAAAAGCTGTGCTGCATCGATCATTTGCTTGATGCCACGCAGCTGGGTGCCAAGGTTTGATGTCGGAATTCGGTCATCCATAGGAATGCCTTCAACAATCGGCTCCATTTGTTTTTGCGCCGATACCGCTTGTTGCACAACATTGGCATACCCTGCGACCAACGGTGAGTCATAATGCTGGTTCGCCATGGATTCATAGCTCGAGCGAATAACTGCACTCGACAAGGCTTGTAGTTCTTGAAAGCCATTTTTGTTCACGAACATGGAATCCGTGGAATAGCTGTTCAAAATGGAGTTAGGGCCGGTGTAGAAGCAATTTGGCATGTCAGCCATAGAGCGGGCCATCACATCCATCGACATCCCCAACCAACCGTGCTGACTGTACGCCTCTCCCATCCAACTGTGTTGCCATACTTCTTGCTGCTTGTTATGAGCGAAAAGATAAGGCGGCAGTTCTGCGCGGCCAGACTCAAGATCTTCTTTTGATGTCGGCGCGAGCAATGGCCCTACATTCATGACGACATTCGCTTGGTTTTTTTCAAACAACGGCATGAGTGCACGCATGGATTTGTTCAGGCCAAATTGCACGCCATTTTTATCTTTAATGTTAAGCGGCATAACGTGACTGCGCGGTACTGCAATGCCTTGGCGTGATGCGTTGAATTTATTGAAATTCTCGCTATCCAGCGGCAAAACTTGATGGAAAAAATCATTACCGCCATTCATAAAAATGCAGATTAAGGCTTTGTAGTCTTCAACGCCTCGTGCTTGAAGGCTAAAGCTCATAGGTGCGGCAGCAGCAGCGCCTGCAATACCGGCTGATTTGATGAAATCTCTACGTGTTAGTTTCATGATGCGCGGTTCTCCTGAACATGGAAATATGGGGAAGATAAAGCGATAAACATTAATCGCTGAACCCACTTACCTGCGTGCATATCGAGACCGTTGTAATGATCAGACAATATGTGTTGCAGCTCTACCGGCATAGCGCCATTAAAAAATCGTTCTGATACTTCAGCAACAAAGCCTTGAATATCTTTGGTATCAAATGGCGCTTTTAAATCTTCAACGTTGATATAAAGTTGTTTTTTTAGTGGTTTATTTTTGTCTTGCAGATTAAGTCTGAATATTCCATATATGAAATTGTGCACATAAATAATATGGGACCAATCAATAATCTGTAATTCTGGGGAGACCAAATTGTTTTCACTTACAACACCATTAGGGGCGTAATCAGGTAAGTAAAAGTTAAATACAGACGGTGAACCCAGCGGATATTGGTTACACGTTTTCAGATACACTAAATCCGTTTCTACCAATGCGCTACCTGCCCCCGGTTGTGCATCTAATGCGCGGTAGATGTAAACCAAAGATAACCAAGGCTCACGGATTTTACTCATGGTCATTGGTGTGGCGGTGTACACTTCCTCGTCTGCAAGCACAGCCCAAACAACCGCTTTTAGATCCCCGACAACACCCTCTCCGTTATTCAAGAACACTTCGGTCACACGACGAACATAGTCTGGTGATGGATTAGATGTGGTCAGCTTTTGAATCAAGCCTTTACTGATGTTAGGGGCTGTAGAAGGATGATGTAGCAGCATATCCATCACGCGATCCATTTCTACATCGGCACTGGTATTTTTAGGGAAACGGTGCCCCATGATCATCTTTTCACCAGGGTCATGATACTGACCGTTGTTGGTCATGGCTTCTATCATGTGGCTATCAAGACTGTCCCAACCTGTGAAGACGCGTGCCAATTCCTGAATGTCTTTTTCGTCGTAGCAAGCCACGGGTTGGCCATTGTTTCCCATGATGTAGCTACCATCAATGTCACGTTCATACAGTCCAACAGAAAATAACTGCAAAATCTCACGTGCGTAGTTTTCATCTGGACGACGCCCTGTTAAAGGGTCACCCATCTGATTGCCTACCATGGTCAAGTAATGCCCCATCACTGGCGATAGAGACACTGCTTTCAATAATTCTCGGTAATTCCCAAACGCATGCCCACACAGCAAATCGTTATAGTGAGCGATTGCAGGTGTGTGGTTAATGAGGGTGGCATCTTGATCTGAGGCCACAAAAATTTGGCTTAGCGCGTAACCCACTTTTTGTCGCAGTTGGTCATCGCCATACAGCGCGATATCTAGCCATGCACGAATACGTGTCGAACGAGATATCATTTTTCCGTAACCCTGTGCTGCGAATTGTTTTTCGCATTGCTTTAAGTGAGAGGAAGCTGGCAGCTTCACTTGTTCATCGAACCAAGCCTTAGCGCGTTTGTTGACTAATGCATTTGCCTCGCCCTGCTTCGGACCAAACGTCGCGAGATCCAACCAACGTGAAGCATGTGTGAAAGAATCAAATTGCATATCAATTACCCTTAAATGAGTCGGGCAAAAGTGATTTGTATTTTTACTACTGGTTATCACTTTTGAACCATTGGACACACATTTAAGAATATTCATATATTTCACTCTGCAAATAAAGCCTGACTATTTATTGGGAGAGAGTCAGAATAATAGATTAGATCTCAATATAGAGACATTTACGTCATTGACTATTTACACCAATATGAACTAGCACTTTATTTTATTCTAATTACTGAAACGAAAATTTGTAATAAAACGTCGTAAAGCATTGGTAATTCTATTATTTCTCTTCATTAAATTACCGTAATTTAATGAAGGATTTTTTACGCATGGATTATATCGTATAAAAAAGAGCCTGTTGGCTCTCGTTTTATTCGGAAACAAAGCGCTAAGGCGATGTCGGAATGAATTCAATTTGATGAAGCACACTACCCGGTAAGAACGGGGTTGAATCCTGATTGGCATATTCACCAAACCCCGAGCGGTAAAACGGTGAAAGTGGATGGCCACTCTGCCCGCCTGGCAGTGTGAGAACTCCATTCACTTCATCGCCAGGCTGAACAATCAGACGCTGTGATGCGCCAAAATGCTTACCCTGCACGGCGGGCATAAACCTGTCTCCAAACCCTTCCACGTCGGGCATATTCAGCAGATTACTCAGCACTGGGATTTGCTGACTGAACGGATGTTGAACTTGAAGACGATTCACATCCCCCCAACGCAGCGCTTTCAACGATCCTGTTTCATGCCCTGTCATGTCCACCATGAGTTGCGCGCGCATATCAATGTATGTGGTTGTGAAAAAGACGTTCCAATTGGCCGCACCTAGAGGCTTCCAGCTGTCAGCCTGCGCTTGAACCAGTTGCCACAATGCGGGCTCTAGCTGTCTTTCTATTAACGCCAGACTTAGATTCTGCGCAGCAAGTTGAGACTCTATGGGCGCGAACAGTTGATCGATGAGTGTATCTCGGTAACGTTTCACTAAGCTGTAACCGACGGAGTCGGCACATGCACAGCCTTGCCACCCTTCTATTTCCCTGATGTCTTCGGAAAATAAATCAGGATCTGTTTTCAATACACCGAGCAAAAAGCCCTGCCATCGCGTTAAAAACAACGCCTCGTTATCCAATTGAATCTGATAGAAATCATCAATGTCGAACACGTCTTTCTCAAACAACCGTGCTTTTATCTGCTCGCTGCGCGCACCAAGTGCATAACCACCATCACCAAACCGTCGATGCTGAGAAGCACTCACAGCGCGGCTGTTCGCTGTCCAAATTCGTTGATCTTTCGGATTAACCCGCGAGGGAAGGTCGCGCGCTTGTTGTAACCAAGCATCATCAAAACGTGAAGATGAAACGGGCACATCACTCGGTTTGCGCCTGTCAGGCACTGCACCCGTGATTTGCCATGCGATATCACCACGGCTATCCGTAACCACCATGTTTTGCGCCGGTATGCCAATCTTCTTACTCACAGCAAGCGCGTCGGACACGGAGTTAGCCACTTCAAGGTTCATTAAGTTCAGATTGATGGCGTAATCCTGATAGCCAACCCAGGTCAGCGCATATTTCTCGTTATCAATCCGTCTTACTGGTCCAAAATGACTCACTTCGACATAGAATGTCTTCTCGCCATTTGGCAAAGGAATGCTTTCAGCATCAAGCGCCGTTTTGTCTTTATCAGACAGTTTTATCCAATCTGCCGTATCGATATACGAGTTCGTAAAGCCCCACGCAACCTTGTTATTTGAGCCAACGACAATCGCAGGCACACCCGGTAGGCTCACGCCCGTCACCTGTGTCTGTTTTTCATCATTGATGATGTTGAGCTGCGCGCGGTACCAAATCACTGGCGTACTGAGCATGAGGTGCATATCGTCCGACAACATGGCCTTACCATTGCGAGTCAACGCACCGCTCACAGCCCAATTGTTGCTGCCAACTTCTGCGTTTTTCTCGATGGGTTTCACCATCGCCGTTTTTAGGAAAATACTGTCGAGCTCTGGAATTGACACTTTTTTAAGGGGAAGGCGACTGCCATCCAACGCGGCTTGGAATTCACTGGTTTGAATCAGAAAAGCGAGGGTGTTAGCACCAAAAGTTTGTTGAATAGCGTGATAGACAAGATCTCTGTCAATGCTCAGCCCCTGCAAATCCAAATACATGCTATACACAACCAGTAGTGAATCCTCGGGCTTCCAAGGTTTTCGCTTTGACTGCGTGAGCAAGTATTCGAACGTTGGAAAGGACGCATGGGCAAGTGCATCGTTAACGCCTTTGGCATAAACAGACAGCATCTCTTTTTGTTGCTCAGGAAAAGCGGCGAGCATTTTTTGACTGCGTTTTCGAAGTTGGTGGAAACGTACCTTTTCATCGAGCGGCAATGCGGCAGCACCAAACAACTCCGCAAGCTCACCTGCGGCGTTGCGGCGGAGTAAATCCATCTGAAAGAAGCGATCTTGACCATGCGCATAGCCAAGCGCATACGAAGCATCTAATCGATTTTCAGCATGTACAATCGCTGTGCCCAATTCATCGCGACGTAAAAGAGTGGGCTTAGAGATCACAGAGGACACTGTGTTTCCAGACAATGTCGGCAAACTGATCGTGAGCGCGCCATAAAAAAGTGCTGTGGCAAACAAGCCCAGCAATATTAGCGCTACAAGGATCACCCTGATCTTTTTAAACATGTCCCTAAACCTTAAGCCAAAGCGCAATGAACGTTTTCTATCCGCTTTGAGAAATAACCTCATACCCCAAACGTTGAGCTGTTTAGTCGTTATCTATTTATTTAGCATATACCCAGAATGACTATGCATACCATTTCATCATATTGATGCTGAACACAAAATAGTCATTTCACAATATAAGGCACTAAATGCAGATGGTCTCAATAACGATGTATGGATTAGTGGTTTTAATGGGCAACACAATATAGCTTAGTGGGCAAACCTGCCGCTTTTATGGCTAATGACCATGAAGACCAATACGATTGCCTTCACTGTCTTTAATATGGGCATAGTAGCCATTGTTGCCAATGGCGGTTTTAGGTACGAGCACTTCAGTTTCATTTGCTACACGCTCTAACACCGCATCCATGCCTTCTACATTGATATACACCATGACGCCCGCAGTGCTCGGCGTGCAGCCTTCACCCGCGATAAGCGTACCAGTCGCACCGTATGCTGCACCCTCTTGCACGGGGAACCATGCCATGTCCGTGCCGTTCATATCATGACGTTTAAGAGAAATAGCAAACACGCGCTCATAAAAAACGATCGCCCTTTCCATGTCTTCAACGGGAATTTCAAACCAAGTAACAGGGTTCATGCTGGGCTCCTTTGCCTATTTTTTGACTCGCTATCACATTGATTAACACTAGCGCATGCTACTTTTCATTTACGCCCAAAACGACAAAAGCCCCCATAAATGGAGGCTTTTTCTCGAACTCAGGAATTATTTTACGTATTCACCACGACGTAACGCATCAATACGTTTGTCCAGTGGCGGGTGCGTCATGAACAATTCGCTCAGTGATTTTTTACCGTTGATACCGAAAGCGACCATCGAACCTTCAAGACGGCTCTCATGGCTCACCTTCAGACGCTCAAGTGCAGCGATCATCTTCTCACGGCCAACCAAGTTAGCAGAGCCCGCATCCGCATAAAATTCGCGATGACGGCTAAACCACATGGTAATGATGCTCGCCAAAATACCGAACACCACTTCCAGAATCGATGACACGATGAAGTAGGTCATAAAGCTACCACCGCCCTCGCCTTCTTCATCATTGTTCACGCCACTGATCGCACCAGCGATGAGGCGAGAGATAAAGATAACGAAAGTATTCACTACACCTTGCATCAACGTCAGTGTCACCATATCGCCATTCGCGATGTGACTCACTTCGTGCGCAAGTACAGCTTCTGCTTCGGCGCGGGTCATGTTTTCAAGCAAACCACTTGATACGGCTACCAGCGAGTCGTCACGCTTTGCACCAGTAGCAAACGCGTTAATGTCGTCTGAGTAGTAAATAGCAACGGTTGGCATGCCAATGCCCGCTTGTTGCGCTTGACGGCTTACGGTGCTCATCAACCAGTGTTCTGTTTCGTCGCGCGGGTGTTCAATCACTTGACCGCCCACTGAACGTAGTGCCATTGATTTTGACATCATCAAAGAGATCAATGAACCACCAAAACCGAATAACGCAGCCATCAACAACAAACCAGACAGGCTGCCAGGTTGCATGCCGGTGACGGCATATACGATGTTAAGAACAATACTGAAGACGAAAACAACCGCGAGGTTGGTCAACAGGAATAAAGCTATGCGTTTCATGAGTAATCTTGTCTCCGAAATGATTGAAGCGCTCAGGTGAGATAGTAGGGTCAAACGTGCGAAAAACAAGTCCATGTAGCAATTTGTTACGCATTAGCTTGACGAATTAGAACACTGCCTCTTTTATATACAGCACAGCTGACGTTTAAAAAGTTTTAAGGGATTAGACTTTGGTCGAGTTGTCTTTAGGCACTATCCAGAATAGTGTGTTTGAAACGGTGAGCGCATCAGGTTGATACGCTTTTGCATCCAAGTTTGGATGCGATTCTAAGGAGAGAAAACCATGGCTGACAAAGAGAACTATCGTGTCGCTATCGATATACTTTGCTGTCACTTAGGCATGAGCTTTGACGAAGCTTGCGCAGAACTTGGTCTCGCTGATGACGAGAACCATAAGTTGCAACAGGTTTCTGAAATGCAGCAGTCTCTAATGGGATTGCTAGAAGACAACAAATAGTCGTACTGCACTGAGCAGATAAAGAATATTGAAAAGCCAGCATTCGTGCTGGCTTTTTGTTGTTTAATGTCTAATTTTTTACGCTTTTTTAGAGCGACCTATCAGACTAAAGTCCAAGAGGTTTTATATCAATATAGGCGCTTAGATCACGTGTTTTCACTTTCGTCATGTAAGGTATTTCACCGAGTTTTGGCACCTGTAAGTGATGCTCCAACGTTTTGACGATATCACTGTAATGTTCTGTGCCGGGATTAATACGGTTAGCAACCCAACCTGCAATTTCCAGCCCGTCACGACGAATCGCTTCTGCCGTTAAATAGGCATGATTTAAACAGCCAAGTTTGATGCCTACAACAAGGATAACGGGAAGCTTTTCTTCTTTTACCCAATCTGCCAGTGTCGCATCATACGTGACAGGCACTCGCCAGCCGCCCGCGCCTTCCACCAACGTAAAATCTGTTTTTGCTTGGATGTTTTTCAATCCATCAGTTAGCACGGAGAACATAATCTCTTTGTTTTCTAGCTCGGCAGCGATGTGCGGAGAACACGGTTCATGAAGCAAACAAGGGTTAACTTCATCGTAACCGAGGGCCAAATTTGATGCCGCACGTAAGCACACTGCATCTTCATTTGTCAGCCCTTCATGTGTTTCGTCACTGCCTGCTGCAATCGGTTTATAACCACCGACGAGCAGCCCAGCTTTCGCCACTGCTTGCATTATTGCTACAGAGGCGACCGTTTTACCCACCTCGGTATCTGTGCCAGTCACGAAATAGCTTTTAGTCATTGGTTATCACTCCAAAGCAAACTTGATAAGTCGCGGGGACAGTGCCATCAGCACGTTGGAATTGACGATACGCCGACTCTACCGTGAGCAATGCTTTTCTGCCATTTAATCCCGCCTTTCTTCCTTCGTCTAAATGCGTTGCACCTATGCCTTTAAGATCTTTCATCAGTGCAAAAGCCGAAGGATAGCTCTCTGCTATCGCTTTGCATTCTAGGGTGTACCCTGTGAAACCAGCTTGCGCGAGCGCAATGTTTACCGCCTTAATGTCTACAAAGGCATTCACATGCTGTTCAGAATCTACGACTTCCCACGCTTTTTTCAGCTCCAACAGTGAACCGTCGAGAAGCGTTGAAAACACAATCGTCCCGCCGGGTTTCACCACACGTTTTAACTCAGACAAAGGCACAGAGAGATCTTTACACCATTGCAGAGCAAGCGAACTGAACGCCATATCGACACTGTTCGACGCCAATGGCAATGCCTCAGCATCTCCCGATACATAAGTCAGTGAATCGCCACAACGGTCTCGTGCTTTTTCAAGCATACGATCAGACAAATCAAGCGCGATAACTGACGCACCTTTACTGGCCAACTGCGCGCTGAAATATCCCGTCCCACAGCCCAAATCAAGGATGTGCCTACCCTTCCAGTCATGGTGCATCGCCATCAATTCATGACCAACTCGACGCTGAAACGCTGCACTTTTGTCGTATGAGTTTGCCGCTCGTCCAAACGCCGCTTTGATTGCAGCTTTGTCATCATGTTGCTGTGCGTTTAATTCTTCATCAAACAAGGAACCGAGCGATGCTGCGTTACTCATGTCGATCCCCTTCGAGTATGTGGCGTAACTTGCAGGCTAACGCGTTAACGTCATCCAATGTTTGATTCACAGACAAAGTAATACGAAGCCGCGATGAGTTCGGTGGCACCGTCGGTGGCCGAATAGCACCCGTCCAAAAGCCTGCTGATTTAAGATGTTCTGCCGCTGTTAGCATCGTTGTGACATCACCAAGCACTACGGGTTTTATCGGTGTTTGCGTTTCCACGACTTCATGGTGTTCACTCAACACACGGTGAAACCGTGAAGACAATTCATGCAATTTCTCTCTGCGCCAGTTGTCTTTTCTTATCATGCTTACGGCTTTTGACAGCGCATAAGCCTGTGCGGGCGGCATGGCAGTGGAATACACATAGTGCCGCGCGAACTGCGTCAGATAGTCATGCACTTGCGCGCTGCACATCACAGCAGCGCCCATCATTCCAAAGGCTTTTCCGAAGGTCACAATCAAGATGTCAGGCTGAATGCCTGCATTGTCGCAAGATCCGCGCCCTTCTTTACCCAACACACCAATGCCATGCGCATCATCAACCATCAAACACGCCTCATTCGCACGACACACAACATCGATGTCGGCAAGTGGTGACAGATCGCCGTCCATACTAAAAACACCTTCTGTGATGACAAAACGGGAGGGTGCTTCTGATTGGTTTTTTAACGCACTGTCGAGTTTGGCGGTATTGTTGTGCAGGAATCGCAGCATGGTGGCTTCAGACAAGATACCCGCTTCCATTAAAGACGCGTGATTGAGCTTGTCTTGAAACAGAACATCCCCTTTCTCTAGCAAGGAAAAAATCACCGCTTGATTCGCTGAAAAGCCACTATTAAACAACAGTGCTTTGTCAAAACCGAGCCAGTCACACAGCGATGCTTCTAGTGCCTGATGGGCGTGTGAAAAGCCCGTCACAAGGGGCGATGCTGTGCTACCAGCACCGTAAAGAGATAGCCCATCCTGCCACGCTGAAATCAAAGCAGGATCATTGGCAAGACCGAGGTAATCGTTGCCCGAAAAGTTCAGGTACGTATTGTTGTGCTCGTCAATGAGCTTCCCATCTCGATGATGGAAAGCCTTCACTGAACGATGAAGCCCTTGTTGCTGACGTTCAGCAAGCTTCTGCGCGATACGGCTTGGCAGTCGGCTTGGTTCACTCATGGAATATTGCGAACCTTAGACGCTGGCTTCGTAGAACAAATCGTCTTTGCCAGGACGCGAAGCAACACGTTCAGCGACTTCGGCTAACAGAGACTCTTCCTGAACGGCATCAGGTTTCTGCGCACGTTGTTCGCTGTTGATTCCCAACTTTTTAAACAACATCATGTCTGCATCTTCGTCTGGGTTTGGTGTAGTAAGCAGTTTGCACCCGTAGAAAATTGAGTTAGCACCCGCCATAAAACACATGGTCTGCATTTGCTCGTTCATGTTTTCACGGCCGGCTGAAAGGCGAACAGCAGATTTCGGCATCATGATGCGCGCAACGGCAATGATGCGGACAAAATCGAACGGCTCGACATCATCAACGTCTTCTAGCGGCGTACCTTTCACTTTCACCAACATATTGATTGGCACACTTTCAGGGTGGTGAGGAAGGTTAGCCAACTCCATCAACAAACCCACGCGGTCACGGGCATTTTCACCCAAACCGATGATGCCACCTGAACACACTTTCATGCCCGCGCCGCGCACGTTTGACAATGTGTCCAAGCGATCTTGGTATGTACGCGTGGTAATGATGTTGCCGTAGTATTCTGGCGACGTATCCAGGTTGTGGTTGTAGTAGTCCAAACCCGCACCTGCCAACTCTGAGGCTTGAGCTTCATCCAGCATGCCCAAGGTCATGCAGGTTTCTAACCCCATGCCTTTCACCCCTTGGATCATTTCCTTGAGGTATGGCATGTCGCGTGCTTTAGGGTTTTTCCATGCCGCCCCCATACAGAATCGGGTTGCGCCAGAACGCTTCGCTTTATCCGCTGCATCTAATACGCGCTCAACTTCTAACAGGCGCTCTTTTTCAACATCAGTACGGTAATGGGCACTTTGAGGGCAATATTTGCAATCTTCTGGGCATGCGCCCGTTTTGATAGAAAGCAATGTGCTCACTTGCACTTCATTGGCGGGATGAAACTGTCGATGAACCTGCTGCGCTTCAAACATCAGATCCATAAAAGGTTTTTCGAATAAGGCCTGCACTTCCTCGACAGTCCAATTATGGCGAACTTCCACCTGTAATACCTCAATTTGGAATGAATGACATACCCAAAACACCTAATGAGACGCACCTAAGTGCCAACCCTTTCTCGACAGTGACGAGAATACAAAGTGATTTGGGTATGGTGACTTGTTCAGTCTAAAGTCAGGCATTACAATGTCAACAGTGATTGACTTCTATAGTTTACAACTGGATATTTTATATACATGGATATTGCTTTCGATCGTGAACATATTTGGCACCCTTACACCTCAACCATCAACCCGCTTCCGTGCTATCCCATCGCGCGCGCAGATGGCGTTTTTCTTTACTTAGAAGATGGCACCGAACTCATTGATGGCATGTCTTCTTGGTGGGCAGCGATTCATGGTTACAATCACCCTGTGTTGAATAAGGCTTTGATTGATCAAGCGGGAAAGATGTCTCATGTGATGTTTGGTGGGATCACCCACGAGCCCGCGATTGCACTTTGTAAACAACTTGTCGAGATGACACCCGCGCCATTAGACAAAGTATTTCTGTGTGATTCAGGCTCAATTTCGGTGGAAGTTGCACTCAAAATGGCGTTGCAATATTGGCATGCGAAAGGCGCACCGAAATCGAAATTTTTAACACTGCGCCACGGTTATCACGGCGATAGCTTTGCAGCCATGTCGGTCACCGATCCAGACAATTCGATGCATAAGCTATACAAAGGTTTTCTTCCTGAACACATCTTTGCCGATTCACCTGAATGTGGCTTTTATGATAAATGGAAGGAAGAGGACATTGCTGATTTTGAACTCAAACTGACAAGCAACGTTGATGACATTGCAGCGGTGATTCTTGAGCCTATCGTTCAAGGCGCAGGCGGCATGCGTATTTATCACCCTACATTTTTGAAACGGGTGCGTGCGCTGTGTGATGAACATGGGGTGTTGCTAATTTGCGATGAAATTGCCACCGGATTTGGTCGTACAGGTAAGCTCTTTGCCTGTGAACATGCGGGTATATCGCCGGACATTCTTTGCGTAGGTAAAGCCCTAACGGGAGGCTATATGACCATGGCCGCCACGATCACAACAAAACACGTTGCTGATACCGTATGTAGCGGTGAAGCAGGCTGTTTTATGCATGGCCCGACGTTTATGGGCAACCCTCTCGCCAGCGCCGTGGCAAATGCAAGTTTACAGCTTTTAAAAGACACTCCGTGGCAGGAAAAAGTGCTGACCATTGAGTCACACCTTGCATCCATGCTGCCCCCACTAGAAAGCCTTAATGCAGTAAAAGACGTGAGGTGGCTTGGGGCGATTGGCGTCGTTGAACTCAACACCCCCGTACACGTAGAGTCAATTCAAAAACACTTTGTTGAGTCAGGTGTTTGGATCCGTCCTTTTGGACGTCTTATCTATATCATGCCACCATTTGACATGCGTAAAGAACAACTTCAAAAACTGGTTGATGCCATTCAACGTGCAGTAGAAAACATGTCATAAGCACGCATACGCCGTGTTACACGGTGCCGAATTGATGCCCGAAGTGATCGCATCATGAAACACCTTCGTAAATTCTAACGTTATTTATGGAGGTTCTTCATGCAATTGGGTCTATTTCCGCTACCCCTGTTTTTGCTCCCAGGGGGCATTACAAAACTTCGTATATTCGAACCTCGTTATGTTCGCCTTGTGAAAGAATCCATGGCAGAGCAAAAAGGGTTCGTTCTTGCGATGAAAGAAGGCGATGCTATCTGTACCTACGGAACGCACGTTCAAATTATCGACTTTGAAACCCTGCCAGACGGTTTGCTCGGGGTCACCATAAAAGGTTTATCACGGGTCAAGTTGTCACACATTGACAAAGAAAACGACGGCCTATGGGTTGGGCACACCGAGGCGCTGCCTGATTGGCCACCAAGCAATGCGGATACTGGATTGCTTGGCGAAGCACTGGAAGCCTTGTTCAAAACACACCCCGAACATGCCTCGCAATACGAGGAAGTATTGTGTTTCAATGACGTTAATTGGGTATGTCAGCGCTGGTTAGAAGTGCTGCCTTTAGCCAACAATCAGCGCCAATGGTTTATCGCGCAACACGACGCAGAAGATGCGATGCAGTTCATAACCGTACTTCTTACCGAAGAAACTCAGAGAGAATATTGATCCAATTCCTTTTTCATTACGTTAACCAATACATGTCACAAATTGGCACATACAGGAAACATTGATAATGGAAATGGCCAGAAGTACGTATAATGCTAACAACACAAAACGTTCGAGTAGTCAGACACCTATGTCAGTTCCCACTCCCGAAAAGTTGGCAGAACTATTACAACGCGTCGCTGAAGGGCGTGATGAGGCAGCATTTGCTGCGTTGTTTAAGCACTTCGCACCCAAACTCCGTGCATACGGCTTACGTCACCTTCGTGTCGACGGGCATGCCATGGAACTCGTCCAAGAAACAATGATTTTGGTATGGCGCAAAGCACATTTATACGATGGCTCCAAAGGGGGCGCATCGACGTGGGTTTTCACTATCATGCGGAATGTCAGTTTTGACATGCTGCGCAAAGTGAAAAGCAACAGAGAAGATTGTTTGAGCGGCGATATTTGGCCTCTCATCGATGGTGAATCGGGTGACCAAGAAGATGAAGCACTGCAGGAGCAGATACAAACTCAGCTCCTGTCATACATCGATCTTTTACCTGACCTACAGCAGCAAGTCGTTAGAGGTGTTTACTTGAAGCAGTTAACTCATCAGGAACTAGCAGAACAGCTCGACGTCCCGTTGGGTACGATTAAATCTCGTCTTCGTTTAGGTCTTCAAAAGCTTCGTACACACTTGGAGGTGAACGATGATTAAGTATCACCCAACCGATGAAATGCTTGCAGCGCATGCTGTTGGCGATCTTGCGGCTTCAATGTCCATCGCCGTATCTGCACATTGCGAGATGTGTGAACAATGTATGAACAAAGTGGCTTTGTTTACCGAGCAAGCCGCCCAACTGGCGTTCGATGCACCTATGCTGCATGGCGAAAATGCAGTGGCGAGCAACGACAATGCTCAAGAAGAACCCTTGGACATGGATGCTATGTTCGGCAACATGCTTGCTGACATCATGTCTGACGAAATGGTGCCTAAAACGCTCGTTACGCCTTCACCTAAAGCTGAAATCAGCGTGTGCGGAGAAACGTACTCACTCCCAATAGCATTGCGCCGTTATCATCAACTGGGGTGGAGCTCTATCGGCACCATTAGCCGCGCGCGACTTCCATTGAATGAGGGCGATACGCGAGCCAGTCTTTTGCACATAGGCATGAACGGCAGTGTGCCTAGCCATACCCACAAAGGCACAGAGCTTACTTTATTGTTGGGTGGCCATTTTGAAGACGAACACGACACTTATGTGCCGGGTGACTTCATTATGTTAGACGCCAGCAACCATCACACACCACAAACTCACGACGGTTGCCTCTGTTACACCGTTTCAGATGCCCCCTTGCACTTTACCAAAGGCGTTAGCCAATTGTTAAATGCCGTGGGTCGCGTTATTTATTAATCAATCCAACTGGTTAACATAGACGCCACAATTTAAAGCGCCCTTCGTGGCGCTTTTCCTTTTTCAGAATTTACAACTTCATTACAATAACCATCGCAATATTTTACATCGCCGCAAAACATCACTGCTATATATAATCAGGCATATGCGATCGATCATCATATTTTATTTCATTTACTACTTTACAGATTACTAATCCAGCTGATTTAATCCAAACGTTAACAGCTCATACACAGTGAAGTGAGAAAAATGAAGCAAAAAAACTCCCCTTTAGCACGTGTTACTAGTGCCAGTCTGGTCGTCCAGATTTTGGTAGGTATTATCGCCGGTGTTGCCCTCGCTAGCCTTTCGCCAGAAAGTGCCAAAGCCATTGGGTTTCTAGGCGGCTTATTTGTAAATGCTCTAAAAGCCGTTGCACCTATCTTGGTATTTGTATTGGTAGCAGCATCTATCGCAAATCAGAAGAAAGGCCAACACACTCATCTTCGTCCAATCATCACCCTTTATTTAGTTGGTACTTTCGCTGCAGCAATTACGGCTGTCACCATGAGCTTTTTGTTCCCAACAGAGCTTACGCTAACAACAACAGATTCTGCTATTGCACCACCAGAAGGTATTGTTCAGGTTATCCAAACGCTATTGTTTAGCGTTGTCGACAACCCAATTCATGCACTGATGAACGGTAACTTTATCGGTATTCTTGCTTGGGCAATTGGCTTAGGTATTGCGCTTCATCACGCATCAGACACCACCAAAACCGTATTTGGCGACGTTGCTGAAAGTGTTTCTTTCATTGTTCGCTTCATCATTAAGCTTGCCCCTATTGGTATTTTCGGCTTGGTCGCTAAGACCTTTGCAGAAACAGGCTTTGAAGCATTGGTGGGTTACGCTCACTTGCTTGCGGTATTGCTAGGCAGCATGGCGATTATCGCCTTGGTTGTGAACCCATTGATTGTTTACCTTAAAACCCACACCAACCCATACCCATTGGTATTTCAATGTCTGCGTGAAAGTGGCGTGACCGCCTTCTTCACACGTAGCTCTGCCGCGAACATTCCTGTGAACATGCAGCTATGTAGCAGATTGAAATTGGATAAAGACACCTACTCTGTTTCTATTCCATTGGGCGCAACTATCAACATGGGCGGTGCAGCCATTACCATCACGGTATTGACACTTGCAGCCGTTAACACCATGGGAATTCAAGTTGATATTGCGACAGCAATCCTGCTGAGTATTGTTGCTGCCGTATCTGCATGTGGCGCATCGGGTGTTGCAGGTGGTTCACTTTTGTTGATTCCACTTGCGTGTAATTTGTTTGGTATTCCAAACGATATCGCGATGCAAGTCGTTGCCGTAGGCTTCATCATCGGTGTGGTTCAAGATTCAGCAGAAACTGCATTGAATAGCTCAACAGACGTTGTGTTTACCGCAGCAGCTTGCCGCGCGAAAGAAGCCGAAGAACTGCAAACCTCGACAGTGAAATAAGCCAAAACCATATTTACCTAAAAAGGCGCGTCTGCGCCTTTTCTATTTCTCCCATGGCACCCTTTCCTTATCTCCCAAACGCAAGCCGAGCCAGCGAACACGAGGTCACAGCATAGAAAACAGATAAAAGCTGACACCTCTCCTCCACAATGCCCTGTTCTCACCTTCCGTCTATCGCTCTAAGTTTCGACGTTCTCAACTCTGATCCGCTCACTACATCAACAATCTGTGTATCTTGGTTTACAGACATTTTTAGACGTCTAGACTGTTAGCTTTCCTTTCTATGCGTTTATCTTTATAATCCCGCCTCTTTTTTGTGAGCCACTTAAAATAACTGGCGTCAAAATATGCGTTGGACAAATAGATCCTGTCCAGCACAAAGGTTTATCTATGAATTTCTCAGCAAAGACTGTCGTTATCATTGCTATTGGTGCTGCTCTCTATGGCATTGGCGGCTTGCCAATGTTTGGCATTCCTGTTTTCGCAAACACGACGCTTAAGCCTGCTATGGCCATTCTTGCTCTTTTCTCCGTTTTGTTTGGCCCGGGCGTGGGCTTTTTTGTTGGCTTCATCGGCCACTGGGTTACCGACATGTTCGCAGGTTGGGGGGTCTGGCTAACCTGGGTGTTAGGTTCTGGCATCGTGGGCTTCGTCATTGGCTTCTTCCCTATTCTGACCAAACGTCGCCTGAAATACGGGAGCTTTGGCCCGATTGATATCGTACTTTTCGCCTTCCTGGCTTTGCTTGGCAACGTGATTGGATATGGCACGTCTGCTTTCCTTGATACCGTGCTTTATGCCGAACCTTTTACCAAAGTCTTCATTCAGCTTTGTATTATTGCTGCGGGTAACGCCTTGCTAGTTGCCGTTGTTGGCTACTTCATTTTGCAATCTGTGGCCAAACGCAACAGACAGTGCCGTAATCTGACTGAGGCCTAAACATCTCCATGACCATCGAATTTAAAAACTTCTCCTTTCGCTATGATGCGTTGGTTAACCCCACGCTAAAAAATATCAACTTAACCATAGAAAAAGGCGAAAAAGTCCTGATCATTGGCCCAAGCGGCAGTGGTAAATCCACGTTGGGTCAGTGCATTAACGGCCTTATTCCCCACGCAATTGAGGGACACATCGACGGTGAATTACTGATCGATGGCAAAAACAGCCAAAAAATGACCTTGGTGGAATACACAGAGAAAGTCGGCACCGTACTACAAGATACAGACAGCCAGTTTGTCGGATTGAGTGTGGGTGAAGACATCGCGTTTGCGCTGGAAAACCAATGCATGTCCGTCGCTGACATGTACCCATTGGTCAAGGCCACCGCGAAAATGGTCGATCTTGAAAACCTGCTTCATCATGCCCCGCATGACTTGTCTGGCGGGCAAAAACAACGCGTTTCCCTTGCGGGCATTTTGGTAGATGACGTAGACGTCCTTTTGTTTGATGAGCCTCTTGCCGCACTTGACCCGAAAACGGGCAAGCGCACTATAGAGATCATTGACCAACTTCATCGTGATACGGGCAAAACGATCATCATCATTGAACACCGTTTAGAAGATGTACTGACGCAACACATCGACCGCGTGATCCTTATCGACAACGGAGAGGTCATTGCTGATACCACGCCAGACGAGATCCTGACATCGTCATTGCTTAACACCCATGGCATTCGTGAGCCCTTGTATCTCTCTGCGCTCAAACATGCAGGCTGCGCAGTTGAGCAATCAGATAAACCATCAAACATGGCTAATTTGCCCGTTGCGAAATATGCAGAAGCATTAACGACGTGGCATGGCAATGCGCAAATCATCAACAAGAAACCGTCATCAGATGCGCTGCTAACGTTGAACAATCTCACCTACTCCTATGATGGCGAGAAGAACGCCCTTGAGGATGTCAGCTTTACAGTCAATCGCGGCGAGATGATGTCTGTATTGGGTAAAAATGGTTCGGGAAAATCCACCATCACCAAGCTGATCATGGGCGTCATAGACCCAGATGAAGGCAACATTGTTTTCGACGGCGAAGATTTCTCAACACTGTCCATATTCGAACGCAGCCGTAAAGTTGGCGTTGTCATGCAAAACCCTAATCATATGATTTCACACCACATGATTAAGGATGAAGTGGCGTTCGGTTTGATGAACCAAGGGCTAAGCGATGCCGACATCGACAAACGCGTCCTGGATGTTCTTGAACTGTGTGGCTTGAGTAAATATCGCCATTGGCCGGTAGATGCGTTGAGCTATGGTCAGAAGAAACGTGTCACCATTGCGTCTATTTTGGTGATGGAGCCAGATCTTCTGATTTTGGACGAACCGACGGCAGGCCAAGATTACCGCAACTACACCTCTATGCTGCAATTCATTAAGAAACTCAATGAGGAGCAAGGCATCAGTGTGATGATCATTTCTCACGACATGCATTTGGTGTTGGAATATACAACGCGCTCTGTCGTGATTGCAGACAGTAAGCTGATCGCGGATGCGCCAATGACGAGTGTGTTCAGCCAACCCACTTTGTTGGATGAAGCCAACCTTACCACCACCAGTTTGTACCAACTTGCTGAGAAGGCAGGTATTGAAGACATCGACGGATTTATGCAGACATTTATTCAGTCGGAGAGCAACGCCAAATGAAAGCATCAAAAATGAAGTTCGGCATCAATTACGTTGATACCAAATCGCCACTTCACGCGCTCAATGGCATCACCAAGTTTGCTCTGTTTATGGCATGGGTAACTGTAGTACTGACGACCTTCGACATTCGCATTATCGTCAGCATGGTGTTGCTGGGTTTAGCCTTATTGAAAATGACGAGGGTGGCGTTTCAAGCCTATAAACCACTGCTGTTTGGCACCATCAGTGTGTTGAGCATGAATGCCGTGTTTATGTTTTTGGTTGCGCCGCAACAAGGCTCTGAATGGGTCGGTTCTACCACGACACTGCTCGAACTCCCTGCGGGTTACTCACTGACGCAAGAAACCTTGTTCTATCTGTGCACAATCACATTGAAATACTTCAGTATGTTCCCGATTGCACTGGTGTTCGTCTTTACCACGCACCCCACTGAGTTTGCGTCGAGCCTCAACCGTATCGGTGTGCCTTACAAAATCGCGTATGCCGTCAGCCTAACCTTGCGCTATCTGCCTGAAGTAAAGAGTGACTTCATCAATATCATGCACGCTCAACAAGCGCGTGGCGTTGATTTTTCGAAGAATGCGCCATTGATGACACGCTTTAAAGGTGTAGCGAAAATTCTGATCCCGTTGATTTTCTCTAGCCTCGACCGCGCGGATGAAATTTCCAATGCGATGACACTCCGTGGCTTCGGACGAAGTAAAACACGGACTTGGTATAACTATCGCCCGCTGACACGAAAAGACATCGTGGTACTTTCAGGTATCGCCTTGTGTGTTGTGCTTGCGCTTTACAAACGACACCTAGAAGCCGCCACGGTGTGGTATCCATTCTAAGTGACGAAAAAAGGAGCCTAAGGCTCCTTTTTTGTTTGTCTCATCATGACTAAGTTGATCTACCAACAATAACGCTATTAGCCTTCTAAGACCTTCATCAACAGATAGCCGTTATACATAGCGCGTTTGACTAACGCAGCACCTGGCATTGTTGCCTGAGTATAGAAATAGGTCTCTTCCAGCATCAGGTTCTCGGTATAACATGGCATGCTTTGGCTTTTCACACAGTCGATAATGGCGGGATACAGCACACCTTTCGCACGGTTAAATTCACCCCCAATGAGAATTCTTTCGGGGTTAAAAAGATTCACCATGATCGCAATGGCTTGACCGAGGTGATGCCCTAACTCTGTAATGACTTTCACCGCGACACCGTCTCCCGCTTCCGCAGCATCGCAAATACCATCAATGGTTAAAGGCTTTTCCTGTAGCACGCTTTCATGGCCTTGCTCGAGCAGTAGTTTCGTTTCTTCCAGCACGGCTTGAAGGCTCGCTACCGTTTCTAAGCACCCGCTATTTCCGCAAAAACAACGCTTACCGAACGGTTTGATTTGAATGTGGCCCAGTTCGCCAATGTTGCCAACCTGCCCTTCCAACACCTTTCCATCCAGCATGATACCGGCACCTACACCATGATGAATGGCCACCAATACCGCATTCTCTACATCACGTGCATTACCAAATAATTTTTCTGCCAATGCCCATGACCGTGTGTCGTTACCAATAAACACGGGTAAACCTGTCGCACGGTGAATTGCCGCCCCTAAGGGCATGTTATGAACATCATAGTGGGGCATTTGAATCACGATACCCTGAGCACTATTTACGAGCCCTGGGAGTGATACTGCAATGGATGTAACACGATCAACCACAGAGGAATGCTTGGCAAAGAATTGATTGATATGTTCAAGAACCTGTTCGATAAGAAGGTCTTGGTCGAGCACATGGATATCGTGACGGTTCTCTATCAGAATATCGCCACCCAGTTCATGCAACGCCAACGTTAAGTATCCGCGCCCTAAGCGCAATGACAGGAACTGCCACCCTTCATTATTCAGAACAAGCCCGACGGCGGGGCGTCCGCGGGCTGCGGTTTCGCCATACTCGGTTTCTTTTACGAGGTGCGCATCAATCAACTCTCTGGTGATTTTAGTGATACTCGCAGGCGCTAGTTGGCTGCGTTTTGATAGTTCGATTCGAGAGATAGGCCCGAGCTGATCGATCAACTTATATACTGTGCCAGCGTTATTACGCTTAATGTGATCTATGTGTCCCGGCTGGGCAAGAATCATCCCATTTTCCCTAAAGTGAATCCTATCTTTGAATTTTTTTACTTTGCGAAGTAATTGTGAAGCACATTGAGATGATGTCGTGATACACGTCACGAGCTAAATCAAATATCTTCCATTTCCAGCGTCCAACTAAAAAAAATCAATAAGTTATCGCTTGCTTTTACCGCACTTCATACTTCAAATAACAACAAGCCAAGACACTCGTGCTATAAGCTGACATAATCCAGCCCCACATGCGATTCTGATTGTTAAAGCGGTATGTACAACGTCAACGAAATTTTTGAAACGATTCAAGGCGAAGGCACCTTCACAGGGGTCCCTTCCGTATTTGTTCGCCTACAAGGCTGCCCTGTTGGTTGCCCTTGGTGCGATACACGACAGACCTGGGACACCTTGCCCACCGACGAGCGGGACTTTGGCGCAATCATCACCAAAACCGGAGACAGTCCGATTTGGGCTGCTGTCGACGCCAATGATATTTTGACGCATCTACAAAATAGCTATACCGCTAAACACGTAGTGATCACTGGCGGGGAGCCGTGTATTTACGATCTTCGCCCGTTAACCGAACGGCTTGAATCTGCGGGCTATCGCTGCCAAATCGAAACCAGCGGAACGTACCCAGTAGAAACCACAGAAGGCACATGGGTGACAGTGTCACCTAAAATCAACATGCGTGGGAAACTGCCTGTTTTGGAAAGCGCGTTAGAGCGTGCCAATGAAATAAAGCACCCTGTCGGCACTGAATCTGACATTGAAAAGCTTGAAGCGTTGTTAGATGGTGTTGCACTGCGTGAAAACGTAGAAATCGCACTGCAGCCTATTAGCCAGAAGCCGCGTGCAACGGCATTGTGTATCGATACCTGCATCAAACGTAATTGGCGCTTGTCGATTCAAACGCACAAATACCTCGATATCGCATAACGGTCGCACCTCAGAGGGCGTTCTGTTGTGCCATTGAAACGTTGTGCCATAAAAAAAGGAGCCATAGGCTCCTTTTTCGATTTCTAACGTGCATGTCTTTCACATAAGGCTCAAGCCTTCGCGTCACACCCGCTTATTCGCCAGTGTAAATACACCCTGCCGTACACGTTTCTTTGATCATCACTTTGCTTAGACAAGGCAATTCAGGTTTCAATTGATCCCAAATCCATTTCGCCAGCACTTCACTTGTCGGGTTTTCTAACCCTTCAATGTCATTCAAGTAATAGTGGTCCAGACGGTCGTAAATCGGTTTAAACGCGGCTTTGATTTCAGAGAAATCAATGATCCAACCTGTGTGTGGATCTACTTCACCCGTCACATAAAGACGCACAAGGAAAGAGTGCCCATGCAAACGACCACACTTATGTCCTTCTGGAACATGTGGCAAATGGTGGGCAGCTTCAAACATGAATTCTTTGAACAGTTCAGTGTGCATAATGTGCGTTCCTGTATATAGCGTGTTACTACGATGGACAGCATGCCACTCATTACTGAGCAAAAATGCGTCAATCAAATCTTCAATGCGCCGCGATGCTACTCAATATTGGTGAGAACCTCAAACGCAATCGCAAACAGATGTCGCCGATTTCCCTGACAACCTGTCTGGTATCAAAGGCGATTTGACGCAAATTCTGCGGAAATAACGCCAGCCGGTTAAACCTTGAGCAGCTTTTGGCGCTGATTTGATAAAGTATCAATCAAATTAGACTCGCATCTTATAACAACGCTTGAAGGTTATCTGGATACAGGTAAACTTGCTGGTTCAAATGCGAATTGTCTCTGCTCGGTGAACATCATCATCGAGCCATCTTCAACGGAGTTAGATGCAAATTATGAACTATATGCCTGTAGCAGACGTCCTGCACGGCAAAACGGAAGTAGACTCAGAAGTCACTGTCCGTGGTTGGATCCGTACCCGTCGTGATTCAAAAGCCGGTATTTCTTTTCTTGCCATTTATGACGGCTCTTGTTTTGACCCTATTCAGGCGGTTGTTCCTAATGAGCTGAATAATTACCAGGAAGAAGTACTCCGTCTAACCACTGGTTGTTCTGTTGAAGTCACTGGTAAAGTGGTAGAAAGCCCAGGACAAGGCCAAGCGTTCGAACTACAAGCAACAAACGTTAACGTTGTTGGTTGGGTTGAAGATGCAGACACGTACCCAATGGCGAAAACGCGTCACTCTATTGAGTACTTGCGCGAAGTTGCACACCTACGTCCACGTACTAACGTGATCGGTGCGGTTGCACGCGTGCGTAACTGTTTGTCACAAGCGATTCACCGCTTCTACCACGAACAAGGTTACTTCTGGGTATCTGCACCACTGATCACCGCTTCTGATGCAGAAGGTGCAGGTGAAATGTTCCGTGTTTCTACACTTGACATGGAAAACTTGCCACGCACTGACGAAGGCAAGGTTGATTTCAACGAAGACTTCTTCGGTAAAGAAACCTTCCTGACCGTATCAGGCCAGTTGAACGCAGAAGCTTATGCATGTGCATTGAGCAAGGTTTACACCTTTGGCCCAACGTTCCGTGCTGAAAACTCAAACACCAGCCGCCACCTAGCGGAATTCTGGATGGTTGAGCCTGAAGTCGCTTTTGCGGATCTAGACGATGTGGCAACACTGGCTGAAGACATGCTGAAGTATGTGTTCAAAGCCGTACTTGCTGAACGTCGTGATGACCTTGAGTTCTTTGCTCAACGCATCGACAAAGAAGCGATCACTCGCCTAGAAAAGTTTGTTGATTCTGACTTCGCTCAAATCGACTACACCGACGCGATTGATATCCTGCTTAAGTCTGGCCAAACGTTTGAGAACCCAGTTGAATGGGGTATCGACTTGGCGTCTGAGCACGAACGCTACCTTGCTGAGAAGCACTTTGAAGCGCCGGTTGTAGTGAAGAACTACCCGAAAGACATCAAAGCGTTCTACATGCGTTTGAACGACGACGGTAAAACCGTTGCTGCTATGGACGTACTTGCACCTGGCATTGGTGAAATCATCGGTGGTGCACAACGTGAAGAACGTTTAGATGTATTGGATACGCGTATGCGTGCCATGAACATCGACCCTGAGCACATGAACTGGTACCGCGACCTACGTCGCTACGGCACCGTTCCTCACGCTGGTTTCGGTCTCGGCTTCGAGCGTCTGGTTTCTTACGTTACTGGCATGGGCAACATCCGTGATGTTATTCCATTCCCACGCGCACCACGCAGCGCGAACTTCTAAGTTATTGAACAAACCCGTTCAATACCGATTTAAAAAGACCGCTTGTTAGCGGTCTTTTTTTTAGTAATTTTCCCTCAAACTCCCCCACCGTCATCCCTTTGTGTTTCGTTAACACACATTCTCGTTTTTATGAGGCGCTGATTTGTTGAATGAAATTCGGTCCTTTTCCGCGCGACCTTACACACGCTGGACTTTCCAAGAGACATGCATCCAAAGCCGACAAGAATATGATTTCGATGACAACAAAAAAATGTGTGGATGATCGCGCAAATATCACGATACAAAGAACAATAAAATTTCAGAAAATTTCGGTTTTATTACAACGGATCAAAATGGTATAAACAAAGACAGTTCCCTTTACTAACGCCATGGATGAATGAGATGTTTGAAAAAATTGCTGCAGCTCCCGCTGACCCTATTCTAGGTCTTACTGAAGAATTCAAAGCAGATACTCGCGCTGAGAAAATTAACTTAGGTGTAGGTATCTACAAGGACGAATCTGGTAACACCCCTGTTTTAGCGACTGTTAAAAAGGCAGAAGCCATCCTTCTTGAAAAAGAAACCACCAAGTCCTACCTAAGCATTCCAGGTACGCCTGAGTACGGTTTGGCCGTTCAGAAATTGTTGTTCGGTGATGATGCAACCATCATTGCTGACAAACGCGCACAAACTGCACAAGCCCCCGGTGGTACTGGTGCTCTGCGTGTTGCAGCAGAATTCATCAAACGTCAGCTTGGCGACGTAAAAGTATGGGTAAGTAACCCAACGTGGGCGAACCACAACGGTGTATTCGCGGCTGCAGGTTTGGAAGTGGCGTCTTACGGCTACTACAACGCAGAAACCAAAGACATGGATTTTGCCGCGATGCTGGCAGATCTTGAAACCGCAAGCGAAGGCGATGTTGTTCTTCTGCACGGTTGTTGTCACAACCCTACGGGCATCGACCCAGATGCAGCGCAATGGCAACAACTTGCAGCACTGTGTAACGAAAAGAACCTGCTGCCAATGTTTGACTTTGCTTACCAAGGTTTTGCCTCTGGCGTAGAAGAAGATGCGGCAGGTCTGCGTATTTTTGCAGACACATGTACTGAGCTGTTAGTAGCAAGTTCGTTCTCTAAAAACTTTGGCCTTTACAATGAGCGC
This sequence comes from Enterovibrio norvegicus, assembly GCF_002876705.1. Taxonomy (GTDB): domain Bacteria; phylum Pseudomonadota; class Gammaproteobacteria; order Enterobacterales; family Vibrionaceae; genus Enterovibrio; species Enterovibrio norvegicus_B. Next base: position 312,568 of record NZ_MDAG01000057.1, on the reverse strand, counting down.
GTTGGTGCATTCACGATTGTGGGTAAAACAGCACAAGAAACAGCGACAGCATTCAGCCAAGTGAAGAGCATTGCACGCGTTATCTACTCTAACCCACCAGCACACGGTGCTGCCGTTGTTACCATTATTCTGAATGACGCAACATTACGTGCAGAATGGGAAGAAGAAGTTGCAGGTATGCGTGTTCGTATAAAAGAAATGCGCGAACTGTTTGTGGCGACACTTGCTGAAGAAGGCGTACAAGGTGACTTCAGTTTCATTCAACGCCAAAACGGCATGTTCTCTTTCTCTGGTTTGACCAAAGATCAAGTTGCTCGTTTAAAAAGCGAATTTGGTGTATACATCGTTGGCTCTGGTCGCATCGCAGTTGCTGCGATGATGCATACAAACATGCGCCCACTGTGTAAGGCTATTGCAGCGGTACTTAAGTAATCAATAGATTACTGTCCTGCTAACAGACATGAAAAAAGCGCCGATTGGCGCTTTTTTTGTTTGTGTATATTGAAACTCAATATGCTGTTAACCCGTTTACATACCAATGCCGTGTAAGAACTCCGCACGCGTAGCAGCATTTTTCTTAAACACACCGCCTAACGCTGTCGTGGTTGTCTCACTGGTCGCGTCCATTACACCACGTGATTTTACGCAGTAATGCGTTGCATTTACGTGAACTGCCACATTGTCGGTTTCGAGCAATGTCTGGAGCGCGACGAGCACTTGACGCGTTAAACGTTCCTGCACTTGAGGACGTTGCGCGAAGAAACGAACAATGCGGTTAATCTTCGACAAACCAATGATTTTGTCTTTCGGCAAATAGGCCACGGTGCAGGCACCATCAATGGTGACTAGGTGATGTTCACACGTACTGGTAAGCGTAATGTTTTTTACTCTTACCATCTCATCACAGCCCATCTTATTATCGATAACTGTGATTTTCGGGAAGTTCGAGTAGTCTAAGCCAGAAAACACCTCATCCACGTACATTTTGGCAATGCGCGCAGGTGTTTCGATTAAGCTGTCGTCTGTCAGGTCAAGATCGATAACAGATAGAATTTCCCGCATGTGGTATTCAATTTTTTCTTTTTTTTCTGTCGCGGTCATCGAAGATCCCGGCGTCATTGGTGTCTCAATGCCCCGTGCAACTAGCGCTTCACGCACTCGAATTGCAGAATCGCTCAATGCTGTCATAGAAAATCCTCGGGTCGTTACAATGTTGTTATCTAATTAAATACTCGTCTTTTAAGGACAAGGATCAATTTGTGTCAGATTTTTGAAGCATAACGTTAATAGTAATAAAATTACACCTCGATTTGCGTGTGGACATTAGTTTGAGCGAACAAAGTTTGCGATAATGACCGCTTTCTTCTACGTGTTGAGCATGTTTTGCTCAAAACCACCGAGAGTCTATTTATGGGTTGCTGCGATACACCGGGTTTGATGCCAGTTTCCACTGCGATTTCTACCTTGCTTGAAAACACCACACCACTTACACAAACCGATGTTGTGTCCTTAATGGACGCGCAAAACCGCATAACCGCCGAAGACATTTGCTCCCCGATTAACGTGCCGCCGTTTGCTAATTCAGCAATGGATGGTTATGCCCTGCGTTGTGCAGATTTAGAAAAATCGCGCACCCTTACGATGGCAGGCAAATCTTTCGCAGGTATTCCTTTTGAAGGCGAATGGCCTGAAGGGACTTGTATTCGCATCATGACCGGCGCAGAAGTGCCAGAAGGCGCTGATGCCGTCATCATGCAAGAGCAAACAAACGTAGACGGAGACCAGATTACTTTTACTGCATCTGCGACCGCTCAGCAGAATATTCGCCCAATCGGTGACGACGTTAAGCAAGGCGCTGTCGTTATTCCAAAAGGCACGCTTCTGACACCCCGCGAAGTGCCGATGCTGGCAACACTTGGTATTGCAAACGTCACCGTTATACGTAAGCCCAAAGTGGCGTTTTTCTCTACGGGCGATGAGTTGCGTCAAGTGGGAGAACCTTTAGGTAAAGGTGAAATCTACGACAGCAACCGCTACACCATTCGTGCCATGCTCGATAAGATGAGCTGTGAAGCAATTGATATGGGGGTTATCCCTGATTGCCCAGATCAGCTACGTGACGCTTTCCTAAAAGCGGCAGAAGTTTCAGACGTTATCGTGACATCGGGTGGCGTGAGCGTAGGTGAAGCTGATTACACCAAAGACATTCTTGACCAAGAAGGCGATGTTGGCTTTTGGAAAATCGCCATCAAGCCCGGTAAACCTTTTGCTTTCGGTACAGTAAAAGATGCGCTTTTCTGTGGCTTGCCAGGTAACCCAGTTTCAGTGCTGGTGACGCTTCACGTGATGGTTCAGCCTCTGTTGGCAAAACTCGGTGGGCATACACAATGGCAACCGACTATTGCGCTTAAAGCGAAAGCCGCAACACGTTTCAAGAAATCACCAGGTCGCACGGATTACCAGCGCGCGGTATATCATGTAGATACAGAAGGTCAGCTTTGGGCTTCTACCACAGGCAACCAAGGCTCTGGTGCATTCAGTTCATTGTCCCAAGCCAACTGTTTTGCCATTTTGGAGCAAGACAGAGGCCATATCGATGTCAATGAAGACGTGACCATTGAACCCTTCAACGCCGTGTTAAATTAAAGGATCGTAGTGGATATTCTTTCGCCTGAAGAAGAGCTCAGATACAACCGCCAAATCATTCTGAGACAGTTTGATTTCGACGGTCAGGAAGCGTTGAAGCAAGCCAGCATCTTGATATTGGGTGCTGGCGGTCTTGGCTGCGCAGCGAGCCAATACCTCGCAGCTGCGGGCGTTGGAGAAATGACTTTGATTGATGATGATCGTGTCGAACTTTCGAACCTTCAACGTCAAGTACTTCACAATGACTCCACCATTGGCGAGCTCAAAGTCGATTCAGCGGCGAATGCCTTGCGGCAACTCAATCCCCATGTGGTCATCAATACGCATGCAGAACGCCTTGACGATGAAACCCTTTCGGCACTCATCGCCAAACATTCGCTCATCATGGATTGCAGCGACAACGTAGAAACACGTAACCAACTCAACCGACTTTGCTTCACGCACAAAACCCCGCTGGTTAGCGGCGCTGCTATTCGCTTAGAAGGACAAGTAGCCGTGTTTACCTATGGCGAAGATGAGCCATGTTATGAGTGCCTGAGTGCCATGTTTGGGGCACAAGCGCTCAGCTGTGTAGAAGCAGGCATCCTGTCGCCAGTGGTAGGGATCATTGGCGCGTCACAAGCACTCGAAGCAATCAAGGTGCTTTCTCGCTTCAGCACACCGCCATCAGGCAAGCTAATGATGTTCGATGCCATGGACAGTTCATGGCGCAGTTTTACGCTCCCTAGAAACGCAAACTGCCCTGTCTGCAATTTTTGACAAACGTATAATTGCTTGCTGGCAATGCATACAAGCTCATAAAAAGTAAACTACATTTAAGAAGGTCGCAGCGGATGTGTTCTCACCATCGCTGCGTGTTTTTCTTTTTGTTTACGGGCAACTATCGATAACGATGATAAAAACACTCTCTATCATCCTTGTGATATTAGGCATGCTTGCCATCGTGTCGGCATTGCGCTCTTCGATCGCTCTCTACCAACGAGACAAACGCCCTTCCACGTTTAGTTTTATCCCTGTCATGCTCGGTTTTGTGCTTGGCTATTTAACGTTTGCTGGTTTCTTGTCAATGAAGCCGACCACGACCCCGATTGAATTCATTGTTTCCATGATTTTCTTCGGCGGCGGTATATTCTGCGTCATGATTTTCGGTGTGATTTCCCAATCAATGGAGCGCATCGCTTTTGCTGAATTTCAGCAACATCACAATGAATCTCACGATCCACTCACAGGCCTTCCCAATCGTCGATTTTTACTTCGAACCATTAGTCAGCAAGTGAATGAGTTTAATCTCAGCGAACAGCACTTCGCACTCATCACGTTTGACATAAATAACTTCAACAACATAAACGAAGTGTTTAGCCATCAGAAAGGGGATGTGCTTCTCGCGCAGTTTTCTGAACGTCTTAAAGAGTTCATTGATGCTGACATTTTTCTCGCGCGTTCCAGTGGCAACCGCTTCACGCTGATTGTTAATGATCCGCAAGACAGCAATATCCCCAATTACATCGAGAGCATTCAATCGTATTTAGACCACCCACTCACGATCAACGAACACGACGTAAACGTCACCAGCACAGCGGGGGTCTCTCTATTTCCCGAACATGGCAGCAGCGCTGAAGAGGTGTTGAAGCGTTCAGAGATTGCCATGTACAGTGCGAAACGCATACAAGCCCCTTATTCAATTTACGAGCCTTCGGCCTCATCGCACTTTTATGACAAAACAGAACTGGCCTCCATGCTTCACACTGCCGTGACCACCATGGATTTTGACCTGTATTTTCAACCCGTCATAAATGTGAACAATCAAAACCAAATGACGCTGGAAGTGCTTCTACGCTGGCCGCTGGGCGATGGCTATTCGGTCCGTCCTGATGAATTTATCCCCATCGCAGAGCAGACCAATGCCATTAAGCAAATTACGCATTGGGTGCTTGAAACCACGGTGACGCAACTGGCTGCATGGCGTAGACAAGGCATCACACCGCAAGTTCAGGTCAACCTATCCGTTAGAGACATAGAAGATGATGCGCTAGAAACCTTCCTAAGTAGTCTCATGAAAAAACACCCCATTAACCCCGCGCAACTCACACTCGAAATCACTGAAACGAGCATGATGCAGAACCCTTGTAAAGCGCAGGCTGTATTGGAGAAAATCAAAAAACTGGGGGTGTATCTGAGTATCGATGACTTCGGCACGGGTTTCTCTTCCCTTTCAATCCTGAGCAACATGCCGATCGACGAAATTAAAATCGACCGTAGTTTCGTCACGGACTTGCTGTATAGCAGCAACCATGAAGCTATCGTTAGATCGACCATTTACTTAGCGCACAGCCTTGAATGTCGCGTCGTTGCTGAAGGTGTAGAAACCGAAGCGCTAGGGCAATATCTCATCTCAATTGGTTGCGACAAGCTGCAAGGCTATTGGTATGGCCGCCCAATGACGCTCGCTCAAACCGACGAATGGCTTCAACAATCCACACTCACCAATACACGTGTTGCTAGCCAAAACTGATCAACCGTCTACCCGATCTCAACGACACCCTATCTGATGAGATAATGAAGCTAACCAAGGCGTCCCCATCAGGGATACCAAATACAAAGCATCATCATTTTTGCACCTCACACACACTGCCATATGACACGAAAACCTCGAGTCAAATCGCTGAACACTCGCCACATTCATCATGAAATAACATGACTCTTTATTGAAACATTAGAGACTTATATGATTCTTTGTCTCGTCATTAATGCTTCAAATTAGTGAAACATGAATGTCACAAAACTCTCCTAAAGTTGCCTCGTTGAGTCAAACAACGCTTTCATAGAAAGGCATTTTTTAAGGATAGTTATCATGAAATCAAACGTTATCACCGCTCTATGCATGGCAGGCGCATTGGTTGCCAATTCCGCTTCAGCGCAGGAAACCATCACGGTTTCAGGATCAACGTCTGTGACAGAAGTAATGGAAATTTTGGCCGAAACGTACCAAGCACAAAACAACAGCACCTTCATCGAAGTACAAGGCACTGGGTCTTCTGCTGGCGTAAAAGCGGCGAAGAATGGTACGTCCATGTTCGGGATGTCTTCACGTGATTTGAAAGACTCAGAAAAAGAATCTTCGCTAAAAGAAACTGTGATTGCACGTGACGGCATTGCCGTTGTCATCAACAACAGTAACGCGCTTAACGACCTTTCCATTGAACAAATTGCCAAGATTTACCGTGGCGAAGTGAAGAATTGGTCTGAAGTGGGTGGCGAAAACAAACCCGTTGTCGTTGTTACGCGTGACACTGCATCAGGCACACGTGGTGCATTCGAAGACATCATGAATCTAAAGCGCAAAGTGAACGGCATAACAGTGTCTGCTATCTCCCAACGCGCACAAGTTGGCAATGGTAACGGTGTGGTCAAAACCATCGTAGCTAACAACCCATTTGCTATCGGCTACATCTCTTTAGGGTCCATCGACGAATCGCTGAAGGCCATCAAAATCGATGGCGTAACCCCAACCGAGCAAAGCGTTGCATCAGGTGATTACCCTGTCGCACGACCATTCTTGGTTCTTAGTAAAGATGGCAAACCTTCACCAGCTGCTGAAAAGTTCCTTGATTGGGTTGTCTCTGTAGACGGTCAAAAAATCGTGATGAACGAAGGCTACGTGTCAGCACAATAAACCCAAATACCTTGGCCTGACACATTTTGTCAGGCCGCTTTACTATACATCCACACTGTCAGTGCATGACATCTGGAGTTTCCATGACCATCGCAGCCGAACAAGCGCCTAAGCAATACACCAGCAAGCTCGGTCGCCGTAAAGGCCGAGATTGGCGAGAAGCCATCTTTCGTTCTTTATTCCTAGCAGCAGCCGTTATCGGCGTGCTTTCACTGGCCACCATTGGCTACTTTATTTTTCTTGAAGGCATCCCTGCGATTCAAGAAGCAGGCATTACAGGCATCGTTACAGGGTCAGAATGGCTACCCCCGGCCCTATACGGTATTTCGCCAATGATTGTGGCATCTCTGGCATCCACGTTGGGTGCTGTCGCACTGGGCGTGCCGATTGCCGTCTTAACTGCCGTCTTCATTGCAGAGATTGCCCCTAAGTGGCTAGCAAACATTATCCGTCCTGCAGTCGAACTATTGGCAGGCATTCCTTCCGTGGTTTATGGCTTTTTTGGCCTCGTGATCATCGTGCCATTGATTCAGGACGTGTTTAACGTACCAGCGGGAAACACCTTGTTAGCCGGTATCGTGGTGCTTGCCATCATGATTCTCCCTACGGTCATTGCCGTGTCTGAAACGTCACTTCGCGCTGTGCCTAAAACCTACAAAGAAGGTTCTCTCGCGCTGGGTGCATCACACATGTTCACCACATTTAAGTTGCTCATACCCGCAGCGCGCTCAGGGATCATGACAGGTGTCATTCTGGGTATCGCACGTGCGTTGGGTGAAACCATGGCGATCATCATGGTGATGGGGAACGCGCCCGCCATGCCAGAAGGCATTTTAGATTCAGCGCGCACGCTTACAGCAAACATTGCTCTGGAAATGTCTTATGCATCAGGGATTCACGCCAGTGCACTCTACGCCACAGGTATCGTGCTGCTTGTTTTCATCATGATATTGAATGCTTCACTGCTTTATCTTAATCGCGAAAAAGCGAGGTAATGACGATGTCTATTTTACAAAACGTCAGCAAACAAAACGCGCGCATTCGCCACCTAAAAGACAAAGTGGCACTTGCCATTGTATGGACAGCTGCCGCGATGACTGTCGGTTTCCTGTTCTGGATTATTTGGTACATCTTGAGTAATGGTTTGCAGTATGTGAACTGGTCTTTTATCACCAGTGACTACACCCGCATTGGCGAAGAATCGGGCATTTGGCCGATGATCGTATCAACCATTTACATGGTACTTGCGTCCATATCTATCGCGGCACCCATTGGCATCATGACGGCGATCTATTTGACCGAATACGCAAAGGTCGGCAGCAAACTGGTAAAGGTGATTCGCTTCTGCACGGAATCACTGGCGGGCATTCCGTCCATTATCTTTGGTTTGTTCGGTATGACCTTCTTTGTAGCAGTACTGGGGTTAGGCTTCTCCATTCTCTCTGGCGCGTTAACACTGAGTATTTTGATACTTCCCGTCATTATCCGTACCACAGAGGAAGCGCTGATTGCGGTTCCAAATACCTACCGAGAAGGCTCATATGCCTTGGGGTCTTCAAAGATCTACACCATTTGGAAGCTAATTCTCCCAAGTGCGATGCCAGGGATTGTTACGTCCATCATCTTGAGCGTTGGTCGTGTGATTGGCGAATCCGCCCCGGTTTTCCTCACTGCTGGTATGGTCGCGCGCATTCCAGATAGCCTGCTCGACTCAGGCAGAACATTAACTGTCCATCTATATAAATTAACTCAGGAGCTCTACACGGTTCACGAATGGCATCAGGCGTACGCCACCGCCACCGTACTGATTGTTGTCGTGCTACTCATCAATATGCTGACAAAACTGATTGCAAGCAGATTCAGCAAAGCCACTTACTGAGCCCGAGGATTAAGAACATGAACAAATTCAACATTGAAAACCTGAACCTGTATTACAACGATGGCGACACCCACGCACTGAAAAACATCAACTTGCCGATTCCTCACAAGAAAGTAACGGCGCTCATTGGTCCATCAGGGTGTGGTAAATCCACCCTACTGCGCTGCTTGAACCGCATGAACGATTTGATTGCAGGCGTAAAAATTGATGGCCTAGTCGAAATGGATGCTGAAGACGTGTATGGCAACATCGACGTTGCCAACCTTCGCATTAAAGTCGGTATGGTGTTTCAAAAGGCGAACCCTTTCCCAATGAGCATTTATGAAAACGTGGCATATGGCTTACGTGCTCAAGGCATCAGTGACAGAAAGCACCTCGATGAGGTGGTAGAGAAAAGCCTTCGTAGTTCGGCACTATGGGATGAAGTGAAAGACCGATTGAAGTCGAATGCCTTTGGTCTGTCTGGCGGTCAGCAACAGCGTCTGTGTATTGCACGTACGATCGCCATGGAACCTGACGTTATCTTGATGGATGAACCAACGTCGGCACTTGACCCGATTGCGACCAAGAAAATTGAAGACTTAATGGAGACCTTAAAAAAGGACTTCACCATCGTCATCGTGACCCACTCAATGCAACAAGCACGACGCATTTCAGACCGCACAGCTTTCTTCCTCATGGGTGAGCTGGTTGAGCACAACGACACTGAACACATTTTCATGAACCCAACCGATCATCGAACTCTGGGTTACGTCAATGGTGACTTTGGCTAACGGTGATATTGGCTATCGGTGATGTTGGCTAACGGTGGCTTTGCCTAATGGTAGTTTTATCTAACGCTAGCTCAGCGTAATGGCGACGCCGGTAGGTTAAAGACAGTGACTTTTCACTCAATTTGACCGTCTTCTTACTATAACGACAACAAAGCGATGGTATTAACCCTTGCCCCCTGAATTTGGGGGCTTTTTTGTTTCTGTCCGAATAATATCCGCCAATTGTTCATTACATCGACAGTATTCACATAATTATTAGGGTTTTGACACTTTCCTGACTTGCTTACGTCGCAATAATCGGAATAATGGCGAAAGTCAGTAAACGTCCAGTTGATCGCTCAGGTGTTGAACCAAGCCTTGACTAGACTGTCTCTATCGAAGCTGATTCAGTTTTCTATCTGGAGTTGATAATGAAAAAAACCGCAATCGCAATGCTATTCGCGCCAGCAATTTTGGCTGGCTGTGCTGCTAGCTCAGGCCAAGGATCATCAATGGACGTTACCGTTGATAACATGCAGAACCATAACTGGGTGCTAGAAAGTGTTGACGGTAAAGCGCTGGATCTTCCAGAAGGCTTTGCAGCGCCAAACCTAGAAATTGGCGAAGCATTCGCTGCTAACGGTCACGGCGGTTGTAACCGTTACTTTGGCCAAGCTGAATTGAAAGGCCACCAGTTCCGAATCGACAAAATGGCAACAACCATGATGGCGTGTCCTGAGCCTGCGATGGCTCTTGAAGGTGTTATGTCGAACGTATTGGGTAACTGGAGCTCAGTGGAACTAGGTAAACAACACCTAGTACTGAAAAACAGCGACCACACGCTACGTTTCCAGCTGACTCAAGGCACTAACTGATTTTCAGCTAGTCCATTTGCACATGCAAATGATGCGTCAGTAACGAACAATCAGCCTCCTACGTGAGGCTGATTGTCTTCTGGGGAATAGATCCAATGCGTTTGGTCTCGCCCCTCAGCAATGGCTTTGTTCAACGCAATTTCTGCGTACGCCATGAATTTGGCAGGATCAATCTCTTCTGACTTCAACACGGTTACGCCACCGATAGACACGGTAATAATGTCATCCCCCGCTTCTTTGTCGAAAGGCAACTTTAATACCTTCAGTGCATCAAAACACAGCTGCGCGATCGGTGCGCCATCTTTGGTGTTGGGTAAAAGAATGGCAAAAGACTCACCCCCATAGCGTGCAAGTAAGTCACCTGGACGTTTTAATTTGTCTGCCAGTGCTTGGCTCACGAGGCGAATCACTTTGTCCCCGCCCACACGACCATGTTTCTCGTTATACGCAGACATATGATCGATCTCTACAATGAGCATGCTCATTGCCATGCGATCGCGTTGCGAACGCTTCACTTCCGCATCGACACACTCATCGAAATAGTCGCGGTTATATCGACCTGTCAGCCCATCAGATTTCGACATTTTTTCGAGTTTCTTATTCGCGTCTCTTAATTCTCTCGTCTTTGCATCCACACGCTTTTGTATGCTCAATGCTCGGTGTTGTAACACATACTGCAAGTACGCCAGCAACGAGAAAATGATCATGCCGACAACGAATATCATGTAAGGGTAAATACTCATGCGCGCTTTTACGTAATCAACGGTTGGCGTACCGCGCAACACCCATTCTCGGCCTGCAAAGTAGATCGGCTTGGATGTATAACCCAGTTTCATCACAGGCGGTTCAGCCAAGTCCACGACGCTCTCAAAAATCACGTCACTTTGTTCATTCAAACCTTTGTCGATGAGTTCCAGATTAATGTCCTCATTAACGGTATTACTGATAGCGATATCAAAAATATCTTGCACGTCGAACAGGGCAACAAGGAATCCGCGTAACGCCGCTTCCCTGTCTGTTTGTGTCTCAGGGTTACCGATAAAGACAGGCAGCAGCATCAAGAAGCCGCTGTGATCTTCAAATTCTCGCTTTAATCGAATGGCAGGCGTCGCAATGGGCACGCCACGATACCAACTCATTTCAAGCGCATCTTTCATTGACGGGCGTGAGGCTAAATCAAACCCCATGACATTTTGGTTTTCTTCATAAGGAGTGACGTATCTGACGGGAAAATACTGACTGCGCGAGGCGGCCTTTACCAACTGACCATTCGCGCTGAGCTCTACAATCTCAAATAAAGCGAACTCAAGTGCTGCCTCTGCTTCATAAAGATCGCGATTTTTCTCAACCAAATATTCAGCCCATTCCATCGAACGGATATTGGGGTGTCGGTCCATCACACTGTCGGCAAATGCAACGAAGGCGTCTTCGTTGATTTCTTCGCTCAATGCAACTTGGTTACGAAGTGCGTAGAGCAATTCAATGCCGATGTTTAGTTCTCTGCCAAGTGACAGCGCTGCATTCTCAACATCTTTTTGTATTTCATGCTCGACGGCTTGTTGTTCGGAACGCTGCAAAGACATGGCGGCAAGGAACGAGAAAAACAGCCCAATAAAGACTGTTATTAACGTTGATGCCATCATCTTCTTTGCCATTGCCTACCCCACCAGCAAAATGTGTTAAGTAATTGTTGTGCATAAATCGTAAAATCGCCAGCCAAAGGTGTTTTAACTGCTTGTATTCATTTAATTGAACACTAGTGAGAAGTAACGTAGTAGCAACAAAAACACCCTCAAAGGATAATGTCTCTTACGGTATTTTTAGTGACCGATTATTGTCAGCTATGCGACGTTTTCGTGCAGTATTTCTGCTGCTTTAACCGCGTTTGTTCCCGATGTACAGGTGCGCAAGAATGTGTGTCTTGGGCATTATCCGCTTTTTTTTAGCCGTCCAGATGTTTACATGCCCACCTCGATTGATTAAAGTCCTTAAAGCGAACTCAAGTTACTCAAAAGGATGTTGAGAAAATTTCATGATTGAAGTTAAACATTTACGCACCTTGTCAGTGTTAAGAGATACAGGATCACTCACTTCCACTGCAACGCAGTTGTGTTTGACCCAATCCGCACTCTCTCATCAACTCAAAGACTTAGAGGTGCGTATTGGATCCCCCTTGTTCTTGAGAAAAACACGTCCCGTACGTTTTACAGCGGAAGGACAGGTGTTATTAGCACTGGCTGATGATGTGTTACCTCGACTGGCACGTGCAGAAACAGATTTGGCTGCGCTGAAAGAAGACGCCCAAGGTCGACTGCACATGGCGATTGAATGCCACTCTTGCTTTCAATGGCTCATGCCTGCGTTGAAAGAGTACAAAGTCAGTTGGCCATTGGTGACGTTAGATTTCTCTTCAGGTTTCGGCTTCGAACCCTTGCCCGCGCTTGCAGGGGGTGAACTGGATGTGGTCATCACGTCTGATATCGCTCAGCGCAGTGAGATTCATTACGAAGCCTTGTTTGATTTCGAAATGCGCTTGGTACTGGCGGACACACACCCATTGGCGAACAAGAAAAGCATCTCGCCAGAAGATTTGGCGAACGAAACGCTTCTCACCTACCCCGTTCAACGACAACGTATGGACGTAATTAAGCACTTCTTACAACCTGCAGGTATCGAGCCTGCTCAGTTCAAATCTGCCGACAATACGTTAATGCTTATTCAGATGGTCACAGCAGGACTAGGGGTTGCAGCCCTACCAAATTGGGCGATCAGCGAGTTTTCTCGTCAAGGATTGGTGGTTGATAGACCGCTAGGGAAAGGATTGTGGCGTCGTTTGTACGCGGCCGTGAGAAGCCAAGAAGCATCTCGTCCTTATTTAACGGCATTTTTTGCGACTGCAAGAACGCAGTGCCATACCCATTTGATCGGCATTAAGAAGGTCTAAGCCACACGTCGGAGCGCAGTATGCGCAACCAAACCCAGCTACTTTTGACGTAGCTGGTTCACATCCGCGTCGTAGTAACACCCCATTTCATCGAGACGGTGCTGCAGTTCATTTGCATCAAGATCGTACTTCACTATCAGGGCATCTAAACTGCCACATTCCAAGCGCAGCTTCTCATTCACAATGCCATATACGATAGGTGCTTCGAGCTTTTCAAGATGATGGATTGCCATACTTTCTCTCCTGACAAATTCGCAAAAAACCGAACAAGGTTCGCGTTCGCTTGGTCGCGTATTTCTAACATTTAGCTTCTAACATTTAGCAACAACGTTCTGCCCTAAAGTGTAGAGCGTCAGGGTCATATGGGCGATCAGCGGGCATGAAAAAAGGCACTATCTGTGCCTTTTATTAATCCTGTTACAATCGCGCTATTTGGCCATTACATGAACGGTGCAATCGCGATGGTTGACGCACTTAATAGCACGCAAAAAGCAACGCCAAGTTGAGCAACATGAGGGGGGGTTTGACGCATCAAATGCATCGCCCAAATACACACGCCTAACAACACAAGGCCAAGACTGGTCAGTATGGTAGAAACCAAAGCCGCCGATTCTTGATCCGGTAACATGGCGCTTGAAACCGCCAACATCAACGCCATCATCATGGCGGCAAAAATACCGACCACAGGAAGGATTCGGTGAAATGCTTGTAAACGCGAGCGGGCTTTAACCAACAAGTAGTGCGCGGTTACCGCACCCACCAGCAGTACCTGAGAAAGCATCAACAGGCCAGTTGTCAGCCCCTGCTCCACCGCTGCCATCAATACCGCAAGCACAGCAAAGCCGTTCGCTAAATGCAGCACAGGAATTGGCCCTGATTGGCGTGTTTTCCCTGATTTAGATCTAAGCGAAAAAATACCCAGCGCGATGAATGGCAATGCAGAGAAAGAAGAAAATGGCGTCACAATGGCCCAACCCGCCACCAGAAACCAAAATGCTTTGTGCAAACGGCCACGTTGTCCTGGGCAAATATCCCCTTTCAACAACACAAGTGTCAGCACTAATTGAGCACCCAACAATCCAGCCATGACCACGGTGCTTATTACGTCGTACATATGTTTCTACCTATCAGAATCTTGAGAGCAATTATATGTGCTCGCCAAATAGGTGCAACAACATAGATAACCTCACAAAAATAGATGATTAACTTGTATGCACTCATTTTTATATGCAATTAATGATATATCTAGACAGCGTTCATGAACGCACTTCAAAAAATCGGTGGAGAGTTACCCGTCTTTTGGGTGAGAATTTAAACACAATGAGCACAAGGCTACGAAGACATGGAGTTATCGTATAAACGCTTATCTTTTATTTGGTTGGAGCTATGGAGCGCAAAGCAGCATGCAACCAGCTTTAGCACCACTCGTGCGACCTATCTCAGTCCTAGAATCTCCGCCTTGTGTTATGTTTGGGCGTTTTTAACGCTCGCTTGGATACCCGTTGATGTATACCTCCTTGGTATTCAATCCCACTCTATAGTGACATTGCGTGTCATTCTCGCATTCACGGTTTTCATCATCGGCCAAAAAGCATCAAAACACGGCACACTTCCCGCAGGAAGGCTCGCTATTGCTGCCTTTGTCGTTTCTGTAAATTGCTTTTATTTGTTCGCAAATAGCACGCTCGACTACCAACACTCCGTCACAAGTACAACGTACTTTTATACGTTACTGCCCTTTGTGCATATTGTGTTGTTAGCGATCTTTCCACTGACTATTCGTGAATCTCTGAGCTTTATGGCTTTCACCGCTGCCGTTCAACTTCATGTTGATGCATCAAGCGGTGCGCTTTTTAAACTCGAGGAAATGGCCATTTACTGGCTACAAACCGTGGTGGGACTGATGGTGATTTGGGCACAAACGTCCAAAGTCCATATGATGCTTCGTTTATACCGACACGCCACGCTTGATCCGCTGACAGGTGTGTATAACAAACGCATGCTGCTGACACTTGCTAAGCGCGATTTTGAAAATACACGCTTTAAATCGCGTCCGTATTCCGTCCTCATCATGGATCTTGATCGGTTTAAACGCGTGAATGACAGATACGGTCACTTTGCTGGTGATGTGGTACTCAAAGCCTTTTCAGATTCTGTGCAACAGACATTGAGAAAGTCAGATATTTTTGGACGTTTCGGCGGAGAGGAATTCATTCTGTTTCTGCCACATTGCAGCACGACCAACGCAAAATACGTGGCAAACCGAATCATGCAAAATATCCAAGACTTAGACATTGCCGTGGAAGGTTTAGCGTCGCCAATCAACATCACCACATCGATAGGCATTGCTACCAGCGAATCGTTTGATGATGATTTTTCAACGTTACTCGAAAAAGCGGACGCAGCACTCTATCGCGCCAAAGACAAAGGCCGTAACTGCGCGCTTGTCTTCGATGCGAAGGCCAAAGAAAGCAAAGACAATTGCCGACGCCCTTGGATAGAATTCGCGAGCTGATACTCTAATAGTTTGGGAACTCACTTTACGATCGTAGGTTCAACACCACTGGGGGTTTGTGTTTTTTCGCGAACACCCAGTAAATGAATCAACAACACATTCAACGCCGCCAACGACATGGCCCCTAGCGTAACGAGCGGCCATCTCCCATGCTCCCAGCAACCAATAAGATAGAAGCCTCCTAAACTGCCACCAACGTAATAATGAACGAGATACAAGGCTGTCGCTGTCGCCTTACCCTGCTGCGCTTTTCGACTTACCCATCCGTAAGCAAGGGAATGGGTAAAGAAGGCACCCCCACCAACAATTAACAGTCCGACAATGACCATGCTGATGGCATCAACACTTGCTACCAGCACGCCAAGCATTGTGATGCCAGTACCCAGTAGCAACCCACTAAACACGGAATGTCGATTCGCCCATCGTCCGCTCAGTTTTGATGTTAACGTCCCAGCCAGATAACAAATAAAAATGGTTGAAACCAAGCTCACAGGAAGATTGAAAGGTGTATCCACTAAGCGAAACGCGGTCACGGAATAAATGTTCACGAAAATCGCGAAGTTAATTCCGCCTATCATCATGGCAAGAAGCAACAAAGGATTGGTCAGGTGTGAACGAATGGTCGAGAACTGCGCTCGAAATGACGTATTGGATGCAGAAAAGTGTTGTTGAGGAGGAAGCAAGGCATAAACAAAGCCGATCCCAAGAACAGTAAAGACCGTCATTCCGACAACCGCGCCGTGCCAACCAAAGGCATCAGACAAAAAGCCTCCCGCCAAGCGCCCGCTGATACCGCCAATTGAGTTCGCACTGATATATCCGCCCACAGCCATCACAAGCGCCATTGGGCTGAATTCTTCTGCAATGTAAGCCACCGCAACCGCGGCGTAACCCGCCAGCGCAATGCCCATTAAGCCGCGAAGTATTACCAAGGTCCAAAATGATTCAGCCCAAAGAGAGGCAATACTGGCCAAAGGGATGAGCACCAAGCTGGTTAGCATGACGTCGCGACGGCCTATTTTTTCAGAAAGCATCGCCCACGGAAGCAAGCTCACAGACAAACCCAAGGTCGATGCCGCGAGCAGCCAATTCACTTTGGTGGCGGTAACGTCAAACGTATTAGCAAACACTGGCAACATGGGCTGGAAAAGGTAAAGGTTGCAAAACACCAGAAATGACCCAAACGAGAGAGCAAATGTGGCTTTTCGATAGGCAGGACTATTCAGTTCAATCATGGTGTTACGCGCAGTTTGTTTCACAAGGTAAATTGAAAGTAGCAATACAGCATCAATAAATGAAGTATATTAAATTTATCAAAGTAAGATCTTTTATTAATAGCCAAGGAATCCCTTCGTTAACGAGAGCACTTGAAGGAAAGTGAGCATGGATTTACGTCAACTTCGCTATTTCATCAGCGTTGCAGAACACCGCAGTTTTACCAAAGCCGCGTCAACGCTTCATATCGCACAACCTGCATTGAGCATTGCGATAAAGAAACTGGAGGCCAGCGTTGGCCTGCCGCTTTTTGATAGAAATGAACGGCAAGTTCACCTCACACATGAAGGCGAAGTGTTGTTGCCCCATGCGTATCGCATTCTTCAGCACGTCGAGGATGCGAGTACTGAAATGGCAGAGTTACGTGGTCTTCAAAAAGGGGAAGTTCGCGTAGGCGTTCCTGGTATGCTGGGGTCGTATTTCTTCCCCTCTCTGCTTATGGGATTCAAAAGTAAATACCCCGATCTCACTTTGATTGTCGTGGAAGCTGGCACGCAATCTATTCGCCAGATGTTATTGGATGGCGAACTGGATATTGGCGTCATCCACAGTCAGGATGTTCCCGCAGCACTCGAAACCACGCATTTAATCTCCTCGCAAATGGTGGCTGTCACGAGTAAAGATCACCCGCTTGCCGATGTGAAATCCATGTCATTTGATGATTTCTTTAAGGAAGAGCTGGTGATGTTCAAGAAGGGGTATTTTCACCGTGAATTCATCGATCGCATTTGTGTGGAACGAAAAATCACACCGCACCTCTCTTTTGAAACGAACCTATTGGCGATGATTCTAAATATTGTCAGGCACGGTTTCGCGATAACGGCGTTGCTTGAAATGGTGACCGAATACGAGCCAAGCCTCGTCCCTATTCCCTTTGAAGAGCCTGTTATTCTTGATATCGCCATGGCATGGCGTAAGCACGGGTATCTCTCTCTTGCTGATCGCGCTTTCATCGATTTCATACAACAAAACAAATAGGTACATCATGACCTCATTCGCCTTTGGTAACGCCAATGCACACGTCCATGTTTATGTAGAAAAAGCGCCACCGGTTGAAAGCTTGTTTGGTCACGCTGACGACCTCCCCCTTTATACGTCTCTTCAAAAGGGGCATATCAAAACGTTGGGCGAAGCAGGAGGAAATGGTTGGAGAAAGGTATTCAATGTTTACGCGAAATTGATGTTTGCCTTGCCACAAAGCAGCCCTTTCTATCTGCATGGATACAAAACGTGGCAAGCATTCAGAGATCAAGCGCTTCTTCAGGCAGAATCAAACACAGCGCTGCACTTTGGTCATGCTGATCCGTTACGTTTAGCTCAAACACAACACAGTGATCCCAAACACCTTGCCATACATATTATTGCTGGGAGAACTCACGCACACAAACTGGGACTGTCGGGCTCGTGTGTTTGGATAAACAACGAATTTGCTAAGCACCCAACATTGCCCATTCTGATTTGTCCCTATTTCGACTATCGACAGCTTTCAAATAACAAAATAGACGTACTGACAAAACTAATGGCCATAAAATGATTGTATTGAATAACGTATATGCAACATTTTTATCTCTTCGTTAAACACATCGCAATAAAGCTCTGATATGATGAAAACTCTGCCACTACGTTTAATTTATGAGACAAAAGAAACGCCTGCCATTCTGGATAGAAATTGGCAGTGGCATTTAAGCAAATAACAACGTGCCGCGCATACAGGGACTTTAAAATGAAAACAAACAAATACACCTTAATTGGCTTGGCTATAGCACCGTTTTTTGCTCAAGCACAGCTTGCTGACCACGGTGGATTGAGCGGAGAAATTTCAGTATTGGGTGGTGTCGTTTCAACAGATTCGAACCTTTCAACAAGCGGCGAAGAAACCAAAAATGGTGAACTAAACAGCAACGGTGGTCGAGAAACAGATGCCATTTTCGGCGCATTGGGCAAGCTTGCATTTACCTTTGGCAGCGGTCTGGATAAGCAACTCTTTGTAGGTACGTCTCGCGAAGATATTGCTATCGGTACTATCGCACTTGAAGCTGGCTACAAGCAGCAATTTGGCTCGGGCACTACGATCACTGCGTCTTACTTGCCCACGCTAGTAAACGAAGACATTTGGGCTGACCCCTTTATAACAAACTCCCCACGCACCGAAACAGAAAAATCCGGTAATGCCTATCGCTTTCAAGTCTCGTCTATTGGTGGGTCTCCATTGTCGGTTGATGTTGCTTACGCAGAAACGGACATCGACAATGAACAAAGTGGTCAAGCATTGGGGTTGTCGCAATCAGCACAAGAGTCACTTCAACGCAGCGGTGACACGTTTTATTCCAAAGTCAGCTATCGCCAATTTCTGGGGCGTGGATTAGGTGTTACACCTTCTCTGATTTACTTTAACCATGATGCTGATGGTCAAGCCATGTCTTACCAAGCGTATGGCGGCGAGTTGACATATTTCAGCTTCGCGGGAAGAAATAGAATCGTGCTAACTGGTAGCTATCAATACAGCGAGTATGACGCTGCCCATCCGGTGTTTGGACAGCCACGCGAAGACAGCAAATACGGGGTTTTCCTAGCGTACGAATACGCACATTTGTTTGAGATCCACCCACTATCTTTGGTGGTTCTCGCGGGGTACAACAATACCGAATCCAATATCGATTTCTATGATTCGCGCCAATACCTTGCTTCAGCGGGCGTCAACTTCAGATTCTAACGTTAAGCCATTGTTGCTCTGGGGCATCATTGATGTCCCTAAGTACTTTTGTTATCCCAGAGCACCTTTGCTGCCCTCGCGTAGCTTTGTTTCATTGGAGTAGCTTTGTTTTCTTGGAGTGGCTTTGCTGCCTTAACGCACCATTGTTGCTTTAAGATACATAGTGCCCTAGGGTATGTTCTGAAAGTTTCCCCACCCTATTGGGTCTATTCCTAAATTGAGCGCAATAAAACATCAGTGATAGTATTTACTGCATTGCGCTATTTTCAGTTGTCATCATGGCAATGTCGTTTCTATACATTTCAATTTAAGTAGTCGAAATATGCACAATAGTGCGCTCTCGACTATTTTTAAAACAAGGTGCTCTTCAAAGCATCATTAAATACATCTTAAAAAATTTTTGGGTCAACTATGTCAACAACACAACCAACCAACCGAACGGATTGGCTTATATTTTTTCGACGTGCAAAAACCGTTGATACGCTTGATGTCATGCTAGACGCTGCACTGAGAAAACTCACCACACCGGCAGAGCAAGCCGATGCCATCCTGGGGCATGAAGCAAGATTGGATGAAATTGAAGGTCAGAAAAGATTGCCGTTCTAATGGCTAAAAGGCAGTACGATTTTGATCTGAGGATCGGAAAATTGCTTTAAACATGCCACCTACAACACTGACGGTATTGCAGGTGACAATACGCGGGTAGTAGCAGTCAGCTATGCCAAACATCACATATCATGTCGGTCCATGTATTCCTGAGTGTCGTGCATACTGCTTCACTATGGAGCATTTCATCGATCTCATTGAGGTCGTAATGTTGGCAGCGTTTTTCAAACACCTCTTTTGCCACTTCTTTCGCATCAGCTCTTAGCGCATCGCTGATTGCATCACCGACTCTCAATTGTGCTAACACATCGACCGCTTGGTTGTATTGCTTGTCCATAGATTCCCTCCGTTGGAATATTTTACACTGACTGCTCATATACGACTCGCATTCAATGCTATGTTTCGTTATTGATAGTGTTGTTACATTAATAATTAAAACTTTAAAGAGTTAAGTCAAGATAGAAAGACATTAAGTTTGATTTCATGTCTATTTAATAAGACTTGATAGTTCTCATTAAAAATTAATATGCCAATGCATGAATATATATCCGTCGGAGTATTGTTCTGCGTTATCTGTTTCTCCATTTTTTCCCTCCAATGAAATCGATAAACCTCCTTCACTTTTTGTGCTTCACCGTGCTTTTATTTGGGGTTAAAAACCGCAAGATGCTCTGCTATGGCAGCCGACAAACAAATTCTCTAAAAACCTTGTAAAAGTGCGGGTTTAATCTCGCTGGCTCTCACCCCTTCAAGTCGCTATAATTGCCGCCTTGCGAGAAAGAGGTCAAAAAATGCGCAATTCTGTTACTCCTATTTACGATTACCCAAAATACTGGGCTGAGTGCTTCGGCGCTGCGCCATTCCTTCCTACCAGCCGTGAAGAAATGGACATGCTTGGTTGGGACAGCTGTGACATCATCATTGTCACGGGTGATGCCTATGTCGATCACCCAAGTTTTGGTATGGCTGTTATTGGTCGTGTACTCGAAGCACAAGGCTTCAGAGTAGGTATCATTGCGCAACCTGAATGGCAGAATAAAGATGCCTTCATGGCGTTAGGGCAACCTAACCTCTTTTTCGGTATCACTGCTGGCAACATGGATTCCATGATCAACCGCTACACGGCTGACCGCAAACCACGCCACGATGATGCATACACACCAGACAACAAAGGCGGCATGCGCCCAGACCGTGCGGTATTGGTATACTCGCAACGCTGCCGTGAAGCCTATAAAGATTCTGCGATTGTTATAGGCGGTATTGAAGCCAGCCTTCGTCGTCTCGCGCACTACGACTATTGGTCTGATAAGGTTCGCCGTTCAGTACTGTCTGACGCAAAAGCCGACATTTTGCTATTCGGTAACGCAGAACGTGCATTGGTCGATGTCGCACACCGCCTCTCTCGCGGCGAAGACATCAAAACCATGATCCGCATTCCTGGTACGGCAGTGATGTTAAAAGCGGCACCGGAAGAAATGTCAGAAATAGACAGCACACGCATCGACAAACCAGGCAAAGCCATGGTGATGTCTAACCCGTATGTTGTGGAAACAGCGTGTGAAACGTCAAAAGACGCAGCGAAAGAAGACGTTGCGAAGCCAGTAATGGTACGCCCCGCTCGTCACGATGCTGAAAACAGTTATGTGCGTCTGCCTTCTTTCGAGAAACTGCTGAACGACCGCATCCTATACGCGCATGCAAGCCGTGTGATGCACTTAGAAAACAACCCGTATTCAGCACGCGCGCTGGCTCAAAAACACGGTGACCGCGAGCTTTGGGTAAACACGCCGCCAATTCCTCTCACAACAGATGAAATGGATTACGTGTTTGGTCTTCCTTATGCTCGTGTTCCTCACCCGAAATACGGCAACGCGAAAATCCCTGCGTATGAAATGATCAAAACATCGGTCAACATCATGCGAGGCTGTTTTGGTGGTTGTTCTTTCTGTTCTATTACCGAACACGAAGGTCGTATCATCCAAAACCGTTCTCAGGAATCCATCCTGAATGAATTAGAAGACATTCGCGAGAAAGTGCCAGGTTACACAGGTGTCATCTCAGATTTGGGTGGCCCAACAGCCAACATGTATCGCTTAGGCTGTTCTGACCCGAAAGCAGAAAGAAACTGCCGTCGCCCATCGTGCGTGTTCCCTAAAATCTGTGAAAAACTCAACACAGACCACCAGCACACCATTGACCTTTACCGCGCAGCACGTGAAACCAAAGGCGTGAAGAAAGTGGTAATTGCATCAGGCGTTCGCTACGACCTTGCGATTGAATCGCCAGAGTACGTGAAAGAGCTTGTGACGCACCACGTTGGTGGTTACCTGAAAATTGCCCCTGAACACACAGAGAAAGGCACACTGGATCTGATGATGAAGCCGGGCATGGGGACTTATGACCGTTTCAAAGAAATGTTCGATAAGTACACCAAAGAAGCCGGTAAGAAACAGTATCTGATTCCTTATTTCATTGCGGCGCACCCTGGCTGTACAGATGATGACATGCTGAATCTCGCATTATGGTTGAAACAGAACGACTTCCAGTGTGACCAAGTACAGAACTTCTACCCATCACCGATGTGTAATGCGACAGCGATGTACCACTCTGAAACGAACCCACTCAAGCGCGTGAAATACAAGAAACGCGAAGAGTTGTTTGTTGCAAAAGGCGAACTTCAGCGTCGTCTGCATAAAGCCCTGCTTCGCTATCACGATCCAGCCAACTGGCCGATGATCCGTGAAGCGCTGACCAACATGGGTAAAAAGCATCTTATCGGTGATCGTCCGGGCTGCTTGATCCCGCAACCGGGTACAGAAGCAGAACAAACATTCGCGCAACGTCGCGGTTCTGGCCGTCACGGTGCGAAACGCTTCGCAACAAAACACCCTAATCAGCCTGATATTCGCAAACCACAGCGTAAAACCGCTGATGGTAAACCTGCGGGTGGTCGCCCTACCAATGGTCAAAGCCCAAGCAACGGTAATAAACCGAGCAATGGCGGAAAACCAAGCAACGGTAAGCGCCCAACTTCTGGCAATACTGCTGGAAATGGACAGAAGCAAGGCGGCGGTAAGCCATTTGCAGCCAAGCCTGCAGGGGGCGGTAAGAAACGTCCTGCTGGACAGCGTAGCCGTCAAACCGCACGCTAACCGTCATCCCGCTTTCTTTGCGGTATAGAAACGAAAAAAGCGAACCGAATGGTTCGCTTTTTGTTTATCTGTACATGACTATTTTTTGCTTTTAAGCGGGCATTGCTAGCGAATGAGTTCGGAAACGACAAGGCTAAGAACAGCAACAGCCACAAGGGCAACGAACACGATGGCAATCTTCTTTTGCATTTTTTCATCCACAAATTTTGCTGCCAGAAGTCCAACGAGTATCAAACCAACAATGAAAACAATCTTAATCATTTACAAGCCTCGCTTTGGCGTTACGTAGTGATCATTGCTTAACGCCTTAGTCAAGGCAACGATTTGATTTTCAATAGAGTATACCTTCTAAATCCAAGTTATTCCGAGCTCAGTCCCCCAGTTCCCTTCGAAACATCCACCACACGCCCCATCAGCTTTCCAAGATGCATGTGACCCTTTCCGAATAGTTGAAGTCGTTTAAACGCTTGTCGCTTTGGGTGGGTCAATCCAACAAAGCGGACAAAGCCATACAATGTGCTACGTTTAAAGCGCAGTACAGGAACAACTCCTACTCCATACTTTTGCATTAAAACAATTCGCCAATACGAGGCGATGTGAAAAGGACGCTTTGTTATGTTGAAAAAATTAACTGCCGAATTTATCGGTACGTTTTGGTTAGTTCTGGGAGGCTGCGGTAGTGCTGTATTAGCAGCTGGAGTACCCGACGTAGGTATTGGGTACTTAGGTGTCGCGCTGGCATTCGGTTTAACCGTTGTCACAATGGCCTATGCCATTGGCCATATTTCTGGTTGCCACTTAAACCCTGCCGTCTCTGTTGGCCTATGGGCTGGCGGTCGTTTCCCAACCAGCGAACTCTTGCCATACATCGTGATTCAGGTTGCAGGCGGTATTGCCGGTGCATACGCCGTTTACATGATTGCTAGTGGTCAGCCAGGGTTTGATTTAGCGGGTGGACTTGCGTCAAATGGTTACGGCGAACACTCACCAGGCGGCTACGATTTAACGTCGAGCTTTATCACCGAAGTCTTGATGACGTTTATGTTCTTGATTGTCATTCTTGGTGCGACGCACAAACTGTCTAGTCCTGGTTTTGCTGGTCTCGCAATTGGTTTATCACTCACACTGATTCACCTCATCAGCATCCCTGTGACCAACACCTCTGTAAATCCAGCACGAAGCACAGGCCCTGCCCTGTTCGTTGGTGACTGGGCACTTTCACAGCTTTGGCTGTTCTGGGTCGCACCACTGATTGGCGCTGTTCTTGCTGGTGTCATTTATCGCTGGTTAAGCCCTAACGAAGATTAATATTGCTGCGAATCAGGCTTCAAGAATCCTGATTCTAATGCCTCTAACTTTATGGCCTCTGACACCTTGCTTGCTTCATTGCTTGGTTTCAGAGGCCTTTTAATCTTCTGGATTCTCTGCAGAACAACTTAACATCCAACGTACACCGAACTTATCTGTAACCATCCCGAACCTTACCCCCCAAAACGTATAGTCCAACGGCATGATGATCTGCCCTTGGTCTGACAATGCTGAAAAAATCACGTCTTGACGCCTCTGCTCTGTAAAACTGACATGAAATGCAATATCACCAGACCCTTGAGCTAATGAGTCATCTAGACCGTCTGAGGCGAGGAAAGAAAGCTCGGGAGAAACAAATTCTGCATGCATAACACGATTAAGAAAATGAGAAGGAAATTCGACGGGAGACTCATCAAAAGTGCTTAGCGTGACAATCTTACCGCCAAGCGCATCCGTGTAAAATTGAAGCGCGTCTCGACACATGCCATGAAACGTAATATGTGGCTGAAGTGAAGACATAACGACAGACTCCTTTCTAAAAAGGCATACCCAACCAACCTCAAAGAACTTACTCAGTAAGAGTGTGTTTAGGTATAAGGGTTACTGCTAAGCCTATCAGTTCGCAGAGATCACCCCGCTCTACAATTGCGACGGTACGTAAAATTGTGACGTTTTACGTGTTTGGTGTGAGAAGAGGCTGATTGGTGAGAAAAAGAAAAGGGGCAAACGCCCCTTTATGCTATTCAACAAACATTGTGATATCGAACAAATCACAAAATGGCTTACACCAGTTTGAGTAATACCTGTACAGGATGAAGCATTTTATGATGCTCAAAACGCTTCACTTGGCTGCGGCATGAATATCCCGTTGCCATGGTGCGTGTTGGCGGTAAAGACTCAAGACGTGGCTGCCAGCTCAAACCGTAAATACCTTTTGAGTTTTCCAGCTTGTCAGCTTCATGCCCGTAAGTGCCCGCCATGCCACAACAACCGACAGCGACCGCTTCCATTTTTCCGCCAAAGTGCGCAAAAATCTTGCCCCACTCTGCTTCCGCGTTTGGCATCTTGGTTTTCTCAGTACAATGAGCAAACAAATACCACGCATCCGTGTCTGCTTGCGCTTTGGTCGGCTGATGATTGATTTCTTCAATCAGCCATTCGTGAGCAGTGAGCACTTGGTAGTCACCACGTTTGTCACCCAAGATTTCGTTGTACTCATCGCGATAGCACAACACCAATGCCGGATCGACTCCCAGCATCGGCACACCAAGATCGGCGACTTGATTAAGAAACGCCGCCGTATTCGTCGCTGTTTTCGCGAACTTTTTCAAAAAGCCTTTAATGTGCTGTGCTTTTCCGTTCGGCTTGAACGGCAAAAGCATGGGTTTTTTACCTAACTTTTCAATCAAGCTCACCAAATCACGAATCACATCCGCTTCATAGAAACTGGTGAAGGGGTCTTGCACGATCAGTACATAACGAGCACGCTCTGATTCACTCAACGCCTGTAACCACTGCAAATCGAATTTGGTGGCATGATGCCCATCCAATGATTCCATCAAGGTCGGCACGGACAGCGCTGGCGTATCGACATAGCCAATGGTTGCCTTCGTTGCGGCTTTCGCCCATTTAGGCTGGGTCATCGCGTTGATCAATACAGGCGCTTTCGCCATCCAAGGCAACATGGTTTCGATGTTAGCAACGAGGTAATCTTTTGCGGGACGCTGATAACGGCTGTAATACAGGTTAATAAAGCGCGAGCGGAAACTTGGCACATCCACTTTAATCGGACATTGGGTTGCGCAGGCTTTACACGCCAAACAGCCGTTCATTGCTTCCATCACTTCATGGGAGAAATCGTAGTCGTCTTTCTTCGCCATCCAGGTGTTTTTGAAGCGATCGAAAATTTGACGAATCGACGGCGTCTTGTCCATCAACTCTTTTTCAAGCACCAAGGGATCAACACCTTGTTCTGCCAACAGTCGCAACCATTCACGCACAATGCCTGCACGGCCTTTTGGCGAGTGGCGACGGTCATAACTGATCTTCATCGACGGACACATAGGAGAACTGGTGTCGTAGTTAAAGCACAATCCGTTACCGTTACATTCCATCGCTTGGCGGAAACTATCACGCACTTGAATCGGGATTTGTCGGTCAAAGGCACCGCGTTTTTCGCCGTCCACTTTCACCAATTCATCAGAACTTTCAAACGGCGTACAAATCTTGCCCGGGTTCATGCGGTTATGCGGATCGAACGCCGCTTTGACTTTGCGCAGCTCGTTGAACAACGCTTCCCCGAAGAAGTCAGGGCCGTACTCAGAACGGAATCCTTTTCCGTGCTCGCCCCACATCAAGCCGCCGTATTTCGCCACCAGCGCAACCACTTGATCAGAAATTGTCTTCATCAGAAGTTCTTGTTCGGGGTCGCACAAATCAAGGGCTGGACGCACATGGAGCACACCTGCATCCACATGACCAAACATGCCATAGTTTAGGTTATGGCTGTCCAGCAGCGCACGGAACTCGACAATGAAGTCAGCGAGGTTTTCTGGCGGCACACAGGTGTCTTCAGTAAACGCGACAGGTTTTGCTGCGCCTTTCGCCGCGCCAAGAAGGCCAACGGCTTTTTTGCGCATGTTGTAAATTTTGTTGATAGACGCCAAATCGTTACAGACTTGATACCCAATCACGCCTTGATCACCGGCTTCGACCAGCACATCCAATCGTGCACAAAGTGATGTAACTTGTGCCTCGATCTCATCGACATCGTTGCCCGCAAACTCAACAATGTTGATGCCCTGCATGTCTTTACCCGGCACATCGGTCAACAGATCTTTGACCGTGTTCCAGACAATGTCTTCACGCGCTAAATTCAGTACGCGTGAATCAACGGTTTCTACCGACAACGCATTGGCTTCCACCATTACAGGTGCGCTGCGCAATGCAGAATCAAAGCTGTCGTATTTGACGTTCAATAAGGTGCGTGCTTTGGGAATTGGCGTGATATTCAGCTTGGCTTCCGAAATAAAACCCAGCGAGCCTTCTGCACCACACAATACGCGTGCGATATCAAACGTGTCGTGTTCAGGTTGATAGGCATTTTTCAGATCATAGCCCGTCAAGAAACGGTTCAGCGGCGGGAATTTCGCGTCGATATCCGCGCGATTTTCTCGGCAGATCCGCGATACTTCGCGCAGTGCATGTCCTGCATAATCTTGGCGTTCATTTGCTTGCACAGCATCATATTGAAGCGATTCGGTATCAAGCTCAGAGCCATCTGCGAGTATGGCTTTCAATGCCAGAACGTGGTCAGAGGTTTTACCGTAACGCAACGAGCCTTGGCCCGACGCATCGGTGTTCACCATGCCGCCGACCGTTGCACGGTTGCTGGTCGACAAATCCGGAGAAAAGAAAAAGCCATGTGGGCGAAGTGCATCATTGAGCGCGTCTTTCACGACACCGGCTTGAACACGTACCCAGCCTTCCTCAGGGTTAACTTCAAGCACTTTCTGCATGTGGCGGGAAACATCCACCACGACATGTTGCGTGAGTGATTGACCGTTGGTGCCTGTACCGCCCCCACGAGCAGAGAATCGAATAGCATCAAAATCGCCGTTTAAAGAGGCTTTACCGACAAGGGTTAAATCTTGTGTAGACGTTGGGAAAATGACGGCTTGAGGCAACATCTGGTAAACAGAGTTGTCTGTTGCGACAGCGAGGCGACTCGCATAGAAGGTTTCGGTTTCACCTTGGAAACCCAGCTCTTTTAGCTTATCAAGATAGCGACCAACAACTGGGTCAAGCGTATGTTGATGATTGAGTACTGGTAACATCTTGCTCCCTGAAGCCAGAAATTGCACCGTTGATCCTTACGGTAACTGGCAGTATGCGGATTATTTAACTGCGCATAACTTTACAACAGCCAAGGGCGGCTTCAAAGCGGATTTCCTCCTCGATTCAACCTAAAAGCGGCTGAAAACACAAAGCTTTCATTTCAGCCAGTGTATTTTCAACCGCTTATTCAAGATGTTTGGCGATGCATATCGTTGGGAGATGCATCCATCAAGACGACAATCAGATTTTCAATACGTTGGGTAACACCCGAGGAGCCACCACCAACAGCCACACCGCGATTGACCATAACGCCCCGCAATGCACCGCCACAATCACGGTATTCACGGCATACCTCGCAGTAAGCCAATGATCAACGCCCACAATCGCGAGTACGCCCATTGAAAGAAGCGAAAAAAACGTCAACTGAACATGCCGCTTAATGGGTGACACATAGATAGGGAAGAATTTTAACCACATCAGAGCGCTATACACGCCAAGACAGATCGCTGACAGATAAATGATGTGTGGCTTGTGAATTGCTCCGCCAATGACCGCTGTAACCGCAAACGCTGCAATCCAAAAGCGTGCTGAAATTAACACGTAGCGCCTGTCTGTGAATCGCCACTTTCTCACATGGTGAAGTCCAAATGTACCCGCAACACCCAGTGCAATGCCAACCAAAACATCTGTTGGGTAATGTTCACCCAGCAGTAAGACTTTGAGACTGACAAACAGAATCGACACCGCGCCACACACGGCGATCAGCCAACGGTATTTCCGCTGTTTTTCAGCGGTTTTTGACGTCATCCAAACCCAGCCAAACAGCATGGTCGTCAATGTCACCATGGTACTCGGTAAGGTGTAACCCAAGGTGTTATGCACGCCGAATACAGGGTCGATAAAGTAAGGACGAGGCACCACAATGACTGTACTCAGAATCAAGGTAAACGTCGCCATGGTGAGCATACCTGCACCATAAATCAGCAACGCACGATGGCCATGATAGCTTCGTATTAATGGCAAAGTGAGCAGAAAGAAAATCGGTGAAAACACACAACCGATCAGGATGACGATTTTGGACAGAAACAGCGTCAGTCCATTGTTTGAAATCGTATTGTGCCACTCTTGCAGCATGATCAATTGGGATTCATAGAAAGGGATCAATGTGCCAATTTCACCGGGAGAAAACACAAACGCGCTTGGCGTCACTTCTGGTACCCAATTCGGAAATTGCCACTTGTGTTCAGGAAAGCGGTAATTGCTTCGCATGGCTTTATTGTCCGGTTTGAGCAGCACTCGCGTCACTTCTTTCCCGAAGTGTGGTGCGGTCCAAACCATCACAATACGTTGACCATTTTGATCCATGTAGTAATTCGCTGGCGTCGCCAGCTCACATGCAAATAGGACAGAGTTATAGGTACGTGCAATTTGCTTCCCCACATTGACGTCTAGCCCTGTTTCTTCGAATGTTTCTCGTTTTGCCGCCACCTCTGGCGATTCATCGCCAATGATTGAACCACCGGGTATCGAAAACTTACCGCTGATGGCTTCTTCGATCATTAAGATATGTTTGTCTTTGTCCACCACCAAACAATCTGCCGCCTTGATTGGCAACGTACTGTTGATTGAATTTTTTGCTGGTTCCGCCCCTACAAATGCAGAAAACATAACCCCTAGCCCGATTAACAGTTTCAGCATTCTCACCGTAAACGTGTCCTTTATTATTCTCATTCCTAGCCACGTCCGTTTGTGACATCACCAAGAGGCAGTCATAATCAAACATTCGTATTCCCAACCGTTCACTACAATGACCGATACCGCTGTTTTTCCAGATCTCCCACCGCATTATTACCTTGCTAATTTTGCTTCTATCATCGACACCGTAACCCTCCGTTACGGGGATCTTCTTACGCAAGAAGAAGGTGACTGGATAACGGCATTTCATGATTTACCCACGAATGCACAATGCTTATTGGTGCGATTTCTTTCCCGAAAAGGGCATTGGTTTCGTGAAGACAAACTCAATTACCCAGAAATCGACAACCTGCCGCATGCCATCTCTTCTCTCGCTGAAGCAACATTCATTGATATTGAGCGCACACCTCCTTTTGATGTTCTTTGTTCACTGTTAACAAAGCCTGAGCTTTTGAGTCATTTCGATGTATTACCGCTGGACAAAAAAAGTAAGAAAGCTGACCTCATCGAAGAGATTGCAACCCACTCTCCCACCGCCGAGCCACTGACATTTTCGTGCTTACACGTTCGGCTCGACGTGATGCCAATTTTCTTACTTTTGTATTTTGGTAACGCGCGACAAGACCTCAGTCAGTTTGTTTTAAGTGACCTAGGTATTCAGCGGTTCGAAAGCGTATCACTTACTGCGGAGGTAAGGTTGTTTACAAGTAGAGACCAAATGAAAGACTGGTTAGATTTGTCCTATCTTTCTGAGCAATATTGGCAATTGTTGGAAAAAAAAGACAAACATGCCCTTCTTGAACTGCCAAAAGCACTGCCATTTACAACAGCGTGGCCACCACTCGAACGAAAACGACAGCGACTGATCAACCAACTGGCCAGAGAACAAGAGCGCGCTGGAAACATCGAAGAGGCCATGTTGCTCTTCTCACAATCGTCTCTTCCGCCGTCAAGGGAACGCCAAGCACGTATCGCGATGAAGCAAGCCGATTGGTCACGCGTCTGTGAATGGGTCAGCAACATGCTCGCCAACCCCTTCAATGAAGATGAAAAAGACGTGGCTGCGCGTATTGCAAAACAACTGGCAAAGAAAACCGATTTTGATTGCCCTGTCGCCACAGAACACCTCTATGAAGCGCTTCACCTTTCGTTGCCTTTGGATGCTCGCGTGGAAGTCGCCAGTGCGGCGCATTTCACCGAACAAGGATGGACTGTGTGGTTCAGTGAGAACCTATTGCTGAATGCACTCTTTGGTTTGACGTTTTGGGACATCATTTTCAGCCCTGTTTCGGGGGCATTTTTAAACCCTTTTCAGCGTTCCCCTCGCGACATGTTTTCTTCTGAGTTTTATGCTGCGCGACAATCCGCCATTGAAGAGCGGTTAATTGCCTTGGCACAACAAACCCAAGAGGAAAGCGTCAAGCAACGACTCGCAACGTTTGAGCAGAAATATGGATTGGCGAATGATTGGGTTGTCTGGGGTTATATCGACAAAGAACAGATCACGGCAGCGTTGTTGAGTTTGACACCGCCTCAACTCGTGGCGTGTTTTGAACGCATATTGTTTGACCCAAAATCTAATCGAGCTGGGCATCCTGATCTTTTCATGGTGAAAGGAAATACCTGCCAATTTATCGAAGTGAAAGGACCGGGTGATAAGCTCCAGCATCATCAGGTTCGTTGGTTAGATTTCCTTAACAGACATCACATCATCAGCAAGGTGTTATATGTTGAGGACGCAAATAAATCGCCTCGCTCAAATGCAAATTCTTAAATATAATACATACTTTAACGAGGGCGTATCCGCAGTAATCTTCTGCCGACTATGACGTTCTCGTCGAACCCGCGTTAAGAGGTTGCTTAGGGATAAATCTTGGAGCAAACAATGAGCAACAACCTACAGCAAATTGTTTATATCAGCAGTGCAGAACGCCCTTTTACCGAATCCGAACTTAACACTATGCTTTGTGATATTCGCAGTAATAACGAAGCGCTTGGCATCACAGGAATGTTGCTCTACAAAGATGGTGACTTTATTCAAGCCATCGAAGGTGACGAGCACATTGTCTCGTCACTGTTTGAAAAGATCTGTAGGGATCATCGCCACTACGGCATCGTAGAAATGATGCGGAAATCGCTGGTCGAACGTCAGTTTAAAGATTGGAGCATGGGGTTTCACAAGCTCAGCAACAATGACCCACGGCTAGACGGTTTTAACCGCTTTTTCGACGACGACCCGTCCACTGAAATCAACCCCGGCGACGCGCTCAATTTGCTGCTCGTTTTCAGAGAGTAAAACCTCCCGATCCGGCAATAAAAAAGCACCGATTCCTCGGTGCTTTTTTCATGACTCGGCGTAAATGAAAAGCCAATACCTTGGTTACGATTTTCCGCCCGGTGCTTGGTCTTTCTTCGGGTTCTTGAACACGTATTTCGTGCCGTCGTAAATCAGGGTTGAAAGCAAACGGCGGCAGTTTGCCTTGCCAGGTTCATCGAAAACCATGCCATATGTCTGTTTACCACGCTTTGTACGTCCGTTTTTCACCGCCCCACTCAGCGCATAGGTGTCCTGCGTGGTGCTGTTGATGACTTCAAGCACAATCTTCTGGTCAACATCAAATTCAGGAGAGATCGCATCATAGGCAAACCCACACCCGCCAGAAGACACATCCGTTAAGATAACGCGCAGTTTACGATTAGAAAGTTGAATATCGCCAGGAAGACGTAAGTCATAACGAATTTCGTTTCTCAATAGCACCAATTTAGCTTGCTGTGGCACAGGAAAAACAATCAAAGATACGGGACGATAAATCACATGCTCGATACGCGTACGAAATCGCACCAACGCCCCTTCACCCTGCTCTGATACACCTTCAATATCGACATTAAAGCCTTGGGTGAAAAACATTTCGTAATCACCTTTAGACAGCTTCGGCATGGTAAAGAAGATATGTTGCTGATCATCGAAGCCAATGAAGTTAGATTTGAAGTTCAATCGTTGACCCAGAGGGGTCACTATTTCTAGTGAGGCTTCCGTACCATGTTGAATAAAGTCCATGGCTTGTAAGCCCATGACCACTTTTTCTCTGGTTTTTGCCGGCGGCTTTTTCGCAGATGTCGAATTCATACTTGTTTATTCCTCGCCGGATCCACGACCTAAAATATGGGTTGCTGTATGTGTCTGTGCCTTTTTATCGACCACATATTGAAAAACTGTCCATGTTTTTTACACATAGAATTACCCATTACAGATAAAAAACTCACAGCATCATTAATGTCTTTATTTATATATAGGCAAAAGATCACATTAATTCAATGTGATATAACAAGAAATATTAGGGCTTCCTGATGCAAAATTGCCTTTTAAAATAAGATCTTTGGTGAAAAACCGCACAGTATTCGATTTATTGTGAATTGTGCGTTTGCTTCACTTTTTATACAAGCAGGTTATGCAAAGTACGGTGACTTTTCTTTTCAGAGTTCAAGGTGAAGCAGTCCATGTTATTCACGATCTAAGCATCAATGACTACAATGGAACATATGCAATCCTCAGAGTACTCAACCCTATTGAATAGATTTCAGACGCTTTTCCCAGCGTCTCTCTTGATATCGCTCACCCTATTTTGGGGAGCGCCGCTTCATGCTCAAAGCTACCCCAGCGCGGGCGAAACCAAAGCAAACTTAGAAATGCTGGGCTATCAAAATGAATGGCAGCCCATGCAAGAGGGTGAAAAGCTGGTCATCGATAGCGGGGAGATTTGGATCAACAACGAAGACACGTTCGCCCTCCTTGCCGTCATTGATGATGACGAAGACGCGATGCGCACTTCTATAATCGACAATTTGGCGATTTGCGCCACATTGGGCGTTGCAGTGTCAGGGCAAAGCTCAGCGCACGCCTTCAAAACCTTTGGAAGTCTCATGGGCAATGCGCTCAGTCATCCCAAAAAGCAAATCTTCAATGACGCATTGGCATTTCGATTCCACCTCATGGTCAGTGATGACTCAGGACAAGCCACCATGCTGCGCTGCGGTGTTCAAGCCAGCAATAGCTAATCACGTTCAGCTCGCCATAAGTTGCTTTTTAGTAATGGAAGACGAAACAGGATAATCGCCCTGCCACAACTCCTTCACGAACACTGAAGCCGTTTCAGGCTCACAACATACCCAACATTGATGCTTAGCTCGCGTCAGCGCGACATAGAACAATCGGCGTTCTTCTGCATGCTCTACCCCTTCTTCCATGTGCAACAATGCCCCTTCAAGACCCTCTGCATAAGATCTTGCGGGGAAGACGTTTTCATTTACATCCACAATGAAGGTGTAGTCTGCTTCCAACCCCTTACTGGCATGAGCGGTGACATAACTGATGTCTAGCGAGGAATAAGAAGATTGCCATTGGCCCAAATCCGCTGGCTTATTGGCATTGTTACGCCCAATGATGAGCACACTTGCGGTTTTCTCGCCTTGTGACGACGCCAGTTTGTCTAGGGCTGCCGCAATACTCTCAGTAGGCAGCAAGGTAACGGCCTTTTTCTTCTGCAGTCGGTGACTGTTGAGCGGTTTTGAAAGCTGTGTTGGGTTCACTTGAACGAATCGATTTGCGACATCGCCCAGCATGGAGTTGAAACGATAAGTCGTATCAAGGTACCGAATTTCGCCTTTTGGAAAGCGGGCTAGAAAATCCGTGGTTAAGCTCACGTCTGAACCTGCAAATCGGTATATCGCCTGCCAATCATCACCCACCGCAAACAACGACGGAGATCGGTCTCGTTTACCGCCACACACAGCCTCAAGCAGTGCCAAGCGTGACGGCGAAATATCTTGATACTCATCCACCATCACGTGGTCATAATGCGACGCGAGCGTGGCGTTTTTCTTGGAAAGGATTTTCGTGGCTTCAATGATCAAACCATTAAAATCGAGTGTTTTGTTCTGCGTTAAATGCTGGCGATAGTCCCGAACCAAAGGCCAAACCAAGGCCAATTCGCTCAACGCTTTGGCAACCATGTTGTTGTTCGTTGAATCCAACTCAGTGAGCGTCGTGTCACCTTCGCGTTCTGTCGTGTTCGGCTGCAAAGCTTGAATGCGTTGCTTTATCGCAGTCTGAGACAAGGTTTGCTGTTGAAGTAAGTCCAGTTGTCGCCACAGCCATTTGTGCAGTTTGGGTTCATGGGCTTGCTCAACCAATGGGCGGTCTGCACTCAAGCCAGACACTTTCCACTGCGTCAGGTGTTTCTGCCAACGTTTCTCTACTGTTGGATTGGCTAAGTTTTTCGCCAACCACAATGTCATCCAGCTCAACTTGCTCTCTTCGTCCGTCGCAAGGTCAGCCATCACGGGGGCTTGCCCTGTTGCCTCTTTAATGATTTTCGTGGCAAAGCTGTGGAAAGTAGACACATTCACTTTCGTCAGTTGGTGTGCCTGCAATCGCGTCTTCATTTCCTCGCTGGCTTTCTTACCGAACGCCAGCATTAGAATACGTTCAGGCGTCGTTTGTTCACCCATAACAAGGTAACGTGTTCTCGCCATGAGCACGCTGGTTTTCCCTGAACCTGCCCCCGCGAGGAGTAAATTGTGGTTGTCGTCCATTAACACAGCATCTCGCTGCGATGCATTCAAAGGCGACGACTCTGCCCCATCAAACCATGCAGACCAACGTTCGCGCTCGTTAGTTTGCCATTGTTGGTTTCTCGCCATGCGCTTGGCATCGCCATTTTGAATCCAACCATAAACCGCTTGATACAGCGCTGGGTTTGCAACAGAGAAGACTTGAGGATGCAGGGTATGGGCTTCAAACACAGCGTCTGCCTTTTCGCGCCATGCTGTTAAATCTGCATCACGCAAATACCCTTGGTGATCGGCCAAGATATCGCGAAGCGCAAATAACTCGTGCTCCACCAACATAAAGCGCTTCTGCTGACCCGCTAACCAGACTTGGTATTCTCCCGTGAGCTGCTCTGCGAACGCTTGCAGTTCACGCCATGGCAATCCATACACAGTGAGAGTTTGCGCAGGACGGTCCGCTGGCGACACAATCACCGTCAATTTCCCCCACCATAAGCCACGGGAAATGCGGCACTGACCATCCCAAATTGAAAATGGCACAGTTTCAGTGATGTGTTTGGATTCGAACACTAGACGGGATTCATCCAAACGGATGCTGTAGTGATCGCCTTGTACAAACCATTGCGCCAATCGGCTCGCGGATAATTTCATCGGAGTGCGTCTATCGCTTTATTTCGTTGTTTTCTATAGTGACTCAGAATACCAAGGAATGGGCACCAACTCATCGATATCCTTTGCGGAAAGCCGACTTGTGCAACGATACTTGTATGAATTGTCAGCAAAAGCGCGCGATGTGCAGGAATGGGACTGAAAATGCCGACCCTTTTTGATCTCGCCACTTGGATGCCCTTTCTAATCTGTTATCTTACCTGCATTCGAGGCTTATCTCTGTTCGTATGATTTCTAAACGATCCTCTTTAACTCTTCGAGAATACTGGGCAAACAGTCGCATCAATTACAGCGTGCGTGTGTTCATCGCACTGGTTGGCGTTGCACTGCCATGTTGGTGGTTTGGCGCAACGGAGGCCATTACGCCTTTGGTGCTCGGTATCATCGCTTCCGCGTTGGCAGAAACCGACGACAACCTTGCAGGTCGATTCTCAGCGCTCATCACCACGCTCGTGTGTTTTGCCATTGCAACTTTCTCGATTGAACTCCTTTTCGACTATCCCTTGTTGTTCACGGTTGGCTTAATCTCGTCCACGTTTGGATTTACCATGCTTGGGGCGATAGGTCCGCGTTACGCCAGCATCGCCTTTGCTTCCTTGCTCACGGCGGTTTACACCATGCTTGGTGCACACGAATCCGTGAACTTGTGGTTCCAACCTGCCATGTTGTTAGCTGGGGCTGCTTGGTATGGCGTGATTTCGCTGGTGTGGTTGATGTTGTGGCCCATGCAGCCCGTTCAACAAAGTCTTGCTGCGCTGTTCAAAACCCTAGGGAAATACCTCGACCAAAAATCAGACATGTTCCATCCGAGTCGAGATGTAAATCCTCAGGCGTTGCGCTTAACGGATGCTGACCAAAACCGCCATGTGGTGAACGCGCTCAATGCAGCAAAGGCTTCGCTACTGAATCGTGTTCGACGCGGACGTTTGAACGACAGCAGTCGCCAACTATTGAAGATTTATATTCTGGCGCAAGACATTCACGAACGTGCAAACTCATCGCACTATCGCTATCAAGATCTCGCCACCGTGTTCTTCCACAGTGACATTCTTTTCCGCCTTCAGCGTTTACTGCGTCTTCAAGCCAAAGCCTGCTTGGAAGTCTCACACTGCTTGACCCTTTCTCGCCCTTATCGTCATGGCGAAGAAAGCATCAAAGCATTGGATGAGTTAAACGAATCGCTGATTTACGTGAAAGAACAGAACAACCCGGAATGGAATGCCCTGTTAAGCCAACTGGATTACCTGTTCCGTAACCTTGCGACGGTTGAACGCCAGCTAGCAAACATCAGTAACCCTGACGCCACACAAACTGACGAAGACAAAGAGATTGCCGACCCAGATGCGCATAGCTTGCGAGACAAAATCTCGCGCATTTGGGCGCAGATGACCCCGAAATCGCTGTTGTTCCGCCATGCTGTGCGTCTCAGCCTCTCGTTGGCTGTCGGTTACGGCATCATTCAAGCGCTTGACCTGACGCGTGGCTATTGGATTTTGCTCACCATCTTGTTTGTCTGCCAAGCCAATTACTCCGCAACGCGCAGCAAACTCACCGAGCGCGTTTCAGGTACCTTGATCGGCTTACTGATTGGCCTGCCCCTGCTTACGCTTTTCCCCGATCCGACGGGGCAACTGGTGTTAATGGTGTTATTTGGCGTGTTGTTCTTCGCCTTTAGAACCACACACTATGCCGCCGCAACCACCTTCATTACGTTGTTGGTACTCATGTGTTTCAACCAATTGGGCGAAGGATATGCCGTCATGTTGCCACGTTTGGGCGATACCTTAATTGGCTGTTTGCTGTCGGTCATCGCTGTGCGCTTTGTGCTGCCGGATTGGCAAGCTCACCGTCTACGCGGGATCATGCAAGATGCAGTGGCCGCGAACCGCGATTATCTGGCACAAATCATCGGTCAGTACCGCATAGGAAAACGCGACACCATGGCCTATCGCGTTGCACGCCGCGAAGCACACAATAACGACGCGCAACTCACGACGGCCATCAGTAACATGTTGGCTGAACCCGGCCGATACCAAACAGCCACTGACGAGAGTTTCCGCTTCTTGTGCTTAAACCACGCGATGTTGAGTTATATCTCCGCGCTTGGCGCACACCGCATGCAAATGGATGACGACAGCATTCACGAACTGGTCTCGAAAGCACACAGAGGCATACACAAAGAATTGGATTGCTTGGTGGCGAAGCTGTCTAAAGAAAGCGATGTGCAATCTTGTTATGACGATGAACTCGCGAAACATCTCGGTAAATGGCGCGAGGAAGAGAGCAGTTCTGCGGGCATGGTGTTGCAGCAGCTTCATCTTATCCATCGCATCTTGCCAGAGATGCACATGCTGACGGACAAGCTGGCGGAGAAAGCGTTACAACACTCGAAATCGTAGCATGTCCAAGGCGCGGTTTGCTTGGCGAACACAGCTGAAACACACCGCGCCAGACATCACCCCACCACTGTTCGAGCTTGAGCCTTTTTCATTGAAGGCTCAGGCTCGAATCGTATTAAACCTGCGGTCACGATCAGTAAACACGCGACAACCTCCACGTATTCTAGGTTTTGCCCCAGTAAAACCACGCTGAACATCAATGCAAATACGATCTCGAATGTGCTGATCATGGTGGCCCTCTCGCCACCTAACAGTAGCGTCCCTCTCACGAAAAGGTATTGAGGTATTGCGGCCGCAAAGACACCGATTGCCAAAATAAGCCCGCTTTGTTCAAACGTCTCGGGCATAACAAGTGTCGGTTGAGAAAACCAGGTGACGGGGATAATCACCAACATATGACCTGCTAATGTGGCACTCATTCGCTCGCCTACCTGAAGTGGGAGGATGGGACGAGAAAGGTAGTTAATCACGAGTGCGTAAGAAGCGGGTGCGACAAAACAAAGTAGCACATACCCGAATGGCGTATTTGAGGCGTCCAATGACCCTTGCATCAATGACACCGCCAATCCAATGATACAGGCCGCAATCAAGCGATTACGCGTGAGCGCTTGACCAAAAAACAGCCAACTCAACAACATCGCAAACAAGGGGTAGGTGTAATAAATCAGGATGACGGAGGTGGGAGAAACCCATTGAAAACTCGCTAAAAATGCGAGCATTCCTAAGGCAGAGCACACGCCAATGACCATGCTTCTGACATATTCTGATGCATTATTTTTTATTGCCCCCAGATACGGCAGCGCCAGTAGCATTGGAATACCACAGCGAAAGAATGCGACCACTTCAGGCGAGTATCCCTGCTGAAGCAGTAACTGAGACAGCAATGGATTCAGTCCAAACCCAATGGCTGCTCCCATCATAACAACCACACCCATTCGATAACCCCTTTAACGCTGTCCAGACATTCCCGTTTCTCATTGGATAATAGGTGCTTTTCCGTCATATAATTAATGAAATATAGGCGTTAAGCATGAATAACTCTCATGTAAACAGTTGGACGTTATGCGACTAGATATTAAGCACTGGAAACTTCTGGAAGCGGTGGGGAAATACGGCAGTCTTGGTCGTGCTGCAGACGCCATCGGCGTCACACAGTCTGCGTTGAGTCATCGCCTTGCTGAGGCAGAGCGGCGGTTAGGTAGCCCTATCTTTGAACGTGAGGGACGCAGATTACGGCCAACACCGGCAGGGCAATCCTTGGTGCAGGCAGCACAATTACTATTGCCCGAGCTATCTCGCGCTGAAAAAGACTTCGAGCAAACGGCACAAAACGCCAGTCACTTCGTGAGAATAGGCGTCGCAGCCTACAGTGCTTATCATTGGGTTCCCGGTTTTTTGGCCTCTCTTCCCGTGAAACGAGAAAAATTGCAGGTCGACTTCGTGGCGGCAGCGACCCGAGAGGCAGAAAATACCTTGCTAACAGGTGCAACGGATTTATTGATTTCGCCAGTGAATATCGATAACTCTGCCTTTTCCTCTGTCCCATTGATTGACGA
Source organism: Enterovibrio norvegicus (assembly GCF_002876705.1). Classification (GTDB taxonomy): domain Bacteria; phylum Pseudomonadota; class Gammaproteobacteria; order Enterobacterales; family Vibrionaceae; genus Enterovibrio; species Enterovibrio norvegicus_B. The sequence goes on along the minus strand of NZ_MDAG01000057.1, from coordinate 272,506 downwards.
TGAACTGGTTCTTGTCACGCATCCTCAACATCCGTTCGCCGATAAGCCTTGGATTATTGCAGAAGATCTCGCCGACGTGGATTACCTCACTTACAGTCTCGATGCATTGCCAGGGTTTGAATACGAACGGTTTATCAAGCCTTCAGGTATTCGCCTTCGCCACATTCAGTCCGTCGAAATGACCGATGCGATTGTGGAGATGATTGGGGTTGATTTGGGGATCAGCATACTTTCAAAATGGGCAATCACTCGCTCGTTAACGCAGAAGCTCGTCGCCGCCGTGCCATTGACAGAAAATGGCCTTCCTCTGACTTGGCATGTGTTAACCCGAAAATCAGACGCAAAACATCCTGCAGTGCAACTGACCTTAGACGCACTCTGCCAATGGTTTAACCCTCGTTAATCCATGAAAACGTTCAAAGCATTCAAAGCATT